>CANMJA010000006.1 GCA_947498055.1 uncultured Tenacibaculum sp.
GCGTAAGAAATGTCGAATTCTTCCTATATAGATTAACTCAAATTTTTGCGTAACCACAACAATTGGGCATGATCCATGATCCCTGATTACCAGCAATCAAACAAAATAAAACCCAACAAAAAAGCTTCACTAAAATAGTGAAGCTTTAAAGTGAGCCCTGAAGGAGAAGTATCGAACTTTTTATTTCAAGATTTTGAGATTATAGTGAGTTTCATTAATTGTAAAAGTTCACGTTTTTGATTTCAGAATACTATAAAGTATTTAGATAAAAAAATAGAATCACTTCTTTCTCTCTATCTTTTTGAGCTTAAAGAAAAGAGGAGGACAATTAAATTTAGCCACTCTTTATTCATTTGGTATATCTCAAAAACTTATTCTGTATTTTAATTTTTTAAAAATTGTATCTTTGCTTCATAGATGAAAAATATAATTCATAAAATAATGTCTTTAGCAATGGCTTTAGTAGTGTTATTCTCTACAATGTCATTTACTGTGAATATGCATTATTGTGGAGATACTTTAGTAGAAACTGCCATATTTCAAAAAGCCAAAGGTTGCGGAATGGAAATGGATAAACCATCTACTGAAGGGTGTTCTATTACCAAGAAAAATTGTTGTAATGATGAACAATTAGCATTTGAAGGTCAAGATGAACTACAACTGCAAGTTGATAAAATTACGTTTGAGCAACACCTATTTATAGCTTCATTTGTTTATACTTATATTAACCTTTTTGAAGGTTTAGACAATAATGTATCTACTTACGAAGAATACAAACCACCACTCGTCGTCAGGCAACTCTACAAGATTGACGAGACATACTTAATTTGATTTTTAAACAATAGACTTTTTTATCCTATGACAGCAATGTCGTAAGGATAATTTGCTGTATTCGGTGTTTTCCAAACACCAATGTCTAATTGTTAAATTATCAAAGCCAATGCTAAATAAAAGCATCAAATTTTTAATAGAAAATAAACTCGTAGCAGTTTTATTATTAGTTCTCTTTATAGGTTGGGGAACAGTCAACGCACCTTTCAATTGGGATACAGGATTCTTACCAAGCAATCCCGTGGCTGTAGATGCCATACCGGATATAGGGGAAAACCAACAAATCGTTTTTACCAAATGGGATGGTCGTTCGCCACAAGATATAGAAGACCAAATTACCTACCCGCTAACCACATCACTTTTGGGAATTCCGGGAGTTAAAACCATACGTAGTTCTTCGATGTTTGGTTTTTCCAGTATCTATATAATTTTTGAAGAAGACATAGAATTTTATTGGAGTAGAAGTCGTATTCTCGAAAAACTCAATTCCTTACCAAGTGGTTTATTACCCGAAGGTGTTAATCCTGCTTTGGGTCCCGATGCCACAGGATTAGGACAAATATTTTGGTACACGCTTGAAGGTCGTGATGAAACCGGAAATGTAACTGGTGGTTGGGATTTGCAAGAGTTACGCAGTATTCAGGATTACTATGTAAAGTATTCGTTGTCCTCTGCAAGTGGTGTTTCAGAGGTTGCTTCTATTGGTGGTTATGTTCAAGAGTACCAAGTGGATGTTAATCCAGAATTAATGCGTCAATATAATATTGGATTGCATCACGTTGTAAAAGCAGTTAAGGAAAGCAATAAGGACATAGGTGCACAAACTTTGGAAATTAACCAAGTCGAATATTTAGTTCGTGGTTTGGGGTATGTAAAATCCATTTCAGACATCGAAAATGCAGTAGTCACTTCAGAAGATTATACTTCAATTAGGATAAAGGATATTGGAAAAGTCTCATTAGGTCCTGCAACCAGACGTGGCTTATTAGATAAAGAAGGTGCAGAGGTTGTTGGTGCTGTTGTTGTTGCTCGTTATGGCGCGAACCCAATGGAAGTCATTAATAACGTAAAGGAAAAAATTAATGAGTTAAGCGCAGGGTTACCTTCAAAAGTATTAGCGGATGGTAGAACATCACAAGTTACCATAGTGCCTTTTTATGACAGAACAGAACTGATACAAGAAACATTAGGCACACTTAACGAAGCATTGACTTTAGAAATACTTATAACCATTTTGGTCATAATCATTATGGTGTTTAATCTTCGTGCTTCAGTACTAATTTCTGGACTACTACCAGTAGCAGTTTTAATGGTGTTTATAGCGATGAAACTCTTTGGTGTCGATGCTAATATTGTCGCATTATCTGGTATTGCTATTGCTATTGGAACGATGGTCGATGTTGGTGTCATACTTTCAGAAAACATCATTCGGCATTTAGATGAAGATGATGGAAAACAATCCATTAATACGGTAGTTTACAACGCAACCGCTGAAGTATCTGGCGCAATCGTTACCGCAGTAATGACCACCATTATTAGTTTCATTCCCGTATTTACGATGATTGGAGCGGAGGGAAAATTATTCAGACCATTAGCATTCACAAAAACTTTTGCATTAACAGCATCTATAATTGTAGCTTTATTTTTAATCCCACCATTTGCTGCATTCTTATTCCGAAAGAAAAGCATTAAAAACACTTTTAAATATGTTTTAAATGGTGTTTTAATAGCATTAGGTATCGCTGCAATTATTTATGGGTATTGGTTAGGGTTGGTATTAATAGCTTTTGGAATTACAGCACTTTTCAATCTTCAAAATAAGATAACAGACAAACAAGCTAACCTTATTAATATTATTATTTCAGCATCAGCAATAGTATTCTTATTAGCCGAATATTGGAGACCATTAGGCGTTGATAAAAGCATTTTTTGGAATCTCATTTTCGTTAGTGTTATTTGCTTTGGGTTATTGGGTGTTTTCTCTTTATTTATCAAATACTACACACGCATTTTAAGGTGGTGTTTAGATAATAAGTTGCTCTTTCTATCAGTACCAACAGCTATTGTAATTGCAGGTTTTTTCATTATGAAAAATACAGGTAAAGAGTTTATGCCATCATTAAAAGAAGGTTCTTTTTTACTAATGCCAACCTCGATGCCACATTCTGGTGTAGAAGAAAATAAACGGGTTTTACAACAATTAGATATGGCAGTAGCCAGTATTCCAGAGATTGAAACCGTAGTTGGTAAAGCAGGTAGAACAGAATCAGCTTTAGACCCAGCACCGCTATCAATGTATGAAAATATCATTCAGTACAAACCAGAATATATGCTGAATGAAAAAGGACAACGCCAACGCTATAAAGTCAATGATGATGGTTTATTTGAGTTAAAAGATGGGCGATTTATTGCAAATCCAAATAATTCTGAAAATGTCACTTTAAGCTCGGTAAAAAGGTTTCAATTAATAGAAGATGACAATGGCGAGTTCTATCGCAATTGGCGACCAGAAATACAGTCACCCGACGATATTTGGAATGAAATTGTAAGAGTCACCAAACTACCTGGTGTCACTTCTGCACCAAAACTACAACCTATTGAAACCCGATTGGTAATGCTGCAAACAGGAATGCGTGCGCCAATGGGAATCAAAGTGAAAGGTCAAGATTTAAAGCAGATTGAAGCATTTGGCGTACAATTGGAAGACATTTTAAAACAAGCTGAAGGTGTTAAAAAAGAAGCTGTTTTTGCAGACCGTATAGTAGGGAAACCCTATTTGTTAATTGATATTGATAGAGAAAAAATTGCACGTTATGGTATTTCAATACAAAATGTACAAGATGTACTTAAAATTGCAGTTGGCGGAATGGTATTAACCCAAACCGTTGAAGGTAGAGAGCGTTATGGTGTGCGCGTACGTTATCCAAGAGAGTTACGAGCAAATCCTACCGATTTACAACAAATTTACGTCCCTGTTGAAAAAGGGAGTCCTCTGCCTTTAAGTGAATTGGCAACCATTCGATACGAACAAGGTCCACAAGTCATTAAAAGTGAAGATACCTTTTTAGTTGGTTATGTGCTATTCGATAAAATGGATGGTTTTGCAGAAGTAAGCGTTGTTGAAAATGCACAAGTACTAATCCAAGAAAAGATAGATTCTGGTGAGCTAATTGTACCAAAAGGAATCAACTATGCATTCACAGGAACGTATGAAAATCAGTTAAGAGCAGAAAAAACTTTGTCGGTTGTTGTGCCTTTAGCCTTGGCAATCATTTTCTTAATTCTGTATTTCCAATTCCGTTCTATAGGGACATCACTAATGGTATTCACAGGTATTGCAGTAGCGTTTGCAGGTGGTTTTATAATGATATGGCTCTATGGCCAAGGTTGGTTTTTAAACTTCAATTTCTTTGGGGAAAATATACGAGACTTATTCCAGATGCATCCTATTAATTTAAGTGTAGCAGTTTGGGTTGGGTTTATTGCACTCTTCGGTATTGCAACCGATGATGGTGTAGTAATGGCAACTTATTTAACCCAAACATTTGATAGAAACACACCAGATAATAAAAAGGAAATTAGAGCATCAGTAGTTGAAGCAGGTGAAAAACGAATCAGACCCTGTTTAATGACTACAGCGACCACGATTTTAGCATTATTACCAATACTTACATCCACTGGACGAGGAAGCGATATTATGATTCCTATGGCAATACCAAGTTTCGGTGGAATGCTCATTGCCTTAATCACTTTGTTTGTTGTACCAGTATTGTACAGCTGGAAAGCAGAAGTTCAACTTAAAAGAACATCAAAATGAAAAATATAATTCTAATAATCAGCATTTTGTTTGTTTCCGCTTTCGCGAAAGCACAAGAGCTTCAATCCTACATTCAAGAAGCAGAATCAAACAATCCAGAAATTCAAAAGTTCGAGTTACAATACAAAAGAGCTTCTGAAAAAGTAAACGAAGTGAATACCATTCCCAATACCGAATTTGGTGTAGGCTATTTTGTAAGTGAGCCAGAAACAAGAACAGGTGCGCAACGCTTTAAAGTGTCAGCAAAACAAATGTTACCGTGGTTTGGGACTATTACTTCGAGAGAAAATTACGTGAGTTCATTAGCGGATGCTAAATACGAAGACATTGTTATCGCAAAGCGAAAACTAATAGCTTCGGTATCACAATCCTATTATAATCTATACGCCAACAAAGCAAAGCAAGAAGTCTTAACTGAAAACATCAAACTATTAGAAACTTATGAGACGTTGGCATTAACTTCTGTTGAAGTTGGTAAAGCATCCGCAGTAGATGTGTTGCGATTGCAAATGCGTCAAAACGAAATGCAACAATTAAAAGATGTATTGCAACAACAATTTTTAGCAGAACAAACTAACTTCAATAATTTATTGAATAGAGATAATGATGTTACTGTGAATGTGGTAGATAGTTTACTGATACCTTCAGAAGACTTTGATATTACTTCTGAAAATTTAGCATTACATCCTGAATTACTAAAATATGATAAACTCTATCAATCCATAGAGCAATCAGAATTATTAAATCAAAAAGAAAGCAGTCCAATGATTGGTTTTGGGTTAGATTATATCAATGTTGCTGAAAGACCAAATATGGATTTTAGTAACAACGGAAAAGATATTGTAATGCCAATGGTGTCAGTGTCCATACCAATTTTCAATAAGAAATATAAATCCCAAACCAAACAAAATGAGTTGCAACAGCAGGAAATTACTGCTCAAAAACAGGAACGTTTAAATTCATTGAAAACTCTTTTAGACAAAGCGATTAACGAACGCATTTCTGCAAGAATAAGTTATGCTACCCAAACCAAAAACTTAAAGCAAGCTAAAGATGCAGAAGATATTTTAATCAAAAGCTATGAAACAGGAACGATTGATTTTAATGATGTTTTGGATATTCAAGAGTTGCAACTAAAGTTTCAAATGAACCAAATAGAATCTGTGAAGACTTACTATGTGCAAAGTACAATTATCAACTATTTAATTCAGTAAACAAATGAAACATATATATATAATAAAAGGAATGACCTGTGGCAGTTGTAAAGCATCTGTAGAAAAAAGTTTAAGAGATATAGATGATGTTTCCGATGTCGAAGTTAATCTTGAAAATCAAGAAGCAACAATAACTATGGATAAACATATTGATATTGTAGAACTTCAAAAATCCTTAGCATCAAAATATACCATAACTCAAAAAGAGGTAAAAAATGTTTTTACTTCTACGCAATCTTCAACTTTTGAAATTGAAGAAGAAAAAAGCAAATTACAACAACTCAAACCACTATTGCTAATCATCTTTTATATAGCAACAGCAAGTATATTATTACATTATAAAAATTGGAGTTGGAGTGCGTTTATGCTCGACTTTATGGGCTTATTCTACATTGTTTTTAGTTTTTTCAAGATGTTAGATTTAAAAGGTTTTCCTGAATCCTTCCGTATGTACGACCCTTTAGCTAAACGTGTTCCTTTTTATGGGAAAGTTTATCCATTTATTGAAACAGCTTTAGGACTAATGTTTTTAATGCGGTTTGAAATCAATATAGCCTTAAAAATTACACTAATAGTATTAGGGATAACAACTATTGGAGTAACAAAAACATTATTGGACAAAAAATCAATACAATGTGCGTGTTTAGGTACTGCTTTAAAATTACCTATGACAGAAGCCACTTTTATTGAAAATGCTATTATGATTGTAATGGCAATATTAATGTTATTAAACATCTTTTAAAATGAAAAAGTATATAATATATATTGGAATATTAGCTGTAGGTCTACTTTTAGGGTGGATACTCTTTGGTGGCTCATCAAAAGACGAAACAGACCATAATCACGATGCAGTTACAGAAACCAATCAAATGTGGACCTGTTCAATGCATCCACAGATTATGCAACCAGAAGCAGGAGATTGCCCCATTTGTGGTATGGATTTAATTCCTTCAGAAGCTGGCGCTGATGGTTTGGCAGTAGACGAATTTAAACTGACTGAAAATGCAATGGCTCTGGCAAATATCCAAACAACTGTTGTTGGTAAAGGCAATCTAGAAGGCAATACCATAAAACTATCTGGTAAAATTGCTGAAAATGAAGAAGCCAATGCAGTACAAGTCAGTTATTTCTCTGGAAGAATTGAACGTTTAAATGTGAGTTTTACTGGCGAAGAAGTCCGTAAAGGTAAATTATTGGCAACTATTTATTCGCCAGAATTGTATGCAGCACAACAAGAACTCATTACAGCAGCATCTTTAAAAGAATCACAACCTGCGTTATACAAAGCAGTGCGTAATAAATTAAAACTTTGGAAGCTCTCTGAAAATCAAATCAATCAGATTGAAGAAACCCAAAAAGTGAAGGAAAACTTTCCTGTGTATGCAACAGTTTCAGGAACTGTCGCAGAAAAACTGGTAGAGCAAGGTGATTATATTAAACAAGGTCAACCTTTATTAAAAATTGCCAATCTAAACACAGTTTGGGGAAATTTTGATGTGTATGAAAATCAGATTGATTTGTTTGAAAAAGGACAGGAAGTAATGATTACAACCAATGCCTATTCTAATAAAGAATTTAGAGGTAAAGTCGATTTTATAGACCCAGTTTTAAACACAAAAACAAGAACAGTAACCTTGCGTGTGGTTCTAAACAACAAGGATGATGTATTTAAACCAGGAATGTTTGTAACCGCAAATATTGATGGTGTTAAGAATGAAAATAAAGAAGCTTTATCTATTCCAGCATCTGCTGTGTTATGGACAGGTGAGCGTTCTGTGGTGTATCTTAAAACAAATCCTGACCAACCTATTTTTGAAATGCGTGAAATTAAATTAGGCAATCAAATTGGTAATGAATATGAAGTTGTAGAAGGTTTATTTGTTGGAAATGAAATAGTGACTAACGGAGCCTTTACGGTTGATGCAGCAGCACAATTACAAGGCAAGAAATCAATGATGAATAAAGATGGTGGTAAAGTAATGACTGGTCACGAAGGTCATTTAGGTATGGATAACAATTCATCCAACAAAGAAACAGACCACACCAATATGAATGAACGTTTGGAAGTATCAGAGAAATTTCAACAACAGTTAAATAGTGTTTACAATGAGTATATCAATTTAAAAGATGCTTTAGTAAAAGAAGATTCAAAAAGTGCTTCAACAAGCGCATCTACTTTACTAAACAATTTAACCAAAGTAGATATGAAATTGTTATCAGATAATAAGGCGCATAAACATTGGATGTCATTAGAAAAGGAAATTAAATCTTCTACAACTTCTATTTCTAAAGCGTCCGATATAAAAGCACAAAGAGACCATTTCAAGCATTTGTCATCACATCTAATCAATGCTGTTCAACTATTTGGTGTAAATGAAAAAGTCTATTTAGAATTTTGTCCAATGGCAGATAATAACAAGGGTGCGTTTTGGTTGAGCAAAGAAGAAAAAGTAATCAATCCATATTTTGGTGATGCAATGCTAACCTGTGGAGAAGTAAAACAAATAATAGAATAATAACAATTAAATTTTAAACAATGAAGAGAGTAATTTTAAGTATCGCTGTAATAGCAGCGTTAGGTTTAACAAGTTGTAAAAACGAAACCAAAAAAGAAACAGAAACTACAACAACTACTGAAATATCTAAAGATATGGCAATGAAAGAGTTGTCTTTTGGTGTAAGAGGAAATTGCGGTATGTGTAAAAGCACTATCGAAAAGGCAGCTAACGGTGTTGAAGGTGTTGCAAGTGCCAATTGGGATGTCGATAAAAAGAAAATAGATGTTTCTTTTGATGATTCGAAAACCGATGCAATGGCAATTCACAAAGCAATTGCAGCTTCAGGTTACGATACCGAAAAAGTGGCAGGTGATATAGATGCTTACGACGGTTTACCTGGGTGTTGTAAATACGACCATGAAATGGCTATGAATCAATATAGTGAAGTGAAAAAAGAAATTCATTAAAAATATTATTTTCAGACTTTAAAGGATTCGAACCATAAAACCATGAAAAACAATATCTTAAGTCAAAAAAAATAAAACAAAGCAAATAAGATAAGTATCGAATCACCTACTATAAACAACTGATATTCAGTGAAATAAAAAGAGATAAATATTAAATTTATCTCTTTTTGTGAGCCCAACGGAAGAAGTATCGAACTTTCTTCTTCAAGATTTTGATATTATAGTGAGTTTTATGAAACATAAATCAAACTAGCATTGTCATTAGCTTCAATTTCTAATCTTTTATTTAATTCATCTATAAACGATGTAAATGTTTTTTCTTTATTCATTAAAAATAGTATTGTTTGGCTATCTATAATATTATGTACTCCATCAGAACATATTATTAATTCATCTTTTTCTTTAATCATTAACTCTTGATAAGACATGACAGATTTTTTTACATCACCTTGAATAGATCGAGTAACTATATGAGAATACTTTGAAGTATTAAAGTTCTCTTTTAATAATTTACTATTAGATACCTCATTTAGTAAATTATGAGATTTGCTTTCAAATATTAATTTGCTATCTGAATAATGGAGAATTTTAACATCACCAATCCAAAAACATTTGGCGATTCCTTTTGATAATATTACTGCCCCTAATGTAGTTCCCATTTTTGTATGGTTTTCTTCTTGACATTGCCTTATTGCAAGATTTGCTTTATTAATTGATTTTTGAATAGTTTCTTTAGTTATCTCATCTATATTTGACAGAAAAGTTAGTATGCTTTCGGCTGCTATTTGTGCTGCTACTTCACCTTTATCATACCCTCCCATACCATCTGCAACGAGATATAAATACGTATCAGGATTTATGTTACTTGTTAAAATAACATCTTGATTGACTTTCCTTTTTCCTTTATGTGTTAATGTAGTTGATTTCATTAATTACCTGTAGCCTGTATAGTGCCTCCTCCGTGTTTTGTTACCCTTGGCCTGGTTGAAACTTTTACTGGTTTTGCAGAAATACTTTTCTCAGTTGCTTTAGTAGCCCATAAAAACCCTTCTCCAGGTGTTAATGCACTCATATCTGCAGGTGTCAATGTCGAAAGTTGAGTAATTGATTTTTGAATATGTTTAAGCCACTGAGGGCTATTGAATTTATGAAGTAATACAACTGAACTCAATTCAATTATTTCATTCGGTAGGCTAGGTGGATCTTGACTTGCTATCATTATACTTACTCCTTTGTGCCTCATTTCTCGTATTGCAGTTACAATATTCCCTGTCAAATCTTTATTGTCCATATACTTATGAGCTTCATCAAAAACTATAAATTTATTAAAGTGAAGACCATTTAAGTTTTTTACTGCTGAGAAAATATTAAGCATAATAACAAAGAGACCTAGTGCTTCATCCTTAACGATAAATTCATCTCTAAGATCAACAACAATTAATCTACCAGGTTTTAAAACATCTCTCATCATAAAACCGTCATCTACATATTCACGAGCAAAGCTTAACTTTTGTCTCGCTAAGGCTTTTTGAGAGTTAGTTAAAAGCTCGGAAGCCTCTACACTTTCAGCTAGTGCTTCAATGGTAATATTTGATCTATGTTCTTTCATAATAGCTTTAAGTTGCCTTATGTAAGTCGAGTCGTTACCAATCGCTCCTAATATAAACATCCAATCTTGTACATTGAGTTCTTTAGAATTAAAAGCTATAGGTAACACCTTTATAGAAGGGTATTCGGCCTTTCTTTCTTCAATTTTGTCTTTTGGAGTTAATATAATAACATCTTCAATGTTATCTGGTTTAGCTCCATATCTTTCTTTTAATTTAGCTAGTTCATTTTGTTTATCATTTGGTAAAATCATAGAAGTGAACTCAGGCTCATAGTCCATACTCTCACTGTAATGAAAAATTACTCCCGCTAATGGAGATGGTAATTTGTTGATATTACTAAATTGTTTTAATACCATTTCTGAAATGGTACCTATCGTATAACTTTTTCCCCCACCTTGAACGCCAAATAAACTTATTGTATTTGTTTCGCTTAGATCTATTGCTATTTTCTTTTGAAGAATACTCTCCCCAAGAATACCAAACTGATCACTAGGCGATGTTTTTCCTATAAGAATATCATACTCTGGCACAGTGTGCTCTTTAGATTGATTTTCAGACATTGAAATTTTTTCCTCTGCAGCAAAACTATGTTCTTCGGTATGTTCAGGATAAGGATTTTTATCTTTAACGAGAATATCGTCAACAATTGCAACTTTTCCTTCTCTTTTTTTATCTATATCTAGATGCTCTAAATCTGTTTCGATTTCATTTTCAAGCTTTGATTTGAATTTTTGCATAAATGGCTTAAGTTCATTCTTATTTCCAAAGGCTTTGCTCAAATCTTTATCAAAGTTACTTTCTTCGAGTCTTTTTGTATTTAGATCAGAATCTGGGTCTAATATTTCATCAATTAATTTGCCTCCAAAAGTAAAAAAGGTAGAGTCTTTATCTAGGACTGTTTTCTTATGTCTTTCTTTTGCCGCAAAATCAAAGATCAAACCTAGTCTTTTAAACTTTAGTGTAAAGCCTGCATCTAGTTTTTGCATAAAGGCTAAATATTGATTGTAGGCATTGTTAGATAGGTATTCATATCTATTAGCTCTTTCTAAATAGAAAATAAGTAACGATTTTAACTCTTTGTTCTTAATCTCACGATCTAAGCGGTCAAATGAATTATTATATCCTGGGTCAAAATGGTTACACAGAGCCTCAATAGTGTTTTCTATTTGATCTAACATCTTTAATCGCAACGTATCCTTTTCTGTCTCGCCTAATGATTTTCTACATTTTATTTCAATTACAGAAATGGATATTTCCTTTTTAGAAGGATTTATCGAAACCAAAAGATTATCTGCTCTAGATTTACTTCCTGAAGGAAGGTTTTCAAATAGATTCTGATGAAGATCAATTGGAATTAAGAAAGCATCTTCGAGCATTTCTTTTTTCTCTAAAATACGTTTTGTAAAGGCAGAGCCTATTACTTCAAAAGCTTTGTTTTTTGTAGAGTTTAATTGTAATACTAGAGAACTACTCACAGCTCTAAGATCTTCTAATAATATTTTAATCTTATGCTCATCTTCCTCGTTATGTATATCAAGATTAAACTCCTCAAAGTGTGGTCCCAATAAACCAAGTACTTCTGATGTAGGTCGAGTAGTTAAAAAAGAGGAAATGCCAAGTATTTCTTCGCCAGGTACATAATCTAATAAAAATGGAATTTTACCATCTTTTGATGGTTGATCAAAAATTTGAGGACCAAGGTTCTTATCAAACGTAATTACCCAATCTGAATAGTCGTGTAAGTGTGTTAGTAGCACTTTATCTCGATCATTTAACCTAAGTTGTGTAGAAGGAATTGAAGTGGTGAAACTTGACACCAAGGCGCTACTAACAAAGCTCTGAATATTTTCAAATAGCTTAATACCACTAGTTCCTGTGCTATCATATTTGACAGGTAATTTGTTAGCTTGAATAAACCTATTCCATTTTATTTGAGATCCATTTTCATCTACAACTACAGAAGAATCTGTAATTAGTCCATTTAAATAGAAATTTCGATCTTCTATCGAAGGTTTTATTAGTTCTATAGAAATCGGGAATGGGCTAATTAAAAAACTAAGATGCGATGTATAACTTGATGGATCTTTAAGAAAGTCGGTGATGTTATTTATGGAAAAACGAAGTTTAGGAAACAATCTATTTCTTGAAGGTTGAGAGAATGCTTCTGCCTCTTCAGAAATATTCGATTCTGGATTGATAAGTGTTTTTAAAGATTCTCCGTGCTCTATAATTTTATCATTGCCTTTAAATATTCGGACTTCATAATTGATGTTCTCAAAAACCTTTTCCTTTTCTAATTCAACGAAGGCACTAGAAAACACTTCTGCATCACCGGCATTAAATAAATTAACAACCAGTTTATCTATATAAGGGTGTTGCGCTAAATAATTCTTTATGTGGCGAATAACAAGCTTTAAACTTAAATCTGTCTCTACATAATTATCCTTCGTAATATTAAATAGCAATCTTAAATAATGTTGTAACTGCCTAGATATAGACGTCATTCCATTTTTTGATTCCTGAGAAATCGTATTCAAATATAATCCCCAACCAAAAGATAACTCACCACTATAATTATAAGCTTTTTGTGAACTTGGTTCAATAAGCACCAATTGATTATTCTCTGGCGATAGATTACCAATAAATAAGTCTTCTAAGTGTTGAGACCAAGCTTCTTTATGTCCTGAAAACTCTCTTGTCTTTCTCTCCCAGTCTTCAAATACTTCTATTAACTGAATTGTCCAAGCAAGTCTAAGTGGATGTAATGGAGAAACTAATAATGCTTCAACTTTACTCCCATCAGGTAATTTGCTCTTCACACGAGAAATATCAATCATTTGAAGTTCTATTAAAAACTCCTTTAGCTTGGTTTTCTCCTCTAATTCAATGTTATCAGATTCTAATTGTATTTTTAATTTACTAGTCCATTTTGAATAACTTTCAACATACTTCTTTATTTCTTCCTTGTGAATAAACAAATTAGTTGTTTCAAAAATTCCATCCTCATTATCGTTTGAATTAACTATTCCATCAAAAACTTCTTTTCTAAGTTTTAGTAGTGATTTAGGTACAATCTCATTTAACTCACTTTTTACAAACTCTATGTTTTCAAATCCTATAGCTAGCTTATTGCTTTTAAGTTGACATTTTACATACCCTAAGCTTTCTGCATTTAAGAGAAACTTATTTTCTATTTGTCTAAGCTTCGTTGAAATATTGATTTGGTAATTATGCTTATCAGAATAATTAATATGAAATGTAGAGGAATGTTTTTCCTTGCCATCGTTAATCCAAACATTTGAAGTTTCTGATGGTTCAGGTATACGATATTCTTCATCATTTTTAAGTGCTTCAATACGGTATTTTAAGAAAGCTTGTAATACATTATTAAGTTTGTCTTTTCTCTGGTTTTCATCACGGTCGATTACATCCTCTATGACATAATCAAAATCGTCAGAATCACAGGTTAATTTATAAGGAAAAGTATTTTTATGGGCATCTGGATCATTCTTTTTGGCTTCTTCCCATGCCTTCTGAATTTTAGAATCCCTAAATTCATCATCAGCATTAAGCATATTTGCGTGTTCATCCTCAGCTAGAACCTTTAGAAAATAAGATCCTTCTTCTATTATATTTGGGTTCAGCTCTAAAGTAACATCTCTATATGGCCTATTTGAATTTGAGTTCTTTACTTTTCTTAAAACAGTAATTTCTTCTCCATTGCTACCATTTACAGCTATTAAAATAATTCTAAAGAACTTCAAGTCTTTGATGTCTTTAGGATTAGGATTGGTACGGAAACGAACTTTTAACTTGGCGATTTTGCCTTCTTTTGCATATAAGACGTTAGTACCTTCCTCAATTTTTAAATCTGTTGACTTTATTTCGTCTGTAATTAATTTGATATGAGTAAAATCTAAGTCAGGTATTGGCCAGTTACTAAAATTTAAGTTGCTGTAACTTGAATTTATGGTATCACAAATATCTTGAGCATTTTTAGCTTCTTTTTCTTTCTTTAAAAAATCAACAATATCCTTTTGGATAGAATCATTTTCTAATCTTAAATCAGCTATACGGTCATACAGCGGTTTATTAAATGCAGATAAAAGCTCTACACTTTCTCTATTAAAATTAAGCCTAGACCTTATTTTTTCTTTTTGATCTAGTAATATTTCATCAGGAATCAGAGATAAATGGAACAAATTATTACCAATAGACTTGGCACTATACTTGTTTTCTGCGACTGCAATTAGATAATTTATTATTTCTGAATTAGATGGATCTAAGTAGTCTATTATATCTGTAGATATAACATCATAAATATCATCAGGTATTTCATCTATAAGTGTATTTACTAACTCATTTTCTATTCCTTCTAGAGAGATCTCCTTAAATGTGGCATTACCGTATGAATCTTCAGCAGCTGTTCTACTGTTAGATGGAATTAAAATTAAAAGAGGTTTATCTTGCTTATTCCTTAATTCTATAAGCTTTGTCGCAGAAATATACTTTGCATCTGTTTTTTCATCTTCAGATACAATATGCAGATCTAAGTGCGAATGCTCTTTTCTAATTAAATCCCACAAATACTCTAATTCTAAAGCACCCAACCCTGTAATCTTCATACAATGTCCTGCAGAAGCGTTTTCAAAATCCGCTCTGTGAAGTTCTAGAATAAGATTAATTATCTTCTGGTAATATATATTTATGGTAATTGTATCCATTCTTATTTAATCATTTAATTCATAACGTGGACGTATCCTTTGTAAAATATATGCGTCACTTAAATCATTATAAAAACCTATTTGACGTAACTTCATTTTAAATGCCTCAACATTTTCTTTAAAAGCTAAATGAGTATTTAAATCAGCATCTTCAAATCGCTTTTCCGATATACCATTTATAATTAAACCGTACCTATCTCTTATATTTTCTATAAGTTCTTCTATTGATAATGTTTTAGTTTTAAACTTGTCATCCTCTACATTAAGAACTAGTATTTGTACTAATGTCTCTAATAACCTAGTTCCTAAAACATAGCGTCTTGGATGCTTTTTACTTCTTCCTTGAGACATAAAACCTCTCTCAGAATTTTTTTGAGATAAATTATCAATAAGCTGAACGTGATAGCGGTACTGATAAGTTCCACGAGCCTTAACGATAAGCTCTATGTATTTGTCAAAATAAGTGTCTTCATATTTCACCATATCTTTTATAAGTTCTCTATCATCTTCTTCAAGAGAATTGTAAAGATTATCCCATTGGGTTTCAAAATAAATTTCAAATCCATCTGGTTTTTTTGCTAATGCGGTAAGTGCTTTATCAAGGTTAGACGAATCCGTTTTTTCCAATTTCATTCTTCTTAAAGCAGCATTAACTTGAAACGTTGCTTTAACATAGTCGTAAACACTATTAGTTAGATTTTCTGCATCTGCACTCGCCAGTTTTGAAATCTTACTTTCATTGTTGTCTGTAGCATCTATTACAATACTCCAATTATCCTTGTGCTCGATAGATCCTTTTTCTACCATTTCTGGCAATAGATATACTAGCTTTTGAATATAAATGGAAAGATGAAAAGATGTGATTGTTTTTAAATAATCGACCACTACATTTCTTGGGATTTTTCTCTTGTAAACAAGTAAGCGCCTTACATCATCACAATATAGTTTTGCTTGTTTGTCAAGCAAAGGTCTAATTTGATTTAATGAACTATTTGTGTCTAAAAAACCGGGCTTGATATTTTTTATAATATGCAATAATCCCAGACTATCAACATCTAAACCATCTTTAATATTAACCTTATTAGTAGTGTTATCCCAACCTTCCATTAAGAAGCTTTTTAAGTCTTCCTTTACTTTAGGATTAGCACCTAACATAAGATACACTTGATCTGCTGTATTATAGTCTCTGTTATGAGCAGCGTTTCTTACACGGTAGCTCTCAAGATGTATAGGTCTTAAAGAGGATATTTTTTCTTTATCAAGATTTCCTCTAAATACCATATTTACTAAGTTACTGCGCATCCATAGCTGAGCCGCTTCTTTATTTTCACTAAAGCCTTTTACGTCACCATTTTCTTCGAGCTTTCCAAAGACACGCTCCAGTGTTTCTAAATCAATAAACGAATTACTTCTAGCTCTTTGCCTCGGTCGCATACCATTATGTTTCAATAACATAAATAGGTTTACAAAAACATTATCAATTTTTACAGCTTTGGCATCTCCAGCATAGATAAGTTCGTTTCTTAAGACACTTTCTTCTTTGTTTAATTTTATTGCCATAACTATAATTCCATTGTTGTTATGCTTAGATGATTATTAGCATCTTTACTGATTTCATAAAACTCTATGTTGTCCTTAGTCACTACAACTTTGTTGTAGGTAAGGTTTTCTAAAAGATTTTTGAATATGGTTAATTCAACAAACTTTCCTCTTATATCATTTAAAGATGGACTATACCCTTTTTGAATGAAATAAAGCATTTCAAAAAGATCTAAAGAAATCACTAATTCTATGTTTTGGTCCTTTTTATGTCTAAACACCAGACTATCTGGTTCGTATTCTAAATATTTAACAAGATGATCTGTGCGACTTACAAAAAGTTCAAAATCGTTAAGATCAAATAATCTAAATGATTTACTAAACGGATCATTTATTTCAGAAGAACTTAAAACCAAATGCTTTTGCCAGATCGCTTCATTCTCACAACCTTCATTCATTGAAATTGCTTGAGAAATAGATATCTTAAGTTTAAGTAGTGAATCCTCAGATAGTTGTTCAAATAACTCTGGCAGTAATTTTTTAAGAGCATCAATATTAGTTGTGGACTTAAAATCTGTCCAACTTGTAGCTCTATATTCCACTAAAGGTGTTATCTCATAAAAATCTGTTCCAGTGTTTTGAATACTGATTTGTTTCACACCAGTAGACTCTTCTTGAATTATTTTTTTGATTTGTTCTAAACACGCTTTTGTAAAAGCAGAAGTATCAACAAAATCTTCGTTAACGAATGATAAATTTGCTTTTTTAACTTCATCGTTATTAGTTACATAATCCAGCTCTACTTCTGAAACACTATTTTCTTTATCTACATTAAGTGCTTTATAAAAACTCAACAAAGATTGGTAAGGCAAACGCTTTTGATAATTACTAATACGACCTTCAAAATACTGATGTCTTATGTAGTTTTTTTGAATGGTCTTAATTTTATCTAGTAACTCTTCGGTTTGCTCGTGAGCAGGAGCCCAAATCTTATTGTTATTAAAATCGTTTATTAAATTAAATGATCTATCAGAAAACTCTAAGTAATGCCTATTAATGTGCTGACCAAAGAACAAATCCCTGTCTAGATTAGGTATGGCTACATTACCAATATCAGTCTCTCTTAAAAGTTTAATTAATCTATCATTGTCTCCAGAATCTTCATAACCTGAGTTAGTAAGATTAAAATAATACAGTTGCCAATATTCTTCTGGTTTATGTTGAAGTTCTTTGTAAACGCCTTCTACTTCTTCACAGCTATGATCTCTTGAAATCATAAACGCGATGTAAGACCTTAAATCTCGCATTGTAATATGAAGTTCTCTTTTTAAACCAACTGTACGCAGTAGCCATTCCATTCTGGTAATTACTTCGTCTCCAGAAGCAGGATCATTAAGCGATTCTACATTGTATTTTATAAAACATTTATTTGCAACAGAACATCCTTCGCACTTATTCCAGAGGCTCTTTTTTGTAAGCGCTTTTACTTGTTGTCTAAATAAACTCGGTTCTTCATCATCTACAGCTGTAACAGACCTAAGATTAAGGTTAATAATCATTAATCCTTGCGGCAACTTAAAGTGCCCTTCTTTATAAAAATATTGATCTATAGTATCGTGAAGTGACTTATATTTTTCTGAAGTTTTTAAAAATTCAACCAGACGACCTTCGTTAATGGCGATTACTCTTCCTTCAGTAGCATTATTATAATTAGTCAACCCTTCAAAAGGATTAAAAAATGACTCAAGAACCTCATTGTTGATTTTTCCATCTTCATCTTGTGAACCATCATAATTACTCTCATAAGGCGTCCCATTTACGTCAAACTTGGCACCGTTTTTATGCCCAAAACGTTTTAGTTTTTTTACACTAGGGTCATCTTCTATTTTTCTAATGAAAGCCGTTTTACCATCTCCTGCATTTCCTGTAATAATGATAAGTTTAAAACGAGCATCCAAAATGTCAGGGATTAATTTCCTGTCTAATTTTGACGGAGAGTAGGTAAGCTGGTCATAATTAGAGTCACGATCATTTACACGTGTTCCCCAATTTCCAGATTTAGATTGGCTGTAAAGCGAGTTTATGTAATCTACTACATCTATTCCTTCTACATTAATTTTATGCTCTTTTAGTCTACTGGTATTCTCTTCAAAAGATTCTTTTAATGCGTTGTAAACACGAGTGATATTACCATCATTAAAGTTACGAGCACCACCTTGCCAAAAGGTTTCGTTTATTAAAATCTCATTATCTACTTTAATTACAATTTTAAGTTTATCGCCAAATGAAATTGACGTCTTATAACGATTAATCGTATCTTTAAACTTACCTAATGAAGAGTGTACGGTCTTGCGAATATCACTATACGTTGACATTTCATTCAATAATTTAATACTCGTGCTACCTTGACATACATAGACTTCTGTGCGGTATAGTTTCCCGTCTTGAACGCCTTCATCTTTATTTATATTTTCAGCAAGAAGATTGTCTTCGCCTATTTCTTCAAGGCTTTCGAGCATTTCCTTAGCATTTATAAAACGATTGTCTCGCTTAGGGCCAATAGCCTTCAATAAAAATTCTGAAAAATCATCAGAGATTCTGGAATTTAACTCCTTTGGGCTCGTTGGATCTTTACTGATACTTGGTATTCTAAATTGTGGCCAAGGATAGTGTTTTGTTACTAATTCATATAAGGTAATTCCTAGTGCAAATGTATCCGCAGAGAAATCCCAATTAATGTTATGTCCATCTAATAAATCTGGTGCTAAATAAGGATTAGTACCTACATAAGATTTATCATTTTGTATAAGCGAAGCCACATTAAAATCTATCAATACAAAACGACCTTTATTATCCCAAATAATATTTTGAGGTTTCACATCTCTATGCATTATTGGTTTTTCTCTTGTCTGAAGATAATCCAACGCAGATAGCATTTCTATAGCTAATCTATATACAGTAGCAATCGAAAGATTTGCATCTGTCTTGATATATATACTCAAGTTATCTCCATCTAGAAACTCTGTAGTCGTATAAAACTGGTTTTGTGGTGTGGTACCGTTCCAACTAAACTTTACAATATTAGGATGATCTAATTCTCGTAGGGCATTATATTCATCTAAAACAGAGGTAATGTTTACACTTTCGTGAAAAAGTTTTAATGCATAATCTCGTCCTTGTAAATCGTGTTTTGCTTTAAATACTCTAGAATAACCACCGCGACCTAAAATTTTATGAATAATATAATCTCCAACTTTATCTCCTTCTTTAACCTCATACGTATCTGTAACTTGAGAAGTAGTAGACGCTGTAGTTTTGGTCTCCTCTTTAGTGGAAAGCTCTATTTTTAGTGCATCATTAATAAACGCTTCTAATTCTTCTAGACTATCTATGCGCTTATCACTATCAGTTAGAATTGTTTTAAGACAAATTTCGTCAAGCCATTGCGGTAGAGAACCATTCTCAGCTGATGGTAAACGATCTTTGGGTAAAGCACCTCCCAACTTATCCAATTCAAAAGGGCTCTTTACTGGTTCTTTTCCTGAAAACAACCAAGAAATTAATACACCTAGAGAATATATATCTGAAGCTCTTGAAGCATCTTTTGCTATGAGCTCTAATGGATGATATGGAGAAGCGTTAGACTCGCTTATCGTGTGCATTACCGTATAACCATTATCGTTATGGTCTGTGAAGTATGACTTACCAAAATTACCTAAATAGGCATAGCCATTATTTAAAAAGATATTCTCTGGGTTAATGTCTCTATGAAAAATATTCTCTTTATGAGCTGCTTTTAAAGCACTCATTATATTTTTAAGAATATTTATCTTTTCGTCAAACGTAAAGGTTTTGTTTCTAGCTGTAGATCTTAAGGAGTCTTCTTCCATTAAATCTGTAATCTCATAAAACAAATGATTCTCTTCATCTACTTTAAATTCTACAGGTAGAATAAAAGGATTAGATCTTATTTTTAATAAGGCATTATATTGATTTTTAATGCTTTCTTCACGAGAACGCAACTCTTCTGGAGATAGACCAACTACTTGTAAAGCATATTCCTTAACACGCTTACGTATGTTGGAAGTTACATTTTTAGGCTTCACCAGATATTCTACATAATTATCTGATTCTTGCTTTAAAATCTCAACAATTTCATAGCCTTGTACTTCTTTTTTCTCATCTGGAGACTTCTTGTTTTGTTCTCCTATTAGAAATTGAACAATATCATTTTGGACATCTAGTATATCGTCTTCTCGTTTACCTACTTGACTAGGATCTGTAATGTGTTTTATAAGCTTATCTGATAGTGTAAATGTCATATCAGCAGCTTTCTCCCACATTAAGGGTTGAAAGGAGTTAGGATAGGACAGTGTAACGATATTATCAATCCAAGCCTTGCCGTAACTACGGTTAGCTTCTTTAAGTTTAGAAGCTAGTATTGCTGTTTTTTGACGATTAGTTTTTAATGGATTTGGCTTTTGTCTATCATTTACATACCAGTAATCGTCTGCACCTTCTATACGACCTTTCCAATCTTTATTCTCAATATTATATACTGCGTGAGGCGCAACTACTAATAAATCATATTCCCAAAACTGCGTGCGATTGTTACGAGGATTCGTAGAAGCTATCTCAACATTAGGAATTAAATAGTAAGCATCTGGTAACTTGATTTGTAAGAAATCGAGCAAACGTTTTTCTCCAGCATTTACAACTGAATCAAAATAAGGTGGTTTTATTATTTTTGCCATTCTTCTATTTCTTTTTCTACAAGACTTATTGCCTCTAATTCTTTTTCTATTGCAATTGCGATGTTCTTTTTATAAAGCATAATCATCTCGTGAATCTTATTCATGATGACATCTTCTAAAATAGGAATAGGAAGTAACTCTAAATGATGAGGCTCGATTTGTGGTATTACGGACCCATATGTAAAACTTTGGATTGCTTTTAATCCTAATTCGGACGACATAAATGCAAATAAATAACCAGTCTTTATTTCCTTAGCTTTAACCCTTAAAATATGTTGTGAAGCAGTTTTTCCTGATAAATATGCATTTACTAAAACTGTATAACCTATAGTCCCTCCGCAAGTAACTAAAATTTGATCCTCTTGAATTTTTAATGCTCCCAAATGCTTAGTCCTAGCTATAGAAAGTTTTTTTTCACTTTGAGGAATCGCTTTGACTATATCTGCACCACCAAAAAACTCAATTCCATTTTCGACATAATGTCTCTTGAAAATACCTGGTCTATATATTTTCTCTGAAACTTCTGCCAGGTTTTTATAACTACCTTTTCTAATGTGCTCTTGAATGTTATACCCTTCTGAAGTATAGTAATTAGACTCAAATCTAATTTGATGAGAGCTAAGAATATTTTTTAAACTATTTGTGTAATTTGAACTTTCTTTTTTGTAGTTCACTTCTGTTGATATTAGATGTTGTGCCTCTCGAAGCAACTTACTCGCCTCAGCTCTTAACCTCATTGATTCTACAATGAGATTATGTATACCATTCTGTGTGTGTGTTTTAGGAAGTAAAATAGGTAGACTTCCTAATTCACTTGGAGATATTCTCGGAACAACCGCTCCATAAACCATTGATTGAATGTATTGATTAACAGTTGGTGTGCTCAAGTATGCATAGAGAAAACCAAATGGAATATCCGATGTTTCAACTCGAATTATTTCTTGTGACCCGATACATCCAGAAAAATTATCATTTACTATTGTCGTATTACCTACGGTTCCTGCACAACTCACTAAAATCTGATTTTTTTTCAGAGTCATATCTTCAATCCAAGGAGTATATTTTATTGAGATGTTTTTAGCTGTATCTAATGGTTCACTTTTAACCATGTCACTAGCTGTTACATATTTATGTGCAAACTCTTCTTTTTCAACAAATATTCTTTTGAAAATGCCTCCTTGGTAAATTTTATCTGAAATTATAGCAAGTTTCTTAAATGGTATGTCTTTATCTAGTAAATCAGATATTATTTTTTTGCCTTTATTTAAATAGTAATCAGGTTTAAAAACAGTTAATCCTTCATTGAAGCGAGATATTTTTATTGATCCTTGTTTCATCTATTTAGTCGATTTATTAAATTCTAAAAAAGCATTATAGATTTTTGGTAAATCATCATCCAATTGTTTCAACTTTTCCTTTCTTATTTTTAAAATCTTTTCTCCATTACTTTTTTTTGTTATGTATCTAGTCTCTGTATTAAATAATAATTCAGCGCCATCATTATCCTTTAAATGAATAGGGGTTCCACGCCTATCCTTTCCTAGTTTTTCAGCTATTGCCATAAATACTTTATAATCTTCATCTCTCTCTTGTGCTAATTGTCTTTCTTGCTCAGTTTTTTTCTGTAAAAACATTAATGATGCTTGTACTCCTACTTGTGGCATAAATGCTTCAACAGCTAAATCAATAGATGCTAATATTTTAAAATGATCTAAAATCCATTTTCTTACTGAAAGCATATTAGGATTACCTAATATTCCGTCAGGTAATACAACCGCCATCTTACCACCATCTTTCAGAAAATCATAACACGCTTCAATAAATAGTACTTCTGGAGCTGCACTATACTTACTCAAATGATAACGAGATGCAATTTCAGTTTCTACTTTTACTTTTGCTCCAAATGGAGGATTCGTAAAAATCATATCAAACTTTCCACGAGCATCTGTACCATAGGCGTTTTCAATATCTTGCATTTCGCGCAAGCTGTTGTCAATAGCATTATTAATTTTTTCAACTTCTGTCGGGTGTTCCCATAAAGGATAGGCTAAAGAATTAACGTGAAAAATATTTGCGTGACCATCACCCCCCATTACCATATTCATACGGGCAGCTTTCTTTAAATCTGGATCAAAGTCAAAACCAAAAATGCTGTTTTCTGCATAGATTCTTACTTTTTCATTTACCTCTGGCGAGTTGTATTTCTCTTCTAAAAATGGACCTTCTAAATCAGGAAACATTTCTTTTGCCATTTGCTGGCGTACGTGGTCTAATACCATTACCAAGAAACCACCAGAACCACACGCAGGATCGAGCACACGATGATGCTCTTTAGGATCCAGCATTTCTACCATACATTTTACAATGTTACGAGGTGTAAAAAATTGACCAGCTTCCTGCTTTAAAGTATTACTTACAATGGTTTCATAAGCCAAACCTTTAACATCTACAGAAGCATCTAAGAAGGAATATTTTGCTAATTCTCCTGCTATAAACGCCAACCCTTTGTCTGTTAAATCTATACTTTCATTCCCTTGAAATACTTCTGAAAAAAGTGTATCGTTCTTCAATTCATTAAATAGTCCTTTGATTCTTTTCGCTACTGCTTTTCTTCCTTCTTCAGTATTTTGTTCTTTTACACCAACCCAAAATTTACGACGGTAACTTTCGCCATTAGGTAATTCCATAAAGCGACGTTTCTCATCATACAACTTACAGAAGATTAAATTCAGTAACTGCCAAAAGGCATCTTTTTTACGACCTTCATTACCGTAGATGTAATCGTGCGAACGCTTAAAAACTTTTATTAAAGAGTCATTTGCAGGGGTACGTGTGTGCGAGCGATCTGCTCTATCTAAATCTTCTAGCGTTTCTCCTTCCCCTGGAAAGTCTGACAAGTCTGTAAAGTCATAATCAAAGCCAATATCATCTTCTTCCTTTTGTAAAAAATTGTAGCTGGAACCATTTGCCCATAGACCAAATTCACAACTCTCTACTGCACCCATTGCGTTTTCTAGCGTGGCGGTAACACCTTTCTTTTTATCAGTGTCTTTTACTTTATCATCTTGAACAATAGCGATTCTAATGATGAAATCTTGTTTGTGCTTTTTGCCTTTTTCAAAAATGACCAAGTTTACTTTTTGTTTTTTTACCCTACCTGTTTCTGGATCTTCATACTCCACGGTAAAGTCACGCTTCATATCATCTAAATCGAAGCCATATTCTTCATTAAGCATCAATATGACAGACTGTAGGTTAGATTCCTGAGCCTTAATTTTCTTGACTTCTCCTGAGAGAATACATACTAGCTCGTTATCTTCTAATAC
Organism: uncultured Tenacibaculum sp.; assembly: GCA_947498055.1. GTDB lineage: Bacteria > Bacteroidota > Bacteroidia > Flavobacteriales > Flavobacteriaceae > Polaribacter. Next base: position 24,781 of record CANMJA010000006.1, read on the forward strand.
TATTTCTTCTTTACTTTTTATATCTGTAGACATTCTTAAAATGGTTCGTTTAGTTGGTTAACTATATTTTTAATACTTTCTAAAATCTCCTCATAGGAAAGCCTTTTATGTGTTTCTATAATTTGATTAATTAATACACTGCGTTCCTCCATTTCTAGAGTATCAATCAAAATCTGTTTGATTATTTTCAAATTATCTGGGTAGTCTTTAAGTATTTCTGAGACATCAATACCCAATAAAGTCGCGCCACCTTTTACCGTTGTAAAATCTTCTTTATAGATATCATCATAGTAACTAACAGCTGCACGCTTTTCATTTATCACTAAGTAATTTTCGAGAATAAATCCTATATCATCAGCATCCTTATTACTCTTATGATAGCGATCTTTCCATGCAATAATTTTCAGAAGAAATATTCCACTTAAAGAAGCTATCTGTATTTCTATTTCTTGATCTACACGTACTTTTAGTGATGCTTCTTCTGCTGCATCAAAACCTAAAACTGACATTGCAAAACTCTCGTCTGGCGGCCAGAATATTTTGCTATCCTGTTTCATTATGTCACCAAAAGGAACAATATCTAATTGAAATTTATCCTTATAAAGAAATCGTTGTTTTTGATCTGGATCTTTAGTGAAGTTTTCAAGTTTTACAATTTCTTCTTCAACCTTTTGCCATTGTTCCCAATCATTAACAGTAATGGCGATATCCAAATCGTGTGTTAATCGACCTGATTTCTCATTATGCAATTCCATAACAATATCTCTTGCAGTAGCACCTATTACAAAAAAAGAGACACCTACCTGTTTAAAGTATGCGGTAAGCTCTAAGAGAATAGGCTTTAATAATGGATGCGAAAACTTATCACTAGATATATCTAAGCTCATTCTCTAGTATTTGTTTAGCTGTTTCTATATTTCTACCGAAACCGCTGTTAATTAAATCTGCATATATTAAAAGTGCTGGAGCTACTTTATGATTACTTAAGTCATTCTTCCAGAATTTTTGAAGTATTTCAATATCTCCATTTTCACTCGGCACTAATTTTAATGATCTCGCTACTTCAGATAAATCGAGTTCTGTAAAAAGTGTAAATTTTTCAGGTCTTAAATTTTCTGTTAAAATAGCACCTCCAGGTTCGCCTCCCCATAGAATAAAACCATCATTTATATGTGTATTTATCTTTCTCCATTTATGTTTAAAGTTTTCATCTAGAAAACGCATTTTTTTTCTCACTATCCGAGGTCTTAATACCGCATTGAATTCTACAATCCAACGCTGTAGTAATTCACCTGTGTTTTTAAGAACACGTTTATCGTTAGTCTTTAGAATAAAATTAAGTTCTTCTAATTCAGCCATAACGTTACTTACAGAGCCTATAGAAACATCCGCTTTCTCAGCTATTTTCCTGTAAGAGTCTTGTAAATGCTCAGGCTTATATAATAAGTGGAATAATATTTTTAAACCAGCTTCTTGAAAAGCACGAGATTGATTGGTTTTTTCTTTCTTCGCTTTCTTTTGACCTTCAATGAATACAACGAGGTCATTATACTTGATAAAAGCGTTTCCTGCGATATCTATATAGTTAATACCACGCTCCTTAAGTTCTTCTGTGGCTTTTTTTGAAATGTACTCAGCAATTAAAAGAATAGGTCTATTACTATTATGTTTCATATCTTCTAGTTGAGACATAACTAAACCTTGATTAGATGTTCTTACTACGGATTTTGCTTGTACAATAAATTGCTCGTTTCTGATACTTAAAAGTGCATCATAGTTCTTTCTATTACTATCTATCTCAATAGGAATATTGATAAGTTTTTCAAGCTTAAAAACAGCTTCGTATATAAAGTCATTATTACGATACATAGAATTAAGTGTTCATTATTTTAAGGTGTTCAGTGACAATGAACATTCAAATATAATGAACACAATTGTTTTTCCAACAAATAATAGAGATATTTCTATTAAAAACAACTAATATTAATCAAATAACAACGAATATCATTTCGTAAAAGGCTAATATTAAACTCTTTTCTACGTTTACATAAATATCCTTTAATTTAGTTACAAATATGAAGACTAAGTGATTGGATATTCATTGTTCATATTTTTTTTGATAATATACTGTCCCCCCATAGTACAATAATTAGACATCTTTCATAGTATAAGTTTTTGGTTAATGAAAATTCTAATTGTGATAATGTTATGTGTACATTTTTCAATAAAATATTAAATGAAGTAAAAGAAAAAGATCAATCAATTAAATTACAGTCCAATGAAGCAATAGTAGATACTACAAAAGAAATGATTTCCTTTTTATACGAGAAGTTAGAGTCTATGAAGCGCTACGTATTGTCTTCTAATTTTAATTCTCTCGATGATGAAATACATTTTTTCAAAAAGGTAAAACCCAACATACATAGCTTACTGATTTTTTATAAACATGTTTATAATATAGAAATCACTCGCCCTATTGGGAACGGTAAAAAAAGTATCATTCATTACACGGACTACCTTGAAAAGGTCTCTAAATCTAATAAAAGATACTACCGTAATAATTCTTTTTATCAGTACATAAAATCTGGAAGAACCGATAAAGATGAACTCTATTTTTTACGGTATAAGGATAATGATGTCATTTATACAGGAAATCAATCTTTCACTTTTATTGATTTTCAATTTACCACTTTTTATGACTCCGTATTGTCTTTAATTATAGCTGAACAAAGGTTAACTTCTTATATAGAAAACAAAAACGAATCTTATACAAACGATCAAAGTATAGCGAATTTGAACTGGTCAAATTCAAAAAGTTCCATGATAGAACTTATCTATGCTTTGCATATTTCTAAATCAATACCTCAATCAAATATTCGTAAAATAGCCAGTGTTTTCGAACAGGTATTCGACATTAAGTTAGGCGATATACATCATACCTACCATCGTATGAAATATCGTACTGATAGCCGTACTTTATTTTTAGATCAGTTAAAACACGCTTTAGAATCTCATCTAGGACAAAATGATCAGTAACTATAATCCTTTCCCATAATTTAGAGGTCAGCAGATATTTTTTAGTTTCAAAATTAACCCCCTTGAACATCACTACGCTATTGACCTCTATTTTATCTTATTCATTCTTTATAAAACACAAATAACAACTCCTCTTTAAAAAAAAATCCATTGCCAATTGGCACATACTTGGAAATAGAAACCCAATAACTACTACACTTTTGTTCCATCATTTTTAATCTACAAACACATGGAACTAGATAGAAGAGAATTCTTTGCTTGGATGGATCGTATTCAAGATCGATTTGATTTATTAGATGAAAAAATAGCCCGTTTACAACGTCAAAAAAATGTAATCGAAGGCGAACAACTATTAGATAACCAAGATGTATTGACCATCTTAAAAGTTAGCTCTAGAACATTGCAACGCTATCGTTCCTCTGGAAAACTACCCTATTACGCTATTAGCGGAAAAACCTATTACCGTCTCTCTGATATCAATCATTTTATTAAAGCCCTATTTAAAAACCCCGTAACGCCAAAATAGTTCTTGAAAAGCCATAAAGAGTCAGTTTAAAGCTTGCCTATTTCTGAATCTTTCCTCCTTCTAATTTTGATTAGTTACAAATCATAAAATAAGAATAAAATGAGTGAAACAAATCAAGAATTACCCGAACAATTCTCTGATATTTTATTGGTATTAGACCAAGAAACCAAAGAAATAAGAGCTGTAAAAGGCTTGGATAAAAATGGAGAATTGGAAACTACAGATCCCAAAGAAGCTAATCAAAATGATTTTTTGAAAGTAGATAAAAACGGAGATGTACTCTCCAATTTTTTCTCTAATTATTTCCGTCAGGCAAAAGACCCTTCGCGTTTCAAGTTTTTTAAAGTCCCTAAAAAACAAATAGAAAAAATCACCAAACTTTTTAAAGAGCAATTAAAGAACCCCACAAAAGCAATGGGTAAAATAATGGACAATCACGAAGTAGACACCACACAATTTAACTCTAAAAAAGAATCTAAAATGACTGTACAAGCGAAAGACCAAGAGGTCGATTATCAAGAAATAACTCCTACAACAACAGACAAAAAAGTAGCAACTCCCATAACAGAAGACACCAATCAACAAAGTGAATATCGTTATCAAGAAAAAGATATTGATTGGGAAACGCTATCCAATTTAGGGATTACCAAGGAAAAATTAGAAAGCCGAAAATTATTAGACGGTTTGCTAAAAGGATATAAAACCAACGAATTAGTTCCTGTTAGTTTTAATGTCGGTACTGCCTTTAGTCGATTAGATGCGCGTTTGTCTTTACAAACAAACAAAGAAGGAAAAGTAACCATGGCAATTCATGGTATTCGAAGAGAACCGATGCTTAACTATCCTTTTTTTGGACATGAATTTAGTGATGCTGATAAGAAAAATTTAAAAGCTACAGGTAATATGGGACGTGTGGTAGACCTGCACAATTTAAAAACAGGCGAAATGATTCCTTCTATTATCAGTATTGATAAACTGACCAATGAATTAGTTGCCTTAAAATCGGAGTACATTAAAATCCCCAATGAAATTAAAGGAGTCACCTTAAACGATTCTCAAAAACAAACCTTGCAAGAAGGGAAGTCCTTAGAATTAAAAGGCATGACATCTTCTAAAGGAAAAGAATTTGATGCTACTCTACAATTCAATGCCGACAAACGTTATGTCGAATTTATTTTTGATAAACCTACTCAAAATCAACAACAAAAAAACACGACTCCAAAGGGGGAAATTCCAAAAATGATTCGAGGGAAAGAATTAACTGAAGATCAGCGTACCCTTTTAAAAGATGGGAAAACCGTTTATATCGATGGTTTTTTAAGTAAAACAGGAAACTCTTACAAAGGGTATTTAAAACTAAATGGTGAAGGCGGAAAAGTTGATTTCTCTTTTAAAAACCCGAATAACAAAAAAGATAAAGTTGGTCAAGAAACCAGTAAAGGGAAAGCGCAAAAAATGGATGAAACAGCGGTTAAACCAAAAGGTAAAAAACGATAAAAGATGATTGCTATTTTAACAGAAAAGCCCAGTGTAGCCGCCGAATTAGCGGTGCACTTGGGCATTACCCAACGTAAAAACGGATATTGGTTGGGTAAAGGTTATGCCATTACATGGGCATTCGGACATTTAGTAACCTTAGCCATGCCAGAGGCTTATGGATTTAAAGGATTTCAAAAGGAAAGCTTACCAATTATTCCTGAACACTTTTTATTGATTCCTAGACAAATAAAAGTTAAAAACGGGTACAAAAATGACAAAGGAGCTTTTGAGCAATTACAAATTATCAAAGAAATTTTTGAGCGTTGCGATAAAATTATTGTGGCAACCGATGCAGGACGAGAAGGTGAATTAATTTTCAGATATATCTATCATTACTTAAAATGTAAAAAGCCTTTTGAGCGTTTATGGATAAGTTCTTTAACCAACAAAGCCATTGCCCAAGGATTTCAGAATTTACAGCAAGGAAGTCATTACGATTCATTATATGAAGCTGCTAAAGCCCGTAATCAGGCAGATTGGCTCATAGGAATTAATGCTACACAAGCATTAAGCATTCAAGCCAATGATGGGGTCTATTCTTTAGGAAGAGTACAAACCCCTACACTAGCAATGGTCTGTAAACGCTACCAAAAACACTCCAAATTTCAAGCAGAAACCTATTGGAAAATTCAATTACAACATAGCGTTAATGGTATTACATTTCATACTTTATCAAACACTTCTTTTGCTTCTAAACAAATAGCCCAATCAGCCATTGAAAAGTGCTCCATTTTAAAAACAATCACTGGTGTTGAATTAGAACAAAAAGAGAAAAGAGAACAACCTCCATTACTTTTTGATATTACAGGTTTACAAAAACAAGCAAATACCACCTATAACTTATCTGCCTTACAGACCTTAAATATTGCACAGTCTTTATATGAAAAAAAGGTAATTAGTTACCCTAGAACAGGAAGCAAATACATCTCTGAGGATATGTGGAAATACATACCCGAATTAATACAAAGCTTAGAAAAAAATGAAGCGTTAAAGGAACACGCAAAAAAACTACGTTTACAAAAGCTACAAAAACGGATTATAAATGATGAAAAGGTTACAGACCATCATGCATTATTAATTACTGAAAACACACCTATTGGCTTAACTCAAGAAGAACATCTCATTTATCAATTGATTGCTGCTCGTTTATTAGAAGCGGTATCTGCTCCTTGTATTAAAGAAGTCACCAACTTAAAAGCAAAGGCGCAAAACCAATTGTTTACTGCCAATGGTACGGTTGTAATTTCAGAAGGATGGCGTGCTATTAAAGGGCATTTCGGGCAAAGGAATCATCAGGAATTACCCGAGATTGAGCAAGGGGCATCACTAAAAATAAAGCATACTGCCTTGTTAGAAAAACAAACACAACCTAAACCTCTATTAACGGAAACCTCGCTTTTGTCTGCTATGGAAACGGCTGGAAAAACCATTGAAAATCAAGAGGAACGATTTGCCTTAAAAGAAGTAGGATTAGGCACTCCTGCTACTCGCGCCAATACCATTGAACTCTTATTTAAACGCAATTACATACAACGACAAAAAAAGGCACTTGTTCCTACTCAAAAAGGTTTGCAAGTATATGAAATTGTAAAAGACAAGCGCATAGCCAATGTAGCTATGACAGGTGTATGGGAAAAATCATTAGCTAATATTGAAAAAGGAGAAATGAAGGTAGCTAATTTTAAAAAATCTATTGAATTGCATACCAAACAGATTACCACAGAGATTTTACAAACTGAGATTAAAACCATTCAAAAAGAGTTATTACAGTGCCCTAGCTGTAAACAAGCCTCTGTTAAATTATTTCCAAAGGTGGCCAAGTGTACTACGGATACTTGTGAATGGTTAGTATTTAGAAATATTTGCGGAAAAATCATGTCAGAAAAAAATGTGCAATTATTACTAAATAATGGCAAAACTGGATTATTAAAAGGCTTAAAAAGTAAAGCCAATAAAGCTTTTGATGCGTATTTAGTATTAGAACCTGACGGGAAAACCTCTTTTAAATTTCCTACAAGGAAACAAAAATAAAACGCTTAAAATATCGTTTGTTTAAATACTGAGGTTCAGTAAATTGAATTTCAGTATTTATTTTTCCTTCCTAATAAATCTAAACTATTATGAATGCTACCACCCAAAAACAAGACCTTTCTTATTTCCAATTAAGATTACAAGAGCTTTTAAATCAAAGCTATCCTGAATTAGCAAAAGACACACTTTTTATAACTGCACGTAGTGAGTCGGCATTAGAGGCTTACACCAATGCCATTGTTTCGAAATACACGCATTTAGAAGCATCACATATTGCCAATGAGGTATTATTTTCCAATCTAGCATTTTCAAAAATGGACTTGCTTTTCAATATTGTTTGTAACGAATTTAACAGGGATATTAAAGAGGAAGAATTACGCGGATTTACAGAAAAAATGTATTCCATTACTTTGCCTGTATTTAATCAGTATCACTTAGACGCCAACTTTGAAGACAATGAAATGTATGACGCTTTATATACTGAATTGACAGGGACGATTCAGCTTTGGATAGACGAATCTTTACTAATTAAATAAACCATGGAGTATTCTAACAATCTAGCAGAAAGCAGGTTTCAAAAAAAGAGAATTTACAACGAGTTTTTTCTAATGCTTGTGGTTGGTTTCATCATATCTTTTTATATGTTGTATAGCAATTCTATCATTGCCAATCCAACACTAAAAGCGTCTGATACTTCTAAAGGGATTTTAATTTTTCAAGGTTTTTATATAGGAGCTGCACTCGTAGCAGGTTGGAAAGCCTTAAATCGCATTACTCCTAATGTGTTTTTATTCTTACCTATTATTGGGTGGGTCGTTTATTTTGTTATCAAAATATTTCTTTCTAGTGTTATTGGAGTATTCTTATTGCCTATTCGATTATTCTTAAACATAAGAAAACTATACCTGCTTAAAAAGTAAAACAATACCTCTGGCTAGTAAAACAAAGCCAGTATAGCTCTTCTAAAAAATCTAGCATAGTGCGTTGATAAATTTAAAAATTATCAACGCTACATACTATGGGATTTTCAAAAAAAGAGCATCTTCAAAATAATATTGAAGCTATCAAAGTTGTCTTAACGCTCGAAAAATTAAAGAGACAACCAAACACAGAAGAACTTCATAAACTACAAAAGTATGTAGGCTTTGGAGGATTAAAATGTGTTTTACACCCTGCTAATTCTTTTGATGATATTGAGCATTGGTCTAATAGTGAGTTAGACTTATTCCCTTTGGTAAGTGAACTTCATCGGATTCTACAAGAAGACACCCCAGATCCAAAAACATATAAACGCTATATAAACAGCATTAGAAGTAGCGTATTAACTGCTTTTTATACTCCTAAACCATTGGTAGATAAAATTGGAGAAACGCTACAAAACAATAACATAAAAGTGAATACTTTTTTAGACCCATCAGCAGGTATGGGCGTGTTTTTACCTGCATTAGTAGGTGTTAATTCCATTGCATTTGAAAAGGATTTACTAACCGCAAAAATGCTTCAATATACTCGTCCTAATACAATGGTACATGCACAAGGTTTTGAAACCATTGATAAGCAATACCATAATTATTTTGATTTGGTAAGTAGTAATATCCCTTTTGGAGATATTGCTGTTTTTGATCCTGAGTTTTCAAAAAGCAAAGACGAAGTTCGGGTGCAAGCTTCTAAAAGCATTCATAATTACTTTTTCTTGAAAGGAGTCGATACCCTTCGAGAAGGTGGTTTACTCGCCTACATTACCTCTCAAGGGGTTTTAAATAGTGCTAAAAACGAGCCTGTTCGTAGAAAATTACTAGAAAACATGCAGTTAGTTTCTGCCATTCGATTGCCTAACAATCTGTTTTTAAACAATGCGGGAACACAGGTAGGAAGTGATTTTATATTACTACAAAAAAACAGCAAAAAACAACAACTTTCAGAAAAGGAACAGCAGTTTATCAGCAATTATATAACAAAAGAAAAAACACCAAGTAATCGGCTATTTGAAGGACAAAAAAATGTCCTCTTTACAAAACAGCGTACCGATACCGACCCCTATGGAAAACCTGCAACCATTTATTGGCATGAGGGAACACCACAAGATATGGCAAATGATTTTGGAGTACTACTACAAAATGACTTACAGCATAATTTTAATCCCGATTTATACCAACAACAGCCTAAACAAAGTATTTCCATTACTCAGCAATCTATGGAGAAACCAAAAGTAGCTGAGCAAGAAAGCGTGACCACCTTATACGATTTATTCAATTTTAGCCAAGAAGAACGCGATCCCAATTACAAACCAAAAAAACAGAAAAAGAAGAAACCAAAATCAGGTATCCCAACTAAAAAAACACCAAAATCGCCTAAAGTTTCCAATGCACCTCAACCATTTACAAGACCTATTTTAAACCACTACAAAGAAGGTTGTTTGGTAAGCTTTCAAAATCAAATAGGCTACTTAAAATCGTTTCCTGCAAATCCTACTTTTCATCCATTACTACTCAACTCTTTACAACAACAAAAAATAGCACAATATATCCCACTACGGGATGCTTATTTTGAACTCTATGAAAAAGAATACACTACACAAATGGCGCAACCACTATTACGAAAAAACCTCAACACCTATTACGATGCTTTTATAAAAACAAATGATTTCTTGAATGCGGCTAGCTCTGTAAAATTATTAAAAATGGACACGGCTAGTAATGAAATGCTATACCTCGAACGTAGCCAAGGAGATACTTTCGCTAAAGCGGATATCTTTTTTCGTCCTGTAGCTTTTAATTCAGAAGAAATAAACTCCATTGAAACACCTAACGAGGCACTCAGTGCTTCTCTCAATAAATTCTCTAAGGTGGATTTAGCCTATATGGAAAAGATCAGCCAATTATCGGAATTAGAATTAAAGAACACTTTAAAAGATCAAATCCATTACCATCCCATAACAAAGGAATATCAAGTTACCGATCAATTTTTAGCAGGTAATGTGATTGAAAAAGCAAAGCAAATTGAAGCTTATATTAATGAAAATCCTAACGACATTCTGGCTAAGGAATCTTTAAAGTCATTACAAGCCATTTTTCCACGTCGCATTGCTTTTGAAGAATTGAATTTTAACCTTGGAGAACGTTGGATTCCTTCTGGAATCTACAGCCGTTTTGCTTCGCATTTATTTAATACTGAGGTAAACATTCATTATGCGTCTAATGGCGATGCTTTTTCTGTAAATTGTAAACGTAAAAATGCCACCATATGGGATAAATACAATGTAAAAAGTGAAAGCAGAAACTATGATGGTATTGCATTATTAAAACATGCTTTAGTAAATACTACTCCAAAAATTACCAAACAAATAGTAGTTGGTGATAAAGAGGTGAAAATTCCAGATAGTCAGGCTATCCAATTAGCAAACAGTAAGATTGATGAAATACGAAGCGAATTTATAGATTGGTTACAAATACAAAATGATGATTTTAAAGACCGATTAACTAACCTGTACAACGAGACCTTTAATTGTTTTGTAAAGCCCAATTATGATGGTAACCACCAAAGTTTTCCTGAACTAGATCGAAAAGCATTAGGTATTGATGATTTATACGATAGCCAAAAAGATGTGGTTTGGATGATAAAAAACAATGGAGGTGCAATTTGCGACCATGAAGTGGGTGCAGGAAAAACATTGGTCATGTGCTGCGCTTCTTATGAGCTTAAACGATTAGGATTAGCCAACAAACCCATGATTATAGGACTCAAAGCCAATGTACATGAAATTGCCGAAACTTACCGAAAAGCCTATCCCAATGCCAAAATATTATATCCAGGGAAACAAGATTTTACCCCTAATAAACGCCAACGTATTTTTGGAGATATTAAAAACAACAATTGGGATGCGGTGATTTTAACGCACGATCAGTTTGGAAAGATTCCACAATCTATAGCAGTGCAACAAGAAATTTTACAAGTAGAACTCGATAATGTAGAAGATAATTTGTGGGCATTAGAAAAACAAGGAGAGGAAGTGTCCAGAGGGATGATTCGTGGCATGTACAAACGAAAAGAAAATTTAGAAGTAAAACTAAAATCTTTAGCTCATGATATTACCGAAAAAAAAGACGATATCATTGATTTTAAAATGATGGGAATTGACTATTTGTTTGTAGATGAAAGTCATAAGTTTAAAAATTTGATGTTCAACACACGTCATGACCGAGTAGCAGGATTGGGGAATTCACAAGGAAGCCAACGTGCAATGAATCTTTTATTTGCTTTGCGAACCATACAACAGCGTACAGGAAAAGATTTAGGAGCTACTTTTTTATCGGGTACTACCATTTCTAATTCTTTAACCGAACTCTATTTACTATTTAAATATTTGCGCCCAAAGGCATTGGAAAAACAAAACATTCATTGTTTTGATGCGTGGGCTGCTATTTATGCTAAAAAAACAACGGATTACGAATTTTCTGTAACTAATACCATTGTGCAAAAAGAGCGTTTTCGATTTTTTATTAAAGTACCTGAACTGGCACAATTCTATTCTGAAATTACAGATTACCGTACCGCAAAAGATATTGGTATTGATCGTCCTGAAAAAAAGGAAATTTTATACAATATTCCTCCTACGCCAGAACAGGAAGATTTTATATACAGACTCATGGAATTTGCGAAAACAGGCGATGCTACACTCTTAGGAAGACCACCGCTCTCTCAAAAAGAAGAGAAAGCAAAAATGCTAATTGCTACCAATTATGCACGTAAAATGTCATTAGACATGCGAATGATTTCTCCTGAATATTCCGATCATATTGATAATAAGGCATCGCATTGCGCCAAGAAAATTAGTGAATACTACCATAAATTTCAAGGACAAAAAGGCACGCAATTTGTGTTTTCTGATTTAGGAACCTATAAACCCAATACTTGGAATCCGTATTCTGAAATTAAACAAAAATTAGTGGAAGAGTATGGACTACTTCCTTCAGAAGTGCGCTTTATTCAAGAAGCAAAAACTGAGAATACGCGAAAAGATTTTATCAAACAAATGAATGAGGGTAAAATACGAGTACTTTTTGGTTCTACAGAAATGTTGGGTACGGGTGTAAATGCACAAAAAAGAGCCGTTGCTATTCATCATTTAGATACGCCTTGGCGACCAAGTGATTTAGCCCAACGTGATGGTAGAGCCATTAGAAAAGGCAATGAAATAGCCAAACATTTTGGAGGTAATAATGTAGATGTAATTATTTATGCTGTAGAAAAATCGTTGGATAGCTATAAGTTTAATTTACTGCATAACAAACAGTTGTTTATTGACCAATTAAAGACCAATAATTTGGGTAAACGAACCATTGATGAAGGAGGTATGGATGAAAAGTCTGGAATGAATTTTTCTGAATACGTAGCTATTTTATCGGGGAATACTGATTTGTTAGAAAAAGCGAAACTAGAAAAGAAAGTAACCGCTTTAGAAAGTGAGCGCAAGGCATTTCATAATGCCAAATGGACTTCTAAAAACAAATTAAAAAATCTTTGCCAATTGGCAGCACTTGGCAAAGAAAGAGTTGTTTCAATGACCCACGATCAAAAGCAGTTCCTCTCTAGTATTCAGAAAAGTAATGATGGAACTATTCTAAATCCCATTCAATTAAAAAATTTAGATAGTTCTAACGTAGAAACTGTAGGAAAGCAACTCAATAAGCTATCCAAAGAAATGAATACAAGAGGTGAATATCGAAGTATTGGTAACTTGTATGGCTTTACGTTGCTTATTAAAACTGAGGCTTCCATGAAAGATGAATTTGATTTTAATATTAACCGCTTTTTTGTACTCGGTAAAGGAGATATAAAATACACCTACAATAACGGACTCATGGCTACCGACCCGCAATTAGCTGCTTCTAATTTTTTGAATGCGCTCTATAAAATCCCTTCGCTTCTTGAAAAAGAACAACAAAAATTAAAAGAGAATGAGCAACAAATCCCTACCCTTAATGAAGTGGTAAATTCTGTATGGCGTAAAGAAAGTGAGTTAAAAGACTTAAAATTAGAGTTGAAAAATTTAGATCGAAAGATTAAAAGTTCAATCACTGATACAGAAAATAAAAATGATGAAGTAGCTGAACCTATTGTAGAAAAAGAGCAGCAAAGAAAAGCTGTAAAATCTATTTCTTAACATAGATTTTCCCGTTTGGAGTGAAATACATAAAAATATTCTTATTTATATATTTGCCCCCCTTTAATTACCCATTCTTTTTCTTTCAAATTTATGGTCTGTAATAGTACTAGTCCATTTTTACAATCTTTGAAATGATCAGAATATTTACTTAAAACATACTGCTGAGTAGCATCTAATAAATTGGTATCATTATAATTAATAGTAGATTCAAAATACATCGTGTCAAAAAACAAAACTGGTGTTTCTTCTTCTTTATATAAGCAAATATATAAAGTTCGGTTATCATCTGGATCTGCAACTATGTCTATACGATAATCCGTTTTATTACTTTTATTTAGTTCGCAATCAAAACTGATATTAAAGATATCATCTACTAGAAATTGATTACTGTCTTTTTCTATAACCCTAATAAAAGGTGTATACTTTTTTTGAAGTACAATATCTTTAGCTATCCAAGCTAAATTAACTAAAAGCCTCTGATATTTGGTAAGACTAGTATCAGGATAATGGAGTACAATATTGAAGTCTATACTTTCTGTAATATTAAAAGCATTCCGCATTACATTGATTATTAATTAGACACTTTAATAAATACATATTTTAATAAATTTAAACAGCTAAAAGGAATTACCATCCTCCAATAATTAAACGTTCTTTTTGTTGTTCTGGTGTTGCCTCAGGGGTTGGAATATTACTTTTGTAAAGCGGTTTAGGAAAACCCTCTGCTTTTCTACGTTCAAAATCTTTTTCTCGGTAAGGATCAAAAGCAGTTCCGGGAGGAAGTGGCCTGTTTTTATCCATATACCATACCATAAAACTCCAATATTCATAATGATGATATGCTGTCATTTTCCAACAAAAACTATTTTTTTCATTTTTAAAAAAAATGTTTTTTATTTCATAACTAGTATCGAGTATATTGGAGCTTACTTCATAAACATTCAATGTGTCAAAAGGCTTAGATTGAGTTTTTCTTCTTCCGTTCAAAAGAGGAAATGTTATAATTCCGCTTACTCTGTTTAAAATTAATTCTTTAAAAGGGGCTCTAATAAATGAGATTAAATAATAAAAAGACATCCCAAATAATAATGCAGTAAAAACATAAATACTAAAGGCGTCATCCGAATTATTTCCTTGCTGATATGGATAAAAAATTAAAAATAAGATCAAGCCTATTAATAGATAACTAAGAAAACCATTAAAAGCGGTTGTTTCATTTTTTATATAAATAAGATCAGTTGCTTTTTGAATAGCTTTATGTTTTCCAGGCTTTATCTGTTCTTTTCTTATTCTATAGTATTCAATTGATCTATATATTTTTGTCTTTATCAGCTTATCGTCTTCATTTCTATTCATTTCGTTAAATATCGAATCATATAGGTTTTTACCATCCCCCAATCCGTTTACGCTCTGCTTGTTGTTCTAGTGTAGCTTCTGGAGTTGAGATTTTACTTGAATATAAAGGTTTAGGAAAACCTTCCGCTTTTCTGCGTTCAAAATCTTTTTTTCGGAAAGGGTCAAAGGCTTTCCCTGGTGGTAACGGACGGTTTTTATCCATATACCATACAAAGTAACTCCACCATTCTTCTGGGTCTGCAGGGGCTAAATCGTAATTCCCTTTTCCAACTCCTGTGTTGTAAGGGTTACGAGCAGATAGCTTATGCCCTGCAATAGTAGCATCAGGTCCGCTAATTAAAGATTTATACACCGTAGCTTGTGTAAAAGTAAGTGTCATATGCGGATAAAACCCATAGCTAGGATAAGTCATTTTTCCAGTAAAACGTTTTAAGACTATTTTTTTTGTTGGCAAAATAAAACCATATAAATAGGATATGATTCCTGCAATAAGAAAATATGAAGTAAATTCTAGTGCTAATTTAAACGTAAATCCCTCCATAAAGATTGAGATAACTGAAAATACCAAAAAAGAAAAAACAGTTAAAAAAAGACAGAGAATTGTAGGCATATTAATCCCTCCTCTAGCACGTAATATCAAAATCAATTCCTCATCATCTAAGCCTTCTATTCCATCATCAAACCAGTTCACTACATTTTTTTGTGTAGGTTGAGTAAGTATTTTAAAATGTAGGGCATCTTTTTTAAACCAGTTTTTAGTAGACTTACTTGATTTTTCTAAGGGTTTATTTTTCCAAAAACTACTCATTATTTAGGGTTTTGAAGTGGGTATACTTTTAAAACTACCAACCTCCAATTTTTTTTCGTTCTTTTTGTTGAGCAGGGGTAGCTTCTGGAGTTTCAAATCTACTTGGATAAAGCGGTTTGGGGAATCCCTCTGCTTTTCTACGTTCAAAATCGTTTTTGCGATAAGGGTCAAAGGCTGTACCAGGTGGCAATGGTCTGTTTTTATCCATGTACCATACCATAAAGCTCCAATATTCCTCAGGGTATCTACTTTCTAAGCTCCAAGAGTAATCATATTTTCTATCCCTAATGCGTATTTCTTTGCCTGTTACTGCAAAATCTCCTGATGTTGTCATGGTTTCAAACACATGTAAGGAATCAAATTGTATGGTACGATGTTCTTTATTACCAAATAAGCGAGGATAGCTGATTTTACCATTCAAACGGTCTAAAACTATTTCTTTTACAGGCGCCATATAATGCATGATTAGAAAAATAAGACATACTAATAAAAATGGAGAAAGCCCAATGAAAAAATTTATTAAGAATTTATTTTTTTCAGAACTAAAAGAAACTAGAGTTATAAAAAAATTAATTCCTAAACCTCCAAAAAAAGCTATTTTCGCATTTAGCATAGTACTAGATACATTTTTTACAAAGAATTGATCATTGGCTTCCTGTATCTGTAAACGCTCTCCTGGGCTTATAATCCCCTTAGATATAGAGTGATATCGAATAGGATGACGAATTACTTTTTCTAAAGGTTTATTTTTCCAAAAACTACTCATTACTTGGGGTTTTGAAGTGGGTATGCTTTTAAAAAAGCTTCTTTTTTAATAATCATAGAATCGAAAGAACGGCGGATGAGAAGCCCTTCTGCGTTACGTTGTCCTATTTGCATATTGGTATATAAATAGCCATGTGTATCATTTAACGTTAATGGGAAAATAGTTTCTGTATTTCCTTTGAATTTACAGAGTACTGCAATACGTGCGTCTGGCTGTATTAGTATACTTTGGGTAGTGGTACGTGTTTGCTGTAGCATTATGGATACATTTGCAGTTTGTTTTTCAGGTTCAGTAATTCTAACCTGTAATTCCTTAGGTACTTGTAACCATAATTGTAACTGCTGCGTGCCATTTTCTTGTTTTACCATAAAAGGTTGTAGCTCTCTATTGGTTATGCGGTAACTTACTGGCTTGGAAAACATATCCTTTTTCTGTAATAAATATACTTCATATTCAATTTGATTTTGTTCTTGTAAAAAAGAAGCAAAAGAAATGCGAATATCCATAGAGATCCAAAGTCCTGAGTTTGGCGAAATAGTATTGCTATGACCTGTTGCACTCAAATAATGCCCTCTGTCGTTTTTAGATCTTGGTTCTGAACTTCCTTCAATCTTTAGCATACCTCCTGCTAATAAATTAGTAAGGCGTACAAACAAATGTTTATAACTTACATTGGCATGCTCCATGTATTTGGTTTCCCATTGTTTGATGTATTTGTCTCGGTGTTTATAAAGCGCACGTGCATATAAAAACGGATTGTCACTACTTGTAGCGTGGGTCATTTGGGTACTAAAGGGGTAATGTTTAAAGAATTTTTCTAAATCACTATCGGTAAGGTAATAGGCTAACCCATAAAAGAGCAATCCAATACCAGCCACCACAATAAAAGGGCCCGTAGATAAGGTTGTCATACCTAATTCTACCGCTAATAAATAGCCACTAATCCCTGCTGCAGCACTGTACGCCAAAGCAGCATCGTTATCATTAGCATTAATGGCTTTTACCATATCTTTAGTTGCGGAATAGACGGTAAAAGCAGAACCTGCTATACTAAACCTTCTGGTAATTTTACCAAATAATTGTCTGCTTTTAATTTTACTATCACTTAACTTTTGTAGGTTGTTTAATTTTCCTGTTAATTTTACTTTTTCTGCTCCTTTTGCTAATTGTATCTTTTCTTCTAGCGCTGCTATATCACGTACTTCTGAAGCAGCTTTTATTTTATCTAATTCTTCTGTTAACTTTAAACCTGCCGCGGTAGTTTTTATCATTGCCCCTCCAAGATCTATTTTAGAGATAATACTCCACTCATTTTTATTCCCTTTTTCAATAGAATTCACCAACGCCCAAATTTCAAAAACGAGTACTGCCGACTTGTATTCGGGGCTTTGTACCATTTTTTCAAGTTGCTTGGAATAAGGTAAACGATCACGTCCTTGAACCACAATAGAGGTTTCTTTACCAGCACCTGTTCTACGAGCTATATTTTTACTTTCTTCAAGTACATCTTTATGTATTTTTAAGAAAGCATAGGTTTTGGTAAAATGGTTGTAATTACTACTACGGTACTGTTTGTACTTTTCAAATCCTCCTTCTTTTTTTGCAAGACTCATTAAAAAGTCTTTGCGATTTATTTTTACAAAAGGACCTTCTTTGCCGTTTTTAGAAACTTTTGTAAGGTAGTTTACTTTGGTATCTACTAGTTTAATTTCAGTTTCCTTTAGTGCGCCTACACCCATATAAGCTTTCACCATTTTGCCGTAATGGCTTAAAAACTTCTTGCAAAACTTAAGCGCATAAATATTTGCTTTACTATCTTCTTGTTCTACTTTATCAATAGGGATTCGTAGATTTAAAAGTTCATTTATTTCTATAAACTCACTATTTCCTGTGATGGTTTTACGTACTTGTTGTACCCATTTGTCTTCATAAGGTTTGTACTCACTTACCAATAGTAGGTGTCTATCAACCATAGTTGGGTGTACTACTAGTGTACCTAAATGGTCTGCAATGATATCTTTACCCGTTTCTTGCATAGGACAAGAACTTTCTTTGAAGTCTTTTAAAGCGGTATTGTAATACTCACTTTTTAATAAAGTGCCTAAATCATCACGTAAATTATTAATTAGAGCGCGTTGCTTTTTACGCTGAGTAATGGCTAATATTTTATCCAGTTTTTCATCGTCTATACCATGATTCAAATACCATTTACCATGTTTTCGACTAAAATCGTCTTTGAGCTCTTCATTATCATAAATAAACTTGTAAGTGGTAAGTGCTAAAGCAAAAATATACCCTATTTCCTCAGCTTCTTCTTGCGAAACACCTACCGTGCTATTGCTGTAAATAGGCAATTCCATAAGTTTGTCATAGACATCATAAGCAGATTTACCTGTTTTTAGAGTATCTGTCAATGCTTTTAGCCACGCCATTTCACCATCAATAACATCGGTTAAATCATTAGCACATTGCACAGGATCTTCTAATAATAAAAATAAGTCTTCATAGGTAGCATCCTCTTCATCTCTATTTTCAGGATATTCTAATTGTGCGATGTGGTCTAATCTTGACTGAAGTACTTTTGTGTTTTTTTCTTCATACACCGTAAATGAAGCTGTAAATTCATTAAACGCTCTAAAACATTCTTCTTTACGTTCAGCAATATCAGATGTTTTTTCTATAGGATTACAAACCAGTGATTGAAGTCTATCAAAACTATCAGGATTATCGGCATATTTTTGTAATTGTTCTATGGATAGTTGTGCTTGTGATAAGGTAACCCATATTTTTGTACCTTCTTTGATAATATGAGAGGTCAATGTTTCATTACTTATAACGTCTCTTATATCTTTATAAGTACCATCTTCATTAACATTGTCTTTCCATAAAACAGGATGTAAGAACCCAAAAGTGTCTACAGCAAACTCCAACCAAAAATTTTCTTTGCCTTCTTCATGAATATAAATATAACCTTCATTAATTCCTGTAACTCGGTATTGTGCTGTATTGAGTTTACTTGCTTTATCAGAAGGAGGAGGAAAAGTTCTTTTAGCGCTTATAAAAACTTCATCTAATTCTATAGGATCTTTTGGATTTACGACTTCTGAATCCTCATTTGTAGGATAATATTCATAGGGTCTGTTATCTTCGGGAGCATGAACGTCTATAAATGAAGTTTTGTAATACCAACGTGGGCTAAAAACACCATAACGTAAAAAATGTAAATTAATACCAGGTTTTTTAGCTTTTAGTTCCGTTCGTTCTGGAGAAGTTACTCCTGCTACTTCTACAGAGAATGTATAGGTAGCTATATCTTGATTGTATGTTTCTTTCTGATAGGTTTCGAGGGCTTCGTTTCTTTCCATAGTTACTACTTTAAAGTTTAATTAGCTAGCAGCTGCATCTTCTAATTCCCAATCCACTGTGACTTGCTTGTTTTTCACTATGCCTTTTAATTCTATTACTTCAGTTTCTTCATTTTCTGTAGTAGCAGATTTTGAAACTTTAATAATAGCAGTTTCTCCGTCGGGAATGTTCTGAACATCGGCAGTTATAGTAACAATCTTTAAAACTTTACTATCTCGAATAACCGTTTCTTCTTTTTTCCATTCGTAGTTATAGACTTTCGGTTCTCCCTCATTGTCTTCCGCAGCTTCTTTAATTAAGGCTTGATTTACAATAGCTTCATTAAGTTTACTGCCATGCCCAGCTAAATAGGCTAAAACTCTGTTTTTTATATCGATATTAGGAAAGTCTATTTTATCAATTGGCATGGTAACTATCTTTGTAGGCTTATTACCTGTAATAAGCGCATTAGCTTGACCTGATGTCAAAAAACCTCCATGAGATGTCATACAGCCTACGTACGCAACAGGCTTTCCGCCTACCAATACATTAGCATCCCCTTGAATTATAGTGGCAATCATTCCAGTACCTGTACAAAGTACTTTATCACCCATTCGTGCTACTGGATTATCGTTTAACAATACAGTTGTACAACCTGAGATTACTGTCCCTCCAACATGTGGAACTGTACCGGAAACCATAGGACAACTGTGGGTATCGCCTACCGTAACAATCATTTTTGCCATTACTTTTTCTTTTTTTATTTATAAATATATAGAAAATAAGTTCTTAGCATTATTCCTTGTAAGATTTTTAGTTAAAATGCATTAAAAAAAGTTTACCTGTAACAGTCTCCATAAGAACTTCTTTTTCTTTAGGCTTGTAAAAATTCCATTTCTTATTTTCGACCGCCATTAAACCTATTAAATGAATAAAAGAAAAATACTTCCAAGCATAGCGGAAATAGAAGACTTCAAAACCCCACTATACGTATGTGAACACACTAATAAAACGAAACTATACATAGTGGAACAGTCTGAATTTGATAACGAATTAGGCAAAGAATTGATAGCTTGTATGCCTTTACCTTATTTGGAATCACAAACAGAAATTATCTATAAATTTCAAAAAGATAGACCTGTAACTTATTTACTAAAAAACAAGCTGCATAGTTTGTTATTGACGTAACAATTATCTCTATCCTTTAATACTAATAAAACAAAAAATAGAAAGCCTATCACATAATTATTGATAGGCTTTCAGTCTGCTAGGGTGCATCTATGAAAATGCACGGTTGTTAAGTTTTAAAAAGTGGGTGATTTTCGAAATGATGTAGGTGTTTAATTCACTCTATAAAAATCAAATTCATCTCGCAAATCTTCATTAAATCTAATTGTATTTACTCTATATATACCATCAGTCACAAATTCACCTCGTGTAATTGCATCTACTTCATGCATAAGTTTTAATCCTTTCAAGTCTATAACACAATGTCCCTTAAAGAACTTCCAAGTACCTTTATTTGTTTTTGTTTTTCCCTTTTTTGTATACGTCTGCTCAAAAGTACCACCTTCTTTTATTACTAAAATATTTTGTGCTTCTTTATCATAAATATTTTCGTAAGTTCCAATTATTGGCATCGTATTATTACAATGATCTCCTGCAAAATATTTGCAACTACAAATTGTAAATAAGAAAATAAAAAATACTAATAATTTATTCATATTATCTAGCTTTTAAGCTTATCATTTATGAAATACCTTTATCATCTTTCGTCCTTTTTTCTAAATATTTTATTTTCAGATTTAAGAATTTAATTAGCCTAAAGGTAAAATAGCATACTCCAAAAGCTAATACTATAGCTGTTATTTGTGAAAATAATATCGCTCTGCTAAAGTCTGGTGCCATAAGTTTACGATTTTTAATTTTGCTTTAATGTCTTTTTTATCATACAAATAATTTTAATGCATCATTAAAATTAACTGCTATTAAAAATAGAATAAACATAGGAAGTAAACTATTTAAAAATAAACTAAAGAAAAAATGAAATAATGATATTCTTTTTTCTCTTATTTCTTTTATAGAAAACCATATACCAATTAAGCTCAATATGCCTCCTAAAAATACAGCTATTGATAAAGCTACTATTGTAAGTGTATTTGTTTGTTTAGAAAACATAATTAACAAGATCCAACTACATAAATTAATAAGAGTGTTAATTCCTCCTATTTTTAATGATATTTTATTTTTCATTTTTATTAAACTATTCCCTAATCATTAAAGAAATATTTAATGATTAGGGAATTTATTTTAAATCGAGAGATCTATTAAGTTATCTTCAAAATCTCTGTATTTATCAGGTTCCCAATGATCAATAAATAAATTCAAAAGATTTTCCCAATTCTCTTTGACTTTATAATACTCGTATATTTCTCCTTCATAAGGTAAGTTTAAAACACAATTATTAGTACCTAATTTACCTTCACCTCCTATTGAAAATCTAATACTAGAAGATAAGGATTCCGTTTCTGCTCCATTCCAAAAACCTTTTAAAAATGAGAACTCAGGATATTCATTTTCAGAGCATTTTCTGCATAATTGTTTTCTGATGTACTCGTATTCAAAATGAACTTTATTTTTCATCCCTTCTTTTCTACTGTAAGCTTGCTCGAACCAGTTAGATAAACGTAAATCAAACATTTTTAAACATTCTAAAAATATAATTATATCTTCTGTACATTCTTTTAAACTTTGTTTACGATTACTCCATATAACACTAATTTTTAAATTTTTTCTCATTTATAAAGGTGTATGTATAAATTTGATATCAAAAGGAAAGTCTTTTAATAAGTTTTCATATGCATCTCTAACTATTTTATGCTCAAAATGCCATTCAATAGGTAAATCACCAGCTGCCCCTCTTTGTCTTCTAGCTTGTTTAAGTATACCATCTACTCCTGTGAAGAAATTTTTAAAAGTTCCATTTGGATTAACAAAATTAAGCATTCCAGATTTAGCATCACTTAAAACTACGTTTTTAACTCCGTCAAATTTAACATCATTTAAAACAAAACTCTCATTCCATTTTCTTTTAGTTACAAATTCTTGATATCTTTTAGCTGCATCACTCATAGATTCTGGAACAGTCTTCCATTCTCCTTTCGCAATAGCCCTTAAATACTTTGTTAAATTGGTCACAGGAACCGAACCCCCTGTTTTAATAGCTAAAAAAGCACCTCCTCCTTTACTTGGTGATAATATAGATAGCACATCTAAAGTATCTAAACCAATATCTAACATACTTTTTAATAAACCGGGTCTATATTCAACTATTAAAATACCATCTTTTTTTCTAATTCTATATATTTCAGCTAACTGTTCGTTACTTACATCACTTGGTACTTCTATTTCTAGTTCTTTCATTAAAGATCTAACAGCTTTTCCTACTTTATCTCCACTTAAGACTAAATCTGTACTAGCTGTAAATAAGTTAAAAACACCTTGTATTGCTAGCTGTATCGGTTTTACACCAAACTCTAACATAATTAAATGATCATTATCTCTATCTGGGCAACAAGGGCGATAAAAAATCTAAATACTGCCTAGTATATTGCGTTGTGTTAATCTATGTTTTTTTATTCTTCGTATGAATAAATTTCATCTTTCTTATTTTTACTTCGAAATACAATATATTCTTTTCTTAATTGAATACTATCATAAATAGGTTGTTTAGTAATTGTTCCATTAATATGTATTAGACCAATTTTATTTGTTTTTTTTACAATAAAATACCTCCAATTTTCAGAGGACTTTATTTCATCATATTCAATTGGAATTACAATTGCATTACTTGAATTTATTACTCCGTATTTCCCTTCCCTTTTAATAATTTGAAACAGACTTTCATTCATTGAATAATGCTTTGTAGTTTCAATAAATTGAATATTATCATCTAAATAAATATTATTCTCAGGTTTTTTAATATCTAAAATTTGAGGTTTATTGTTCTTCATTGCAAAAATTTTATTCCTATCAATTGTATAAAATCTATAATTTTCTGCAATTATATTATTTCCATTAAAGTCTGATACTCCGTTTAGATTATTTTTATTTTTAGTGATATAAAAATCATCATTCTCTATAGAAAAAATATTTTTATATTTTATTGGAATTATTGTTTTTCCATTTAAATCAGATAATCCAAAAACATTTTCTTTTGTCCAAATAATAAATCTATCTTTTCTTCTTGGTAATATAAATTGATGTTGTATTGGTATTAATAATTCATTTTTGGTTGTTAAAACTCCATTTAAGTTTTTATTTTTAACTATTAACCTACTGTTTTTATACTCAATGAAATCATATATAAAAGGAACAATAATCTTATTTAAACTATCGATTACACCAAATTTATTGTTTTTTATTTCTATAAACTTATTACCTTCGATTTGTCTTTTTTGATTTTGAGAAATAGCAATATCAGAAAATAGTATTGTTAAAATGATTAAAATTAATTTACTCATATCGTTAGTTTTTTTAGTTAAAAAACAAACAGTTTAAAATAAGTTAAACTGTTTGTTCTACATTTTAAAATAGTTATTTATATTTAGAATAATGCTTGTATTTTTTTACTTTAAGATTATGAGCTGTTTTAGCCATAGAATCTAACCATTTACTGGTATAATCATTTAAATATTTAGCTAAAACCATTTTACCTCTAACTTTCCAAACATTGAAAAACTCTATATCTTGTTTTCGCCATTTAGCGAAAAATGAATATCGTTTTTTCATGCTACTAATTTAAAGCCTAAGGTATAATCACGCTGGGTACGTTTAACTCTCTTGTTTGTTTGATCTTTCATTATAAGTCGATTTTATGTCAACTTATTTCAGGACGGGACAGTAAGAAAAGTAAAAAAGCCTCTTTTTCAGAGGCTTTTTTTTATTCATACATATTAATTAAACAAAAATATCATAAGTTATCTTTACTTTCTTTTATTTTTTTTTCTAAATACTTTGTTTTTAAATTTATGTATTTATTTATTTTGAATGCAAAATAAATAAATACAACAATTAATATAAGTGTAACAACCTGCGATATTATTAATACATAACTTGTATCATTAAAAGTTTCCATTATTTTTATTTTTCTACGTTAATTTTAATACTTATAGCTTCTCCAGATCTTCTATCTAACTCAACTACAACTAAATGATTTTCTGTGTAAGATAAAGGAAAACCTTCTATATTTATACCAAAAATCATTTGAGTTCTTATTCTTATAACTTGTGCACCTCCAACTCTATTTGCAATATAAGCTCCTTGTCTATGACTAACAAAAGTAGTTACTCCACTTAAATGTGTATAAACATTGTCTATTTTAAATTCATCTTGTCTTGTTCTAAAATTGTCTAAAGTACATGTTACATCCACATTCATATAAGTTGGGAGAAATAATCTACTATAACGATGCTTAAAGGTAATCATATTTTGATTATTTATATCTGTTTTTGTTGTTTCTCCTTCTAGATTTGCAAAATCATCAAGAAAACTTTGCATTTCTGTTACTGAAGTAAAAGACTTAGTTCTGTTATTTGTTAAAGAATAATCTAATTTATACCTATTGTCTAAAAGTTTATTTAAAATATCATTAATAACTTTATTAGCATCACTAGAAAAACCTTTCTGTTCACCATATAACCTGAATTTTTCAGCCTCACTTTCATTCTCATACAACCACTTTTTTTGATTTACATCTGTTATACCCACCTCAGCAATTAACTTAGCAATTTTAGCTCCTTTAATTAATTCACTTCTAATATTAGAAAGAGCACCTTGGTAACTAAAATCTGGCGGAAAACTTAATTGCCCTGGTATTCCGGGAGGTCTATTTCTATCTTCTTTTATCGCTGCATAAATTTGGTTATTAAATAATGTTCCTAGTTCAGGATTGTCATTTAAAAATTGTATTTCATATTCATCTGTAATTTTTAATTTATTAACTAAATAATCTATAGTTGTTGTAGCATTAATAGAAATACTATGAATTAATACACGAATCTCCGCGGCTTTTAACTGTTCATGTTTTCGTATGGCATCATCAATTCTAAAAGGAGAATTTCCATAATCTTTTTTTAAAATAACCTTCCAATAGTTAGGATGAAATAAAGAAAGTTCACTTGCTTTATTTGCATTCACATAATTAGTTACCATTGTAGAAGTAGTAACAATATTGGTTTTACTAATATATTTATTAAAAATTCGTGCAGCTTCGCCTGTTAATATTCTAGGGGTTTGAAAGTTTCTAAATTCTTCATAATGAATTAAAAACTGCATAAAATCTAAACGATCCCAATAACTAAAACCATTGTACCTTTGATTTCTAATTTTTATAACTTCTTCGTTAAAAGGAGTTCCTAAGATTTTAGCGATATGGTTGTTTTCAAATTCTCTCCATTTATTATCTGTAAATTCATTTAATAATTTGTTGTACTCACTATTAAAAGCAGCGATACTTCTTATATTTTTTAAAGGAATATTATTAACTTCTATATTTGGATATAGCGGATTATTTATATTTCCTTTTTTTATTTCTGCTTCTCTTACTTTTAAAGCTTTTAAACCTCTAATATGTTTTTTTCTTCTAATACTTCTTTGATCTCTAGATCTAATATTACTGTTAACAATAGGAGCTGCATGGGTTCTTATACTTGGTCTTTCATATTCTAAAAAAGCATGGTCTTTAGCCGCATTAAAAGAAGGAAAAGAGGTACCATACTTTGTTTCTAAAATTCTTTCTATAATTCCCGTTTGTTTGTCATACCAATTTCTTAAGTTTCTTCTTGCTGCTGCTCTTATAGCTACTTCATTAAGTATAGCTACATCAAAATTAGTTCTAAAACCAAATTTAAGATCGGGTATTTCATCATTTCCTGTACCAAGAGGAAAACCTAACATAGGCTCACCAACAGTTATAAATTCATCCTCTAAATTTTGAGGGCTAAGTACACCTTGTGCATAACCTACCTGTAGGCTAACATAAAAGAGTGCTATATATATTATTAATATTATTTTTTTCATCGCTTTTTATTTTTTTATAATTACCCTTGTCTTTCTTTCGTTATTTACAAATACGCTTACTACATAAGCTCCTTTCTTTAAATGAGAACCATTTAAAAAATATCGGTAATCTCCTTTTTCTTGTATTTTATTATTTTCTACAACCTCTTTTATGTTTCCTTGTAAATCGCTTAACTGTATTTTTACAGTAGCTTGCTTTGTAAGTGAATAAGAAATAATTAAATCTTCTTTAAAAGGATTAGGGTAGAGTTTTATAAAATTATTTGCTTGTTTAGATAAAGCAATTAATGCATCGTTAGAAAGTTCTTCATCGGTATTATTAAAGGTTGCTGTTTTTTGTAAAACCAAACGTAGTGGTATACCCGCTTCATTCCAATTTTTAATATAGCTTTCTATATTAGCAACTAAGTAAGTTATTCCATTTACTGTTTTAATACTTAAATCACTTGAAAGTATTTCGTAGTTTAATGTATTAGGAATATTTTCTTTATAAGAATCATGAGGTAATAATACATTGGTGTTTTCAAAATAAATGGAGTTATCAATTTTCAAAACATCATCTTTAATCACATCTTTATCAATGCTTAATATTGATTTTAAAGTACCCGTTAAAGAATCTAATTGAAAACCGATATTTATCTCTTTTTTAGCTTCAATCTGTTTTTTAGACCAATCTAATTTCAATAAAGTTCCTTTCCAGTTTCCTAATAAAAAATCCTGTGCAATTTCTTCTTTTGTATTGTTAGATTCTGTTATACTTTCTGAAGTAACTAAATCGCTTGTTTCTGTTATTGTAGTAGGATTTGCACTCTCATTAGTATTAGTACTTAAATTATTAGAAATAAAACTCTTACCTAACAATTCACTAGCCTTTTGTATATCTTTAGCTACTCCATAACCTTTTAAATAACAAACACCTAACCAATAGTTAGCCATTTTGTAGTCACTTTGTTTAAACCATTTTACAGCTTTTCTATAATCTTGTTCAATACTTCCAAACCCTTTTAAATACAAATAGCCTAAACTATAAGCAGCTTTGTTGTTTCCTAACTCCGCACTTTTTTTAAACCACTTTCTGGCTTTGTTAAAATTGAGTTTACAACCTCTACCATATTTATATAAAACACCTAAATCTGCCATTGCCAAAGCATTACTTTGTTGGGCTGCTTTTTTAAATAAATCAAAGGCTTTTTTATTCCCTTCTTCTGTTTTTTTGGCTTGCCATAACCTTCCCATTAAAACTTGTGCTTTGTCAAAGCCTTTTTCTACGCAGGGTTTTAATAATCGAACGGATTTAAGAGAGTCTTTAGCAAAATTAGCATCTCCCTTTAAGTAAAAAAGTGCTTCGCGAAAATTAAAATCGCAATCTGTTTCTTGTGCATGAGCAATCGATATGGATACGCATAATGCAATCCATAGCAAACGAAAATTTTTCATTTTAGTTTTATTTTTAGTTAATTATATATATGCCTGTTTTTAGTGAATCTTTAGTTTTAAAACCTAACTTATAATTTGGAAAAGAAAAGTTTTAAATAAAAACAGGTGTTATTTTAGTTGTCAAAATTATTTTAATCCTACTCTAAACAGGTATGGTTTTACCTTACTTTTAGTATGGCAAAACCATACTAATCTATAGGCATTAAATTATTGTACTTACGAAAATAAATAGGTAGGATCATTCATCAATAATTACAATAATTATTGATGTTCTTCATTTATATTTTTAAACAAAAAAAGTGTCTTAATTTCTTTTTAGATAGCTTTACTTAAATGGGTTCTTCTATTATTTGAGCCATTTTTTCTTTTTTGTTTTCTTCTACATAATGTAGACTATAGACAGAGACTTTAATTAATTTGTTTTTAACTCGTTTATACCAGTTTAGCTCTTTTAAATGAAACAACCATACTGCATATGATATAGCAATAGTTGAAATTAGTGAATATAGATAATATTCAGACTTACTTAAATCAAAAGAACTTTGAAAAACCCAATACAATTTAACAATTGAAAACAGAATAAAAACAAAATGTACTAATTTAGCTCCAATATTATTCTTTCTTCTTTTTATGTTAACATAAAAGTGATAAATTACATAAAAAAAGAAAAGAAGTGTTGGAAAAAACTGATATGCAAATATCTTAAAACTATTGAATCCAAGAAACTTATCATTTTTTACAGCTTCATTGTATTCCTTCTTAGAGTTTTTTAATTTATTATTGATTTTGATATACTGGGCGAACATTTCAGGGTTATTTTCTTTTACATAATCTTTAATTTTATTTAGCTCTTTAGAATTTTCTTTTTTGTCTAAAATTGCTTGATTTTTACTTATAACAGTCCACTTGCTTTCTTTTTCAAAAAATTCAAAAGCGAAAAACATAGAGGTTACAAACAGTCCTAAAATTATGTATATGAATATGTTTCTACTCTTCTTCCAAGTCTGGAACTGTTGTTCCTGAGTCTGGGGCATTGACATCTCTTTTATCAATTGAGAATTGATTGTCTTGAATAATCGTCTCATTTTCTGTTATTAATTTTTCATTATTATTTGTACAAGAAACAAGGCTTACTAACACTACTGCTATGAGTAAAAATTTAAATAGATTTTTCATGATATTGTGATTTGGATTAATCACTAAATATACGACATCTATATCATTAGAAATTCCATCTAATTATTGCTTAAATTTATGTTTAATAGCTAATATTATGAACCCTATATTTTTCTTAACATCTAGTTTATTTCTAATTCTTTGATACACTTTTCCCAATGTTCCTTTTGTGATATTCATTTCTTCACAAATTTGGTGAGCCTGAAAATCATTCATCATTAATCGAAGTGTTTGAACTTCTTTAGGAGAAAGTATACTTTCCATTGTTACTATCTTTTCTTCTTCTAACTGTTTAGATATAAGCGTATCCATTACAGAATGTGAAAAATACTTTCTTCCTCTATATATTTTTTCTAAACTCTCTCTTAAAACTAAATGAACCTCATCTTTACAAACAAAACCTTTAGCTCCAAGGATTATTGATTGTTTTATTAGTTCTTTATCACTTGTTCCTGATACTACAATAAATTTTGGAATTTCTTTACCTGACAATTTCTTTAAAACTTCAATTCCCGACATATCAGGTAGCGATAAATCTAAAATAACTATATCACAAGTATTCACGTTTAACCAGTTGATTAATCCTTGACCAGTTTTAGAAAAACCTACCATTTCAAATCCATAAGATTTAATTAGAACTTTAAAACCTTCAACAACGGCGTCGTGGTCGTCTGTTACAAATACTTTCATTTTCATACTACAAAATGTAGCCTTATTAAGAGGTTAATTGATACTACAAATATACTTTGATGAAAAGAAAACATTTGTACACAAAACCCTTAGAGGAAGATATTTATCTGTTTTTAAAGAAAAAACACACTTAATTTATATTAAAATCACCAGTAATAACGGCATATGTATACGTCTAGTAATTTTATAAAAATTAAATCATAAAATCATAGTAAACCTGCACCAAAACTATTTCACCCTACTTTTTTATCAAATGCTCCAAGCTAGGATCATTCTCAATACGTTCCATTTCTAACAAAATAATATTTTCTACATCAGCTTTAATTTGACGGTAATTTGCATTTATCTGATCTTCCATCATATCGTTTCCATTTTCATCTAAAAAAGAAATAATTTCAGGAATGGGTTTGTATTGTTTCGTTTCTTCGCTCACCTTATCTACATCTACTACAATTTCTGAATGAAAAATCTTTTGCTCAATACGTTGGTCAAAATTATCGGAAACAGAACCTACAAACATGCCTTGCGTAAGGTTAGATATTTTACTTGGCGGAATTAAACTATCCATTTGTGTAGAAATAGAAGTCGATTTATCTTGCCGATTTATGGTCATTGATTGCCGTTTTTGCAACACTTTTCCAAAGCGTTCCGATAAAGTTTTTGCCGTTTCACCTACTACCTGACCACTAAAAATATTACCTACTGTATTTTGAATTACTTTACTTTCTTTGTCTCCATAATCACGAGTTAATTGTGAGTAATCTTGAAATCCCAAACAAACAGCAACTCTGTTACTACGAGCCGTAGCTATTAAATTATCCAATCCTCTAAAATAAATAGTAGGTAACTCATCAATAATTACCGAGGATTTTAATTGCCCCTTCTTATTAATGAGCTTCACAATTCTACTATTATACAAGCCTAAAGCTGCCGAGTAAATATTTTGACGATCTGGATTATTCCCTACACATAGAATTTTAGGTGCTTCGGGATTATTAATGTCTAACGAAAAATCATCTCCTGTCATTACCCAATATAGTGCAGGACTTATCATTCTTGATAATGGAATTTTAGCACTCGCTATTTGCCCCTGTAATTGATCTTGTGCGCCACCTTCCCAAGCATCAATAAATGGAGATAGATAATTTTCTAATTCCGAGTAACTTCTTAAAATGGTAAATACATCAGCATACTTTTTATTCAGTAATTCAATAGCATGCGGAAAAGTACAGTACTTCCCATTCTCGTAGATTTTAAGATACCAAATAATAGAAGCCAATAGAATAATAGGACTTTCTACAAAGAAATCCCCTTGTTTTTGAATCCATGTTTTATTCAGGTTTAACATAATGGTATAGGCACTTTCATACGCATCTGAAATGTCTGTCATAAAAACAGGATTTATCGGATTACAACGATGGCTTTTACGAGGGTTGTCAAAATTAATTACATAAAATTTCGGAGGTATTTTATATTTATCGGTATGCTTTAGTAAATGATTATAAGCAATCACCGAAAGGTCATCAAACTTAAAATCATAGATATACATCGAAAATCCTTTTTCAATTTGTTGTCGGATATAGTTATTTATTACGGCGAATGATTTACCAGAACCAGGAGTTCCTAAAACAATGGTTGCTCTAAATGGATTTACCACATTTATCCAACCCTCATTCCATTGTTTTTTGTAGTAAAATCGAGTGGGTAAATTGATAGAATATTCATTTTCTAACAAACGAGTTTCTTGCATAAAGCTCTCATTTTCGATATTAAAAACATCATCCATTAAGTTGTTTTTAAACAATCTGCTCATCCAAACACCTGCCATAAGCAAACCAATATACCCTATAGATAATGTAGTTATGTATAAAATGGCGATTTGTAGTTTCGGTAATGAAACACTTAGTAACCAAAAATTGAGAAAGAAAAATATAATTCCTACTACAAGTGCAATACTAATTTTATTCCATGTAATTTTTTCCTCCTTAATCCCTTTTGTACCTAAACAAGATAAACTAAGAAAAACAACAGCAAATAACTTTGTATATAGTAAAGACGAGAACAATCCCGTGTCTCGTTGAAAGTTCCATAAAATTTTATCTACAGTGGTAATCGTAAATTCCCATTGTTTAAATGTTTCATAGCAATACCAGTAACAGTGTATAATGACAAACAAAATACTAATTGCTCGCATAAATTCCATGGTTTTGGCTAGTCCTCTAATATCATCTTCGTTTTGCATATCGTTTCTTTTTACGTTTTTTCTTTAAGTTGTTATTGTCATTTTCTTCAGGAATATCCATAGGCAACAATCCGCCTAAAGCTTCCATAATATTTGCATTAGAAAAGTGTTCTTCTTTTGCTATTGGTTCGTTTTCTATATCTTCTATAAAGTGTTCTTTTGAGTTCTGTTTAATAGGAATTGAAGTTGACGGCTCTGCTTCATTCCAAAGACGATGAAATACATTTGCAGACAAGTCTTTGCCTAAACGAGAACCGTTTAATACCGTTTTAGAGGTATGGTCTATAAAACTGATTCCATAAATTCTGCCTTGCTCATTTTCTCGAACAAACGTGGATATTTTGTTATCCTGTAAATACTTTTTGAAGTTATCTTGATCTGGGTATTTTTGTATTGCAGCACGCACCAATTTCCGTACTCTTTTTTGAGGTTTGTGGGTATCGATAAATACTTTTGATTTTTTAAATTTTCGTTCTAAATCAGCTAAACCAACTGGAGGCGAAAAGCGAGAAGATTTAAACGGATTACTTACTTTTTTGCCTTCATCATTCGTAGCGAAATAAACCAATCCTCGTTTTTCTTTTCCGTGAATAATCCCTTTAACTTCTTGTGCGGTTATATTAAAAAAAGATAATAGTGCTTTGTATTCTCCAAGAGTTTGATATTGGTAATTTTCGTTTACAAAGGCGAGCACTGAAGTTATTTGCTGTTTTAAGTTATCCTGTTTCGCATTTACCTTTTGTAATGGAATATCCTTTTTTTCAGTTGTGCCAATTGCTGAGGTAAGTTTAAATTGTTTCTCTAATTTTCGGCATACTTTCATAGAGCGTACTCTTTCAAAACTATCCGAAATACGCTTACCATATTCATCTACACAAACCGAAACAATATGGATATGAGCACGTTCAGTATCGGTATGTTTAAAGACTACATAAGGCTGTTCTCCGTATCCCATTTCCTGCATATAGTTTTCAGCCAATGCACTAAAAGTTTCATCTGAAACCGCATCTTTAGGATTTGGATTTAAGGAGATATGTAGTATCGGTTTTTCTGTACGGTTATTTGCAATCAGGTAAGGTTCAAAAGAACGCTCTAGTAATGGAATGGTAAATTCTCCTGTTACAGATTCCATCATTTTATGCCAATGCAAAATATTCCCTTGGTCTTGTGCTACCTTCTCGTAGTTGTAGATTAATACTCCTTTTAAGTGATTTCCTCGTTCTATTTTCGCAACCATTCTTTCTCAAATTTTTGGATTAAACGGGTCATCTTTTCAAGAATAGCAATGAGTGCTATGGTTTGTTTTTCCAGTTTTAGCAGTAAAAACTGTGCTCTTTTTTCTGTGAAATTGGTATGTAATGCCTTAACAACTTGGTTGTAATTCACCCCAACAGCTCTAAACTGACTATAGAAAGCAGTGAGTTTTATATAAAAATCGTGGGCAGATTTATCAACTTTTAGCACTTTAATTTCTCTTTCAAATAGAATCGCACGTATAAATTCGGCTTTGGTGAGTACTTCCGAAATATCAAATTGCGCTAAAAACTGTGCGTTTTCTTCGGCATTTAATCGAAATACATAGCGATATACAAAAGGTTTTTCTTTGGGTTTACGTCCTCTTTTAATTTGTTTTTTCTTCATTTTAATTCGTTTATAGTGAAACTTCCAATCCGTCTATTTTCAAAATCCTCGACTTCGGAGGGATTTTAAACTCCGTAGGACAAGTTTGTAATGAGAGGCACAAAAGCATTTTTGAGGCACTCATTACACAACTTGCTCTGTTCCGCTGAACAGTTTTCTAATGGATTTTAATATGGTGATGTGATATCACCACTCCTAAAATTGGCTTCTACAAATTAAGAGCGAACAAATGATTGTAACACTATGGTTATCAGTGACAAAAAGAGACAGTTAAAGCCATTAAAGACCTCAAAAACAAATCCTTTAAAAAACGAAGTGAAAGCGCTGTTTTTTTGCTGTAGCACCGTATAGCCGTATGGCCAGCTAAACGGCAATACAGTTAGCCATTTGGTTAGCTATAGAGTTGAAAGTATTGCTAGCTAATTAACTAGTTAGGCATTTAGCCAATTGTACAGTTAGACATAGGCACAACTAGCCATACAGTAGTATTTCTAGCTAAGCGTACTGCTAGTTAATGAACTGGTTGGCTATTTAATCAACTGGTCAATCATGCAATCAGACATAGGTACAACTGGCTGAACAGAAATACTTCTAGCTGAGCGTACTGCTAGTTAATCAACGGGTTGACTATTTAGTCAACGAGCCAATTGTACAATTAGCTACAAGGATAACTAGCTAGCTATTTAGACAATCATACAGCATTATAAATCTATTAACAGTAAAATTTTAACCAATGAAAACAACACCATTAAAAATCAGTTTTTCTTCTCAAAAAGGAGGGGTAGGAAAAAGTGCAATTACCGTACTAACCGCAGCGATGTTACATTACAAAATGGGCTACCAAGTGGTTATTTTCGATTGTGATTTTCCGCAGTTAAGCATCGCCAAACAACGAGAACGGGAACTAAAAGCAATTATGGAAAATGACCATTTTAAACGAATGGCACACACGCAATTTTCAAGTTTAAACAAAAAAGCATATCCCATCATTTCCTGTAATGCAGATACCGCTTTGCAAGAAGCGGATCAGTTTTTAGCCGATAGTCCTATAGCTTATGATTTTGCTTTTTTTGATTTACCCGGAACAGTAAACTCTACAGGAATACTACAAACTTTATTGGGAATGGATGCCATTTTTTCTCCAATGACCGCAGATAGATTAGTTATGGAAAGTACCCTTTCTTTTTTACAGGTGATCTCCAAAATATTTAAAACGAAATCTGATAAAAAAGGCTTGCACCTATTCTGGAATATGGTAGATGGAAGAGAAAAATCTACGCTTTATGATATGTATGAAAAGGTATTTAAGGAATTGGACTTACAACAAATGCAGCATTATTTTTCAGATAGTAAACGCTTCCGTAAAGAGCTACCAGAAATTGGAAAAGGACTCGTGTTCCGTTCTACGCTTTTCCCTCCTCATAGTCGCTTAATTACCTCTTCTAGAATAGAAACATTCATGCACGAATTTTTACACCTACTAAATCGATAATTATGAAAAACACAGATTGGGAACAAGCAAGAGCTTACGTATTAGAATACTATCCTAAAGCGGTTTGTTTTAGATATAGAAAAAATGTATTTGTGGTTTTTTCAGATCGTAACCTCACAAATGCAAAACGATTATGTGAAAAGACACCTAACGTCAAATCTATAATTAACAAAGGAATGGCTTGGATAGAGGCAAAAAAAGATATAGAAAAGGCAAACAAATTAAAAGCTGAATCCTTTTTAAATAAGAATCCAAAAACGATATAAAAATGAAAAAAGACAAAGACCCTATAGATGAAAAGGAATTAATGAAAATGATGGCACATTCGTTTTCAAAAGATAGAGAACTTCCTGAAACAAAAGATCAAAATACAAAAGAAAAAGCAACTCCTAAACCGAAGCAAACTAAAAAATCGAGTATCGTTTCTAAAAAAGGAGATGTGCCTTATCAGGAATTGTTTTTACAAAAAAGTCATTTAGTGGCTCGTAATGGTAAGTCGATATATATCCGCCCAGAGTTCCACGAACGTTTATTTAGAATTATTAGAGTTATTGGTGAAAATAATATGTCTGTATCTAATTATTTAGATAATATTTTACAGCATCATTTTACGGAGTACGAAACAGAGATCAAGAAGCTGTTTAAGGATAATTTTAAACCTATTATATAATTATGGAAGCCTATATTCAACTTATTATTTTACTGTTATTAATTGTTTTATTAGTGGATCGGTTTTACCCTAAAAAAACGGATTCCAAACCTTTGAAAAAAGGTTTAAAGCACCAAAAAGGAAGTTCCATTATGGGAGAAAGCAAAGAAGCTTTAAAACAACCTGAAATTAAGAATGAACCGATTAACTTACCAAAAAAAGAGACGGAAAAGAAAGTAAAAAAAATAATTCCTACTGAAGCTTTAGATGCTGTTTTCGATTCTTCTTCCTCTAAAAACACAGATACTCCCGAATGGGAATCAACAGAGGAAGAGGAAGAATTAAAAACTGATTTTTCAACGAAAACAGATCAAGATTTTAATACTGGAATTAGCTTTGAAGAATTGCAAAAAATAACCACACTTCTAAATCAAAAACAACTCAGTCCAGAGACCTTACCCGTAGCCATGAAAATTGAAAACACCGAATTATTGGAAATATTAAACAAGCAAATTCCACAAGCACAACAGCAGGTATCTGATTTATTGAACACACATTTAGCTGTTCATATTTCCCCAAAAGTAAATGATGATTGGCGTGATTTTGATATTGGGGATTTTGTTTAGGGTTTTAACTGATCAAAGTTCACAATACTAAAACTAGGATTTATATTTTTTGTTAATGAATTCCACCTTAATCGAATAGAATTGAACTCATATAAGTATTTATTTACATTTGGCTTTGAGAAAACCAAACTAAAATCAGCAATACCAATAAAAGTACCTAACCAATTTTTTGTAAAGTTTGATTTTC
The DNA here is from genome assembly GCA_947498055.1 of uncultured Tenacibaculum sp. Taxonomy (GTDB): domain Bacteria; phylum Bacteroidota; class Bacteroidia; order Flavobacteriales; family Flavobacteriaceae; genus Polaribacter. The sequence goes on from CANMJA010000006.1 coordinate 61,574, forward strand.
TAAATACCAAATGGAAGCGCATTATTGTACGCTACATTTATCACAAACCCCTTTTACAACCAAGTTTACGTTTTCTGAAACAAATCCATCAGGCACTTTTATTTGAGGGATTTTATGTTCTGTTAAACAAATGGTTTCGTTACAGTTATTACAATGAAAATGTAAATGTAAATCGGTTTCGATTTCACAAGTACAACCATTTTCACATAACGCATATTTTGTAATTCCAGTTCCATCGTCTATTTGATGTACAATATCTTTTTCCTCAAATGTTTTAATAGTTCTGTACAATGTAGTTCTATCTGCTTTGTCGAAAGCATTTTCTATATCACTTAACCTAACGGCTACTTGTTTTTCAGTAAGAAACTTGTAAATCAATAAACGCATAGCAGTTACACGAATACCTTTTGATTCTAATAATTCTTCTATTGTTTTCATAGTTAATGATGGTCTTCGTTTCCAAAAGGTTTAATAATTATACCAACGCTAAATATAAAACCGTCTGTTGGTGCATAAATTTCTGGAAATTTTGGATTCTCGTGAGGTGGTAAAACCAAGGGTGAAAATCGGCTTTGTCTCCTGTCCGTGAAATTTTCAAAATTTATAAATGCACTAACAAATTTAAAGTTTCTCATTAAAAGTAATCCCATCGTTACAAAATCTGTAGTTTCTGTACCGTTTGACAAAAATTGTTTTCCCGTATAAAAAGTTTCATATCCTATTCGCCATTTTTCAGATTCATACATCAAAACACTTCCTGCGTTATGTTTTGCAGTTAATGGTTTTTGAGGATTTCCAGCTAAATAGTTCAATTTTGTGTCTATAAGTGCATAATTTAAAAACCATCTAAAATCTTTATAAGAGAACTTAATATTCGTTTCAGCTCCTTTACTCAAAATTTCATCAGTTGCATTTTCAAACTTAAACATTCCGCTGTCTACACTATTTAATAACATACCGTTATTAATAGCTGTAACATAAAAAAGTTGATTAATAGAAAAACCTACAGTATCAAATAAACGTGTTTGATAGTTTAAATCAAGGTTTACACCATAAGAACGTTCCGCTTTTAGTGAAGGTTTATCAATGCCGAGTACATTTTCAAAATTAATTAATTCTGCTTCTTCGGTAAAAATATCTGGAATTTTATAACCTAAACCACCACCAATTCTACTTGAAAAACCACTCTCATTTTTATAAAGTACTGAAATTTTTGGAAGTGGAAAAAAACCAAAATCAGTATTGTAATCGGCTCTTAATCCAGATTCTAAAATCCAATTATCGGAAAGGTCATAAATGTTATTAGCAAAAATTCCATAAGTGATGTCTTTTTGGTCACGCTGTAATGTTGCATTATCATTTTCATCAAAGTTTGAAGTATATAAATTTGCTCCAAAAATCCAATTAGCTTTTGATGTTTTTCTTTGATAGTTGACTTCTGTAAATGTGTTGGTTTGTTTACCATCAAAATTTAAATCCGGAATTGTTAAGTTTCTATCAAAAAATGATATACTATTTTTAATATTGAAAGAACTTATAGAATCTATTTGAGTTTTGTAAACTGCTTGACTACTTAACCTTTTAGATATGTTTTCCTCTGTATACTGATGAATCCCATTTTCTCCATCTTCTATTTTGGTTATATCTCCACCAATTCGGTCGTCATATGTTCCGTTTAAACCAAACCAAAATGTAGTCTTTTCAGACGGATAATAGAAAAATTTTGGATTAAATGAAATAGACTTAGTTTTTGGCAAATTACTAAAACCATCGTTTTCTGGGTCGTAAGATTTTTGATAATGCCCTGAACCATAAAGTGAAACACCAAATTTTTCATTTCGTTTGCTATAAAACACATTTGCTGTACTTCCCAAGGCTTGTGTTTGTGTAAGCATAATATCTAAAGCAGGTTCTTCGTCAGGTGTTTTTGATACCATATTTACCAAACCAGCAATTGCTCCACCACCGTAAAGTGTAGAAGAACTTCCCTTAATAATTTCAAATTGTTGTAAGTCTAAAGGTGGAATTTGTAATATACTCAAGCCACTTGAAAAACCACCATAAAGAGGAAAACCATCTCTTAGAAGTTGTGTGTAACGACCATCAAGACCTTGAATTCTAATGTTTGTACTTCCGCTACTTAAAGAGGTTTGTTGCATTTGTATTCCTGTACTTTCACGAAGTACCATTGAAATATTGGTTGGATTCATAATGGCTTTTTCGCCTAATTCCTCAGCACCAATAAATTCTATTCTCGTAGGTATTTTTCTTACTGTTCGTGTACTTCTTGAAGATTGAATAACAATTTCTTCCAATTCGTGTTCTCCTGATTCGAGTTCGAAAGAAAATATTTTTTTGATTCCAATTTCAATAGTAGTTTCTATAGATTCGAAACCTATATATGAGATTTTTATGGTTTGATTGCCATTTGGAATTTCTGAAAACTTAGCAATTCCCTCAAAATCGGTTACTGCTCCTTTTTCTAAATCTTTAAAATATGCTGTTGCACCTACTAAAGGCTCGTTTTCCGAAACTACTTTTATTTGTATATCAGATGTTTGTGCTTTGGCAAAAAAGCACACTATAATTGTGAGCATTATGCTCAATATGTATTTGTTCATTGAAAATGTAACTATTAATTAACTTAATTTTTTGGACTTTTTAGTCTGTATTTAGCTAATTAATTGTGGCGGTTGCCAGATATTGAAATGAAATTTAAATCTGTAAATTGATTGATAAACAGATGCTAATTCTGTAGAGATTTGGTTATTTATTTCTAAATCAAAAGTTTGAATAGGCTGATATGCAATTGCCATTCCACAACAATCACAAATGCAGGTAACTGGACAAGAATCATCACTATCATTTTTATGATTATGATTTTCACCTATTTCGTCTTTATGCAGGTCTTCGGCGTTATTTCCGTCAGAACAAGGTTGCATTGACAAAGTAAGTATTAATAATGATAATATGATAGTGATTAATTTCATTGATTCAAAGATAAAGATTTTTCAATGCAATGGTGTTGCAAAGTATTTACCTTGTTCGATGTTTAGTATTGGCTTCTCGTGTTGAAAGGAAATAAATGTGTTATTTGTACGGTTGGCTTTTTTAGTTCGATTTTACTTTTTTTACATTATGCACAACAAATGTATATAGTCACTTTGCTAATTATATTCTTCTTATATGAATCATTAATTTAGTAAATATTTAGAAGACTTTAAACTACTTATAAATAGGTAATTAAAAAACACACCTCACCTAGCAAGTAGATAACAAAACTACATTATAAAATGCAGTAATGTATTTACATATTTAACTATTCTTTTTTTATTGACAACTTTTAGTACACTGTTAGGACTACATTTTCATTAAGCTTTAATGAACTTAAACAAGTCCTATTTTAACTTATACATTTTCTAAATAAAGACTATATAAACTCATAGATTCCTTCCAAACACCTCCCTCTAAAAGCCAATTAAAGTCATAAAACCTTTCTCGTAAAAAGCGCTGTATTCTCAAAATACATTCGTGTAAAACAAGCTAAAAACCAGCTTAAAACTACACACGAATGAAAGAGAAAATCTTCATAAAACAGCACTTTGAATACGGATAATTTTTTACTGAATACCTCCATCTGCCTCAATTCAATCAGGCACTTCTCAGCATTTAATTCATTAAAAAACATCCAAAAATGAAAACTAAAATTTATAAAATCATCTTTAGTGTCATCTCCTTTTTCTTATACAGTTTGGGAGCGTACGCACAAAACGGTGTAGGCGGAATTAATCGTGCTACACAAATGGTTACCTCATATTTTGATCCTGCCACTAAACTCATCTATGCCATTGGTGCAGTGGTGGGTTTAATTGGTGGTGTAAAAGTGTATAACAAATTTTCTTCGGGAGATCCTGACACTTCTAAAACGGCTGCTTCATGGTTTGGAGCATGTATTTTCTTAATTGTTTCTGCAACCATTTTACGTTCATTTTTCCTATAAGCTATGGCAGATTTTCAGATCAACAAAGGCATAGGAAGAACGGTAGAGTTTAAAGGTCTAAAAGCCCAATACCTGTTCATTTTTGCAGGTGGGCTTTTAGGGCTATTTATTGCCGTAGTCATCTTGTATATGATTGGCATCAACCAATACATATGCTTAACACTTGGACTTATAAGTGCTGGAATTTTAATATGGAAAACCTTCGCTTTAAATACTAAATATGGTGAACACGGTTTAATGAAAGTTTCGGCTCGTAAAAGGCATCCACAATACATCTCTCGTAACCATACAGTGTTGTCACTTATCAACTTTCAAAATCAAAGCCGATGAGACCGATAGCCAAACGTAGTCCATTTGGAGATAAATTTCCAATCTGGGCAGTAGAACATAATTGTATCATTAGTAAAGATGCAGATATCACCATCGCTTTTAAAGTGACCTTACCCGAACTTTTTACCATAACTTCAAAGGAATATGAAGCTATCCATGCAGCTTGGCACAAAGCCATTAAAGTATTGCCCGATTATAGCATTGTACATAAACAGGATTGGTATTTGAAAGAGAACTATGAGCCAGAACTTCAGAAAGAGGATCTAAGTTTTTTGTCTCGAAGTTTTGAAAAGCATTTTAACGAACGTCCTTTTTTAGCACATCACTGTTATGTGTATGTGACCAAAACTACGAAAGAACGAATGCGTCGTCAAAGTAGTTTTTCTACCCTTACTCGTAAGCATTTAGTTCCAAAGGAAATTCAAGATCAAGAAACCATGCTCAAGTTTATGGAATCGGTAGACCAGTTTGAGCGTATTATCAATGATTCTGGTTTTGTTGCCTTAGAGCGTTTAACGGATACCGACATTATTGGCTCTGATACTAAAAAAGGACTTTTAGAAGAGTACCTTTCGCTTTCTTCTGAGAAAGATAATTTTACATTGCAAGATATTCATTTGGGTGTAGATGAGGTGAAGGTTGGAGATAAGGTATTGTGTTTACACACCCTATCAGATACCGAAGATTTACCCAATGAAGTAAGCACCGATAAACGTTTTGAGCGATTGTCAACTGACAGAAGCGATTGCCGATTGTCCTTTGCTTCACCTGTAGGACTCTTATTGAATTGCAATCACATCTACAACCAATATATTTTTATTGATAATAGCGATGAAAATTTACGCAAGTTTGAAAAATCGGCTCGTAATATGCATTCGTTAGGCAAGTATAGCCGAAGCAATCAAATTAATAAAGAGTGGATTGAGAATTACTTAAATGAAGCACATTCTAACGGACTAACCTCTGTTCGTTGCCATTGTAATGTGTTGGCATGGAGTGATGATCGTGGAAAACTCCGCCAAATTAAAAATGAGGTAGGTAGCCAATTGGCATTAATGGAATGCCGTCCGCACCACAATACCATAGATACCGCTACTTTATATTGGGCAGGCATGGCAGGCAATGCTGGTGATTTTCCTGCTGAAGAAAGCTTTTATACGTTTATAGACCCTGCGCTGTGTTTCTTCACACAAGAAACCAATTACCGCAACTCACTATCTCCTTTCGGAATTAAAATGGTGGACAGATTAACAGGCAAACCCATTCATTTAGATATTTCCGATTTACCAATGAAAAAAGGAATCATTACCAATCGAAACAAGTTTATACTTGGTCCTTCGGGAAGTGGAAAATCTTTTTTTACCAATCATTTAATTCGACAGTATTATGAGCAAGGCACGCATGTGTTGTTGGTAGATACAGGAAATAGTTATCAAGGTTTATGCGAACTCGTTCGTCAGAAAACTGGTGGTAAGGACGGGGTCTATTTTACGTATACGGAAGAAAACCCAATTGCTTTTAACCCTTTTTACACAGACGATGGGGTGTTTGATATTGAAAAAAGAGAAAGTATTAAAACACTGATTATGACTTTGTGGAAACGAGATGATGAACCCGCTTCTCGTTCGGAAGAAGTAGCTTTATCTAATGCCGTGAATTTATTTATCAAAAAGATTCAAAAAGACCCTTCTACAGAGGTGTCTTTCAACGGATTTTATGCATTTGCCAAAACCGATTACAAAACCATTTTAGAAGAAAAATCGGTACGAGAAAAGGATTTTGATTTGGCAAATTTCTTAAATGTATTAGAGCCTTATTACAAAGGAGGGGAATATGATTACCTGCTGAATTCCACAGAAGAATTGGACTTATTAAGCAAAAGATTCATTGTTTTTGAAATTGATGCGATTAAAGATCATAAGATTCTATTTCCCATAGTCACCATTATCATCATGGAAGTCTTCATTAACAAGATGCGAAGATTAACAGGGATTCGAAAACTCATCTTAATTGAGGAGGCATGGAAAGCGATTGCTAAAGAAGGCATGGCAGAATACATCAAATACTTATTTAAAACGGTACGTAAGTTTTTTGGAGAAGCTATTGTGGTTACTCAAGAAGTAGACGACATTATTCAATCGCCTATTGTTAAGGAATCCATTATCAATAATTCGGATTGTAAAATACTGCTTGACCAGCGTAAGTACATGAACAAGTTCGATGGTATTCAAGAAATGTTAGGGCTTACCGAAAAGGAAAAAGCACAAATTTTATCAATCAATCTGAACAATCATCCAAGTCGATTATACAAGGAAGTTTGGATTGGTTTGGGCGGTACGCAATCGGCAGTATATGCCACCGAAGTAAGCTCCGAAGAATACCTGACCTACACCACGGAAGAAACCGAAAAAATGAAGGTTTTAGCACTTGCCAAAGCGCAAGGAGGAAATATAGAATCTGCCATTAAGCAATTGGCAGAACAGCGGAAACAATCTTAATTCAACCGCTTTAAAAAAGATAAAAAAACAGTATTAATTTAAAAAATAGAGACCATGAAAAAATTCATTTATCTCTTAGTTTTTGTGATCGGTTTTCACAGCACTATACAAGCACAATGGGTCGTTACCGATCCTACCAATTTAGCACAAGGAATTGCCAATACTGCACAACAAATTGTGCAAACATCTACTACGGCTACTAACATGATTAACAATTTTAAGGAGACCGTAAAAATTTATGAACAGGGAAAAAAGTATTACGATAAACTAAAGCGTGTCAATAATCTAGTGAAAGATGCTCGCAAAGTACAACAAGTGGTACTTATGGTGGGTGAGGTTTCAGATATCTACGTAAACAATTTTCAGAAAATGATAACTGATGAAAATTATGCCCCACAAGAACTCTCTGCCATTGCTTTTGGCTATTCTAAATTATTGGAAGAAAGTGGTGGCTTAGTTAAAGAACTTAAAAAAATCATCAACCCTTCTTCTTTATCCATGAATGATAAAGAACGTATGGATATGATAGATCGCATTTACAAAGAAGTAAAAGCCAATAGAGATTTAGTGAATTACTACACTCGAAAAAATATTGGAGTTAGTTATTTAAGAGCAAAAGAAAAAGGGAATATCAAACGGGTATTGGCTTTATACGGAACAGCGAACGAGCGTAATTGGTAAATCTATAAATTATGTTTTTAATCGCTGATTTCGACAACCTACACCAAGTATTACGAGGTTTATATACAGAGATGATGCCTTTGTGTAGCAATATGATAGGTATAGCCAAAGCTATTGCAGGCTTGGGCGCACTGTTTTATGTATCTGCCAGAGTATGGCAATCATTAGCTAGAGCTGAACCTATTGATGTGTACCCAATGTTACGTCCTTTTGCTATTGGTTTGTGTATTCTTTTTTTTCCTTCTATTGTACTGGGAACTATTAACAATGTACTGAGTCCTGTAGTTACAGGAACGGCTAGTATTTTAGAATCGCAAACCTTTGATATGCAAACGTATCAAGCCCAAAAAGATCGGCTTGAACGAGAAGCAATGCTTAGGAATCCTGAAACTGCTTATTTGATAAGCAATGAAGAGTTTGATAAAAAATTAGAAGCCTTAGGATGGTCGCCTTCAAACTTAGCAACCATGGCAGGAATGCATATTGAAAAAGGACTGTATCAATTGCAAAAAAGCATGAGAGATGCCTTTCGTTCCTTATTGGAACTCATTTTTCAAGCAGCTACTCTTATTATAGATACTATTCGCACCTTCTTTTTAATTGTACTCTCTATTTTGGGTCCCATTGCTTTTGCGCTTTCGGTTTGGGATGGTTTTCAGTCCACGCTTACACAATGGTTGAATCGCTATATCAGTGTGTATTTCTGGTTACCCATCTCTAACCTTTTTGGAGCAATGTTAGGTAAAATTCAAGTATTGATGCTTACCAAAGACATTGAAGCCCTGTCTAACCCCAACTATATCCCCGACGGTTCTAATACCATTTATACGGTTTTTATGCTCATCGGAATTATTGGCTACTTCACCATTCCAACAGTTGCCAATTGGGTGATTCAAGCAGGTGGTATGGGGAATTACAATAGAAATATCAATCAATCTTCTAAAAAAGCAGGAAACATGGCTGGAGCAACAGCAGGAGCTGCTTCAGGAAATATTCGTGGAAGATTAAAAATAAAATAAGATGAAAAAAAAGATAGCATTTAAAACCCTAACTACCGTAGAAAGTAGCTTTAAGAAAATTCGCTTATTAAGCATTCTCTTTATCCTATTGTGTACCATCGTTGTGGGCTACTCCGTATTTAGTTCGTATCGGTTTGCCGAGGCACAACGTCAAAAAATATATGTACTAGACCAAGGAAAATCTTTAATGGTGGCATTATCGCAAGATGCTTCTTTAAATAAACCCGTGGAAGCTAGAGAACATGTTCGAAGATTTCACGAGCTGTTTTTTACCCTTGCTCCCGATAATAAAGCCATTGAATCCAACATTAAAAGAGCCTTGTTTATGGCTGACAAAAGTGCCTTTGACTATTATAAAGACCTTTCTGAACAAGGGTATTACAATCGAATTATTTCAGGGAATATCCATCAGCGTATTGTGGTGGATAGTATTCAAACCAATTTTAACAGCTATCCCTACGAAATGATGGTACATGCCAAACAGTGGATTATACGAGCGAGTAATAAAACAGAGCGTAGTCTAGTTACTTCATGCCAATTGGTGAATTCTGTTCGCTCCGATAACAATCCACAAGGGTTTACCATCGAAGGTTTTAGAGTACTTGTAAATACGGATTTACAAACCATAAAACGATGAATCTATTATTTAAAAAACAGGTAGTAGAGTGGTTACAAAAACAATGTAAAACCCTAACAGTACAACAACGTAAAGTACTGGTGTGGGCACTTTTTATAAGCTATGTCTTAGTCACACTTGGGGTGGTTATAACCACCTTCTTTTAGAAGGTATTGCACTCTTATAATTTTTAAACAAAAAACATGAAACAGCATTTAAATAAAAACGAAAAGCAGCCTATACAACTGCAAGAAAAACACAAAAAACTATTGGTTTATACTGGACTTGGTTTGCTTTTTATAGGCGTACTATATCTCTTGTTTGCTCCTAGTAGCAGCAACGAAAAAGCAGCTATTAATGGAAATCAAGGAATGAATATTTCTATTCCAGAAGCTACCAATGCAGGACTCTTAGATGACAAACAATCCGCATACGAAAAGCAACAATTAGCAGAAGAACAAGCTCGAAAAAAACAAGAAATGGCGAGTCTATCTGATTTGTTTCAAAACAATACAGATACTCTTAAAACACCTAAAAAGAATCCGTATCAATCTTCAAATAATCATATTGGCTCTTCCGTATCGGCATATAAAAACATGCATCAAACCTTAGATAATTTCTACGCTGAAGACAACTCAGAAACTAAAGCCTTAGAAGAAGAAATTGAAACTTTAAAAGAGCAATTAAATTCTAAAAAAGATGCCGTTAGTCAAGAAGATAGACAATTGGCTTTGATGGAAAAATCGTATCAAATGGCATCAAAGTATTTGCCTACAACTGCTCAAGGTGTTGCAGTAACGGCTATGCAAAATGGAAGTGCTAAAAAAAGACATGTAAAATCGGTTCAACAATATAAAGAAAGTATCGTATCAAGTTTACAAGATGCTAATTGGACAAATGCGCAAGCATTTACAACACCTGTAGGAACTAAAGAGGAACTAAAACGAAATACCATCAAAGCGTGTATACATCAAACCATGGAAATTACACAAGATGAAAATGTGCCTATTCGATTATTAGAACCTATACAAGTAGCCATGATGGTTGTACCTGCACAAACTGTTTTAATAACCACTCCAAAATTAGAAGGAAATCGCTTGCTGCTTTCCATTGCTTCTATACAGTACAAAGGGGTATTAGTTCCTGTAGAACTCAATGCCTATGGCTTAGATGGGCAGAAAGGAATTGCTGTTCCTGGCACGTTAGAGCAAAATGCAGTAAAAGAAATTTTAACCAGTTTGGGGAATGCTTCGGGAAATGGTTTTTCACTAAACAATTCTGCATCCGAACAGCTCTTAACCGATTTAGGAAAAGGAGCTATTCAAGGCACTTCTAATTATTTGAAAAATAAAATTCAACAAACAAAAATAACAGTCAAAGCAGGACATGATATTCTATTGCTTTCTGAAATACAATAAATTCTTAACCATAATAATAACCGATACTGCCTAAGCAGTATCACAAATTTTAATTCGTATGAAACATTTAATTTTAATGTCTATCATTTTAACAATGATAAGTAGTAGCCTAAACGCGCAAGAAACACCATCCAACGATTTATTTAAAGGCTTTAGTCAACCTTTTTCCTATAAAGAAACCATCGTCCCTTATGGTTTAGAAGTCAGCTTTCATAAAACCTCTCATTTGTTATTCAAATCCCCAATCCGTTATGTCGATTTAGGGAGTAACAACCTTATTGCAGGGAAGGCAAAACAGGCTGAAAATGTATTGCGTGTAAAAGCCAATAAAGCCTATTTTGATGCGGAAACAAGCCTTACCGTTATTTGTGCTGATGGTAGTTTTTATGCTTTTAATGTAAAGTATGCCGATGAGCCAGAGAAGCTCAATATCGATATGAATGAAGTGATTTTAAAAGATGCCCAAGTTCAGCCGAATAAACAAACGGTATTTTTTGAAGAATTAGGAAACGAATCTCCTCGTTGGGTGGATTTAGTAATGCGTACGATTTATAAAAATAACGATACCCATATTCGTCATATTGGTGCAAAAAAAGCACGCATTCAATTTCGTTTAAAGGGTTTGTATGTAGAAAAAGGGTTGTTGTATTTCCATACAGAATTAAAAAATCGTTCAAAAACACCTTTCGAAATTGATTTTATCAGTTTTAAAGTGGTTGATAAAAAATTATTGAAGAAAACAGCCATACAAGAAATACCTCTTTCGCCTGTTCGTGTATTTCATTCTGTAGCTAAAGTGGATAGAAAAAGTAAGGAACGTACCATATTTTGTTTGGGAAAAATGACTTTACCAAATGATAAATTGTTAGAGGTAAGTGTATTTGAAAAAAATGGTGGAAGACATCAAACTTTCTTATTAGAAAGTAAAGATTGGGAACAAGCACAAACCATTGAAAAATTACAAGTACGATGGGAATAAGAATCATAACTATTATAGGGCTTATACTGTTTATAAATCCTATACATTCGCAACGTTTATTAGGGGATGAAATAGCCATACAAATATCAAGTACCATCCCTTCCAATGCAACCGATGCTATTTCTGAAAATTTTAGTTTTCAGTTGGCAGTAACTGCAAATACAATTAAAGGCAATTATTGGAAATTTGGAACAGCCTACCAACGAAAAACTTTTGATTATAAAAATCAAAAATTGCCTTATGATTTTTACAATGGAGACATTGGGTATTTTTTGCAAGCATTTAGCAATTATCAAAAGAGTCTATTAGTCTATATAGGAGCTTCTGGTATTGCAGGTTACCAAGTATTTAACAAGGATCAATCACTATTACAAGATGGAGCAACGCTTAAAAATACATCGGGGTTTGTTTATGGTGGTAAAGCAACACTTTCTCTTGAAACCTATTTATCTAATCGTTGGGTGTTGTTTGCTTTTTCAGAGGTCAATTATTTACCTAAAAGTGGATTGGCAGAGTGGCAATCACAGTTCGGAATAGGTACACGCATCTTTATCAATTAAAATTTAAAAAAATGAAAACAATATCAATTTTAGGGCTTATAGCCTTTGTCATTACTTCGATACTAGCTACTGCTTGTAGCAAGGAAACTTTAGACATTCAACAAGCTTATACGTACAAATTAACCCATTTACCAATCCCTGAAGTAATTGCTGAAAAGGGGACGATAGAGATACGTTGTACTTTAGAGAAACAAGGAGATTATAAGGATGCGAATTTCAAAATTCGCTTTTTTCAGAATGAAGGAAACGGATGGGTGTTTTTAGAAGATACGCCACTAGCTATTCCCAATGATTTATATCCTCTTGATAAGGATACATTTCGATTATATTATACTGCAAATTCTACCGAAAATCATCAATTTGATGTGTATATAGAGGATAATTTCGGGCAATCCGAAAAAGTGAGTTTTGAATTTAGGACACAGAAGGATGAGTAGTTTTTTTTAGCAGGTTTTAATTTCTAATAAAAAAAAGAAGTAATCCCCCCAGATTACTTCTTTTTGAAAACTTAACAGACCAAGTATATTTTAATTTTGGTTGTTAATACTTTAACTAAAATAAATAAAAAGTAATGGGAAAAATGAAACAGACAGTTGAGACACCATTAAGTACCGACCAACAGTACATAAAAAAGCCTTTCAAAAAATGAAAGGCTTTTTAAAACAAAATTTTTGTTATCGGGGGAGATAAACTATTTAGCTGCAATATAGTTGAAGTTTCATTTGAAAAAGGAAGGAAAAACACCCTTTAAATTCTAAAATAAAAGAAGGAGATAAACAACTTAAAAAAACATTAAGGTTCGGCAAAAAGAAAATTTAAAGCATAAAAAAACTCTCATAAAAGAGAGTTAAAAGCTTTTGATACTATTCCTCTAAGAATATCTTAAAAACTATGAATCTAAAATAGGAACTTGCCAGAAAATAAGTAAGGGGAAAAACACCCTAAAATAAATAGTGCTATTAAAAAATAATAAAAAGCCATTGAGTCCAAGCGAAGTTTTTTGCTTCTTTTTTTCTTTGCAATTATTAAAAAAAGAAGTTTCAGAAAGGAGATGCGTAAAAAACACCTCCTTTTTTAATGTATTTATCCTACATTACATAATACCGTTATCTGCAAAACTATAATAATTGCCATTTGGTGCTAGTATCAAATGGTCTAAAACTTTAATGTCAAATAATTTTGACGCTTCTTTAATCTTATTTGTTAAACTTTTATCTGCATCGCTAGGTTCTAGTTTTCCACTTGGATGGTTATGTGTTAAAATTATAGCTACGGAAAGCGATTTTAAAACAACGGCAAACAAAATTCGAAGGTCTATTAATGTGGCTGTAATTCCTCCTTGCGAAAGTTGATATACGCCTTTGATCTTATTACTATTGTTTAACAAAACAACTTTAAAGCTTTCTTGAATCCCGATAGTATCTTTATCCCAATGCTCAAAAAGTAATTGGGCAGCAGATTTTGAACTATTAATTTTTTGCCACTTAGAAGATTTCAAACCTTGTTTATAACTAATCTTTATTTCGTTAATTTGTGATTTCATTGTTACAATTTTATAGGTTGAGAATGAAAGTTTTTTAGGTTTAGGAAAAACCCTCGTGTATCAGTAAATCCGTTTCGTAGTAAATTCCATAGTAAAGAGCATCCCATTTGTGCTAGTGTGGAGTTGATAAACAAATCTTGTTTTTCTAAGGCTTCTGCTAGTGAACAGCTTGGGGTATCGTCTGTATCTTCCGACTGTTTTAGTAATTCTCCAAACTCTTCGGTTACAAAAGGTAGGTTTCCTATTGGGTGGTGTTTTTTAGAATTAGGTTGCTCTAATTCACCTACAGTAGCTAAAATTACTTGTCCTGTATGTTGACTATTACCAAAATCTATCCAATATGTTGGTTTGTTGTGATGAAATTTTGAGGTAATTGTGTCCTCTAAAATAGTTGCAATTTCAAAACGTGATGCGATACTATCTACACAAGAAATAGTAATAATCGCTTTAGATTTTTCTTGATTTTTTTCTAAATTTTCTGCATTAAATCTTCTAGTTTCAGCTTTCCATTTCGTACCAAAAAAACGATTTACACGATTCATTAAAGCTACCGATTTATAAAGACCTAATTCACTATCAGCAAATAACTGTCTTCCTAAATTAGCGTGTGTTATAATATCATCATCCCATAAGCAGATATCAAAACCAGCATGGCTCAATTCATTTAAAGCATGATTCATTCGAGCCAAAGCAGTTATTACCTGCGAGCCTGTTCCTCCTGCTCCAATAAGATTTATAGTTATTGGGTTGGTTGGCTGTATCAGCGCATCATCTGTATAATGTATGTTGGTTATAGTGTTCATTAAAAAAGGTCTTTTAAGGTTTTGTTATTCAATTTTAATACGTCTTTTGGAAATGGTTTATTTGCAATTATTACATCTTGCCAAAGACTTACCAAATTTCCTTGTATTGGATTGTAATTATCTAGTAAATGACTGAAATAGCTATTGAAAAAATGTGTTTCCCACTCTAGTATAAACTCTTCTAAAGAGGATGATTTTACAACTTTAATGTTTACAGTTCCCATACAAACACCACCATTTTTGTACACATTGAAAAATGGTGCGTAGTACAATTTCGTTTTTAAAGTAGGTCGACTTGTATTTTTAAGTGCATATACTGACAATTGATTTTTAGTGGCTTTCCAAACTAAGGCGGGTAGGTGGGCGACTCTACTTGGAATTCCTAATTTATCAATGAAAAATAAGTGTCTTTTTTGTGGTTTGCTGTACCAAATAACTTTTCCTTGTCCACTTGGATTGATACTTAAAACAGTGGTGGATAAAATACTTTTAGAAATAAAACAAGCATTATTTTGAAGCTGTTTCGTATTCAGGGATTTAGATAATCTTTCTGCTTCTCTAGTCGTTAAGGGATGTGCATTGATAGGGTTTCCATTAGCATCCATATCAAACTGTTCTACATACGTTACCTTATTAACATCTTTTGATTGGTAAATTACTAAAGCCGAATGCGGATGGTACATTGTTCCTAATTCTTTTGTTATATCGTGATTCATCGCTTTATTTTTAAGTTAATAATTGACACAGTTGGGGTATCAATTTGAAAATTTGATTTTCAAATTCTAAATTTCTCGTAGTAATATCAGTTCCGTTAAAATGCTTTAGTAGGCTAGGCTCTTCTATTGCTCCGTATTCTCCAAAATCGTTATTTACAACATTAAAAAGCTCCTCAAATACGCTATCATTAGTATCTGCTATAAAAGAAATGTATTTATCCATTGTTAAACACTCTTCATCATCGTCCCTTTGATTACCTGTATTGATATGCAAGTATAAGTGTCGGTTTTCATATTTTTTATATAGGTTAAAAAACTGTGTAGCAATACTTATACATTCCTTATCAAAATCATCTTTAACTTGAAAATTCAGCAACCTATTTTCCCAATAGATTAGGTTTTCTTTAGATTGAATTTTACGTAATATGTAATTGCCCACACACGTAGCTTTTCGAAGTTCTGATAGCGTTTTTTCTTTTTCTTCGCTGTCTTCTTCTTCACAATGCCATTCTGTTATCATATCATACAACCAATACAAATAGCTGTCTTCTTCTCTGTAAAAAGGCACACCAACAACACGATATAGGTAGCAGAAAACGGATAACAATAATTGAGCAGATTGTTGTTTCTGTGGATTCTTTAGTAACCGAAATAATGGAACTATTGGGATATAATACAAACAGTTTCCTGTCTCGTATTTTTCAGTTACTCTTAATGTCGTTTGCTTTTCTTGTTGTATAATTTGTAAAGCATTAAAACAAGTACTTTTTGAATACTTTTTAAGTTTCTCTTCAACATTCCAACACGCTAGAGAAAGGTTATACGGATAACTGTATTTTTTGGTTTCTAAAACAGAAATACTGTAATGTTTTTCTAGTTGAGAAAGAGAAGTATAAAAATCAGTTTCAATTTGTTCTACTTCTTTTCTCGGTAGTTTAATCTGTTGTTCATTTTCTTGAAGTTTTGGTAAAAAAGTCGTTTTTAAAAAACCATTGGTAGTTGGTCTATTGGAACTGACTGTCTTTTGTCTTTTTGTATTTCGTCGTGGTCTTTGGGTCGCTTTAGAAATGCTATAAACTCGCCCAATTGTTGGTGTAGTTGTTCCTGTTTCTTCTTGTTGGAGATTTGGATTGTACCTTGTATGATATTGCGTTGCATAATTCATTATTTACTGTTTTTTAGATATTCCATTCGCCATTCTAGTTCGTTTAGGTAATTTGTAAAATGGTCAGAACGGTCAATGGTTTCAATTTTAAGCATTGCGCTATAAATGCTCGTTACGTTTTCTAAGGTTAGAGTGCTTCCTATCATGATTTTTATCCTTTAGTTCCCATAACACTCTCAAACCGATATTGTACGGTATCTTCATTTATCTTAGGTGCAGATATTTTAGCGGTGGTTAAAATGGGATAGGTGTTTGCATAAAAATTAAGCACACTTTGTGGTGACCATTTTATGTTAGGGTCTGCCAATTCAATTTCTTGTCCTTTGTCTTTGAGTATAAAAACTCGTTGTAATTGTGTTGCTACTAACATGGTCTAGTTATTTATTAATTGTGCTTTAAAAAGATTAGGTTCGAATTGGTCTGACAATTCTTTTCTGCGTTTTCGGATTTCTTCGGTATGATTAGGGAAATCATTAATCTCTGGTACTGCCGTCCATGCTTTGCGGTATTCGTTTTCTGCTTCTAATTTGTCCGCTTTACTCATGGCTTGTTGGTATTTCTTTTCTTTGACTTCTTCCTCTTTTTTCTCTTTATCTGCTTTTTCTTTTTGCATAGCTGATTGCCTTTTCGCTTTTTCTTGTGCCTTTAGGTATTGTTCCATATCTATCATTAAGGCTGATGTTTGCTCAATAGGCTTTGTGATATTCTGAAAGAAACCATTGTCTAAATCATCCGAAGTGCCATTTAAAACAAGGGGAGGGATTGTGTTTTTTACTTTGTCTCCACATTGCCTATTTTGTAATAACACGGATACGATATAGTTTTCTGAATCTGTTTTTTGAATGTTAATTTGTAAACTACCTTCTATATTCATTTGGGCAATTTGATTGAAAAAATTTGTGTTCATTTTGATTTGTTTTTAGTGATTAAATAATGGAGATTAACAAAGCAATACCCCCAAGAATACAAGCCCATTTAACAACTGTAAATACTAGCGAAAAGGCGAAGCTAAATAGCCAACGTATTAGCGAAACAGCTACTAAAAGTGAGATTACAATCACTACTTCTTTAGTAATGACATTGGATAGTAAATAGCCTGTTCCTAGAAGTAAGAATAGTTTGATAATTGTATTTGGAAGATGCTTCATGGCATTATTTATTTTTTAATTGTTCCTTTCTCTATCAGTTTTTTGTCTTTCATAAACAATATTGTGCCATATTCAAAACCTGCATTAAAAGCGACATTATTGAGATAGTTTTGATATGCTATTCCTTTTATATTTTCACCTATTAGGTTGTTAAAAATCACTTTTAAACTTCCTTCATTGCCTTGTAAAATGGTCATTCCGTTTTGCTTAATTTCTTCACGCACATTCATAAATTTTAAATTAGTTGTTGCTTTTCTATATTTTTTAGCCACGTATTAGCAAAGGCTACATTTTTGGCTACTGCTTCATGCCTAATGCCTTTTATTTTACCATCCTCAATAAATAGGTCTATTTGGTCTATTCTCATAAAATCATTACGATAGCTATAAGGCATTACAATAGAATCCTTTTCATTTTGAGCCAATAAAAAACACATTTCGGGGTCTGCCATTAAATCTCCATTTTGCTCTTTGTAATGTGCGAGCGAATACATTTCAAACCCTTCTATTTCGTCTATTTTTTCAGCTGATAAAGCCATATAAAGTCCTTTCTTATTATCTAGTTCTATATGTCCATTATTCTTTTTTACGAGTGCTACTATTTTTAAAAATATTTCGGTTGCTTTTCTGTTTATAGTTTTCATTTTTATGTGGTTTTAGTGATTCGTAAATTGATTTTAAATGGCGTTTAAAATGAGGTTTTTACACTCAGAAGCTACTTTAGATACATAGTCCTCCAAATATTCGATAGCATCTACTTTTTGAGCAATAGAGAGTGCTGTCGCAAGTGTTTCTGCTTGTTTACGCTGTCCGTTTACAAGAGATTCTAAAATGTATTCGTAGTACTGCGTTATTGTTTTGAAGTTGTACTCTTTTAATGTTTCTAATGATACCATAATGCTCGTTTTTAAGAATTTCAATCCCTATTAAATTTTAAGGGGTGTTTGTTTCTTTCTTACGTGCATAGCACAATAAATGAAGTGGGTTTTGTCAAGACTTTTAGTGATAAATTAGGTGTGTTTGCGACGTAGTAAAATACTCGTATTTTCAAGGAAGTAGATTCCTTATTTATTGCTAAAACTTGTATAGTCTTGACAAGTTCCATAAGGATATCTAGCAGTTCTTTTGAAAGGTTTTGTGTTAGCGTGTACGATGAGTTAAGCGATAAAAGCAAAAGGTTTCAAATTAGAAATGCTTATATCCTGCCAGTTTTTCGTTGTCCCGAAAAATGACAAAGGCTTCATTTATTATAAACCCCTTAAAATATGTAAGTCCAATCTTGAATTTTTAAGAATTAGTGACAAAGGCTCAAGAAGAATTTGTTGCTAATTCAGTTAAGAAAATTTAGGGTTGGGCTGTCTAAATATAGAATTTAGAAGAATGCTTTATTTAAAAAATCACAGCAAATGTTTTAGATATAAAAAAGAAACTAAATCAGTATTAAGCAAGCCAATAAAAGACAAATAGGGACGATTTTATTCATTAATAAATTAGACGCCATGATAACTATAAGTTTATACAAAACCTTAAAGATGCTATTGTTATATATAAGAAAAGGCATACAATACGTCACTCTATTAATCATGCAAAAAATCAACAAAGAAAATATAGAACAAGCTACAGAGAGAGTCAAGAAACGATTGCCTATAGAAAAAATACGTCAAATTCCTAAGTATAAAAACATATCTCCCAAAGCATACAATCAGCTTATTAAAAACGCTGAAACCTTTTCTTTACTCATATTAGAGACCATTAATGTACAAGGTCAAAATATTATTTAACATTGATTTTTACACAAAACTTACCAATACCTATATCTTTGTTATTGATATTCAACACTTAAAACCATGGATAACTTAACTCTTTTCAAACAATTCGCTCCCAAAGCTCCCAAAAAATTTCAAGAAGGTAATAACGCCGTTATTTATACTCGGGTTTCCTCCAGCGATCAAGAGGATAATACCAGTTTGGCTTCTCAAAAAAAGCATTGTGATTTATATGCACAAAGACGAAACTTAAATGTTGTTGGATATTTTGGAGGTACATACGAATCTGCAAAAACAGATGACAGAAAAGAGTTTAATCAATTACTAAAGTTTGTAAAACGCTCTAAAAACATCAACTATATTATTGTGTACTCATACGAACGTTTTTCTCGTTCAGGGATAAATGGAGCATCTATTGCAGAAGAATTGCTTAAAAAATATGGTGTAATTACATTAGCCATCACACAAGAACTTGATCCAACTACTCCGTCGGGTTCTTTTCAGCAAAAAATATTTTTCCTCTTCGGACAAATGGATAATGAATTGAGAAGAGATAAAACTGTTACAGGAATGAAAGAACTACTCTTAAAAGGGTATTGGGTTTGGGCTGTTCCTAGAGGGTATGAGGACTTAAATAAAGGAAAAGCTACAGAACGTAAGTTGATAGTTAATGAAGAAGGAAAACTGCTAAAAAAGGCTTTTGAGTGGAAAGCTTACAGCCAATTACCAAACGTAGAAATTGTAAGGCGTTTAAAAAAGATGGGAATTAACCTATCAGAGAAACGTTTAAACGATTTATTCTCAAATCCCTTCTATTGTGGATTGATTACTAGTAAAATGATTCCAGATCAAGTAATTGAAGGTAATCATGAAGCAATGATTTCAAAAGAGCTTTTTTTAAAAGTGCATAATATTAGACAAGAAAAACGCATACATGGATTTGTCCATAATAAAGATAATGACAATCTGCCTTTAAAAATTTTCACAAAGTGTGAAAAATGTGGAAAAGGAATGACAGGTTATTTAGTAAAAAAGAAAAACCTGTATTACTACAAATGCCGTACAAAAGGATGCAAAGTAAATCGTAGTGCCAAAGCTATGCACCAATTGTTTAATAAAGCACTAGCTTCTTTTAAGATTGAAAAAGAAGAAATGGAAATTATCAAAGTGCAACTAGAAGAGCAAATGGGAGTATTCTTTAAATCGAAAACAGAAAATGAGAAAGTTTTAAAAGCCAATCTAAATGCTTTAAAAAAGAAATTAGAGAATATCGAAGAACGATTTGTTATTGGCGAAATAGATAGACCACTTTACGATAAGTACAGCTCTAAATACAAAAATGAATATTTTGAAATTGAGCAAGAAGTTGATAAAACAAGCGGATACAGTTCGAACCTCAAAAAAGTAATCAATTTTGTTGCCAAAACATCCACCAATGTATTGCCGTTGTGGGAATCTTCTACTTTAGAGAATAAAAAGGTTTTTCAGCAAATGCTATTTCCAGACGGAATCTTCTATAATCACGAATTAGACCAAGTTCGAACCACTAGAATAAATTCATTTTTCTCGCTAATCCCAGAAATGACGGGTAATATAGGAAATAAAAAAAGCGGAAATTCTATCAAGTATGATAAAATCTCCGCTTTAGTGAGCCCTGCAGGATTCGAACCTGCGACCGCCTCCTTAGAAGGGAGGTGCTCTATCCAGCTGAGCTAAGAGCCCGTAGTTTTTATGTTTCTACGAAAACAGTGTCGGGGTGGCAGGATTCGAACCTGCGACCTCCTCGTCCCAAACGAGGCGCGATAACCGGGCTACGCTACACCCCGAGTGCAATTTTCTTAGCGGAGAGACAGGGACTCGAACCCTGGCGACAGTTTCCCGTCGACAGATTAGCAATCTGCTGCATTACCACTCTGCCACCTCTCCGTAATTTAAATTTCAAATCGACTATTTGAACTAAAAATTGCGAGTGCAAATTTAACATTAGAAAAAGAATCTCACAAGTATTTTTTGAAAAAATTTCACTTATTCTGGATACTCTACACGTAAGTGATATATATTCATCAACTTAGCTTTAATAATTTTTTTTATTTTTTCTATCTCTCTAAAGGTTATATTAGAATTAATGAATTGATTGTTGTTTTTTTGCCCTTCTACAACCTTGTCTATTAATTCATCTATAGATTGTGCTGTTGGATTCTTTAAACTTTTTGAAGCTGCTTCTGCTGAGTCACAAATCATTAAAATGGCCGTCTCTTTAGAAAATGGTATAGGACCTTGGTATCTAAACTTCTTTTCATCTACTTCTTCATCAGGATTGTTCTCTTGCTCTTTCTTATAAAAAAAATAAACCAAACTAGTACCATGATGTGTTCTTATAAAATCGATTATTCGATCTGGAATTTTATTCTTTTTTGCTATTTCTATTCCTTTAATCACATGATTTAAAATTATTTGTGCGCTATCTTTAGGAGATAAATCATTGTGTGGGTTTACCCCTGTAATCTGATTTTCTGTAAAATATTTTGGATTGGTCATTTTTCCAATATCATGGTATAAAGCTCCTGTTCTAACTAGCATAGAATTTGCTCCTATTTCATTAGCTGCAGCTTCTGCCAAATTAGCTACTTGTATCGAATGTTGAAACGTTCCTGGTGCTTTTTCATTCAATTCTCTTAAAAGTTTAGAATTTGTATTAGAAAGCTCTAATAAAGTAACATCAGAAACCAAACCAAATACTTTTTCATAAAAATAAATAAAGAAAACAGCTAAAAATGATAGTAAACCATTCATTGCAAACCATCCAAAATATTCCCATTTTATGTTAGAAACATTTCCTTCTTTGATTATTGAAAATGCAAAATAAGTAACCATATAAACAAGTGTTACCTGTAATATTGAAATAAATAAACTTGCCCGCTTATACAATTCAGAAACAGATAAAATAGTTACAATACCTGCTATTATATGCAAATAAATAAATTCGAAGCTATTTGGTACTATAAAACCTAATAAAAGGATCGTTAAAACATGTGTAAACAAACCTAATCTAGCATCGAAAAAAGCTTTTAACACAATGGGAAGTATCGTTACAGGAATTACATATAATAAATCTGGATTGTAAGTAACCATTAATGTTTGTGCAAAAATAATTAGCAATACATTTAAAAAAATAAAGGTTATTTGGCTATTATTATCAAAAATATCTCGCCTGTAACGATGTAAAAATAACAGCATCATTAATAATGCTAAAGAAACTAAAATAGTATATCCAAAAACCAACCAATTATAATTTGACTTTGTCCAAATTTGAGATTTAGATGTTTCTTTTAACGATCTTAAAACATTAAAACTCCTACCCTCAACAATATCTCCTTTCTGTATAATTAACTCGTCTTTAGATATTTTACCTTTAGTATAAGATATATCCTTTACAGCTTGCTCCACACCCTTTTCTGTAAATTCTGCGTCAAATTTCACATTAGGTTCTAATAATTCCGACAATTGCTTTACCGCAAAATCTTTGCTAAATGACTTATTATAAATTGAAAAACCTTTTACTATGATTGGTAAAATTTCTTTAGATTGTGTAAGTTTTGAAAAAGGAATATCTTCAATAGATTGTCCTTTTCTAATAGCTATTAATTCATTTTTATTTAATCTCTCCTTAGAAACCTCATCTACGAAACCATAATCATATACTTTTTGTATTATTCGTTCTCCTTCTTCAGTAAGCTTTTTTATTTCTAAAGAATTAATACTATCTATAGATGACAAAGATCCCATCATCTTTAAAAATATTTCTTTTTTATTTTTAGGTACTTCTAAGTCGTATAAAAAATATTGTTGTAAAGAAGCTTTTATCTGTTTAATTTCTGTAGAAACTTCTTTTTCTGTTTTCTGAATGGCAAAATCAAATGGTGCATATAAATTATTATACTGCCACGGTTTACCCCTAGAAAAATCATATCTAAACTGCCCTCCTTTTGGCAATAAATACACAATGGAAAAAGTAGTAATAATAAACAACAACACTCTATAAATAGATGCGTTATTCCTATATAAACTATTAATAATTTTGTTCATTTATATAAAGTTAGAATTGTAAATATAACCTTTTGTTATTATTTGAGAACTAGCTATAAAATGGTTATTTTCGCATAACAAAACAAACAAATACATTTATAATGAAAGAAGTAGTTATCGCATCTGTAGCTAGAACTCCTATAGGAAGCTTTTTAGGTACATTATCTAATATACCAGCACCTAAGTTGGGTGCTATTGCTATTAAAGGCGCATTAAATAAATTAAATATAGAACCAAACCAAGTAGAGGAAGTTTTTATGGGTAATGTAGTATCTGCTGGTTTAGGGCAAGCTCCTGCAAGACAAGCTGCTATTATGGCTGGTATTCCAGATACTGTTCCTTGTACTACAGTTAATAAAGTATGCTCTTCTGGTATGAAATCTATTATGTTAGCTGCGCAAACTATTGCTTTAGGAGATGCAGAAATCGTTGTAGCTGGGGGAATGGAAAATATGAGTATGATACCTCACTATCAACATGCAAGATCAGCTACAAAATTTGGTCCTGTAAAAATGGAAGATGGAATGCAAAGAGATGGCTTAGTCGATGCTTATGAAAAAGTTGCTATGGGAGTGTGTGCAGATGCATGTGCTACTGAATATAATTTTTCAAGAGAAGATCAAGATAATTTTGCTATAGAATCTTACAATCGCTCTGCTAAAGCTTGGAGCGAAGGAAAATTTGCAGATGAAATTGTACCTGTAGAAGTACCACAACGAAGAGGAGAGCCTATTATTTTCAACGAAGATGAAGAGTACAAGAATGTGAAAATGGAAAAAATACCATCTTTACGACCTGCTTTTACTAAAGAAGGAACTGTAACTGCTGCAAACGCTTCTACTATAAATGATGGTGGAGCTGCATTGGTATTAATGTCTGCTGATAAAGCAAAAGAACTAGGCATACAACCTCTTGCAAAAATTAAAGGATATGCAGATGCTGCTCATGAACCTAAATGGTTTACAACTGCACCTGCTAAAGCATTACCAAAAGCTTTAGCTAAAGCTGGTATTTCTTCTGATGAAGTTGATTATTTCGAGTTAAATGAAGCTTTTTCTGTTGTTGGACTAGCTAACACAAAAATTTTAGGCTTATCATCAGACAAAGTAAATGTAAATGGTGGAGCTGTTTCTTTAGGACACCCATTAGGCGTTTCTGGGGCTAGAATCGTAATCGCTTTAACATCTATTTTAAAACAAAACAACGCTAAAATAGGTGCTGCCGGTATTTGTAACGGTGGTGGTGGTGCTAGTGCAATGGTTATTGAAAGAGTTTAATTTTAAAAATTTTTCTATTGTTTGGAATTTGTAATTTAAGTATTATCCCGCTTCGTTTAGAACCTTCAGATACTTCTGAAATGGTGAATCAGATTATTTTTGGCGAACATTTCTATATTTTAGAAAGAACAAAAAAATGGAGTAAAATCAAATTAGCTTTCGATGGTTATGAAGGATATATTGATAATAAACAATATGAAGAAATATCTGAAATTACCTTTGAGCAGCTAGAAAATGAACCTCAATTCTATGCTGGAGAATTAATTGACTTTATTTCTGATAAAAACAATAACTTAACAACAATACCTTTAGGGGCTAGATTGCCATTTTACAAGAAAAATTCTTTTACTATTAACAAGAACTCTTATATTTATGAAGGCAAAGTCAGTAACAAAAAACTACCTAAAAGCTCTATTGTAGAAATTGCTTTCTTATTTTTAAACACTCCTTATTTATGGGGTGGAAAAACGCCTTTTGGGATTGATTGTTCTGGCTTTACACAAACTGTTTATAAACTTTGTGGTTATAATTTGCTTAGAGATGCCAAAGAACAAGCTACACAAGGAAATGTATTGAGTTTTATAGAAGAAAGTGAACCTGGTGATTTAGCATTTTTTGATAATGAAGAAGGCATTATTACACATGTTGGTATTGTTATGAATGATTATAATATTATACATGCGCATGGTAAAGTTAGAATAGACAAATTAGATCATAGCGGTATATACAACACAGATACTTTAAAACATTCTCACAAGCTTAGAATGATAAAAAAAATGATATAAAAAAGAAAAGGAGAAAATATACATTTTCTCCTTTTCTTTTTTATCTATAACAACTAGTGTTATCTCATTGATTTGTATAAATTTCTAAACTCTTTAGATTTTCCACTCATTTCTAAAACCTCATAAATACTCATTAAAGATTTAACTGTATCTACGGTTCTATTTAAACTATCCGCCTTTTCTAAATAAGGTAATGCTTCTCTGTAGACATCTTTTTGCTGTAAAGCTAATTTATCATACTTTTTAAAATTTGATAAATTTTTATTCATCTCTTCTACAATAGCCTTCTCTTTATCTAAAATAACTACAGATAAATTCATATATGCATCTGAATAATCTGGTTTTAATTCAATTGCTTTTTTATAATATTTCGTAGCATCTTCTGCTCTTCCTTGGTTAAAATTAACCACTCCTAAATTATAATATAAAGTAGGATTATTAGGATCTAAAGAAACAGCTTCGTTCATCAATTCTCCAAATTTATCCATTTTACCTAACTCAATATACAATTGAGCTTCATTTAAAATTAAATTTAAATCTTTTGGGTTTGCTTTTCTAGCTTCTGATAAAGCTGCAATAGCTTCGTCTGTTTTCCCTTGTTCTTTAAGAATTAAACCAATGTTTTTAATAATGGTTGCAGACTTTCCTTCTGTTGCTTTATCTACTGGCTTAAGATATTTACCAGACTTCACCATTAAATCTCTTTGTGTTTTACTTCCTAAATTCTCTTCCTTACCACTTGCTTTATTGGTAGCTAAATACAAAGTTTCTTTACCAGTATACCCTATATCTCTTAACTCCTTGTAGTATTTTAATGCATCATCATATTTCTTAGCTTGCGTTGCACTAACCGCAGCATTGTATGCAAAGGAAGTATCTTTAGGACTTAATTTATAAGTCATATAAAAATACTTAGCTGCTTCTACAAAGTTTTTTTCTTTGTTATATAAATTAATTGCTTTTTCTGAAACAGATTGTATAATCTTATTGATTACTGGCCTTGCTTCTGAAGAGTAACGTTCTTTACCTATCTTTTTTTCAAAGTCAAATAATTGATTGAAAGAAGCAACTGCTTTTTCATAATCTTTCTTTCCAACTTCTGTTTGTCCTTTTAGAAAGTAATATTTAGACTTATACTTATCGTCTGCCTCTCCTATTGAGCTTCCTAAAGATTGTACAATAGTATATGCTCCATTAAAATCATTTTTATTAAGTGCCTTTTCTATAGACTTAAGTTCTTTTTTTTGACCAAAAGAAGCTAAAGTTAATAAACCTATAGAAAATACCAATACTTGTTTTCTCATTTTAGTTGTTTTTATTTTATTTTATACAGAATTCTTAATTTACATTAGTTTCATTTTCAATTTCCGTGCCATTTTCATCTTGGTCTTCTTCTTGCATAACTTTAGCTACAGCAGCTATACTATCATTGTTCTTAATATTTATCAATCGAACACCTTGTGTTGCACGCCCCATCACACGCAAATCTTCAACAGCCATTCTAATAGTGATACCTGATTTATTAATAATCATTAAATCGTTAGAATCATCTACATTTTTAATGGCTACCAAATTACCTGTTTTTTCAGATATATTCAATGTTTTAACACCTTTTCCTCCTCTATTAGTTACACGATAATCTTCTAACTTAGATCGTTTACCATATCCTTTTTCAGAAACTACTAAAATATTACTTTCCATATCGTTTACAGAAACCATTCCTATTACTTCATCATTTTCATGTTGTAAAGTAATTCCTCTAACACCAGAAGCAGTTCTTCCCATTGGGCGTGTTTTCTCTTCTTCAAAACGAATAGATTTACCCGATTTTAATGCCAGCATCACTTGGCTATCTCCTGTAGTTAATTTAGCTTCTAGTAATTCATCTCCTTCTTTAATAGTAATTGCATTAATTCCATTTGCTCTAGGTCTAGAATACTGCTCTAAAGGAGTTTTCTTTACTTTTCCTTTTTTAGTAGCCATGATAACATAATGACTATTAATGTAGTCTTCATCTTTTAAGCTGTCGGTAACTAAAAATGCTTTTACCTTATCATCTTGTTCTATATTGATAAGGTTTTGAATTGCTCTACCTTTTGTATTTTTACCTCCTTCAGGAATTTCATAAACACGCATCCAAAACACTTTTCCTTTTTGAGTAAAGAATAGCATATGTTGATGATTAGTACCTACAAACAAGTGCTCTAAGAAATCTTCATTACGAGTGGTTACACCTTTTTGGCCTCTACCTCCTCTATTCTGAACTTTATATTCGTCTAAGTTTGTTCTCTTCACATAACCTGCATGAGAAATAGTTACTACTACTTTTGTATCTGGTATCATATCTTCGATACTCATATCTCCTCCTGCATACTCAATAACAGAACGACGATCATCTCCATATTTATCTCTTATATGAATTAATTCGTCTGTAATTATTTGGTAACGTCTTGGTTCGTTTGCTAAAATATCTTTTAAATCTGTTATCGTTAACATGATAGCATCGTATTCGGCTCTTAACTTATCTTGTTCCAGACCTGTTAATTGACGTAATCGCATTTCTACGATTGCTCTTGCCTGAATTTCAGTTAATTCAAAACGTTCTATTAATTTTTCTCTTGCTTCATCTGCATTTTTAGAACCTCTAATAATAGCAATTACTTCATCTATATTATCCGAAGCAATAATTAATCCTTCTAAAATGTGTGCTCTTGCTTCTGCCTTTTTTAATTCAAATTCTGTTCTACGAACAACTACTTCGTGCCTATGTTCTACGAAATAATGAATTAATTGCTTTAAATTTAATTGCTCTGGTCTACCATTTACTAAGGCTATATTATTTACACTAAAAGACGTTTGTAATTGCGTGTATTTAAATAATTTATTTAAAACAATA
The DNA here is from genome assembly GCA_947498055.1 of uncultured Tenacibaculum sp. Classification (GTDB taxonomy): domain Bacteria; phylum Bacteroidota; class Bacteroidia; order Flavobacteriales; family Flavobacteriaceae; genus Polaribacter. The sequence goes on from CANMJA010000006.1 coordinate 89,859, forward strand.
TTAGGAATTGCATCGCGCTTTAATACATATACAATACGCATTCCTTTACGGTCAGACTCGTCTCTAATACTAGCAATTCCTTCTAATTTTTTATCATTAACAAGATCTGCTGTTTTTTTAATCATGTCAGCCTTGTTAACCTGATAAGGAATCTCTGTAACAATAATGCATTCACGCCCTTTCACCTCTTCAATAGTAGCTTTTGCTCGCATTACGATACGACCTCTACCTGTATGAAAAGCATCTCTTACACCATCATATCCATATATGATTCCCCCAGTAGGAAAATCTGGCGCTTTCACATACTGCATTAACTCATCTATTTCAATATCTCTGTTTTCGATATAGGCTATAGTTCCGTTAACTACTTCTGTTAAATTATGAGGAGCCATATTAGTTGCCATACCAACTGCAATACCAGAAGCTCCATTTACTAAAAGGTTCGGTATTCTTGTAGGTAAAACAGTAGGTTCTTTTAAAGTATCGTCAAAATTCAACTTGTGATCTACCGTTTCTTTTTCAATATCTGCTAACATATCTTCCGATATTTTTTGCATACGCACCTCAGTATAACGCATTGCCGCAGGACTATCTCCATCTACAGACCCAAAGTTTCCTTGTCCGTCTACCATCATATAACGCACACTCCAATTCTGCGCCATTCTTACCATCGAATCATATACTGATGTATCTCCATGTGGATGATACTTACCTAATACCTCTCCAACAATTCTTGCGGATTTTTTATAGGCTCCTGTAGATTTTATACCCAATTCGTGCATTCCAAATAACACCCTCCTATGTACTGGTTTTAAACCATCTCTTACATCGGGTAAAGCTCTTGATACAATTACTGACATTGAATAATCAATGTAAGCTGATTTCATTTGCTCTTCAATATTAATTGGAATCAACTTTTCGCCATCTGCCATATTAATCTTTTTATAATATTAGAATTCTTTTCGTTAAAAAAGTGAATTTTAACAATTATAAAATCCACTTTCTCTGCTATCTATTAGCGTCTATATAACAATGCAAGATATTATATTAACTAAAAATACCCAATTTTTAACCAATTATTTTCCCTTTACTTATTAACAATTAAACTAGTTTTTCAACAGTTTAAACACATGTTTACACACTGTCTTTTTGTCTTTTTTTTTAACTGGCATATTTTTTGTAATTTTTCTTAAAAATTTCTTATTAACTTTACAACTAAAGAAAATTAATTTATGGACGAAAATTTTTCACCGGAAGTTAGAGATGTGATCACCTTTAGTAAAGAGGAGGCTTTACGATTAGGCCATGATTTTATTGGCACCGAACATCTTTTACTAGGTTTAATTAGAAAAGGAGATGGAAAAGCGATAGATATTTTAACTACTTTTGATATAGATTTAGATTTAATTCGAAAAAAATTAGAAAAATTAAACCCTACTTCTTCTAATGAATTAAACAAAAAAACAAACTTGCACTTAACAAGACAAGCAGAAAAAGCAATTAAAACTACTTTCTTAGAAGCAAAACTTTATCAAAGTAGCGCTATAGATACTGCTCATTTGTTACTTTGCATTTTACGTAACGAAAACGACCCTACAACTAAGTTACTTCAAAAATATGACGTTGACTACGATCAAGCTAAAACGATGTACAAAGAACTAAATATAGAAGACGGTGATTTACCGATAACCCCGACATCAGAAACATCTGGAGATGATTTTGCTGATGAAAAATCTGAACCTTATGGTCAACAATCACAAAGGAGTAAAACCAATAAAAAATCTAAAACTCCGGTTTTAGACAATTTTGGAAGAGACCTTACTGCTTTAGCAGAAGGAGGCAAATTAGATCCTGTGGTTGGAAGACTAAAAGAAATTGAACGTGTATCTCAAATTTTAAGTAGACGTAAAAAGAACAATCCTATGCTAATTGGTGAGCCTGGTGTGGGTAAATCTGCTATTGCAGAAGGTTTGGCTTTACGTATCGTAAATAGAAAAGTGTCTAGAATTCTTTTTGATAAGAGAATTGTTTCTTTAGATTTAGCCAGCTTAGTTGCAGGAACTAAATACAGAGGGCAGTTTGAGGAACGTATGAAAGCCTTGATGAATGAATTGGAAAAAAATGAGGATATCATTTTATTTATCGATGAAATTCATACCATTGTTGGTGCTGGTGGTGCCACTGGTTCTTTAGACGCTTCTAACATGTTGAAACCTGCATTAGCTCGTGGTGAAATTCAATGTATAGGTGCTACAACCTTAGATGAATATAGAACTAACATTGAAAAAGATGGAGCCTTAGAGCGTCGTTTTCAAAAAGTTGTTGTAGATCCTACAAGTGTTGAAGAAACAGTACAAATTCTTCATAATATTAAAGGAAAATATGAAACGCACCATAATGTTGAGTTTACAGATGAAGCAATTGAAGCTTGTGTTAAATTAACGAACCGTTATATGACAGATCGTTTTTTACCAGACAAAGCTATTGATGCTTTAGATGAAGCTGGTTCACGAATTCATATTACAAATATTGTAGTACCACAACAAATTTTAGAACTAGAATCTAAATTAGAAGAAATAAGAGATCGCAAAACAAAAGCGGTTAGTGGACAAAAGTATGAGGAGGCTGCTAAGTTAAGAGATGATGAAAAAAACATAGAAGCTGCCTTAGATTCTGCACAACAACAATGGGAGCAAGATTCTAAATTACATAGAGAAACTGTTACAGAAGAAAATGTAGCAGAAGTAGTATCTATGATGACTGGAATACCTGTAAATAGAGTTGCAGAAGCAGAAAGTAATCGTTTAGCTGAATTACCATCTTTAATTCAAGGAAAAGTAATTGGTCAAGATAATGCTGTTACGAAAGTAGTAAAAGCTATTCAACGTAATCGTGTAGGTTTAAAAGACCCTAACAAACCTATCGGTTCTTTTATATTCTTAGGTTCTACTGGGGTTGGAAAAACACAGTTAGCAAAAGTTTTAGCTCGTGAATTATTTGACTCCGATGATTCTTTAATACGAATTGACATGAGTGAATACATGGAGAAGTTTGCTATTTCTAGATTAATAGGAGCACCTCCTGGTTATGTTGGATACGAAGAAGGTGGTCAATTAACAGAAAAAGTTCGTCGTAAGCCTTACTCTGTAATTCTTTTAGATGAAATTGAAAAAGCGCATCCAGATGTTTTTAACATGCTATTACAAGTATTAGATGATGGGCATATTACAGATAGTTTAGGAAGAAAAATTGATTTTAGAAATACTATCATCATTATGACTTCTAATATTGGTGCTCGAAAAGTAAAAGATTTTGGTGGTGGAGTTGGTTTTGGTACACAATCTAAAAAAGATCAAGAAGATGCACATGCCAAAAGTATTATTGAAGGAGCTTTAAAGAAATCGTTTGCCCCTGAGTTTTTAAATCGTATTGATGACGTTATTATCTTTAATTCATTAGAACGAGAAGATATTCACAAGATTATTGATATTGAGTTAGAAAAACTTTTAAATCGTATCTCTGATTTAGGTTACCATTTAAAACTAACTGAAAAAGCAAAAGATTATATCGCTGATAAAGGTTTTGATAAGCAATACGGAGCTAGACCTCTTAAACGTGCTATTCAAAAATATATAGAAGATGCTTTAGCGGAAGAAATTGTAAATTCTAAATTAGATGAAGGTGATTCTATTTTTATGGATTTAGATGAAACTTCTAAAAGACTTACTATTACAATTGAAAAAGGCGACAAACCTGAAGAAACAAGAACAGAAATAAGCGATGAATAATCGTTATCTTTAAAAAGCGGAGCATTTTAATGTTCCGCTTTTTTTTTATCTTTTATCTAAATAAATTAAGTTTACTATTTTAAAATGAAAATATTTAAAAAACCATTCCTCTTTTTTTGTAAAATAATCAGTTTTCTATTTCTTTTTATTAGCATTTATTCTTGTATAAATGCGTATGCTTCTGAAAGCAAAACAAAAGGTAATAAAAATAGCAGAACAGTAACTAAAAAAACGAAAGAATATTGGTATGACGGTAAGGCTGAAATATCTAGTTTTCATTTAAAACAAATTAGATATGGCGAATTACACGAAGGTAAAGCTGTCTTAATTTATGTTACAGAACCATTTTCTAAAAAACACAATACTAAGGCTGATGATGAGGATTCGAGTAATATACCTGTTTTAAAACTAAATAAAACTAAAAAATTTAACACTGGAATCTATCCATATTCTATGATGAATAGTTCTTTTTTTCCTGTAGAAGGTGAGAGCAATTCATTAAAAATAACATCCTCTATACAAGAATGGTGTGGTATGACTTTTTTAGAAATGATAAATGAAGAAAAATTCAATTTCAATTTAAACTCTTACTTCGAAGGAGCTTCATTCAAAAATAAAAGAATTAAAAAAACATTGCTAGAAGATGATTTATGGTCTTTAATAAGATTAAACCCAGAATTATTACCTATAGGAGAGCATGAAATTATTCCTTCTCTATTTTTTTTAAACACAATGCATAAAAAACTTAAAACCTATAAAGCTTCCATCTCATTAAAAAAATCTAACGAATTTACTAGCTATCAAATTAATTACCCTAACTTAAACAGAAAAATCGTCATTCATTTCACTTCTGAATTTCCTAATACTATAAATGGCTGGAGTGAAACGTATTTTAGTGGCTATGGAGCCAATAAAAAAATGCTTACCACAGAAGCTAAACTTATAAAAAGTTTAAAAACGGACTATTGGAATAAAAACAGTAATAAAGATAAACATTGGAGAAAAAAATTAGGTTTATAAAACATATCATTTAACCTATAACATAATTTTTAATACTAGTTATTTTTTTAGATTTGCATCGATGAAAAAAATTACAGATTCTAAATATTTACTTCCTTTTTTTTTAATAATATTATTTATTGTTAATTTAATTCAAGGTTTTACTACGGAATTAATTGCAGACGAAGCTTACTATTGGACGTATAGTAATGAGTTAGATTGGGGGTATTTTGATCACCCTCCGATGGTAGCAATTTGGATAACAATTTCTAAATTCTTCTTTTCTGAAGGAGAACTTAGTGTTCGCTTTTTTTCGTCTATAACACTATCTTTAAGCTTTTATGTTATTTGGCTAACGATTACAAATCCTAAAAAACATTCATACACCTGGTGGTTTATTTTAATTATTCTTTCAACTGCTCTTTTTAATGCTTACGGTTTTATTACTGTACCAGATACTCCTTTAATGCTATTTACTAGTTTCTTTTTATTAGGATATCGAAAATACACTAGTAATAAATCTTTTTTAAGTTACTTTATTTTAGCTTTATCTATGACAGGAATGTTATATAGTAAATACCAAAGTGTCTTAATTATTTTATTTGTATTAATTTCTAATTTAAAGGTATTAAAGGATGGAAAAATATGGCTTACCACTTTAACTACTTTATTATTATACAGTCCTCATTTATATTGGCAATTTATTAACGATTTTCCTTCTTTTAAATATCATCTTTTTGAAAGAAAAGAGAGTACGGTATACAGGTTTAGAGACACTTATATGCACTTAGTTAACATGATTGCTATTATTGGCTTTACTTTCCCTATTGTTTACAAATCTTTGTTCAATAACTTAAAAACAAAAGATACTTTTCAAAAAGCTTTAAATTTTTTAACCATAGGTTTTATTGTTTTTTTCTTTATCACAACTTTTAAAGGACATGCACAAGCTCAGTGGATAGTTCCAATATCTATTCCATTAATAATTATCACTTTCAATTTTTTAATTGAAAATAAAAAAAGTTTAAAAACTTTTAAAATATTAGCATGTATCTCTATTTTCATTCTTACTTTTTTAAGACTTGCAATGGCTAACGAAGGCATCTTACCTAAACAATTTGAAATGCACGGTAATAAGAAATGGGTATCAAATTTACATGCGAAAATAAAAGAGGAAACTCCTCTATTTTTAAATTCATACCAAAACACTTCTTTATATTGGTTTTATTCTGGAAAAAGACCTTTTCAATATAACTCTTGGAGCAGTAGAAAAAATCAGTATGATCTTTATTCTTTTAATCAAAATATTACCATAGATAATCCAGTAATTATCGAATCAAGAAATTATGGTTTTTCATCTGATTCTTTGGTTAGAAAAAACAATGACAAACTTTATTTAAACAAAATAAAGCAACGCTATACAAAAATGCAAAATCTCTCATTTAGTATAACTCCAATTCCATTAGTACTAAAAGAGAATAGTAAAAATTCTATATCTGTTCGTATTAATAACCCATATGCAAATATTAAAGAAAGTGATTTATTCCTTTCTGTTATATTAAAATTTGGAAGACGTGTTAAAATAATTCCTGCAACTTATAAATTAGGAAAGATTACTTTTTTTATTCCTAAATTAAATGATTTTGCTCCATCACTTATACAAATCATTGGAACTTTACATAACACTACTAAATCTATTAAGCTGAGTAAAGCTGAAAAATGCACTATTTTAAATGAATAAAAAAATTACTTTTTTAACCCTTATTATTCTAATTAGTATAATAACTATTATTGGGGTACCTTTAAGCTTAATGCCACCAGATGCTGCTTTGTATGCTACAATTAGTAAACATATGCATCTTAATAATGATTTTATAAATTTATATTCTTTAGGTAATGATTGGCTAGACAAACCACATTTACCTTTTTGGTTAACAGCATTGTCTTTTAAAGTTTTCGGTATTTCAAATTTTTCTTACAAAATTCCGGGTGTTCTTATTTTCTTTATGGGAATTTGGGCAACTTTTAAATTTACTAAAGAGACTTACAATAAAGAAACCGCTCTTATTGCCTCTATTATCTTGTCGACCTCTCTACACAGCGTAATCTCTAATTTTGATGTAAGAGCAGAAGCTTATTTAACAGGATTTATTATTATTAGCCTGTATTGGTTATATAAATACATTACACTAAGAAAGTTTAGTTACTTAATTATTGGGTGCTTCTTTTGTTCTCTTGCCGTTATGACTAAGGGGATTTTTGGTTTAATTCCTATTATAGCAGCTATTGGTGGTCATTTTATTGTAAAAAAAGAATGGAAAGAGATTATAAACCCTATGTGGATTATAGCTTTTTTATTGATTGCTATTTTTATTATTCCTGAAATTTACGCCTTATATCTACAATTTGACGCACATCCAGAGAAGATTATCTTCGGAAGAAAAAATGTTTCAGGGATAAAGTTTTTTTTATGGGATAGTCAATTTGGTCGTTTTTTCAATACAGGACCTATACAAAAAGCTGGTGGTGATATTTTCTTCTTTTTACATACCATAATTTGGGCTTTCTTACCTTGGTCTTTACTCTTTTACATTGCTACCTTTTTCAAAATTAAAAGAAATGTAAAAAAAGTGCAACAAAAAGAGGAATTCTATAGCATATTTGCGGCTTTAACTAGTATTCTAATATTCTCTTTAAGTAAATTTCAATTAGCCCATTACACCAATATCATTTTTCCTTTTATGGCTATAATTACAGCTGATTTTATTGTGAAATTAAAAGATAAATATGTGTATTTTAAAAAAGCTTATTCAATAATTCAATGGTTTTTAATAGGTATATCTATCCTAATAATTCCTCTACTATACTTTATAATGGTTCCTAGTTTTAACTTTGTATTTTTATTAATTTTTATACTTTGTATTTTAGCTATTATAATAGTGGTAAAAAATAAGCTACATCCTATTAATCGACTATTTTATTACTCTGCTATTTCTTTTTGTTTTTTATATGCTTTTATGTTTACTCATTTTTACCCTACCCTATTTAAATATCAAGGAGGAGTTCATGCCGCAAAATTTATTAATAAAAACTTAAGCAATGAACAAATTTATTTAATAGATAATAATGGACATAATTTTGGCTTCGAATTTTATTTAAATTCTTCTGTAAAAAGAATTTCTAATAAAAACTTATCTAATAAAACTAACTACATCTTTTATGTCAACAATAAAGAACTAGATTTTTTAGATCAGGAATCCATTAGATACAAGATTATTAAAACCTTTAACTCTTATAAAATAACAAGATTAAAAGGGAAATTTGTAAACAAAAAAACAAGATCAAAAACATTAAAAAAAGTGCATTTGGTAAGGTTACTATAAATTCAAACTATTTTTTCACTAAAAAAGTAAAGGGAGTAATGCGATCACATTACTCCCTTTACTTTTTTAGTTACTTGATAAAATTCAATCAAAAATTTACATCTTTGGTCATCAATGACAAGCTATTATCTTTCTAAGATTATACACATCATCAGCTTAGTGTAATGCTATTTTAAAAATTTTCATGTAAAGAAATTTATATATTTTATAAAAGGAAACACCCAATAGTATGCCTGACAAATAACCAATCGTTACATCTAATGGATAATGTACTCCTAAATAAATTCTACTATACCCAAAAACTAAAGGAAAAAACAACATCAAGTATATAAATTTATATGTTTTTCTTAATAAAAGAATAGTAAATATTGTAAAAGTGGTAGATAATGAAGCATGACCAGACCAAAAACTATACCCATGTGGTTTGTATGAAAATGGTCTTAAATACTCTTTTAAATCCTCTGTATTACAAGGACGAATTCTTCCTGTTATACCTTTAACTAAATTTGTAAACTGATCTGAAAAAGCAACAAATATTGTGATAAACAAAAGTGTAAATATTGTTTTTTTAATACCAAATTTTTTAGCTATTAATATTAAAACAATAATAAATAATGGAATCCAATTAAGCTGATTCGTTATTTTTAACCATATAAAATCCCATGACTCTACACCTAAATTATTAAGATAAATTAAAAGCTCTCTATCTATAGAGATGATACTCTTTAAAAAACTATTATTTTCCAACTTTTAAAACTTCTATTTCAAAAATAAGGTCTGTATTAGGTTTAATTACAGGCAACCTACCAACTTCTCCATATCCTAAATAACTAGGAATAAACAAACGAGATTTTTCTCCTTCATGTAACATTTTGGCACCTTCTTTCCACCCTGCTATTAATGGTAATTTAGGATCATTAATTGTAAATGTAAAAGGTTCTCCTTTACCATCTAAACTAGAAGCTATTTTATTACCTAAATCATCTAATAACGTATAATGAACTGTCACTGGTAAATCTGGGTTTACTTTTTTTCCAGAACCTTTTTGTAATTGTAATATTTTTAAACCAGAATTAGTTGTTTTAGCTCCATCATAATAACCAAACTCTTTTCTAACTCTTTCTTTTGCTTTTGCTATTCTCTTTTTCCTTTCTACCTTTCTAGCTTCAGAATTATCTATTTCAAATAAAAATACTTCAGGAGCATTAAATCCTTTTGCCTTCTTACCTACTCTAATTATTTCTACTTTATTAATATAATCGTCCTTAGCTATTGTATCCACAATATTTTGACCTAATTTTACTTTACCAAAAATAGAATGCTTCCCGTCTAACCAAGGAGTTTCTTTATGTGTTATAAAGAATTGTGATGAATTAGTACCTGGTCCAGAATTAGCCATAGATAAGACCCCTGCACTATCGTGCCTGTGTATTAATTCTCCTTTTTCATTTAAAGGAAATTCATCATCAAAACGATATCCTCCATTACCTCTTCCTGTACCAGTTGGATCTCCTCCTTGAATCATAAAATTTTTAATTACCCTATGAAACTTAATCCCATCATAATAAGGTTTCCCTTTTAAAGAATCTGTAACTTTCGGATTATTACCTTCAGCTAATGACACAAAATTTGCCACTGTCATAGGCATTTCATCTTCGTGTAATTGAATTAAAATATCTCCTTTGTTAGTTTGAATATCTGCATACAAGCCATCTGTTAAGTCTTTGTATTTAACAGATTTACAAGAAACAATTAAAACTGTAAGTAAAATTATTGATTTTATTGATTTCATCTTATTATTTAAAAAAGAAAGACATTAGCAATAAATACTAATGTCTTGATTTCTATTAATTAATGACCGTGTCCGTCTCCTTTAAAATGCTTATCTCCTGCTCCTCCTTTTGGTGCAGTTGGTGGTGGAAGAATTTCTAATAATTCAACATCAAAAACTAAAGTTGAAAAAGGTTTAATTTTTGGTAACCTTCCTTGGTAACCATAAGCAATATCTTGTGGTATAAAAAACTTATACTTTGCTCCTGGTTTCATTAACTGTAATCCTTCTATCCAACCTTTTATTACCTGAGTAACACCAAATTCTGCAGGTTGCTTTCTTTCTACAGAGCTATCAAACACATCTCCGTTTATCACAGTTCCATGATAGTGTACCTTTACTCTATCTGTTGGTTTAGGTGCTTCTCCTTTACCTTCTTTCTCTACTATATATTGTAAACCACTAGCTGTAGTAACAACTCCAGACTTAGATTTATTATCTACTAAAAATTGTTCGTTCTCTTTTTTATAATCAGCATATTCTTCTTCTGCTTTTTTCTTAGCAGCTTCCTCTTGTTTTTTTCTTTGCTCTAACTGTTTTTTCTGAAAATACGTTCTTAAAATGTTACCTGCTTCTTTAGGCTCTATTAAAAGATTTGTAGAATCCGCTCCATTAAGAAATCCTTGCACATACAAAGAAGTACTTAATTCTTTTGCATTTGGGTCGGTACCCATCTGAAAACCTGTATTTAAACCTAGTGCATAACTTACAGAATCTATTTCATTTTCAAGTTTCTGTTGCGTTTTTGACGTTCCTTCATTCTTACAAGCAACCATAGACATACCTACTATCGTTACTGCTAAAAATTTATTTAATTTCATTAATTTATGTTTTGATTTGATTAATTTAAATTAGAAAAAGCAAATGTAATAGTTTCTAATTTTTTATGTGTTTAAATTTTAACTTTATTTGATTTCTAAAAGTTCTATCTCAAAAATAAGTACTGAAAAAGGTTTGATTTTTGGCATTCTTCCTTTAAAACCGTATGCTAATTCTTGAGGGATAAAAAATTTATATTTTGCTCCTACTTTCATTAATTGTAATCCTTCTCCCCATCCTTTAATTACTTGAGTAACTCCGAACTCGGCAGGCTGTCCTCTTTCTACAGAACTATCAAACATAGCCCCATCTATTAAAGTTCCATGATAATGTACCTTTACTTTATCTGTTGTTTTAGGAGTTCCTCCTATTCCTTCTCTTATTATTTGATACTGTAAACCACTTGCTGTAGTAACTATTCCTTTTTTAGAGGCATTATTTACTAAAAATTGCTCATTTTTATTTTTGTAATCTGCATATTCAGCTTCTAATTTCTTTTTCTCTTCTTTTCCTTTGTTTTTTCTTACTTCTTCTTGTTTTTTCTGAAAATACTCTCTAACAATAGTTTCTAAATTCTTCTCTTCTATTAATAAATTAGTTGATTTTATACTATTCAAAAATCCTAACACATATAAATCAGTATCTATCTCTTTGGCTATAGGATTAGTTTTCATTTGTAAAGCAGTACTAGCTCCTAAGGCATAACTTACAGAGTCTATTTTTTTTAACAAAGGTTTTTCTTTCACTACCAACTGTGCTGCACAAGAAAAACTAATAAAAATTACTCCTAAAAAAAACTGTAATCTATTTACTTTCATCTTTTTTTTCGTTTTTAATATCTATTAAATTAATAGTACTTTTTATGGTTTGATTCATTCTTATTTGGTTTCCGTCTCCTGTAACACCATAGGCTCTATAAGACGGAATTATAAACATCATTTTTTCTCCTTTTTTCATTAATTTTACACCTTCTTGTAAACCTGGTATAAAATCTTCCATATCTACCTTATAATCTACCACCTGATCTTTATACAAAACATTGTTATTTATATCTGTTACATTATAGTGTAAAGTTACTAGATCTCCTTTTTTAACTGTGTTTAAACTCTTTGTTGTATCTTTTTTAACATAGGCATACCAAAATCCATTTAAAGAAGCTTTATAGACAGTAGTTGTATCTTTTGCTAAATGTTTTTCAATATTCTTTTTTTCTATTTTATTTAATTTCTTGTTTTGCGCTATAACATCTTTATAGAAATTAGTAGTAGAATGTTTTTTAGGTCTTCTAGCAACAGTTTCGCTACATGCAACAAAAGAAAAGAGTATTACAAAAAGTAAATAGAAATTATTCTTCATATGAGTTTAATAATTGTTGCTGATAGTTAGGTAATAAAGATATGAAATTAGCAGTAGTGTCTTTTAATGACATTTCTGATTTCCCTCCGGAAGCATTATCATGTCCACCACCATTAAAATGTGATCGTGCAAATTTATTCACTGAAAAACTACCTTTAGATCGAAAAGAAATTTTAACAATTCCTTGTTCTCTATCTTCAATAAAAATAGCTGCAAAAACAATTCCTTTAAGAGATAATGCATAATTTACAACACCTTCTGTATCTCCTTTTTCGTAATTAAACTTATCTTTTTCTTCTTGAGATAATGTAATAAAAGCAGTTTTAAATTCTGGTAATATTTCTAAATTCGTTAATGCTTGCCCTAACAACAATAATCTACTGTATGAATTTGAGTCGTAAATATTACTGTGTATTTTGTCGTTCTTAGCTCCTTTATCTATTAAATCTGCTATAATTTGATGTGTTTTACTGGTAGTAGATCTAAAACGAAACGAACCTGTATCTGTCATAATTCCTGTATACAAGCAGGTTGCTATATTTTCATCTATAACATCCAAACCTCCTTCCATTTCTATAAAATTATATACCATTTGACAGGTAGAAGACATAGAAGTATCTGAATACATATAAGTAAAATCATCTGGTTGTTGATGATGGTCTATTAAAGCAAAATCATTTTCATACTTTTCTAATGTATTTTTCATGTCATCTCCCACTCTATGCAGTGCATTAAAATCAAGTAAAAAAACAATTTCCGATTTATTTAATGCTTTTACACTTTGATTGTTTTGACGATCAAAACGATATACTGTTTTAGACCCAGGAACCCAATGTAAAAAATCTGGATATTCATTTGGCATTAAAACTTGTGTTTTATGCCCTTTTTTATCTAAATAATGTTTCAATCCTAGTGTAGAACCAAGTGCGTCTCCATCTGGATTTCTATGTCCAATAACGACAATGTTTCTTGGTGTTTTTAGGTAGTCTAAAAGTTCTTTAAAATTCTTTAAAATCATAAACAGCGAATATACAATTTAATATTCTTTTAAATATTTAATAATATAGGTTTTGTTACTTTGCAGTTAAATTTAAATCGTATGTATAACATAAAAACTTTATTGTTTATTGTATTGCTTATAAATCAAGCAACAGCACAACAAGACTTCACTATTGCCTTTGGCTCTTGCAATAAACCATCTGTAGAGAATATTTTTTGGGATGATGTTTTAGAATTAAATCCAAATTTATGGATATGGGGAGGAGATGTTGTTTATGCAGATACTGATGATATGCATAAGATGAAAAATGAATACTTGAACCAGCATAACCAAAAAGGATACAAAGAAGTAGTAGAAAAAATTCCTGTTATGGGTACTTGGGATGATCATGATTATGGTAAAAATGATGCTGGTGCTGAATATCCTATGAAAAAAGAAAGTCAACAATTATTTCTTGATTTTTTACAGGTGCCACAAACAGATAAGCGTAGAAAAAGAGAAGGTGTTTACCATTCTAAAACATATAAAACAGACAAAGGTTCTGTTAAAGTTATTCTTTTAGACACTCGTTATCATAGAACCAAACTAACAAAAGACAGCACTGTTAGTCAAAAAAAATATATTCCAAGTAAATTTAATGAAGGAACTATTTTAGGAAAAAAACAATGGAAATGGCTAGAAAAAGAATTACATAATTCTGAAGCCGATTTTACTGTAATTATGAGTAGTATTCAAGTACTATCTAGCCAACATCGTTTTGAAAAATGGGCAAATTTTCCTCACGAGATGATCAAGTTATTTCAACTCCTTAAAACTTCTAAGGTTAAAAATGCTATTTTATTATCTGGAGACAGGCATATATCTGAATTTTCTAAAACAATGATAGAAGGTATTAAGTATCCTATTATAGATTTTACATCAAGTGGACTAACACATGCTTACAAAAGATTTAAAAGTGAAGAAAACATGTATCGCGATGGTAATGTTGTATTTACAGAAAGTTTTGGTGTACTTCATTTTAATTTTGATAAGAAAAAAGTTTCTTTTCAAATGCGTGGAAATGGAAACAGTATTCTTCAAGAAATAGAACAAGTATATCCTTAACTTGTAAGTAATATTAAAAAACGTATTTTTGCGCGAAATTATAATTTAGAAACAAATACAAATGGCAACAAATAGAACTTTTACAATGATTAAACCAGACGCTGTTGAAAACGGACATACTGGTGCTATTTTAGAAAAAATTAATGCTGCTGGATTTAGAATTGTTGCGGTAAAGAAAACGCACATGACTAAAAGAGATGCAGAGGCTTTTTATGCAGTTCATAACGAACGTCCTTTTTTTGGTGAATTAGTTGAATTCATGACTCGCGGACCTATTGTTGCTGCTATTTTAGAAAAAGATAATGCTGTAGAAGATTTTAGAACTTTAATTGGTGCTACAAATCCTGCAGAAGCTGCAGAAGGTACTATTAGAAAATTATATGCTACTTCTATTGGTGAGAATGCTGTTCATGGTTCAGATTCTGATGAAAATGCTGAAATAGAAGGAAACTTCCATTTTTCTGGTAGAGAAATGTTTTAATAAAAAATATACAGAATAAAAAACTCGTTACCTATATTAAGTAACGAGTTTTTTTTATTCTAAAAATTAGACTTTTTAATCTTTTTGATTACAAATAGAAGAAGAATTATTCGCTGTAAAATTATTATTACCTCCTTTTAAAGTACAAGCCCTCCATCCTATAATTTCTTTTTCTCCTACTACGATACCACAACCTCCACTGTTAGAAACATCAGTGTTTTCTACAGTCACTACAGATCCATCAAAAAGAGTAATATTTGCTTTGTTTTTCACAAATTCTTGCGCCTCACTACCTCCATAAGAAACTTCACAAAAAGATAATTTGTTAGAAACATTGTTTGTTTTAAAAAACGAAATTCCTTTCCAAGACGGAGATGTTGTAACTTCCCCTGTAAAAACTATTTTATTGTTTACATCTCCAACTGCGTTTAAAAAAGCATTATCTCCTTCTACTCTAATAAAACCTGCTGGTGAAAATAGTAGCTTAGCACCTGATTCTATTTTTAAGCCAGTTCTAACATCTATTTTTCCATCTATAAAATAATCGTGAGATTTCCATACATACTCGCTCCCGGAAGAAATTTTTGTTTCTCTTACAGAAACTCCATTAAATTTATTATTAGAAAATGTAGTCATTTCGTCTATCATTGCTGCATTTATTGCATCTACTCTTATTGCTGCTCTCTTATTCCCTTCCAATTTATTATTCTCAAATTTTTGTATCGTAGTACCATTCATAGATACAAGACCAAAACCGTCCGTTTCTTTTATTAATGAGTTTTTCATGGTCAATTTCCCTTTATTTACTGTTCTAAAAACAACAACAGCCGCCTTAGACCCGTACCAAGTACTACTTATAGGATTACTACCTGCATCTTTAATAATTACATGATTTAACTCATTTCTTACATCAGAAGATTCAAACCCTATACCTCTCCAAAATCCCGATACTTGTTCTTCTCCTTGAAATAAAATGGGAGATTCTAAAGTTCCTTTGGCAGATAAAAACCCTTCATATACATACAAAGAAGCATCCGATTTAAATGCTAAAGTAGTTCCTGGTTCTATAGTAATAAAACTTCTTATCTTTACTCTATTTTCTATAATATAATCTACTCCTTCTGCGTGGTTTTTCAGTGTCATTTCTTCTCTTAAGTCACTATCAATTACAATGGCATTATTTGTAGAAACCGGATCTCCACTAGAAGGCATTTCATCACCACTACTACAAGCACCAACAATCAAAGCAACAAATGTGCTTACAATTATTTTGTATATTATTATTTTCTTCATTTTAATTTCTGGTAAAAAATATTTTTTTTGTATTTATTAAGGTATCTACGATTTTAAGATTAAAATTTCTCACATCAACCCTAACAAGGGGCTTAAACCCCTTGTTTTAATTCATAAATATTACTAAAACTAACAGGTAAAATCAGCTGTAAAGTTGATTACTGAATTCAAAAAAGCACATAGTGTTGATGATAGTAAAGTTAATTTAGGATTGTTTCTAATATCTACAAGTTTAAGCTTAGATAAATTTCCTAATTCTTCTGGTAAACCTCCGTTTTCTAGATTG
Organism: uncultured Tenacibaculum sp.; assembly: GCA_947498055.1. GTDB lineage: Bacteria > Bacteroidota > Bacteroidia > Flavobacteriales > Flavobacteriaceae > Polaribacter. The sequence goes on from CANMJA010000006.1 coordinate 106,199, forward strand.
TTGTTGTTTAAATATAAATAGGTTAATTCTGTTAATTCTCCTACTTCTTTAGGTATTTCCTTTAAATCATTAAACTCTAAATCTAATTCTTTTAATTTTGTAAGTTGGTTTATTTTAGCTGGAATACTTTTTAAATCGTTATCCCAAAAACCTAATAAAGTTAAATTTGTTAGTTCAAAAACCCCCTCAGGAATCACTTCAAATTTATTATCTTTTAATTGTAAAGTTTCTAATACACTTAACTGACTTATTGAAGTAGGCAAATCAGACAATTCATTATCTTCTGCATCTAACTCTATAAGTTTACTTAAACTACCTATACTATTTGGTAAAGCAGTTAATTTATTAAAAGAAACATCTAAGTTTTCTATATTAATTAAATCACCTAATTCTTCTGGTAAAACTGATAAATTGTTTCTAGTTATTTCTAATTTTTTTAAATTTAGTAAGTTCCCTATTTCACTTGGTAAAGCATCTACATTTTGTGAATTCATACTTATTTCTTCTACACTTAAGTCACTATTAATAACCAAAAGACTTGACAATGAATTTTCAATTATCGTTTTATCCGTATCATTCAGTTTCCAACCTTGTATTCCAGTAGAATTAGGGTTGCTTTTTTGCATTTCATACAAAGCCACCAACTCATCTATTTGCACAACTTCGGCTGCTAGTTTGTTAATGTATTTCACCTCTGTTTTTAATGTGTAGGTATTTTCTGTTTTACCATCTTCTGATGTTATCTTATATATTACTGGCGATGCTGTTACCCCTCCTAATTCTATTTCTTTATTATTTTCAGGGCTCAGTGTTGCTTTTTCAGAAAAAACTAAATCTGGTACCAAATTTATTTTTTGATCAATTAGTGAAGGGTCTACTACGACTCTTATAGTTGCTGTAATTTCTTTTGTAGCCTCATTTAATTCTGCTGTAATATCTTTATACAGAATAGTGTTTTGAGTTGTTTTAAAATTAAATGCACTAATTATTGCTTTGTCATTAAGCGTGGGCTCAGGTGGAGTGTCATCCATTATAATTTGATCATCATCTCCTCCACAGGAAATTAAAAACAAACTACTTATTACACATAAATAAAATAGACTTTTAAAAGTTCTCACTTTTATGTTTTCCGCTTTCTTAAACATTAATAAAAATTTCATAATTAAATTTATTTGATTTATAAGCGGTAAACCTACTTTGAATAATTTGTAGGAATTATTCAAAAAACATCATAAATCAATCAATTTCACAAATGAGTCATTAAAGAATCACAAACAAGTCAAACAAGCACACAAACAAGTCATTACAAAAATATTTAGCCACTTCTTAACGTTTTTGTAGTGAAACAAAATTATTTTCACTTTTTAAATAAACATGTATGAGAATAGCCTTACTACAAAAGTTTAAGAATATTATTTTAACAAATTACTACGCTATTATTAATTTAGGAATAAGAGAAGGAGATAGTACTACAGAAATAAAGCGAATAAAGTTGTTAAATTTATTCTGCATAGCATGGCATGTTCGTACTATATTAGAATTTATAGATGATGACCTTACTAACAAACCATTATTACTATCTTTATTTGACTTTTTTATCATGGTTTTAATTGTTGGTGGAATTCAGTTTTTACAATACAAAAGAAAACTATTGACTGCTCGTTTATTATTTATTTGTAGCATACTATTTTTAACATTTATGTATGCTAATTATATTTATACTGCCAATTTTTTAGAATACTACTTTATGTTAGTACCTGGTACTACTTTAATTTTTATTGACAATAAAAAAATAAATTGGGCAATTATTTTCACTGCTTTCATTTTCATGTATTTTCCTAATTTTTATTTCAATCATTATTCGGCTGCGTATAGTAACTTTAGTATTATATTTTTATTCTTTGGTGTTTTAATTATGGTAAATTATTTTAAAAACCTGAATTTAAAAAATGAAAAAGCATTAGAAATTAAATCTACTGAATTAGAGGAATTAGATAAATTTAAATCGCAATTTTTCACCAATATTTCTCATGAAATTAGAACTCCTTTAACTTTAATAAAAGGACATGCAGACGATTTAAAGAATTTATCTTCAAAAGATGTAAAAATAGAAGCTATTCAACAAAACATAAACCAGCAAATTAATTCAATAACAGAAATTGTAGACAATGTATTGGATTTAGCCAAAATGAAATCTTCTAATTTTAAACTGAAAACTAAGCACGCTAATATTTCTGATTTAATAGAGAAAATTTATTTAAGCTTTGAAAGTTTATTTTATCAAAAAAACATTGATTTTGATCTTAGTTTAAATTCTAAAAATTACATAACAAATATAGATCCTATATTTATAGAAAGAGCTTTGAATAATATTTTATTAAATGCTCTTAAATACACAGAAAAAGGAAGCGTTACCTTAGATGTTTCCAGAAAAAAACAATTTTTGAATATTACAGTATCTGATACAGGAATTGGTATTTCTAAAAATAATATAGAAAATATATTCAATCGTTTTTATCAAGTAAATAACGACATTAATCAATCTGGTGGTAGTGGCATTGGCTTAGCTTTTTCTAAAGAAATAATAGAACTTCACGAAGGAACATTAACAGCAAAAAGCAAACCCAATATTGGTAGTAGCTTTATAATAACATTACCTTTAACGCCTAAAAAAACAGCGCAAGAAACACCTATTAAAACAAGTTCTGTAACAAATAATCTATTAAAATCATTACCAAAAAATAATATAGAATCTAATACCATTTTTTTAATTGTTGATGATAATTTAGACATGCGAAAATACTTAAAAAGTATTCTTCAAAACTATACTTGCCTAGAAGCTAAAAATGGTATTGAAGCTTTAGAAATAGCACAAAACAGAAAAGTAGATTTCATTATTACAGATTATATGATGCCAAAAATGAATGGGTTAACACTTATTACGAACCTAAACAAGCGCAAAAATAGAATACCAATTATAATGCTTACTGCAAAAAATGATATCGATTCTAAGCTAGAAGTTTTAAATCTTGGTATTGACGACTATGTTACAAAACCTTTTGAAAAAGAAGAATTACTAATACGAATTAATAATGCTATTAAAAATTATCATAATAAAGTTAAATATAATGAAGAAAATAATTTAGGCACCTTTAGTATTCCTAAAGAAAAAGATTTACTTAAAGAGATAGAATTACATGTGAATAACAATAGCGATAAAAAAGAGTTAAATCAAGATTTCTTATCCGAAAAATTTAATATTTCTAAAAGTTCTTTATATAGACATATTAAAAGCAAAACAGGAATGTCTCCTAAAGAATTTATTACAGAAATTAGACTACAAAAAGCAAGAAGGATTTTAGAAAACAATTCCGATATTCTACTAAAGCAACTAGCACTAGAGGTTGGCTTTCAACACACTTCTTATTTTTCAACTATTTTCACCAATCGTTTTGGTTATAAACCTTTAAAAAAAGAAACTTTTTAAACCAACATTATTTTCTTTACTACATTTTCTCCCATCTCTTCATTTATCATTTTTACAATCTTTTCTTTTCCATAACTTAATTCCTCTCTTAATACCGAAGAATTTAACCGAACGATTAAAGTCCCATTTTGTAATTTCACCTCACTTGTATAAGAAGACACACCAGACCCCATGAGCTTCTTCCAAGCTTCCTCAATATGAATCTTCCGAAACCCTTTTTCTAATTTATTTTCTTTAATAAAAAAACGCATTAAGTCTTTTATTGAAACACTATCATTCTCTCTTTTCGCCATACTTATTAAAGATTAAATATTTGGTAAGGTTTATTACTTTGCTTTACTACTTCTTCTGTTCTTTCAAAATGAGTATCCGTAATAAAAATTTGCCCAAACTCATCATTATTCACCAGTTGAATAATTTGTGCTACTCTATGTTCATCTAACTTATCAAAAATATCGTCTAACAATAATATTGGAGTTATTTCTGATTGTTTTTTTATAAATTCAAACTGCGCCAATTTTAAAGCTATTAAATAAGACTTTTGCTGTCCTTGAGAACCAAATTTTTTAACAGGGTAATCTCCTATTAAAAAACCAAGATCATCTTTATGCGTTCCTACCGAAGTATATTGTAACACTTTATCTTTTTCTAAATTCCTCTCTAATAATTCGTTAAAAGAAAAATCATTTAACTGACTCTTATAATGCAAATTAACTTCTTCTTTTGCATTAGAAATTATCTGATATTTTTCTTTAAAAATAGGAGTAAACTTTTCTAGAAACTTCTTCCTTTTTTCATGAATTACAGTTCCATATTTTATTAACTGCTCATTATAAACATTTAAATTTAATGCGTCAAAAGTACGATTTGCAGCAAAAAACTTTAACAACGCGTTTCTCTGACTTATTACTTTACCGTACGCTATTACAGCTTTTAAATATTCTTTGTTTTGCTGAGAAATTACGCCATCCATAAACTTCCTCCTATTTTCACTACCCTCTGTAATTAAATCTCTATCTGCTGGTGAAATAATAACCAAAGGAAATTGACCTATATGATCAGAAAATCGCTCATACACCTTACCATTTCTTTTTAGCACTTTTTTCTGTCCTTTTTTCAAAGAACAAATAATTCTTTCTGTTCGCTCCTGTAACAAATAATCTCCTTCAATTACAAAAAAATCTTCGTTATGCTTAATATTTTGTGAAGCTACAGGATTAAAATAGCTTTTAGTAAAAGACAAATAATAGATAGCATCTAAAACATTCGTTTTTCCAACACCATTATTTCCCACAAAACAATTAATTTTCTTTTTAAAATTAAATGTTTGTGCTTCTATATTTTTAAAATTCACTAAAGATAATTTCTCTAAATGCACGTAGTTTATTTATTTATAAAACAGGGAGCGCAAAATAACGAAAAATCGGCTTTTAAAATCCAATTAAAAAAACTATTTTTGCGCCACTAATTTTATAATAATTATGGCAACATATAAAAAGCGTGGATATAAACCTAAAAAAGAAAAGGTTGTAGAAGATACTATTGAAGAGACATTCGACGAATCTCAAAGTGATGTAGCTAAAGCATTTGAAGGATTAGATGAAGCAGCTAATAAATCGGAACAATGGATCGAAAAAAATAGTAAACCTTTATTTTTTGGATTAATCGCAGTTGCGGCAATTATTTTAGGCTATTTGGCTTACAATAAATTTATATCTGAACCAACTGAACTAGAAGCTTCTAACGAATTAGCTTACCCTAGATCTTTCTTTGACAAAGCAGAAAAAGCAGCTGGTACCGAAGCAGATAGTTTATACAACTTAGGTTTAAAAGGTGGTGTAGATGGTAAATATGGATTTTTAGATGTAGCTAGTACTTTTGGAAGTACTAAAGCTGGAAATATAGCTAATTATTATGCAGGTATTTCTTATTTAAAAATGAAAAAATATCAAAAAGCTATTGAATATTTAGATCAATTTAGTTCTGATGATGAAGTTTTAGGCCCAACTGCCTTAGGTGCTATTGGAGATGCATTTGCAGATTTAAACCAACAACAAGAAGCTTTAGAATATTATGAAAAAGCTGCTAATAAGAAAGCAAATGAGTTTACAGCTCCTATGTTCTTTTTTAAAGCTGGGCAAACAGCTATGCAATTAGGACAGTATAGTAAAGCTGAAACTTTATTTTCTACTATAAAAGAAAAATATGCTACTACACAAGTAGGTAGAGATATTGAAAAATATATTAATAGTGCAAAATACGCACAGTAAAGTGTGCAGTTATTAGTGCTCGGTTAAACAGTTTAAATAGTAAACTTTTTTTACTGAATACTGTAAACTAAATACTGCCAACTATAATAAAATGGCAACAACAAACTTATCTTATTACGATAAAAACACTATCCCAAATGCGAAAGACTTTCGATTTGGGATAGTTGTTTCAGAATGGAATCCTGAAATCACAAACAACCTTCATAAGGGTGCTATAGAAACATTATTAGACTGTGGAGCTACCAAAGAAAACATTGTTTCTTGGGAGGTTCCTGGTAGTTTTGAACTAGTTTTTGGATGTAAGAAAATGATTGAAACAGAAAAACTAGATGCCATTATTGCCATTGGTAACGTGATACAAGGAGAAACAAAACATTTCGATTTTGTTTGCGAAGGTGTTACTCAAGGAATTGTTGATTTAAATATTAAATACGACGTTCCTGTAATTTTTTGTGTACTTACGGATAACACAAAACAACAATCAATTGATCGATCTGGTGGTAAATTAGGAAATAAAGGAATTGAATGTGCTGTAGCTGCAATTAAAATGGCAGCCATTAAAAACCAAGGAAGAACTAGTACTAGCGTTGGTTTTTAATTTTACTACTCGCTTTTTATCATGAATAAAAATTATAATAATACAATTTTAATTATCTCTTTATTCATTCTCTTATCTTGATCTCTTGTCAATTATTCCGTAACTTTGAGATTCTATTTTGGTGTGGTTTTTGAAACACTTAATGAAACTACAAAAAAATTAATTATGGGACTTTTAAACAGACAAAATAAAAAATTCGATTACCAACCACGTTATTATAAAGGGGAAGGTAGTCCTTTTGAATTAAAACATAGATTTGACGAGCACCGAACTAGCGTTGGCAAAAAAAAATCATTAAAAGGAAAATTCAGTTCTGCTATAGAAGAATTTAAAACTTCAGAACATGGAGGCTTTAACAAAACTATAATAGCTATTGTATTAATTTTAACGCTTATTTTCTTATTCTTGATAGATTTTGATCTATCCATCTTTTTACCAAAAAATTAATGTCAGATATCATACAATTACTACCCGACCATGTTGCCAATCAAATTGCAGCTGGTGAGGTTGTACAACGACCAGCTTCTGTAGTTAAAGAATTGTTAGAGAATGCAATTGATGCAAATGCTACTACGATTACTTTGCTTTTAAAAGGAGCTGGCAAAACACTTATTCAAGTAATAGACAACGGAAAAGGTATGAGTAATACCGATGCTCGTTTATGCTTTGAAAGACATGCCACCTCTAAAATTAAAGACGCCCAAGATCTTTTTAATTTACAAACCAAAGGTTTTAGAGGAGAAGCATTAGCATCTATAGCTGCTATTGCACATGTAGAATTAAAAACTAAACAAGAAAATCAGGAGTTGGGTACTTCTATAAAAATAGAAGGAAGTGAAGTAGTTTCTCAAGAAATTGTATCTACAGCAAAAGGTACAAGCATTGCTGTAAAAAACTTATTTTACAACATTCCTGCTCGTAGAAATTTTTTAAAATCGGACACTGTAGAAACGCGACATATTATTGATGAATTTCAAAGAGTTGCGTTAGCACATCCTATGATTTCATTTTCACTATACCATAATGACAATGAAGTATACCATTTAAAAGAAAGTAATACACGCAAGCGTATTGTTGCTATGTTTGGTGCTAAAACAAATGAAAAATTAGTACCTGTAGACGAACAAACAGATATTATTACTATTAAAGGTTATATTGCAAAGCCAGAATTTTCGAAAAGAAAAAGAGGAGAGCAATTCTTTTTTGTTAATAATCGATTTATTAAAAGTTCGTATTTAAATCATGCCGTTAATAATGCTTTTGAAGGTTTGTTAGAACAAGGTACACATCCTACTTATTTTATCTATTTTGAAGTACCTCCTAATAGTATAGATATTAATATTCATCCTACTAAAACAGAAATAAAGTTTGACAATGAGAAAGCTTTATACGCCATTTTAAGAGCTACTGTAAAACACAGTTTAGGACAGTATAACGTTGCCCCTGTTTTAGATTTTGATAGAGATGCAAATTTAGATACTCCTTATAATTTAAATAGTAAACAAAATGTTTCTACTCCGAAAATTATAGTAGACCCTACTTTTAATCCCTTTAAAAACGACACAGCTACATCACCCTATTCGAGTAACGAACAACCAGTAAGCAGCAATAAATCATCTTATAAAACCAATTATAAAAAAGATCCTGGTAGTTGGGAATCTTTGTATGCTAGTTCTGTTTCTACAGAAACTACTAAACAAGAAGAATTATTTGAAACCAAACAAGAAACAGAAACTGGTAAAACGTTTCAAATTCAAAAAAAATACATTTTAAGCTCTATTAAATCTGGTGCTGTTTTAATTCACCAATCTTTAGCACACCAACGTGTATTGTATGAAGATTTTTTAGAAAACATTACGGTAAAAGAAGCTAGTAGTCAACAACTATTATTCCCAATAAATATAAATTTATCTACTGCCGATATAGAAATGATTTACAGTATAAAATCTGATTTAGAAAGTACTGGTTTTGTTTTTAATGAATTTACAAAAGAAGGTGTTATTATTGGTGGTATACCTACTTCTATTACTGAAAGTCAGATTATTTTAGTTTTAGAACAATTATTAGACGATATGAAATTAGAAGTACCTAACGAAAGTTTTAGTCATTTTGATGTAATGGCAAAATCATTTGCCAAATCACTGGCGATTAAAACAGGTACTATCTTATTAGTTAAAGAACAAGAAAATTTAGTAAATAATTTATTCTCGTGTAAAGAACCTAGTATTTCTCCTCTTGGAAAAGCTACTTTTAAAACCTTAACTTTACAAGAAATAGATACTATTTTTAGCACATAAATTATGCAAAGATTAACTCCTGTAATAAAACATTTAATTATAATAAATGTAATTCTGTTTTTTGGTCCAATGTTATTAAACAACTTAGACCTAACAAATATACTTGCATTACATTTTCCAAAAAACGAGCATTTTGGATTTTGGCAGTATCTAACACATATTTTTATGCATGGTAGTGAGTTTCATTTACTATTTAACATGTATGGTTTATGGGCTTTTGGTACTCCTTTAGAGCAAATGTGGGGTAAAAATAAATTTTTATTCTTTTATTTTTCTGCAGGTATAGGTGCTGGTTTAATTTATACTTTGGTTAACTATTATCAGTTTGATGGTATTTATGAACAACTAACTAATTTAGGAGTATCATCTTCTGAAATTATGAATATTCTAAAAGTTGGTAGATACAATGATACTCTAATTACACTCTCAAATGAAACAATGAGCGAGTTCTACTCATTATATAATACTCCTGCGGTTGGTGCATCTGGAGCTATTTATGGTATTTTAGTTGGTTTTGGATTGGCTTTTCCTAATGCAAAACTAGCCATGATATTTTTCCCTGTTCCTATAGCTGCAAAATATTTTATTCCTTTAATAATTACTAGTGATTTGTTTTTTGGAATGACAAAATATTCTGTTGGTAACATCGCTCACTTTGCGCATGTTGGTGGTGCTATAATTGGATTTATTATTGCTTGGTACTGGAAAAAAAATCAGTTTAGAATTAATTAACATAATTTTATATAAAAGATTTATAACACATACACCTCTTTAAAAGTTAAATAAATAACAGATTAATAAATACTTTAGAAATAGTATAAAATGGAGTTTATAAAAACATTAAAATATAATTTTAAGAATGCTGGAATTGTTGAAAAGCTAATTTATATTAATATTAGTGTATTTGTTTTAGGCTTATTACTTACTGTTTTTTCTAGCCTTTTTAAAGTGCAAAGTACATTTTTAGGAGATTGGTTTGCGCTTTCTTCTTCTTTTAATTCTTTGTTAACAAAACCTTGGTCAATTATAACGTATGGTTTTTTACATGGTAATTTTATACATATCCTTTTTAATTGTATAGCACTATATCTTTTTGGTCGTTTGTTTTTAGATTATTTTACCCAAAAACAACTACTCAGTTTTTATGTATTAGGTACCCTTTGGGGAGGACTATTTTTTTTAATCGCCATGAACTATTTTCCATTGTTCAATGGTGATTCCTATCTATTAGTTGGTGCTTCTGCTGGAATTTCTGCTATCATTATTGGTATCGCTACTCACATTCCAAATTATCAACTAAAATTTCCCTTAATAGGCTATGTAAAGGTTTGGCATTTAGCTACTTTTTTTATTCTTTTAGATGTTATAAAATTAGCAGGAAGTAATGCTGGTGGACATTTTGCTCATTTAGGTGGTGCTTTGTTTGGTTTCTTGTATGTAAAAAGTCTTGGCAGTAAAGAAATAGATATTACTAAATCTTTTACTAACTTATTTCGTAAAAAAAAGAAAGCTCCTCTTAAAACAGTTCATAACTCTAAGAAAAAAATGGGACCAACTGGTTCTTTTAAAAATAAATCTGAAAACCAACAACAAATCGATGAAATTCTAGATAAAATAGGAAAATCTGGTTACGATACTCTTTCTAAAGAAGAAAAAGAATTTTTATTTAAACAAGGTAAAAAACAATAGTGGCAAGCAAGAACAAAAAATATTCTTTATTTAACAAACTGCTTTATTTTATAAATTCTATTGCAGCTACCATACTTTTGTTCTCTTACTTCCTTGCCTATATTTCTCCTAAAACTGTACCTGTTTTTTCTATTGTTAGTTTGGCGGTACCTTTACTAATTATAACCAATCTTTTATTTTTAATTTATTGGTTACTCAAATTAAAAAAACATGCAATAATCTCTGGTTTAATTTTACTTATTGGATGGATATTCTTTCCTCCTTTTTTAAAATTTTCTGAAAAGAATACCGCTCGTAATAACGATGTAAAAGTAATGAGCTACAATGTTCGCATGTTTAATGTATATAAATGGATAAAACAGGATAGTGTTGATCAGAAAATCTTTCGTTTTATAAAAGAAAAAGACCCTGAGATACTCGCAATTCAAGAATATTATAATGCTAAAAAAAATAAAATAAACTATCCCTACTCCTACATTGTTACCAAATCAAAAAAAAAGAAATTTGGTTTAGCCATTTATTCCAAATTTAAAATAATTAATAAAGGTTCTTTAAATTTTAAACAGAGTGCTAACAACGCTATTTTTATCGATATTGTTAAAGAAAAAGACACTATTCGTGTATATAATTTACATCTACAATCGCTAAAAATAAATCCGCATAAAGAAAATTTTGGACAAAAAAATTCTGAAAAATTAATTGCTCGATTAAAAAATGGCTTTATAAAACAAGCTTCTCAGGTAGAAACTTTTTTAGCTCATGAAAAAAAATGGAAAGGAAAAAAAGTAATTTGTGGCGATTTTAATAATACTGCTTTTTCTTGGGTATATAGGCAAATATCTAAAAATAAAAAAGATGCCTTTGAAGAAGCAGGCATTGGTTTTGGTAAATCTTTCAACTATTTTTTTCCAATGCGAATCGATTTTATTTTAACCGATAAAAAAACACAAATACATAATTTTAAAACATACACCCCAAAATATTCTGATCATTTTCCTATTATGTCTAGAATCAATTTTGAATGATTATATTCGTCTTCTATTTAACGCATATAAGAAATGATGACAACTAACATATCAAATCCTATCGTTGCTTATTCAAAGGCTTTAATAAATATTTTCCCTGATTTTAACTCAGAGGAAATAAATTTTATTACTAGTAAAATTACGGTTACAAAATTAGATACTAAAAAGCTGTATTTAATGGCCGGTAAAGTGCAAGAAAATTTAGTTTTTGTATTTAAAGGATTGTTAAGAGTTTTCTATATTAATGAAAAAGGAGAAGAAATAACCATTGCTTTTGCCAAAGAAAATAGTCATGCTACAGATTATAGTGCTTTTATTAATCAAGCCCCATCTAAATACCATATCGAAACTTTAGAATCTAGTTTATTGGTAAATGTTCCTTTCTCTTTAATACAAAAATGCTATTCTAAATATAAAAATTTCGAAAAATATGGTCGACTTATTGCGGAAAAGTATTTAGAAAAAAGACAACATAGAATTGAAAGCTTTTTGTTTGAAAATGCAGAACAAAGGTATCTCAACTTTATATCGAAAAACAAAGACATCTTAAATCGTATTTCACTTACACACCTTTCTTCTTTTCTTGGCATTACAAGGCAAACCTTAACTCGAATTAGAAAAAAACTAACTCAATTATAATTATGACACAAATGTGTCATGTAAAAAACAGCTAAATAATAGAGTTTTGTAGACTTACAAATAATCTACAAAATGAATTTAAAAAAAACGTTTTCTCTTTTACAGAAAATATCTCCAAAAACAGCTGCTCAAATAGCTTTCAACTTTATTTCTAAACCCCAAAAACGAAAAATAAGATCTTTTGAAAAATCAATACTAGAAAAAGCTACCAATACTCTATTTCATTTTAAAAAATTTAAAATTAAAACGTATAAATGGGGTACTGGAAATAAAAAAGCACTGCTAGTTCATGGATGGGGAGGAAGAGCTTCTAATTTTGGAGCTATTATTCCTAAATTAATAAAACACGAATATGAAGTTATTAGTTTTGATGGTCCTTGCCATGGAGATAGCTCCAAAAAGAAAACCAATTTTTTTGAAATGGCAGATTTAGTAAAACTTTTTTTACAACAAAGAGAATACGATTTAATAATTACCCACTCTATGGGATCGGTACTCACTTTTACTGCTATGAATTCTTTAAAATATAAAGCAAAACAAATGATTGCTTTAACAACTCCTAGTAAATTTTCTGAATTTATTGGACTGGCAATTCTTCAATTTGGTTTAACAAGAAAAACCACAAAATTACTTATTCAAAAAATTCAGAAAACAACCACTGAATATAACCCTATGACACATAAAGTGAAAGACGTTATTAAAAATATAGAAATAAAAAACATCACTTTTATTCATGACAAATTAGATAAAGTTGTTTCCATGGAAAAAACAAAAACAGTAAGTGCTTTTTTTAAAAATGCTAATTTTATTGAAATAGAAGGTACTGGACATTTTAAAATGCTGTGGTCTAAAAAAGTTATTAAAATTATTGAAAACCAAATAACAAATTATAAAGCACAAAAAGTAGTTTCAAAATGAATATATACTTAATGAGACATTTTAAAGTAGCTTTTACTTGGAATAAAACTTATACTTCTAAAGGCTTTAAAGTAGCTTGTCAACAATACGATAACGCTACTATTATTAACCAAAACACCTCTCTAAACGATACTAATTACATTGTATATACAAGTAATCTAATTAGAAGTCATTTAACTTATGTAGCTTTAAACATTAATAATAAAATGGAAAAAAACGAGCATATACATGAAGTTCCAATTGCTCCGTTTATAGATACTTCTTTTAAATTACCTACCTTTCTTTGGATGTTAATGGGAAGATTACAGTGGTATATTAATTCGAAAAGACAACCAGAAACTAAAAAAGAAACATATTTGAGAATAGAAAAATTAATAACGCAATTAAAAAACAGTAAAGACGATATTTTAATTATAGGTCATGGTTTTTATTTTTCTCAACTAAAAAAAGTATTAAAGCAAAACAATTATTTGGGCAACTCTAAAAATTATTATAAAAATGGAGAAATAATTACATTTTATAAAAAAACTCTTAAAAAAGATAGCTTTCCACCGAGTTCTCATCTTACCAATTTTATTTATTCTTACATCTAAACATACCGTTTTCGTCTATATTCATTATATTACGCGCCATTAAACAACTAACTACTTTATATGAAACATTTTGATGTTGCTGTAATTGGTAGCGGACCCTCAGGAGCCTCTACAGCATTTCATTTAGCTAAAAAAGGAATTTCCACTGTAATTATAGAAAAAGAACAACTACCTCGTTATAAAACTTGTGGTGGCGGTTTTGTTTTTAGAGGTAGAAAAAATATGCCTTTTGATATTAGTGATGTTATTGAAAGAGAATTTAATACAGTAGATATTTTTTTAGGCAAAAAACTACATTTTCAAACTGTTAGAAAAGACCCTACTATAACGATGATTATGCGGGATTCTTTTGATAACTTAATTGTTGAGGAAGCTAAAAAATTAGGAGTTACTTTATTAGAAAACCATAAACTTACTGCTATTAGCTATAAAAATGAGGTTGCCTATTTAACCACCTCACAAACTGAAATATCTGCTAATTTTGTAATTGCAGCAGACGGCGCTTTAAGTCCGACTGCAAAAATGGCTGGTTGGGATAAAGAAACAAGAAAATTAATACCAGCTTTAGAGTATGAAGTAGAAGTACCCGAAGAAGATTTTAATCGTTTAAAAGATGAAGTTCGTTTTGATATTGATGCCATTCCTTATGGTTATGCATGGAACTTTCCTAAAAAAAATCATCTTTCTGTAGGCGTAGCATCTACTAAAAAAGCGAAAATAAATTTAAAAAAATACTATCAAGAATATTTAAAAACTATTGGTATTACTACTATTCTTAAAGAATCGCAACATGGATTTCAAATTCCTATTGCTCCAAGAACTGATGGTTTTGTTAAAAACAATGTTTTTTTAATTGGTGATGCTGCTGGTTTTGCAGATCCTATTACTGCTGAAGGTATTTCTAATGCTATTTACAGTGGCGTTTTAGTTGCCGAAGCTATTAGTGAAAGCAACTTACATTTAGAAAAAGCAACAAAATTATACTTAGAAAAATTAAATAAAAAATTACTTCCGGAAATAAAGACAGGTTTATGGTTAGCGAAGTGGTTTTATGAGCAAAAAACAATTCGTAATGTACTGCTTAAAAAATATGGCCAACGATTTAGTGAAGCTATGGCAGATATTTTTCATGGTGAAAGATCCTATCCTACAGATATAAAACAAGCAATTACTAAAAAAATTAAAGAATTGGTTTTTTAAAACTATACTTAATACAATTTTTTTAGATTAAAATTTTGCGTATTAAATGTTAACAAGGAGTTTAATTTATAGAGGTAGTTACTTATGTACTTTTTATTTACAGTTTCCTCTAAACTATATACTTAATATGTAGATATCTCCTCTATTAATTTATAAGTACATCATTCGAAAAAAATATTCGTAATTCATATCTCTTCAAAAAAATAAAACTAGATAACCCGGATTTGAAACCCAAGTTATCTAGTTTTTTATTTACTTTTTTTAGTTCTTATTATCGATTATAAGGGTATTCACTTATCCAATGAAAGCCTCTATTTATTAACAAAAGAGCATCTTCATTCATACGTTTGGTTTCTGCAAAAATTGTATCATTTTTAAAGATGAAATTAAAATCTAAATTAGTGTCTGTTTTCGTATAATTAAAATCGAAAGAATCAGATGTTCCTTTAGGTGAAAACTTCATTTTTTTGGTTGTAGAATCTATTTCAATTTTGTAAGAAATATTTTTCTCATTCATTGTTTCAATTTTTACGGTTCCTTCTTTTTCAAAGAAAATATTCTTCCAAAGTTTATCATTTTTATAATTGGTTATAGTATCGTTATTAATAACGTAGTTTGTTACTTTATACACACCATATAACTCTGGTTTAGGTGCATTACTTCTACCATATAGCTTTTTCATATCTAAAGCATTATAAAAACCATATCCTAAAGCATGAGTAATTATTAACACTTTAAGTACTGTAAGACTAATACTAAACCATTTTTTTAACTTAGGCCTTTTTATGATAGTTAATTTTTTTACAGGGTTATTTGTTACCAGAAACTGCATTACTTGTTTAATATCTCTAGATAATAAAAACAACGTCATTAATACCAAATGAGTAGATAATATCTTAACAGGTACATCAAAAAAGTAATTTACTGCCATAACATTCATAGTTGTCATTAAAGTAATAACAGCAGCAAATGTTAGTGTTCTTCTAAACAACAACAAACCTGCTAGTACTTCTGCAATCCCCATAAATAAGTTATATCCCTCAGAGAAACCTAAAAAAGTCCATGCTAATCCCATAGGCGATGACTCTCCATATGGCTGTAGTAATCTATAAAAATTAGGTTCTGAAAACTGTAATTGGATAACTTTTACCATTCCGTAACTAATTAACATTAGCCCAACATAATAACGGATTGCAGTTGTTAACCAATAATATAACCTCTCATAATCTCTTTGCTTCCTATCTATTATAGACCATGTTATTGCACTTAAAACAGCAATAACAAAAATAACCAACATTATTACATAATCATAAGTTGTATCTCCACTTCCATTAGTAAACGTAGTAATATTATAAGGAAGCTGTAAAATATTTTTTCCTACCCAAGGAATAAATTTATGTAATAATTCTGTAGGGTATTTCATAACATATTTTCCCCAAAATGGATACGCTCCATTATTTTGAAAAAAAATCATTAGCAAGAAATAAACAAATGAAAACTTAAAACCAAAGCTTCCTATCTTTGACCATCTATTTCCTTTAATTGATTTCAAGTAGGTCATTAAAGAGAGCGTGAATATCAAAAAATATAAAATAAAAAGGAAAATTCCTATATTAGGAATTAACCCTTCTGTACTTCCTGTTTTTTTGGTAATACCACTACCTTCAACTAGAATAGAATATGTACCGTCTACTGCATCAGTATTTGAGTTAAAAGTAAACTCTCTTACTTTGGTAATTTTAGCTCTACCAATACCACTATCCCAACCAGGAATCACATTATTAATTGCTTCATTTTCAAAACTAGTATTCTCTAATTTTATAGGTTGAAACTCTCCCTTATTATCTTCAATATAAAGTTCAAATTTATCAAAATAAAACTTACCATTATTATAACAAATAACTCCTATGTTTATTTTTTCAGATTTAGAATCTATAACACCTTCAACTGCATACGATTTCCATTTATTAGAAGTTATAAGTCTGTCCCCCATGTTATCAAAAAAACCTCTACCTTCATTAGATTTATTATCTACTCTTGCCCATATACCAGCTCTTCCTTTATCATCATCCGTTTCTACTCTAACAGATGCAATTACTTTAAATTTTTTTTCAGTATCGGTTTGAACCTCTATTGACTGTACGAAGGATGTCCAGTCTCTAGATATTTCAGTTACAGATTGTCCTTTTATAGATAAACAAATTAGAACAGTAAATAGTATTAAGTATCGTTTTTTCATTTTTTATAATTGATTCTGTTTGGTCAAAAAAATTAATGGTCTTTTAAAAGCATTTAACTAAAGTAGTTTTAAAAATTATTATTAGAATTCTAAACTAACATTTTCTAGTAATTAAAACCTTCTTTTTTAAATACTCTTACATCTAAAGAGAACAAATATTCTTCTAATTTTTATCTATACATCTAAGAGTATTTATAAAAATGAGGTTTACTTTTAAGTTCTACAATGAAAAATTCAAAAGTGCAATCGCTTGTTTCATATTTGTTATTTATTAAATTAAAGGAGTTCAATGTAAGAAAAACATGCCTGTTCGAGTGAAACTCTGAAAGAATTTAATATCGAGAACCCCTATTTTTCGTTTTTAAATTGTCTTTCTCGATACAATTTTCTATCGAAAATCACTCGAAATGACAATTTAAAAAGTTAACACCCTTATACCGAATTCACGTTACATTAGCTATAAAGCATAAAAAATATTTCTTTAATTTACATATGCTTATTATTTATTTTAAAATGAATTAACAAAAAACCTCTTGAAACTTAATTCAAGAGGTTTTATCATATTTCTTTATTCTTTCTTTTAGTACTTTAATGGTACTACAACTCTTCCCTATTTAATAATAAATCGTTTATTTGTTTCTGTAAATTCATTTTCTAATCTTAAAATATAAACTCCAGATTGGAAACGATCTATGTTAATAGTTCTGTTATCATTTATAGCACCTCTTTCAATTACTTGACCTAACATATTTATTACTGAATAAGAAGCATCAGATAAACTTCTATTTGGGCCAACTACTTTTAAAAGATATCCTTTACTAACTGGGTTTGGTGCAATTTGAATAGAAGTAAACACATCTTCATCTTCATCTCCTAACACATCTGTTCTTGTTCCAAAGCTTCTAACTGCAACAGAAGAGCTACCACAAGATCCTTCATAAATTCTTACATTGCTAAAAGTAGAAGTATTACCAGAACCGTTATCGTTATCATTAATAAAGACTAATCTATCCATACTTCCAGTATAAGAATCTCCAACAGGAATTACATAAGTAGTGGTTCCTCCTGCATAATTATCAAAATTCGTGATTCCATAATTTTGGGTACCGTGTAGTTTAAAATATCTAGTTTGCGTTAGAGTATTATCGTCTTCAAAACCAATTCCATGAATTTCTCCTTCAGAAGTACTATTAAATTCAAATTCAATAACTGTATTAGCTGTTACTGTATAATTCATAGCTATAGACTTCCATGTATTGTTTGTCAATGTTAAAGACGCTCCAGAATTACCTACAGAAAAATTACCTGCACTATCTTGATTAGAAAAAGAACTTATGGTAAAATCATTAAAATCTAAAGCTTCACAAGTAGAACCTGGGTTTCCTCCACCAGACGATTCTCCAATAGCAACAGCATCAATAGCAATATCACTTTGCCATCCACTATTACCATCACCTGTTAATACGTTAAATCGTAACTGTACATTAGAATCTCCAGCAAAAGAAGATAAATCTACTGTCGCTGTAATCCAATTATTCCCTTGATCTCCGCTCTGAGTAAATACAGAGGTCCATGCACCTGTATTATCTTTTCTAGCTTCTACTGTTAACGATTCAATAGCACTACCAAACATATGGTATTGGAAACTAAGTTCTGGGCTAGATAATGAACTAAAGTTTAAACAAGGAGAATTTAAAATAGCTCTCTTATTTGGAAAACCAGTACCATTACCAGAAGCCTCTACATAAATATATGTATTACCATCTGCTGCTGCACTAGGCCCAGTATTATTAGAAGGAGTACCACCTGAATTTCTAGTAAAGTTTAAATCATCACCTGAAGTAGCATCACTCCAATCTCCTAAATTAGATTCGAAACTTTCACTAAATGGAAAAGAAGTAATTTCTCCACTACACTCGTCTCCGCCAGGACCAGGACCTCCACCATCACAAGGATTTGTAAATGATACTGTTTGGTCTCTATTAGTATTAGTTCCTCCATTATTATTTTCATTAGCTCCTTCTCCTACTCCTCTTTCTGCAAATGCTTTCCAAATTAAACATCTATACTGCCCTCCATATAAATCTTGATCTGCTTGTAAAATACCATCACGTCCAGAAACAAACCCTGGATTATTCGCTGTATTTTTCAATCCTTCAATTACTAAAGCCATTGCAATATTGTTACCTCCAGTTCCATTATAAAAATCACTATCAAAACCTTCTTGATCTATTAACAACCAAGTCATATCCCATAAAATAGTAGCAAAAGCATAGCCAACTCCATGCGGTACTCTTAACCCATTAATATCCGCATAATCTGTATCGTTAATTGATCTATCTGTAGAATAAGGTGTTGGTCTAATACCACCGCCAGTAATAGGTTCTCCCCCTACATAAGTTCCTACTCCTCTACGAGTGGTTCCTACATCTCCTGCTTTCATCGTAAGCATTAATCCAAACCAATCAGACCATCCTTCTCCCATTTGTTCAGACCCTCCTAAAGCATTTCTGTTTCTACCACCAACTAAACGAGCAGAAATACCATGTCCATATTCATGAGCTATAATTACATTATCAAAAGAACCATCTCTTCCCGGATTCGTTCTATTCCATAAATACATTTGCATTCTTGGGTTTCGACCATCTGGTGGTGTAGCAAACCTTGCATTATTTATATCACTTCCATCTTGAGAATCTGCATTTACAAAATCACTACCTGATCCACCTCTTCCATAATTATTCTCTTGAAAATTACCACTCGCTTCATCAAAACCATATTGATACCACACATCATGCATAATATTATTCCAATAAAATAAATTGGTGGTAGAAGCATTTCTATAAGCACTAGGGGCTTGACTTAAATTCACTGGAAAATCAAAATCTAGTCCATTTCCTCCATTAGGGGAAGCTCCTGTTCCATCATTGCCATTTGCATCTTCTTGTGCCCATACATTATTACCCCTTGTAATCGTAAATTCTGCGCCATTTGCTCCGTTCGTATCATGCCATCCAAAAGGAGACGCAGTAGTATTGGCTGGATCTGTAACTATTGATCTATTACCATGATTAGGGCTTTCTATTGGCATTGCATAAACATTATAAGAATCTGGTGCAAAAATCATAGATTGTTTTGCATAAGGCGCAAAATTTTCCGCTTTGTTAGAATTAAAAAATTCTTTTGCATTATGAGTTGTATGCAATTTATCATGACCAGGCTCTTCAAAATTACATGAAATTACCCAGTTATCTTCGGCTATAATTTCACTTGAGGTTATATCAACATAACTATTCCACCAGTTTTGTCCTCCTTTTTCATATAAATTAACATTCCAACAAAGTTTTAATTGGTTTTTATCTAAAATATATACTTTTTCAACAATAATTGGTTCATTGTCTTTTGTTATTCCCGAATTTCTATATTCAGAGGCAACATTTCCTAAAATAGATTTGCTTGCTGCTTTGGTTAATCTATTTGCGCTTGGTAATTTATGAGACTTAATAACTGCATTTATTGCCGATAATTCAGAAATAGTGGCACTTTTATTTACAGGTAATTTAGTTTTCAAATCTGTAACAAACTGATTTAAAGAATAATTTACTTTATTATTCTTTACAGACAAATTATAGGTTCCATTTACAATAGGTAAACCTTTATAATATTGTGTAACGTAATAATGTGTTAAACCTTTTTTAAGTGAAGAAGCTGTACTTGTAACTTTCCATTCAGAATAATCTGTTGATGAAGTATTACCTTTCTTTTTAAGACTATTAAAATGTTCTTGAATTAAACCTAAATCTTTAGGTTGTGTGTTTTGAGCAAAACTAATTTGAAGCGCCAAAAATAGCACAACAATTAAGTAGTGTTTTTTCATAATTATTGATTTTAAAGGGTTAATTTCCCTAAAATTACCAAAATCAATTACTTAAGAACAATTATTATTAAATATTAACAAATAGATGTTCTATGTTTAAAATTAACATAATTTATTAAAAATAAAACAACTATTGAGTTAAAAATTTAAACTTAAAATACAAAAATAATAAAAACACTATATTTAATTCAAAAATCCTTTTTAACTTTCTT
Organism: uncultured Tenacibaculum sp.; assembly: GCA_947498055.1. Taxonomy (GTDB): domain Bacteria; phylum Bacteroidota; class Bacteroidia; order Flavobacteriales; family Flavobacteriaceae; genus Polaribacter. The sequence continues at coordinate 127,243 of CANMJA010000006.1, forward strand.
TAAAATCAAAAGATCTATCGGATTAATTCCTAAACCATTTATCTCCTTTTGTGTAAAACGGATAACTTCATCATAGTATAATGGTATTATTGGCGCTTCCACTATTAATATACTATCCATTTTTTGATATAATTTATACCTTTTATTATTATTTACTTCCTTAATTGCTTTTCCATATAATTCATCAAAAGTGTCAGTGCTAAAATGGGTGTAATTTGGTCCGTTAGGCGTAAAATTTTTACTATAAAATAAGGAAAGGTAATTTTGCGCATCTGGATAATCAGCGATCCAACTTGCCCTAAAAATCGGTAATTTCCCATTCGCTTTTCCTTGTCTAAGTGTAGAAGGAAGCGTTACATCTACATTGGTTTTTAAACCTATTTTTTGTAGTTCTTTTTGAATATATTCACATAAATCTAAATAATTACCATTGGTTGTAATGGTAATTTCTGGGTGTACATCTTTTGTTTCTTTTTTATATTGGTCTATTAATTCTCTAGCTTTAATTGGATTGAATGTATAGCCGTTTTGATAGTTAAAAGAAGGCAATCCTTTAGGTATAAAACCATGAAGTGCAGGACTTCCTATACCATTTCTTAAAAACTGCATCATTTTTACACGGTCAAATCCATAATTTATTGCTTGTCTAATTAATTTTGATTGGATCGGATTTTTCTTTGAAGTATCTAAATAAAAACCTAAATATTCTGTATTTAGATAAGAACCTACTTGCATGTTTATTTTATCTTGATATTTCGCCTGCAAATCTCCTTTAAAAGATAAAATTTCATCTTTGTAAGACCCGTCTAAACCTTTCATAAAATCTAAATTACCTTGTATAAACTGTAAAAACTCACTTTGTTTATCTGGTAAAAAAGTAATTGCTACTGCTTCTAAGTATGGTAATTTTTCTCCTCTTTCATCTTTCTCATAATAAATTGGATTTTTTCTCAATACCATTTTCGTGTTCTCTACCCATATTTTAAATTGAAAAGGACCTGTTCCTATAGGATTTTCTCTAAATTTATTTTTAAAATAAGTAACTGCTTCTTTAGGAACTACTGAACAATATTTCATGGTAAGTAATCCTAAAAAAGGAGGAAAAGGCTGCTGTAAACGAATAGAAAAAACAGAATCGTTTTTAGCTTCGAAACTAGTAACATTTTGTAATACCCAAGCCCCAGGAGAAGCTATTTTTTTATCTAACAATCTACGAAATGAATATTCAAAATCTTGTGCAACCACATTTCTGGTAGAGTCTTTTCCAAACAGTATGTGTTTATGAAAAAAAACATCCTTTTTTAAAGTAAAGTCATACACTTTTCCATCTTCAGATATTTTCCATTTTTTAGCAATATCTGGTACCACGTGTAAACTATCCTCTAATTGAACCAATCCACTAAACAATTGATTTACTGCCCAAATATTTCGCTGATCTTTTGCAAAAGCGGGATCTAGTGAAGTTATATTAGAGTGTTCATTATACCTAAAAACCTGATAATCTTTAAATTTATTCTCTTTTTTCTTACAAGAAAAAAGAACAACAAAAACTAGAATTAGTGAAAGTTTCTTCAAAAAAAATTTAATATTCATTATTACAAAAATGTAAAATATAGCTTCACAAAGTTAGGATTCCTTTTTTTAATAAATAATTTAAAAGATATTATAAAATTAGTTCATATTTTGTCTCAGGCAATCCTATATCTTCACTAATAAATGTTTTTACTTTCACAAAATTAAATTTCTCTAAAACCTTAGCAGAAGCTACATTTTCATCCACTACATTTCCTATTATTTTTTTCATTCCTATAGATTTGCAGTAAACAATTAATGCTTTACATATTTCTGTGGCATAACCATTTCTCCAAAACCTTTGTATAAATCGATATCCAATTTCATCGTTTTCTTCTTCATCTTTTACCAAAGCAAGAGTACCAATAAATTCTTTATCTAATTTTCGCACAATAGCATATATCCAAAAATTATTTCCTTCTTTTTCATATTTAAAAATGAGTGCTTCTAACTCTTTTTCGCACTCTTGCAAGGTTTTTACTTCTCCGGTAGCGTATTGTAATACTTCTGGATTGCTCTCTAACTCAAAAAAGGGATGAACATCTGTTTTTCTAAGTTTTCTTACTTCTAGTCTTTCTGTTTCAAAAATCATAATTCTACTTTTCTTGTTTTAATTCTAATTTCAAAACAAATTCAGGCAATCCAGTATTTTTACAATATTGTTCTGTTATAATGTTAAATCCGTGTTTCTCTAATAATTTTAAAGACCCTATATTTTCTTTAACTACTTCTGCTATCAATTTTTCTAACCCTAAACTTTCAGCATATAAGATTAGCCAATCTAAAATTTCTGTTCCATATCCTTTTTTCCAATAATCAGGTAAAAATCGATACCCTATCTCATCATTTTCCAAAATTCCACAAACACCGATAAACTCTTTTTCTTCTTTTAAAAATATTGCTAACGCTCCAAATCCATTTTTATAATCAAATGTTTCTAACCACATTTTCAACTTTTCTTCCGTTTCTTTATAAGTTAAAACTTTTCCTGTTACATATTGTACAACTTCTTTTTTACTTTCTAGTTTATACAATTCATTAATATCTGATAATTCTAATTTTCTAATAAAAAGACGTTTGGTATGAAAGGAAAAATTGTTAGACCCAAAACTCATAAATATTGTATTTTTGCATTTGGTTAAATGTACAAGAATGAATGCAGAAAAAAAAGTAGCTTTTTACACCCTAGGTTGTAAACTTAACTTCTCTGAAACTTCAACAATTGCTCGTAATTTTGTAAATGAAGGTTTTCATAGAGTGGAGTTTGAAGAGAAAGCAGATATTTATGTGATAAATACTTGCTCTGTTACTGAAAATGCAGATAAACGTTTTAAATCTATCGTAAAATCTGCCTTAAAGATAAATCCTGAAGCTTTTTTAATTGGAATTGGTTGTTATGCGCAATTAAAACCAGAAGAGTTGGCTTCGGTAGATGGTGTAGATTTAGTATTAGGAGCTACCGAAAAATTTAATGTTACTAGTTATATAAATGATTTAACAAAGAATACTACTGGAGAAGTACATTCTTGTGAAATTGAAGATGCTGATTTTTATGTTGGTTCTTATTCTATTGGAGATAGAACTCGTGCATTTTTAAAAGTACAAGATGGTTGCGATTACAAATGTACCTATTGTACCATACCTTTAGCTAGAGGGATTTCTAGAAGTGATACTTTAGAAAATGTTTTAAAAAATGCTGCTGAAATTTCGAATAAAGGTATTAAAGAAATTGTGCTAACAGGAGTAAATATTGGTGATTATGGAAAAGGTGAATTTGGGAATAAAAAGCATGAACATACTTTTTTAGAACTGGTTAAAGAATTAGATAATGTAGAAGGAATCCATCGTTTACGAATATCTTCTATAGAGCCAAACTTATTAAAAGACGAAACCATTAATTTTGTTGCTGAATCGGAAACATTTGTTCCTCATTTTCATATTCCTCTTCAATCTGGTAGCGATACATTATTAAAAAAAATGAAACGTCGCTATTTACGAGAAACCTATACGAATAGAGTTCGTAGAATAAAAGAAGTGATGCCAAATGCTTGTATTGGTGTCGATGTTATTGTTGGTTTTCCCGGAGAAACAGACGAACTTTTTTTAGAAACCTATAATTATTTATCTGAATTAGATATTTCTTATTTACATGTATTTACCTATTCTGAAAGAGCAAATACAGAAGCTGCTAATATGGATGGTGTGGTACCTAAAAACATTCGAGCTAAACGCAGTAAAATGCTGCGAGGATTGTCTGTAAAAAAGCGTAGAGCTTTTTATGAAAGCCAACTTAAAAACACCTTAACTGTGTTATTTGAAAGTGAAAATAAGGAAGGATATATTCACGGGTTTACAGAAAACTATGTAAAAGTAAAAACCCCTTGGAACCCTGATTTAATAAATACATTACATAAAGTAAAATTAACGAATATTGATGAAGATGGATTGGTTCGTTTTAACTTTGAACAAAAAATGGTTATTAATTAAATTGTAACTCCTATATTTAATAATTGAATATATAATTATACTTATTATATCAAAAATTTAAATCAATTTTGAAAAACTATACAATGAAAACATTCTGTATCTCTCTTTTTTTATTAGCACTAAGTTGTGGTGCTCCTAAAGATAAAATCGAAACAAAAAACGAAGAACCTAAAAATACTCCTCCTAAAAAAACGAAAGAAATAGTACAACCAAAAGTAGAAAAAGCCGAAAATTTAATATTAGTAGTTTTAAAAAACCCTAAAGCAGCTAAAACGGCTAAAACTATGATTACCAATAGTGGTTTAAAATGGAAGAAAATGATCTTAGATGAAGCTACTTCTAAAATAGCTTTAATTGAAGTTCCGAAAGGGAAAAAAGATTTTTGGATAGAGCAATTTAAAAGTTATAATACCTTTAAAACTGTGATGAGTAATTCAAAAGAGAATGCTAATAAATTAGTTGAAAAAGAAAAAAACACACTTATTTCTCTTCAAAAAACAAGCTGTATGGGAGATTGCCCTGTATACGATGTATTTATTGATAAAGAAGGAAATGTAATTTTTGAAGGAAAACAATATGTTACTGAAAAAGGAGTTAAAGAATTTAAATTATCTGAAGAAGAATTTAAAACTTTACAAGAAAAATTAAAAGCGAATAATACTTCTTCTTTTAAAGAAACTTACGACAATCCTAAAATAATGGATTTAGGAAGTACTTATATTACTTTAAACGGAAAACAAATTCACATTCGTTTATGGAATAATGATGTACCAGATTCGTTAATGGACATTCATGAATATTTAGAAGGAATGCTATTGAAAAGAAAATTATTTGAATAAAATATGAAAGAAAAAAAACATTTATATTTTGTACCTGGGTTAGCTGCCAACACAAAAATATTTGAACATTTAGTTTTACCTGAAGATCTTTTTGAGCTACATTTTTTAGATTGGATATTACCTCTTTCTTTAGATGAATCTATAGAAAGTTATGCTAAAAGAATGTGTGAAAACATAGAGCATAAAAATGGCATACTAATTGGTGTTTCTTTTGGAGGAATTATGGCGCAAGAAATGAGTAAGGTTATCGATTGTGAAAAAGTGATTATCATTTCTAGTATTAAAAGTAATCACGAATTACCAAATCGGTTAAAATTTGCACAAAAAACGAAAGCTTATAAATTATTTCCGACCAAAGTAGTACAAAATTTAGAAGATTATGAACATCTTTTTTGGGGAGATTATCTAAAAAAAAGAGCCGAATTATATAAAATGTATTTATCTATTAGAAATGCAAATTATCTTCGATGGTCGATACATAATTTATTAAATTGGGAACAAGATTATGAATTAGAAGATATTTTACATATTCATGGTACTAAAGATGAGATTTTTCCTTTTAAACACATAAAGAATTCTATTGAAATTAAAAATGGAACTCATATTATGATTTTAAATAAAGCTAAAACTATTTCTAAGATTTTAGAGCAACATTGTAATAATTAAATAAAAAAAGCAAAAAACATATGAAAACATTTTTTTTACGTGCATTAATGGTGGCGAGCCTTCTAATTTTTAGTTTTTTGCTTCTTAATTTAGCAAAACCTCAAAATAATGTAATTCAAAAAACTAATTTAATAGAGAAAGACACTAGTATTGTAACTAAAAATGTTAGTGATTCCTATGAAGTAAAAGCTGTTAAATTACCTAGTTATATTGAATTTGCTGGAGAAAAAGTTCCTCTTAGTAAAGCGGATGTTCGTGAGCGTTTAGATAGAGAATTATTGGTAAACACTTATTGGCAATCTAACGGTTTACTGTTAATGAAAAGAGCCAACAAGTTTTTTCCTTTAATAGAACCTTTATTAAAAGAATATAATTTACCAGACGATTTTAAGTATTTATGTGTAGCTGAAAGTGCTTTAATACAAGTTCCTTCATACAAAGGTGCTGCCGGATATTGGCATTTTATGCCAAAAACAGGAAAAGAATATGGTTTAGAAGTAAATAAAAATGTAGACGAACGATATAATTTAAAGTTATCTACTAAGGTTGCTGCTGAATATCTAAAAAGAGCAAAAGCGAAATTTGGTAGTTGGACTTTAGCTACTGCTGCTTATAATGCTGGTAATGGACGAATATCTCAACGTTTGCGTGAGCAAAAGGTATCTAGTTATTATGATTTATTATTAAATCCAGAAACTGGTAGATATGTTTTTCGAATATTAGCCCTAAAAGAAATCATGTCAAACCCAAAAAAATATGGTTTTATTTACGATCAAGAAGATTTATATACATATCCTGAAGTAAGAGAAATTATTATTGATTCTCCTATAGAAGATTTAGCAGATTTTGCCAAAAAATATAATACTACTTATAAAGAATTAAAAATTGTAAATCCTTGGTTACGAGAAACTAACTTAAATAATAGTACCAAAAAAGAATATCGTATAAAGATTCCTATAAATTAAAAAATGAATTGTAACAAAAAGAGGAGCTAATTTTTAATTAAGCTCCTTTTTTTGTGTATTTTACAAACTACAATAGTTTTAGTTCGTGTATGTCAGCTAGAATGTTTTTTTATTAAGTGATCACGAAAAAAATGCATTGGTAAATCGTTAGATTATTTAACCTAATTTCGATATGAGAATTTTAATTTTTTAAATTGTTCATTTAAAGTGATTTTCGATAGAAAATTGTATAGAGAAAGACAATTTAAAAAACGAAAAACAGGTTTCTCAATATTAAATTCTTTCAGAATTTTACTCGAACTGACCTGTTTTTCTTACATCGAATTCACATTATTTACAATAAATTATTATTTAAAAAATTTATAAAACAACATATTATGCTTTTAATTCTAAAAATACTTATCGGTTTTATTGCCTTATTACATATTTATTTTTTATGGTTTGAAATGTTTGCTTGGGAAACGAAAGGAAGAAAAGTTTTTAGAAATTTTCCAGATGATTTATTTCCAAAAACAAAAATATTAGCTGCAAATCAAGGTTTATATAATGGCTTTTTAGCTGCTGGTTTAATTTGGACTTTTTTTATAGAAAACATGGAATGGAAAACTAATATTTCTTTATTTTTCTTGGGGTGTGTTAGTATAGCTGGAATTTATGGAGCATTAACAGCTTCTAAGAAAATTTTCTTTGTACAAGCTTTACCTGCAATTATTGCTATAATACTAATTCTATTAATTCGTTTTCAATAAAATATTTCTAAACTCTAAACTGATTTAAGTGATGATCTAAATGTTTATAAAATAAATTATTCCATTCTTCTTTTGTTAATTTACCAAGAGAGTGCGATTCTTTACCGTTAAAATGCTCTTCTCCTAATTCTTGTGTTTTCACAATGCAATCGACTAGTTTTTGTTTTTCAATTTCAAAGTCACGTGTATCTGTAATCAAAAATTGTGGAGCAGTTCTTCCATTTTTAGCATAAGGTTTTTCAGACACCACTTGTTTTTTAACAAAAGTTTTTAGCATAAATCTCACAAAGGCATTCGGTTTCGGAAATTTATCTGTATATACTCCTTCATAAGCTACTGCGCAATGAGCTAACATTTGTGCAACATTCATTTTTCCCCAAGTTGGTTGGGTTTCTACTGTTAAGTTATTAATTCTACCAATAACCTCTTCTGTAATTTGCTTTGTAAAAATGTTTTTCATTTTTTATAAAGTTTGAATTAATGCAATATTTTAAATAGTAATTCTTTCAAAATATCTTCTTGAGATAGATTTGCTCCTACTCCTTTACTTTTCACATCTGCATCTCTTAAAAAACCTATTATTTGAGATACTTTTCGCATCGGATAGTTTTTAGAAGCTAGTACATAATCATCCACAAAATAAGGACTCACTCCTAAAGTTCTTGCTACAGATGCTTTCGATTTATCTTTTAAGCCATGGTAAGATAGTAATTGTGTGAAAAAGCTATTTAATAATGATATCGTCATTACTAAAGGATTTTTTTTAGGGTTCTGACTAAAATATATGATAATTCTATTCGCTTTTACAACATCTTTATTTCCAACAGATTTACGCAATTCAAAATTATTGAAGTCTTTAGAAATACCTATATTCTCTTCTATATGATTTGGCGATATGATGGTTTCTTTTGGTAGTACAGAAATAAGTTTATCTAATTCATTACTTATTTTACTTAAATCTGTTCCCAAAAACTCCACTAACATTTGTGCTGCTTTAGGTTCAATGGTGTATTTTTTTCCGCCTAAAACACGCCTAATCCAATCTCCAACTTGATTTTCATATAATTTTTTACTTTCAAAAATTACTCCTTTTTTTGCAATAGCCTTATATACTTTTTTTCTTTTATCTAACTTCTTGTATTTATAATTAAGAACTAAGATGGTGGAAGGTTGTGGATTTTCGACATAACTCTCCAATTTATCTATTGTTCTATTTAAATCTTGTGCCTCTTTTACAATAATTACTTGATGTTCTGCCATCATAGGGAATCGTTTTGCTGAAGCTACAATTTCATCTACAGACACATCTCTACCATACATTACTGTTTGATTAAATCCTTTTTCAGATTCTTCTAACACATTATTTTCTATATAATTAGAAATTTGATCGATATAATAAGGTTCTTCTCCCATTAAAAAATAAATAGGTTTAAAATTTCCATTTTTAATATCGTCTACAATTTGCTTTACCTCGTTCATTATTCTAATTAAATAACGGAAGGATTTAGTATTTTTGAATAATGCAAAAACTAAATCTTCCAACATATTCTTTCAAAATCAAAAATAGTGAAAAACACACCCTTATTTTTGATGAATTAAGAAAAAAATATCTTGTATTAACTCCAGAAGAATGGGTACGCCAACATTTTGTGAAGTTTTTAGTTACTGAAAAAAAATATCCTATTTCTCTTATTGCTATTGAAAAACAACTGACTATTAATAATTTAAAAAAAAGAAGTGATATTTTAATTTTTTCATCAGACGGAACGCCTCATATTATTGTTGAATGCAAAGCTCCTAGTATTAAAATAACACAAGATACATTTGATCAAATTGCTAGATATAATTTAAAATTAAACGCTAATTATTTAATAGTAACTAATGGTTTAGAGCACTATACTTGTATCTTAGATCAAGAAAAAGAGTCTTATATTTTTTTAAAAAATATACCTAGTTATAAAAAGTATAATTAAATCTCTATTTTTTAATCTCCATCGTTATCTGTAAAAGTAATAGTTATATAGAGAAAGTTAAGTTAATCGTAGATTATATCTATTATAAATGATCTAGATATTAAATAGTACCTTTACTTAAAAATAATTGTTTTTTTATTTTTAATAATTTATAAACTAAAAATGAAACAAATAAAAATAATTATCATTTCATATTTATACTTTTTTCTTTGTCCAAATACTTTCTGTCAATCAAAAATATATTTTGATAAAGATTGGAAAGTATCTGAGAAAGAAAATGCTCATTTTTATAGAATTATCAATAAAAAAAATGACTCTCTTTTTTATGTAAAAGATTTTTACATAAATAATGTATTACAAATGGATGGTCATTATTCTAATATTAAAAAAGAGGTTTTTGAAGGTCCTATTAATTGGTATGATGAAAATGGTAAAATAACCAAATCTTCCACTTATAAAAAAGGAATATTACATGGTATAACTACTGTGTATTTGGATGATGGAAAAATAGATTATACCAACGAATATAAAAATGGTAAGGTATACGAAGGATTGGATATTGGTTTCACTGAAAAACGTATTTATAAAAAAGGGAAATTAGTAAAGAAAATAAAACACAACCCACCAAACAGTCTTTATGTTTTATCGACAACAGTATATGGAGCAGAAAGAGATAGCGTGTATTGGTTTACTAGTAAAGGAAAGAAAATAGGATTTGGCATATATAAAAACCACACTATTCAAGACGGCTTAGAGGTTATTAATGGCTTTTCAAATACTTTTTTCACCAATTATATAAAAGGTAAAAAAAATGGAATTCATAAAGTTATTGACAGCGAAGGCACTCTAGTGTCTCAAAAACTATTTAAAAACGACCAACTCATATCAGATAAAACGCCACATCCAATAACTGGTGAAATAATTACATGCTTTTATAAAAATAATAAAGCTTTTGAGGGGCGTTTTTTTGAATATAACCCCATTTATAATTACTATGATGAACATATATTTAAAAAAGGAAAACAAGTTAAAAAAAACCGTTATGTAAAAGAAAACGGCAAACTAAAACTATCAAAAACTTCTTTTAAGTAAATACTACTATTTTAATAGAGATTGTTAGCTAAAAATAAAACCTAACATTATTAGGTTATAAAAATTTATTTCCTCTCTTTATTTTAAAATTTAGTAATTCTTTACATTTTAAAATCATTTTTATAATGTAAGTTTGCCTCCTTGAAAACTGCAATAGTCATATTAAACTGGAATGGTAAAAAATTATTAGAACAATTTTTACCTTCTATCGTTGATTTTAGTTCGGAAATAGCGGAAATATATGTAGCTGATAATGCTTCTACCGATGCTTCTATAACTTTTATTAAACAACACTATCCTTCTGTAAAAATTGTAATTAACAAGGAAAATGGTGGTTATGCTAAAGGATATAACGATGCTTTAAAACATATTGAAGCGGATATTTTTTGTTTAATTAATTCAGATATTGAAGTTACTAGAAATTGGCTACCTCCTATTTTATCTATTTTTGAAAAAGAGAAGAATACTGCTATTATACAACCAAAAATATTAGACTATAAAGATAAAAGTAAGTTTGAATACGCTGGTGCTGGTGGAGGATTTGTAGATTTTTTAGGATACCCTTATTGTCGCGGTCGGCTTTTTAATTTTTTAGAAGAAGATAGAGGTCAGTTTAATGATATTATAGATATTTTTTGGGCTTCTGGTGCTTGTTTTTTTATTAGAAGCGACGTTTTTAATAAACTTGAAGGATTTGATGAAGATTATTTTGCACATCAAGAAGAAATTGATCTTTGCTGGAGAACACAAAATGAAGGTTTTGGTATAAAATATGTTGGTACTTCCACAGTGTATCATGTAGGTGGTGCTACCTTACAAGAGTCTAATCCACATAAAACATATCTTAATTTTAGAAATAGTTTATTTACTATTCTTAAAAATATTCCTAAAAAACACTTACTTCTTGTTATTTTCTTTAGATTGATATTAGATGGCATTGCAGGTTTAAAATTCGCCTTAGAATTAAGACCAATTCATACTTGGTCTATTCTTAAAGCCCATCTTAGTTTTTATAAAAACCTTTTTTCGTTTATTAAAAAAAGACGTAAATTACAACGAAAAGCTAACTACAATATTCATACTTCTGTGGTATGGCAATATTTTATTTTAAAAAGAAAAAGGTTTAAAGAGTTACAATAACTTAAAAAAAACAAAAGCAAAGGGTTTTAAAAACCCCTTGTCTTTATATATACTATTTTTTAATGTATGGATATATAAATATCAACTTCTGCATCCATAGGATTCATTGCTTTTTCACCATACACTTCAAAATCAGCAATATATTTTCTATCTAACTTTGTTCCCCATATTTCTAACCACTTTTTATACACAATATTATCTTTTAAATTTCCTTTAGTTGAAAATTTAGTGTAATTACTTTTAGGTATTTCAATTCCAATCATTCCTTTAGGTATCTCTTCTAAAGAAGTTACTTTACAGCCTAGAATAGTGTCATACTTGCCTGTATAATCTGTTTCATAATTTGTATACACACCATACACTGTATTGTCTATTTTATTAAGTATGCTTTTGGAAGTAAACTGCTCCCATAATTCAGGAATATCAGTAGCTGCCTGCATGTTTTCATTCGTAGTTCTTACAGAAATCCCTATCATTTTAAAAGATTCGATTTGTACTGTTTTCATGATCTGTTTTTTAATTATTGTACAAATCTATACATGCTTTATGTCAAAGGTGTGTCAGGTGTGTTAGAATATTTTGATCTACAAATTTCAAAATATTCTTGAAGTGTTATTGGATGTTTCTCAAAATTTTCATTTAATACAGTTAGCTTCTGAATTAAATCTAATCTAAAAACTCTAAAATCTTTTCGTAATTTACAAACAGCTATTAGTAACCAATTCTCATTGGTACTATATACTGCAAAAGGCTCTATTATTCTTTTTGTTTCTTTGTTTTTAAGAGATTTATACTCTATTTCTAAAAGATTAAAACTGGTAATTGCAGATTGAATTTTAATTAAATAATTACTTGTTTTTTCATTTTCGAAATTATTTCTAAATACAATTCTTTCCGACAATAATTCTATTTTCTCTTTTTGTGAGTGCTTTAATACCGATTTTATTTTTGTTACTGCATTTGTATAATGCTTAATTAAAGATTCGTCTTTATTTTTACTAATTAAATTTGCCGCAGTAATAAGTGCACTAGCTTCTTCTTCGGAAAACAATACTGGAGGTAAATAAAAACCTTCCATTAATGAATATCCTTTTCCTTCTTGTGTATATATTGGAACACCAGAAGCTTCTAAAGTTCTTATATCTCTATAAATAGTTCGTATACTGACTTTGTATTTTTCTGCAAGTTGAGAAGCGGTAACTATTTTCTTAGATTGTAATTGTATAACTATAGAAGTTAATCTAGAAATTCTTGGTTTAGACTCCATCTTGTTCTTTCTTATCTAAATAAATATAATATAGTAAAAAAAAGACAGCTATACCACCAAAGGTATGCCACAACCAATGCGTTCCCATTGGTAAAACAGGCTTTAAATCTCCTCTTACTACCAAATTATCTAATGATCTAAAAGTGACAGCTATTGCAAAAATTAAAAAACCTAAAAATATATATTTACTATTTTTCCATTGGGTTATATATGCATACCAAATAAATGGTATTATTACTGTTACTGCTGTTATTCCGTAACCAAAAGAGATTCTGTGAGTATTTGGTATAGGTAAAAATCTTGGTAAAATTGAAATAGATAAAAGTCCAAAAAATAATAGAAGCCTTTTCCACCATTTCTTTTTAATTTTACCTATAAAATAGATGATGCCTCCAAGACATACAAGCATTATTGGTAATCCATCTAAAATTAACCATATTTGATGGCTTCTAGTGCCATGATACATGGTTCCGCCTATCCAACTTATAAATATAACTGGTATAGCAAACAGAAAGAAAGGATGTTTTTTAGGCGTTTTATATATTTTATTTCCAAAATAAATTAGCATTATTAAGAAAATAAGATTGCTAAATGTATTAAATGGCTCTACAGGTAATCTTCCTTCTATCGTTTCTTGATAAATGGTTCCTGTATCGTTTGGAAATTTTTGTAAATAACTAAATAACATTTATATCTCCTTTTCCTTCTCTTACAATTTCTGGTTCTTCTGTGGTTAAATCTATGACTGTAGATGCATAGTTATCTCCATACCCACCATCTATAACAACATCTACTAAATTTTGCCATTTTTCAAAAATCAGTTCTGGGTCTGTTGTGTATTCAATTACTTCATCTTCATCATGTATAGATGTAGATACAATAGGATTTCCTAATTGTTTAACAATAGTTCTTGCAATGGTATTATCTGGTACTCGTATACCTACTGTTTTTTTCTTTTTAAATGCTTTAGGTAAATTAGTATTACCTGGAAGAATAAAAGTATAAGGCCCAGGTAAAGCTCTTTTCAATATTTTATATACTGGCGTATCTATTTGTTTTACATAATCTGATAAATGACTTAAATCGTTACAAACAAAAGAAAAATTAGCTTTCTCTAATTTTACCCCTTTAATTCTAGCTACTTTTTCCATAGCCTTATTGTTTGTTATATCACAACCTAAACCATAGACAGTATCTGTAGGATAAATAATAAGACCTCCGTTTTGTAAAACTTTTACAACCTTTTCAATCTCTTTAGGATTCGGATTATCATTATAAATTTTTATAAACTGTGCCATTTTACAAATCTACTCTATAATAAAAAACTTCTAACGTAAAATGTTAGAAGTTTTTTATTCTTATTAAGTAATTATGCTTCACTATCAATTAATCGAAAGCCTTCACCATGAATATTTAAAATTTCGACACTTTCATCTAATTTTAAATACTTTCTCAACTTTGCAATGTACACATCCATGCTTCGAGAAGTAAAATAATTATCATCTCTCCATATTTTCGTTAATGCTAATTCTCTTGGCATTAAATCGTTTTTATGCACAGCAAGCATTCTCAATAATTTACTTTCTTTTGGTGATAATTTTTGCGCTTCATCTCCATTAAAAGATAAATGACGTAATTTAGAATTGAATGCAAATTTTCCAATTACAAACTCGAATTGATCGTCATCTTTAGATTTCTCTGTTTCTTTACGTTGTAAAATAGCTTTTATTTTATGCAACAAAACTTCTGAATCAAAAGGTTTATTAAGATAATCATCAGCCCCCACTTGATAACCTCTTAATACATCTTCTTTCATTGTTTTTGCTGTTAAGAAAATAATTGGCACTTCTTTGTTGGTAGCTCTAATATCTTGAGCTAAAGAAAAGCCATCTTTTCTTGGCATCATTACATCTAAAATACATAAATCGTATTCAGAATTTTTAAACATAATTAAACCTTCAATTCCGTCTTTAGCATGTGTTACATTGTAATCATTTAATGCTAAATAATCTTTTAAGACTGTTCCGAAGTTTGGATCGTCTTCAACTAATAAAATTTTTCTTGTACCCATTGTTGCCCTTCAATTTATATTAATGGTATTTTTACTGTAAATGTACTTCCTTTACCTTTTTCACTTTCAACATGTACAGTTCCATGGTGACTATCGACAATTTCTTTTACATATGCCAATCCTAAACCATGTCCCTTCACATTATGAATATTTCCTTTATGTTCTCGATAAAATTTATCAAACACATATTTTTGAGCGTTTTTACTCATTCCTATTCCTTCATCTTTTATTTTAAAGATGAAATATTTATTTGTACTTTCTGTATACACATCTATTTTTGGTGCTTCTTCAGAGTATTTAATAGCGTTTTCTAACATGTTTACAATTACATTTGTTAAATGAAATTGATTTCCTAATACTTCTGATGAAATTGCTTTAAAATATGTACTTATTTTTCCTCCTTTATCTGAAACTAATAAAGTAACGTGTTCTACTGCTTCTTCTATTATGTCGTGTGCTTCTACTGCTTCTTTACTAATTTCTATCTGATTTTTTTCTAACTTAGAGATTCTCAGTACGTTTTCTACTTGTCCGTGCATCCTTTTATTTTCATCTCTAATCATTTTCACATATCGTTTTACCTTCTCTTCATCATTAATTATCTTAGGATTTTTTATTGCATCTAATGCCAAATTAATAGTAGCAATAGGTGTTTTAAATTCATGCGTCATATTATTGATAAAATCTGTTTTTATTTCAGATATTTTTTTCTGACGTATTAATTGATATAATGATGTTGAAAACGCTGCAATAATTATTCCAATAAAGAATAATGACAACAGCAACATCTTCATCATACCCGATAATAAACTTTTCTTTTCGTTAGGAAACGATATGTATAATTTATATTTACTATTACCTTGATCATCTTCTAATAAAGGATAATGATAACTATTCGCTTCATCTATTTTAAAATATCCTGATTTAATTGGAGTTGCTAAACCGCCTTCGTAAACTCCAAATTTAAATTCTTGACGAATATTTCTCTTACCCAATTCATCTCTTAACGTATTATCTAATTCTCTATTACTAAACCTCTTATGAATAGGTGTATGCCTCTGACTTTGTCTAAATAAATCTTCAAACTGTTTCTTTTGTAAACTAGGATATTCCATATACTTAGAAAACCTATTCTCCCCTTCAAAATCTTTATAATCTTTATCATCAGAACCATATGTTTTGGTATACATAAAATCTTCTTTTCCTGTAAACCTCTTAATTATTACAGTATCATTATTAACAAAATCTACTGGTATTTTAAAATTTTCTTCCAAAATTGTTGCTCCAAATGTAAATTTTTGCTTACTTACTGTATCTATTTGCTGAAATAAATAGTTTTTTATTTCAGCACTGGTTCTAAATTGATTCCCTTCAAAAAACTCTTTATGTTTTTCTTGAAATTCATTGTACTCTCTTTCCTTTATCCTTTCAGATGTTTTGGCCAAGGCAATTGTTACATTACCCTCAAATTCAAGCTGTTTACTTTTAACTGCATCTTTAACCCAGTATAATTGCACTGCAATTATTCCAATTAAAGAAACACTCATTAGTACCACAATCACAATAAAGATTCTCCTTCCCATTAATCAAATGTACTTTAATAAGCTATAGCGAAAAATGCTTTTAACTTAGATTAACAAAGATAGTGTGTTTTTAAGAAAATTTTAAGAAAAGTGTTAAGATATCAACAAGGTAATACTACTTTTATGTTAATTTATTATGAATTCTCCTCACAAACCCTTCCGCTTGTTTAAGTTTCAGATTATGAATCACATAATTAGATTGTAGTATTTTTTTAGTATCGCTCCATTGATTTTTCATTCTACTTATCACAGCTTCTCTTGATATGTTATCTCTTTTTATAACTCTTTCAATTCGAAGATCAATTGGTGCTGTAACAGTTATAATTTTATGACATAAGTTATCACTTCCATTTTCAAATAAAATAGCATTTTCATAAAGTATGTAATCTTTTTCTTTATGTTTTTCTTGAAATTCTTGTAAATGTTTAAAAACTACAGGATGCACTATTGCATTTAAAATTTTTAGTTTCTCTTTATCATTAAATACAATATTAGATAAATAAGTTCTATTTAATTCTTCATTTACATAAGCTTCAGATGAAAATTCTTTTATAATTTCATTTTTAATAACCGAAGAAGTCACCATTAGTTTTTTTGCTTCTTGATCTGCAAAATAAACAGCTACATTCTTATTCTTAGCAAACAATTTTACTATCGTAGTTTTACCACTTCCAATACCTCCTGTAATTCCTATTAACATATTTTATTTATGAATTAAAAAATCTATTTTCTTCGGAGTTATTCTAACAGAAGAAATTAGTTCTGGTGATTTCTGTAACCTAGGAACTAAATAATCTATATTAGCTTCTTTAGTTTTGTTGTAATCACATGTTACTTTAAATAAATCGGCTGTTATTTTATTGTAATTTTTTAAACCTACTCTGTAGGTTATCTTTACTTTTTTAGGAAAAGTATTAAAAACTACATTTTTTGGAGTATTTTCTATTTCTATAGGTATTTCAAAACTTCCTTCTGTAAATTTATCTACTTTTACATTAATACCTACTAAAGAATGACTCATTTTAACATCTTTTGTACCTTCTGGAAGCTTCAATGGTAGCTGATTGCTGATATCTTCATTAAGATCTTTGAACTCTTTTTTTTCTGTTCTTATAGATTGTATTTTATCTATCTGAAGCTCTGGCCCAGAAATTAAAATACTATCTGGTGACACTACAATTTCTTCCAATCCAAACCCTATTTTATAATTAAGGCTCACATTGGGTATTATAGCTATTTTTTTTGTTTTAAGTGTTCCTAATTTAAAATGAATGGTATCTTTTATTATCTCCATTAATTCTAAACCAGATCTTAATTGATTTTGTATTTCTCTTTTCTTCGTTTCTGTTAATAAATAAAAATCTGATTCGTTTTTACTTTTTAACTTATCTATTAAAAAACTTAATTTTTTACTACTAAAATTAGCGCCAAGAAGCTTAAATCCATTTCCTTTTACTAAAAATTTCATTTTGTTATCTGGTGCTTCTTGTAGAATTTTATCTTGAGGCAATTTATCGAAAGTAACATAATAGGTAATCTTAGTGGTATATTCTTTAGACAAATTAATTAACAACCACATTAAAAATGAAGTTATTAAAAAACCAAAAAAAACCTTGGGTATGTTTATTAATTTATTCAATAGGTAATTATTAAAAAGAAAAAAGTGAGCAAATGCTCACTTTAAAATTATAAATAATATTTTTATTTCTCTAGAAATTTCTGCGACAACTCCATAGAAATTGCAGCTCTCTCAAATCTTATTTTTCCTGCTCCGGTTTCTATAACAACGGTATTATTTGTATCGTTAATTTCTGCTATTTTTCCGTGAATACCACTAGTTGTTACTACTTTAGTTCCTTTTTTTATCTCTGCTCTAAATTGTTTTTCTTTTTTTGCTTTTCTCCTTTGTGGTAAAATCATAAAAAAATACATCACCAAAAGAGCTCCAAACATAAAAATCATTCCTCTTTGATCAAAACCTCCTGCTTGTAAAAAAAATATTTTAAACATTAACTTTTCTTTTTAGGCGTTACTAATCCTGAAACTTTTAATAACTCTTGACCTTTTACTGTATTTGTAAATAAAGTTACTGTTTTACTTTGCTTATTTGGTTTTCCAGAAGTATCAAACTTAACTTGCACCTCTTTTGTTTCTCCTGGCTTTATAGGATCTTTCGGCCAAGTAGGAACTGTACACCCACAACTTGCTTTTGCATTTGTAATTACTAAATCTGACTTTCCTGAATTTGTAACACTAAAAGAAGTCTCTACTTTAAACCCTTCGTCTACTGTTCCAAAATCATATTCTGTTTTATCGAAAGTTATTTCTGGTGCCCCAGCATTAATTTCTTGATCTCTTTTTTCTGCTTGTAATACATTATCTTTTTTAATTTTTGAAGCTGCATTACTTCCATTATTAGCACACGATACAAAAGCTAATACCGATGTTAAAATTGCTAATCTTATTACTATTTTTTTCATTTTTATTTAAGTATATTGATATGTAAAAATAAACTTTTTTTTTCAGTTAACTTTAAAGTAACCCTCTACCTATTTTTACCATCTTTTTTGTTTCATGGTAATCTTTAGATAATTTATCTAATACACCGTTAATAAAATAACCACTCTTAGTAGTAGAATAATCTTTAGCGAGCTCTATGTATTCGTTAATGGTTACTCTACTTGGTATAGATGGAAACTGTAAAAATTCTGTAATTGCCATTTTTAATAAAATCATATCAATATCGGCTATTCTATCTGTTTCCCAGTTAGGTGTTTTCTCTTTTATATCTTCATCATATTTATGTTTGTGCAACATCACTTTATTAAATAAACTAGACACAAACCTTTTATCATCATCATCTTTATACAAACTACCTAAGACAAATACGTTTTGTTTTTTTTGCTTGTTTAATGTTTTAACTATCCATGTATTCACAAATGGTATATCATCTACCCAAGAAATCATAGTATCTTCAAAATAATCTGCTAACTTTTCATTTGGAGCTACTATTTCTTTAAAAAAGTTAACTAAAAAAATTTGATCTTCATGATAAGAATCTTCAGGAGAACTCATATACTGCTTGTATAATTCGCTTTTTAACAAGTTATCCCATACGATTTTAACATATTCGGTATTGATACTCCAATTATCCATTTTATGCAACGAAACATAACCTTCTAGGCTTACACTTGCTTTAATTTGGTTAAGTAGTTTGTTATTAACAAATTTAGTATTTGGATTTAAATCTTCTTTAGTTGCTAAAATTTTCTTTTTGGAAAGATCTATTTTTTTCTGTGCTAAATTTTGTACTTCAATTAACAATTGAAAATTTAACACGTACAGATCAAACATTTTTTCAATACTAAATTTCAAGAATTTCTCTTCCTTGATCAAATCTGTATTTTGAGATTGCTGCATAGCATATACAGATTGCATTACTTTTAAACGAATATGTCTTCTATTAATCATTATAATTAGGAACTTTAAAAAAGGCGATAAAGTAAATACTCTATCGCCTTGCAAAAATATAATTTTTATTGGTTCGTTTTAGCTATTTTGTTCTTTTTTACGAGCATCTATTCTAGCTTGTGCAATATTAAACGCAGCCCTATGTGTTGTTATGTTTTCCTTTTCTGCTAAATCGAAAATTTCTAACGTTGTATTGTATATATTTTCTGTTCTCTTTAAACTTTCCTCTTTATTATAACCTGCTACTTCTGCATATACATTTATAATACCTCCTGCATTAATTAAAAAATCGGGAGCATAAGCAATTCCTTTTTCTTGTAGCATTTTACCATGTTTTACCTCATTTGCTAACTGATTGTTTGCTGCACCAGCAATTACTTTTGCTTGTAATTGCGCTATACTTGTATCATTTACTGTTGCACCTAATGCACAAGGAGCATAAATATCTAAATCTAAACCGTAAATATCGTTCCCTAAAACAACATTTGCGCTGTATTTTTTACTTAGTTCTTCTAAACGAGCTTCATTAATATCATTTAAAATAACTTGTGCACCTTCATCAGTAATATGCTTAACTAAAGTTTCTCCCACATGACCAACTCCTTGAACTAATATTTTCTTTCCTTCTAGTTTATCAGAACCAAACTTATATTTAGCCGCAGCTTTCATTCCCATGTAAACACCGTACGCAGTTACTGGCGATGGATTTCCTGATCCTCCTTTAGATTCAGAAATACCAGTAACACTAGTTGTTACTTCTCTAATAATATCCATATCACGAGTTTCCATTCCAACATCCTCTGCTGTAATATATTTACCTCCTAATGAATTTACAAATTCGCCAAACTTACGCATTAAAGCATCGTTCTTTTGCGCTTTAGCATCTCCTATAATTACAGCCTTACCTCCACCTAAATTTAAACCAGTGATTGCTGATTTATAAGTCATTCCACGAGACAAACGTAATACATCGTTTAAAGCTTCCCATTCTGTTTTATATTGCCACATTCTAGTACCTCCTAAAGCGGGTCCTAAAGTTGTATTGTGTATACCAATAATTGCTTTTAAACCTGTATCTTCGTCGTTGCAAAAAACGATTTGTTCATGACCATCAAAAGATAATTGTCCAAAAACAGGATCACTTTTAAGGTCTTTACTATCGATAATTTCTGATGTCATATGTTAGTTAGTTTTAAATAAAGAAATAGTATAATTACTTTTAGCTTTTAAAATTGCTAAACTATGAAATTCGTAATTATAAAACAAAAAAAGACATAAAATTGAGAATAACGCAAAGAGAAAACGTTTTCTATTTAAATAAAAATAAAAAAACACACTAAAAATTCATTTATTGATTTGAAGGCATTACAATACTTAAATAAATATTTTATAAAATACAAATGGCGATTATTTGTTGGTATCATAATCACTATATTATCAAAACTTCTAGCATTAAAAATTCCTGAAATAATTAAAAACTCTCTAAACATTGTTGAAGATTACTTGAGAGAAGACATGGTAAGCTTAGAGGAAGTAAAACATGAATTATTTATCAATATTTTAATTATAATTGGTATTACTTTGTTAGCTGGTTTTTTTACTTTTTTAATGAGGCAAACCATTATTGTCGTTTCTAGATTAATTGAGTTTGATGTTAAAAATGAAATTTATCAGCAATATCAAAAGTTACCTGTTAGTTTTTACAAAAAAAACAGAACTGGGGATTTAATGAACAGAATTTCGGAAGACGTATCTAAGGTAAGAATGTATTTTGGCCCAGCTATTATGTATTCTTTAAATATGATTGTTCTTTTCGCTATTGGTTTCACAAAAATGGTAAATACCGATTTAGAACTTACTTTGTATACATTGATACCATTTCCTATACTATCTCTTTCTATTTTCTTTTTAAGTAAGCAAATTAATAAAAGAACAACAATTGTTCAAGAATATCTTTCAAAGCTTACTACATTTAATCAAGAGTTTTTTTCTGGCATTAATGTCGTAAAATCTTATGCTATTGAAAAAAGTGTTTTTAAAAACTTTAATAAACTAGCAGACGAAGCTAAAGAGAAAAACATTGATCTTTCAAAAGTACAGGCACTCTTTTTTCCTTTAATGGTATTTTTAATAGGTATTAGCAATATTTTAGTATTGTATATTGGTGGTAAACAATATATTGCTGGACATATTAAAATTGGAGTTATTGCTGAATTTATTTTGTATGTAAATATTTTAACATGGCCAGTAGCAATAGTTGGTTGGGTAACCTCTATTATTCAACAAGCAGAAGCTTCTCAACAAAGAATTAATGAATTTTTACAACAGGTTCCTAATATTCAAAACTCTAATGAATTAAAAACAACACTTCAAGGAAAAATTAGCTTTAAAAATGTTTCTTTAACTTATGAAGATACAAATATTACTGCCTTAAAAGATATAAGTTTCGAAGTTAGCAAAGGAGAAACTATTGCTTTTATGGGTAAAACCGGATGTGGAAAAACATCTATAGCTAACCTTATAACTAGAATGTACGATACCACTAAAGGAACTATTTACATAGATGAAACTCCTATTAAAAATTTGAATTTATATGACATGAGAGATCAAATAGGTTTTGTTCCTCAAGATCCTTTTTTATTTTCTGATAGTATAGAAAACAATATTAAATTTGGTAAAAACGATGCTAATGAAGAGGATATTATTAATGCTGCTAAAAATGCCGTAATACATGATAATATTATGACGTTTAATAATGGCTATAAAACTATTTTAGGTGAGCGTGGTGTAACTCTTTCTGGTGGACAAAAACAGCGTACTTCTATTGCTAGAGCCATTATTAAAGATCCGAAAATATTAATTTTCGATGATTGTTTATCTGCTGTAGATACAGAAACTGAAGAAAAAATATTATCTAATTTACAACGAGTTTCAAAAGATAAAACTACCTTTATAATAAGTCACAGGGTTTCTTCTGTGAAAAATGCAGACAAAATAATCATTCTTGAAAACGGAAAAATAGCAGAACAAGGAACTCACAATCAACTAATAACAAAGAATGGCATATACAAAAATTTGTACGAACAACAACTTTTAGAAAAAGAAATTTAGACTTTTATATGTGTAAGTAAAATATTTTGTTAGATTTGTTAGAGAAAAAACAAATAACTAAGATTACTAAGACTTGAATTATGAGCGAGAGAGTTGAACAAGAAGAAATCTTTTCACAAGTATTAAGAGCGGGAAGAAGAACCTATTTTTTCGATGTTAGGGCCACAAAAGCAGACGACTATTATTTAACTGTTACTGAAAGTAAAAAATTTACACATGATGATGGTTCTTTCCATTATCAAAAACACAAAATCTATTTGTACAAAGAAGATTTTAGTGACTTTCAAGAAATGCTAGGTAAAGCTACAGATTACATCATATCTAAAAAAGGTAGTGAGGTAATTAGTGAAAGACATCAAAAAGATTACAAGAAAGCAGAAGAAACAGAAACTACTGAAACTTTAGTAGAACAAACTACTGAGAGTTTTACAGATGTTTCGTTTGAAGATATATAACCGATTTAGTTCAAATTCATTTTACACAAGTAAGAACCACTATAATTGACAATTTTTGTCTAATTAGTGGTTTTTTTATATGCTCTTTTTAATTGCTAATGATTTAGCGACTGTCTCTAGCCATTCCTTTTCAGGGTCACTACTCTCTGTTATTCCTCCTCCAACATAAATGATTCCATTATTACCATCTATTTCCATACATCTTAAATTAACATATAAACTTGAGTACTTTTTATCTGTTTGTTTTAAATTCAATTCTCCTAAAAACCCTGTATAAAACGTTCTTTGATAAGGTTCATTCTCTAAAATAAATTCTTTTGCTATTTCTTTTGGAAAACCACAAACTGCTGGGGTAGGATGTAATAACTTAATTAAATCTATAATTGGTCCTTTATACTCACCAAAAACTTTTGTTTTTAAATGTAATAAGTCCCCTATTTTAAAACTCTCTAAATTATTTACAGTATAATCTACTGTTATGGTTTTTAATTTTTCAGTTAAATAATCTGTAACTAACTGTTGTTCTTCTAATTCTTTTTCTCCCCAAGAAAATTCATTCATACCGTTTTCAACCGCTTTCGTTCCTGCTAAAGACATGGTTGTAAAATAGTTTTCTTCTGTTGTTAAAAGTGTTTCTGGTGTTGCTCCTATCCATAATCCCACTTTAGGGTGAAACCAAACATAAACAAAAGCATTAGGATATTTATTTATCAATCTTTCAAAAACTTCTATTACAGAAAAATCAGTTAGCAAAACTTTTTCTTTTCTAGATAAAACAACTTTTTTAAAATGATTCTTTTTTATAGATTCAATCCCTTTCTTCACCAATTCAATATGATGCATTCTTTCTATTTCATCAGTACTTAAAGCAAATTCTTCACCTACAAAAACCTCTTCTTTATATTTTATTTTTTCTTCTATTACATTAGATTTGGATAAAGGCATAAATACATTCGATTGTTTAGAATCAAAAGGAGCAAAAACAAACCCTTCCATATCAAATGAATTTGATGTATAAAGTGTATCATCTTCTTGAAAAAAACTATTCATATAAATTGAATTAGGTTTTTTATACACTACAAAAGGTTTTTTTTGAGATATGGCCTCTTCTATATTCTTAAAAATTTTCAATCTAAATGCTTTAATATTTCTTTTTTAATAACTTTAAACTCCGACCACACCAAACCATGATTTGCATTTGGTATGGTTATTAATTTAAATTGCTTTTTTGAAAACTGATTGTATAAAAACAAGGAATTACTATAAGGTACTATCCAGTCTCCATCTCCATGAATACTAACCACTTCATTAGGTGTTACACTCCATGTATTTTGAAAATTATTCAAATCTTTTTTATGCGATAATTTCTCTTTACTTGCCTGCTTCCATATTTTGGGAACCAGCCAACGTGTTATTTTCCATTGATATAATTTCAACATCCACGGCATCGGTTCTACCTTGGCATATACAGCTGGAGCTAATAAAATTATTTTTTTTATTTTTTCCTTAACTGCCAAAGTTATCGGGCCTCCATAAGAGTATCCTAACAAAATAACTTTATCTTTAGGAATCTCTTTTATGATATTTAGAAGCATCTCTTTCTCAAAAGCAATACTTTCTTGAACAGAATTTTCATCTTTGTAGTTATATCCTACTCTATCATAGGAAATCATATTTACTTTAGTTTGTAACAGACTATCTGACAAGTATTTTGAAAAATTATCTAACGAACCAATCGTTCCATGTACAAAAACTATGGTTGGTAAACTGGTATCTTTTTGTATTTGAATTTTTCTATAAGTAAATCCTTTAAATTTTTCTTTAGAAA
The DNA here is from genome assembly GCA_947498055.1 of uncultured Tenacibaculum sp. Classification (GTDB taxonomy): domain Bacteria; phylum Bacteroidota; class Bacteroidia; order Flavobacteriales; family Flavobacteriaceae; genus Polaribacter. The sequence goes on from CANMJA010000006.1 coordinate 152,512, forward strand.
GAACTGGGGTAATCAAGCTTTTTTTATAAACTTCTAAAACTTCTTTATCTGATTTTGGTGCAGTAAAAAATACAAAAGCAACATATAATATTATTAAAAGTATAAATAATATTATAGAACTAACTTTTAGAACCTTTTTAAAAATTTTCACTTACTTTTTATCTAAAATAATATTTGTTAACTTACAAATAGCGATTAATTTATTATTCTCATCTACAATTTTAATTTCCCACAAATCTGTTGTTCTTCCTCTATGAATAGCTTTGGCTGTAGCAAAAATAGTTCCTTCTTTTTTACTTTTAATATGATTAATAGTTAGCTCTATTCCTTTTATTATTTTATTTTCATTATCTACAAAAAAAGCAGAAGCACAACTTCCAACAGTTTCAGCTAAAGCAGCCGTTGCTCCTCCATGCAAAATACCATAAGGCTGGTGTACTTTGGACGTTACCGGCATTTTTGCAGTCAAGAAATCCTCTCCTACATCTACAAACTCCATCTGAAGAGTTTCCATTAAAGTATTTTTATTATAAGAATTTAATGTTCTTAGTATATTTTCTTTTTTCATTTAAATTAAATAAATGTGCGAAACTATTAAGGAGATGTAAAAATACGTATTTTTGCACTCATAAAAGAGTAACAATGTATAAAGTTAGAGCAATATTAGATGTAGAAGAAGATGTAATTAGAACATTAGTAATTAATGAAAATATATCTTTAGAAAAATTACATTTTGACATTGCTAGTGCGTTTGGTTTTGATGGAAAAGAAATCGCTTCTTTTTACAGAAGTGATGAAGAATGGAATCAAGGAGAAGAAATTCCTTTGTTTAATATGATGGAAATCGGACAAGGTTTATCTATGGCTAATTGTACTGTAAAAGATACTCTTATTAAACAGGAAGATAAACTTATATATGTATATGATTTTTTACATATGTGGACTTTTTATATTGAATTAATTGAGTTTTCTGAAGATCTTACCTCTGAAACAAAAGTAATACTAAGCGTTGGAGAAACTCCAGAAGAAGCTCCTATTAAAGTTTTTGAATCTAACACAATTTCTAATGAGTTTGAAGATGATTTTAAAGACCCTTTTGATGACTTTGAAAACTTTGATAATTTAGATCTCGACAGTTTTTAAGGTGAGTAGTGAGTAGTGAGCAGTGAGCAGTGAGCAGTGAGCAGTGAGTAGTGAGCAGTGAGTAGTGAGCAGTGAGCAGTGAGCAGTGAGCAGTGAGCAGTGAGCAGTGAGTAAATATATTTTTTCTTTACAAAACAAAAAAATAAGAAAAATAGTTATTATTTAAATATACAAAACTAACCTCTAACCTCTAACCTCTAACCTCTAACCTCTAACCTCTAACCTCTAACAAAAAAACATAATCAACTACTTAACAAGCTATTAAACTTAAAATAAAAAAACTTTCGTAACATTTTGGTATATTGTTCGTCGAATAACTAACCGACTAAAACAATTATACTTTTGAATACAATACTATCTATAAAAGACCTAAATAAAAATTATGGTCAAGTTCAAGCTGTAAGGAATCTTTCTTTCGATATAGAAAAAGGCAATGTATATGGAATTTTAGGTCCAAATGGTAGTGGTAAATCTACTACTCTTGGTATTATATTAAATGTTGTTAATAAAACTTCTGGTGAATTTACTTGGTTTAATGGGGAGTTTTCTACCCATGAAGCCTTAAAAAAAGTAGGTGCTATTATTGAACGACCTAACTTTTATCCTTACATGACTGCTGTTCAAAATTTAGAACTTATTTGTAAAATAAAAAATGTTCCCTACAATAATATTAACGACAAATTACAAACTGTAAATCTATTTAAGAGAAAAGACAGCAAGTTTAAAACGTATTCTTTGGGTATGAAGCAACGACTTGCTATTGCTTCCGCTCTTTTAAATGATCCTGAAATTTTAATTTTAGATGAACCTACCAACGGATTAGACCCACAGGGTATTCATGAAATTAGACAAATTATTAAAAAGATAGCTAAAAACGGTACCACCATTTTATTAGCTTCGCACCTGTTAGATGAAGTAGAAAAAGTATGTTCTCATGTACTAGTGATAAGAGAAGGAGTAAAACTATACAGTGGTAAAGTAGAAAATATGATTGCTTCTAATGGTATTATAGAAGTGAAAACAGAAGGAAATCAAGAAAAATTAGTAAATATTTTAAAAAATTATTTCGACATAGCAACTGTTAACATCGAAGATGATCTTGTTATTGCAAGACTAGAAAACGAAACTTCAGCCGCGCAAATTAATCAGCATTTATACGAACATGGTATTATTGTATCTCATCTTGTAAAACGTAAACCTAGTTTAGAAGAGCAATTCCTTAACCTTACTAATCAAACAATCAACAAAAACTAATTGTATGCTACGTCTTTTAACCATCGAATTTCATAAACTAAAACACAATAGGGCGAGTAGAATATTATCTATCATCTATTTTGGTTTACTTACCTCTATTGCCTTAATAGCTGCTATAAAATTTAATATTGGAAAAATAAAATTTCATTTAGCTAGTGAAGGAATCTTTAATTTCCCATACATCTGGCACTTTAACACTTATATTGCTGCCACTCTTAAATTTTTTCTTTTACTAGTTATTGTATCTATGATGGCTAATGAATATAGCTATAAAACACTTAAACAAAATTTAATTGATGGTTTAAGTAAAAAAGAATTTATTCTTTCTAAGTTTTATGCAGTAGTTGTATTTTCTGCTATTTCTACATTATTTGTATTTGGAGTTTCCTTAATTTTAGGACTTATTTATTCTGATTTCATGGAAATATCTATTATTTTTTCTGATTTAGAATATCTATTTGCTTTTTTCATAAAACTAGTTGGCTTCTTTTCTTTTGGTTTATTTTTGGGTATTTTAATAAAACGATCTGCATTTGCTATTGCAGGAATGGTTGTTTGGCTTATTATTGAAAGTCTTTTTAAAGGATATTTATTTTGGAGTTTTAAACACCTTAAGGCAGAAGCAGCTGTTAAAGTAAGCGAAATAACACAGTTTTTACCTTTAGAAGCTATGTCTAATCTAATTAAAGAACCATTTACAAGGTTAGGAGCTGTTAAAGCTATGGCTCAACAATTAAATATCGATAAGCAATTTCTTACTAAAAATACGATTAGAATAACAGATATTATTATTGTTTTAATTTGGACTGCTTTTTTTATCTATCTTTCTTACAGATTGTTAAAAAAACGTGATTTATAATAGTTTTCTTTATTTTTGGTTTTAAGCCAAATTAAAAATGAAGAAACTTTTAGTAATTGTATTCTTATTTCTTCTTATAAATACCTTAGCTCAAAAACAAGCTAATATCTGGTATTTTGGAAGAAACGCTGGTTTAGATTTTAGCACTAATCCACCAACAGCTTTAACAAACGGAAGTTTAAGTACTTTAGAAGGCTGTTCTACCTTCTCTGATAAGAATGGTAATTTACTATTCTATTCTGATGGAACCACTGTTTGGGATAAAAACCATACCATTATGAAATATAGTGATGGTAGATTAGGAAATACCCTAAGAGGAGATCCTTCAAGTACCCAATCTGGTATGATTATTCCTAAACCAAAATCAGACACTATTTTTTATCTTTTTACAGTAGATGATGGTCCAAACGGACCAGGTCTTCCTGCTTTTGGACTTAGCCTTTATATTATAGATATTTCTAAGAATGGAGGAAATGGAGAAATCACAAATGGACCTGTAAGTCTCTCTTCTGGCTTAGAAGATAGATGGACAGAAAAAGTTGCTGCAGTAAGAGGTAAAGAATGTGATACTTTCTGGGTTATCTCTGCCGTTGATAATCAGTTTCATGCTTTTAAAATAGATGATAAAGGAGTAAGTACAACACCTGTAGTGTCTACTGTTGATAATTTTGCTACAAGAAGAGGTTATTTAAAACTTTCTCCAGATGGTACTAAACTAGCCATTGCTAATCAATTAGGTAATGCCATGCTATATAATTTCGATGCTTCTAATGGTAAAGTTGAAAACTCTGCAACTGTTCTTATAAGCCTTGCAGATGGGAATCCCTACGGAGTTGAATTTTCTGTAGATTCTAGAAAACTATATATTTCTACAGTATCAGGTTTTAGAGCTACTCTTACAGATCCACCAACAAATTATAACCTTTTTCAATTCGACTTAAATGCTAGCGATATTAGAGGCAGTCAATCATTAATTCACAGAGAAAGTCCAGGATTTAGAGGAGCTCTTCAATTAGCACCTGACAGTAAAATATATGTTACTATACCTCTTGCTTATACAGACCCCTCAGGAGATGCTACTTTTTTAGATGTAATAGAGAACCCCAATGCAGAGGCTAAAGACGTTATTTTCACTAAAGACGCAATTGATTTACAAGGTAAACTTTCTACACAAGGTTTACCTCCTTTTATTTCTTCCCTTTTATTACCCATAGAAATAATTGATAGTAGTTCAGGTGAAATTATTAACAATCAAGATAGAAAGTACTGTATTGGAGAGTCTATAGAAATTTCTTCTGGTAGTGTAACAGGTACAGGTATAACGTATGAATGGAGTTTTGATAACGGCACTACTACTAATGTTTTATCTAAATCTTCTACTTTAAAAATTAACAACCTTACTACCAGTAATAATGGAACATATCTTTTAACAGTAAAACTCATAAATGACTGTGGAGATGTTATTGTCTTAGAAGGCGATTTTAATTTAGATGTTTTTACTCCTGCTATAGCGAATACTCCTCCCGATATTAACTTTTGCGATTTAGACGGAGACGGTTTTAACACATTTAATTTTCAAGTTGATGTAACACCAATTATATTAGGAACACAAAACCTTTCTTCATTTGAAGTACAATATTTTACAGATAAAATAGATGCTAACAATAACAATACTGTAAATGCATTACCAGTTCCTTATACTAATTCCACTCCTTTTGTAAATCAAACAATTTATGCCAGAGTAAACAATATACAAGCCCCCAATGCTTGTTATGAAATTACTGAGTTTAACCTTATGATTACAGAAGAACCTTCTCCTAATCAACCTACCGATTATGAAGCCTGTGATGATATAACTAATGGAGGAGATACAGATGGTTTTTTTAATAATTATATCTTAGCATCTAAAGATGCTGAAATATTAGGAACCTTAGCTACCACACAATATAAAGTTAGCTACCACACAACATTAACAGGAGCCCAAACCGATTCCTTTACCGATAATATTGATAAAAATATACCTTACAGAAACAATACTATTAATGAGCAAACCATTTATGTTAGAGTAGAAAACACAACTAATACTAATTGTGTTACCATTTCAGAACCTTCTTCTGTTCATTTCAAACCCTTCAAATTAATTGTCAATCCTTTTCCTATTATAGCTAATAATCCTGCTGAAATTATACAATGTGATATCAATAGAGATTTAAACACTAGTATTAATTTAACACAGGCTCAAGTTTCAATATCTAGCAATCACTTAAATGAAACTTTTAAATACTATCGTAACGAAGCAGACGCTAACAGTGATACACGAGAAATAGCAAATCCTATAAACTACCCCACTTCAAATGGAGACGCAGTTTGGGTGAGAACAATCTCTTCTAAAAATTGTTTCAGAGTTTCTAAATTAAATATTGGTGTTTCTTTTACTCCAAACATCGTTTATAACAAAGAATTTACTGCTTGTGATGATTTTTTAGATATTGATGGAAATAACACTATTAATAATGATGATAAAGATGGAATTTCAAATTTTGATTTAAGCGAGGCTGTCAAAGAAATAAAAGAGCTTTTTCCTATTTCTGTTAGAAATAATTTAGAAGTCTTATTATTTGAAAATGAAAATGACAGAGACATAGTCACCAATTCAATTACGAATGTTTCCATTTATAGAAACACTAATATTCCTGCTAATACATCTCAAAAAATATATGTCAAAATCATTAATAAACTAAACAACAACTGTACTGGTTTATCTGAATTTTCTATAAGAGTAAACCCATTACCTGACTTTGAAATTACCTCTCCGCAAATAGTTTGTTTAAATATTCCTTCATTTATAGAAGCAGAACTTCCTAATGGAAATTATAATTATGAATGGAGAAAAAATGGAAGTACAAACATTATAGGTACTAATCAGCAATTAAATATTACTAATGGTGGTAATTACGAGGTTACTGCTATTAACACTATAACAAACTGTAGTCGTTCTAAAACCATTACCATTAACGAATCTGTTATTGCTACTATTAATCAAGAAGATATTACTATCATAGATGATTCAGAAAACAATAAGATTTTAATTAATAACAACAACAATAATTTAGGTGTTGGTGATTATGAATTTTCTTTACAAGATGAAAACAATAGAACAATACGAAATTTTCAAGACGAACCTTTATTTGAAAATTTACAAGGAGGAATTTACACGATTTTAGTAAGAGATAAAAACAACTGCGGTGTTGCAAAACTAGATGTATCTGTATTAGAATTCCCTAAATTTTTCACTCCTAATGGAGACGGCATCAATGATACTTGGAATATAAAAGGAGCAAATACTAATTTTTATCCGAAGAGTAGTATATCCATTTTTGACAGATATGGAAAAATAATTGCCTCGATACAAATTGATGGAGAAGGATGGAATGGTCTTTATAATGGTAAAGTACTTCCTTCCACAGATTATTGGTTTAAAATTACATTAACAGATCTTAATGGCATTATTATAAATAGACAAGGAAATTTTTCCTTACTTCGAAAATAATATTGTTTATTTGCATTTCATTAACAACCTAAAAATCAACACTAAATGAACAAAGTGTTTTTATTTTTTATCATACTGCATTCTACATTTCTTTTATCTCAAAGTGATTGTTCTGATGCAATACTTGTATGTGGAAATAGTGGTTATTCTGATCTTTCTACTTCTGGTTTCGGAACACAAGAATTATCAGGTTCTAATACTTGTTCTAGCCAAGAAAACAACAGTATTTGGTTCAAGTTAGAAATAAAAACATCTGGTACTTTAGCTTTTACTCTTACCCCAAATGATACTTCTATTAATGAAGATTTCGATTTTTTCCTTTTTGGTCCTAATGTAAACTGTGGTAATATAGGCAATGCTATTCGTTGCTCTACCACTAACCCTAATGATGCTCGTCAAGGTAATAACCTAACAGGTATGAATACCTCAGAAACAGATGTCTCGGAAGGTCCAGGATCAAACGGAAATAGCTTTGTTCAAGCATTAGATGTAAACGCTGGCGATTCTTTTTTTCTTGTTATAGACAGACCTATTGGAAATAGTAATTTTGATTTGGCTTGGACAGGTACTGCTACTTTTGATGAGCCTCCAACAATAGACACCTCAATACTATCTAATAATACACTTAATATAAGCGAATGTGATAATGATGGAGATGGTTTTTCTATTTTTAACTTGCAAATTAATGACGCTATTATTGGTTCACAAACCAATGTTATTACAACATACCATAGCTCTAACAATAATGCTATTTTAAATACTAATCCTATTGCAACACCCAACAACTACACCAATACAAGTAATCCACAAACAATATTTATAAGACTTACTAATACAATAACTGGTTGTTTTGAAATTCGGGATTTTACCCTAAGAGTAACTCCATTACCTGCACTTATCACCCCTACTCCTTATGATACATGCGATGATTTAGCTAGCGGTAGCGATACAGACGGTTTTTCTACCGATTTTATATTATCTACTAAAGACAATGAAATTTTAGGTTCTTTATCTTCTTTACAATATACTGTTTCTTACCATACTACACTAATAGGTGCTCAAACAGATGCTTTTACCAATGCAATTGATAAAAACATTCCATATAGAAATACAATTATCAATGAAGACAAAGTATATATCCGTGTAGAAAGTATTAGCAATCCTACTTGTTTTACAGTTTCCGAAGATACTTCTCCTACATTTAAACCCTTGCGATTAGTTGTAAATTCGCTTCCTGTGATTTTAAACAATCCCGCAGTTATTAATGAATGTGATGTAAATGCAGATCTTACCTCCTTTATTACCTTATACTCTGCTAGAAGAAGTCTTTCTAATGATGTTGCAAATCATGATTTTAAATTTTTCGCTACAGAAATAGAAGCTATCAACAATACTAACGAAATTGATCCATCTTCCTACAATGCTACAAACGGAGATTCTGTTTGGGCTAGGGTAATATCTAAAAACCGAAAAAGATGTTATAGAATTGCTAGGGTAGATATTAATATCTCTTTTAGTGGTAATTTGCCCTACAATAAAGAATTTATTTCTTGTGATGATTTTTTAGATGCTCAAGGTAATGACACTCCTAACAACAATGATAGAGATGGTATTTCTACCTTCGATTTATTAGAAATTAATAATGATATAAAAAGTTTTTTCCCTATTGCTGAAAGAAATAATTTAGATGTTGTACTTTTTGAATCTTTAGCAGATAGAGATATTATATTAAACCCTATAGGCCAATTATTAACAAACTACAGAAACAGCAACATACCAGCAAAAACAAGACAACCAATTTATTTTAAAGTAATTAATCACACGAATTTAAATTGTGAAGGTATTGGAGAATTTTTTATACTGGTAAATCCGTTACCTGAGTTTGAAATCACTACTCCTCAAATTGTGTGCTTAAACAAACCTCCTATTATAATTGAAGCTGAAACGCCAGATGATACTTATAATTACGAATGGAGAAAAGACACAAATCCAACTGTTATTGGAAACACAGAACAACTTACAGTAGCTACAGGAGGTAATTACCATGTTACTGCTATTAATACAACTACCAATTGTGCTAGAACTAAAACTATTACTGTAAATGAATCTATCATAGCATCTATAAATATTGATGATGTTATTATTAAAGACGATTCTACTAATAATTCTATTAGAATAAACAACACGAATAATAATTTAGGTGTTGGTGATTATGAATTTGCCCTATTAGATCAAGACAAAAGAATCTTTAAAGATTTTCAAGACACTCCTTTATTTGAAAATTTACAAGGAGGTATTTATACCATAGTAGTTAGAGACAAAAATAATTGCGGCACTGTCGAAATAGAAGTTTCAGTATTAGAATTCCCTGATTTTTTCACTCCTAATAATGATGGTATTAATGATAATTGGAATGCAAAAGGAGTTACTACTTCTTTTTATTCTGAAAGCAATCTTCAAATTTTTGATAGATTTGGAAAAGTAATTAAAACTATACAAATTAACGAAGAAGGCTGGAATGGTTTATACGAAGGAAAAATGTTACCTTCTACTGATTATTGGTTTAAAATATCTCTTACAGACTCTAAAGGTAATATTATAAATAGACAAGGAAATTTTTCTTTACTCAGAAAATAAGTGTATAAATATTTCTCAAAAGCTTATCTATTTAACAAGTCGAGTTATAACCATATTTCTGCTTTTTAAATAAAAAGCATTATCCTATTTTATGTCATAACACTCGTTTTTCAATTTTTTTATTAAGGTCTCGATGTGATATTTCAGCCTTAAAACAGCTCATTAGAAATTGAATATAAATCGACTCAGATTATGAGTACATCATACGAAAAAAATACCTGTAAATCGTATAGTACTTAAACTGGTTAATAAAACAATAACTTACTTCACATAACTTCACTTTTTTTAATTATGTTTACTTTATAAAAAATAACATTTGCAAGAAATATTAAAAAAATACATTCCTGAGAAAGCAATTTCATTAATCATTTATTTAATAAAAGAGCATAAAATAAATTTAAAAATTGTTAATCAACGCCAAACAAAGCATGGTGATTTTAGAACTTTTCCTAACGGACAAACACAAATAACAGTAAATAACAATTTAAATAAGTATCAATTTCTACTTACATTGGTGCATGAAATAGCACATCATGTTACTCATAAAAAATTTGGCAGAGTACAACCCCATGGTAAAGAATGGAAAATGATTTTTCAACACTTAATGCTTCCTTTTTTACAGCCAGAAATTTATCCTAAAGAAATTCTTCCACATTTAGCTAATTATTTTAAAAACCCGAAAGCAAGTACCGATACAGATGTTAAATTATCTTTAGCTTTGCGTGGTGGTATTGCTAAAAACGGAAAGAGTTTTATATTTGAAATTCCTAACGGTAGTATTTTTAGTTTTAAAAACATTGTATATAAAAGAGGAAATAAACGACGAACTCGTTATGAATGTTTAAATTTAAGCAATAATCAAATATATCTGTTCAATCAAAATGCTGAAGTTGTACTTTTAGAACAACCCTAAAACCCCAATTTATCATGAAAAAAAATTATTACGCAATTATAATGGCAGGAGGCGTTGGTTCTCGTTTTTGGCCAGTTAGCACTCAAAAATTCCCCAAGCAATTTCATGATATGTTAGGTACTGGGCAATCTTTAATTCAACGTACTTTTGAAAGAATTAACGAATTAGTTCCCTCTAATAATATTTTAATAGCTACCAATGCCAATTACGAGAAATTAGTTTTACAACAATTACCTCAATTAAATAACAGACAACTTTTACTAGAACCAGTAATGAGAAACACAGCCCCTTGTGTTTTATATGCTGCTTTAAAAATTTATTCTCAAAATCCTGATGCCGTTATTTTAGTTGCTCCATCAGATCATTGGATAAAAGACGAAGGAGAGTTTTTAAGAAATATACAATCTTCTTTTAAAGCATGCTCTGAAAAAGATATATTAATGACTCTTGGTATTCAACCCGATCATCCTAATACTGGATATGGTTACATTCAATATGAAAAAAACACCAATGAAATTAAAAAAGTAAAAAACTTTACTGAAAAACCAAATTTAGAAACTGCAAAAGAATTTTTAAAAAGTGGTGATTATTTATGGAACGCTGGTATTTTTATTTGGTCTGCAAAAAGTATTATTTCTGCGTTTAAAAAATATCTTCCAGAGATGGTTGACATTTTAGATGATGGTAATAATGTTTACAATTCAGATTTTGAAGATGATTTCATTAAAAATAATTACCAAAAATGCGAAAATATATCTATTGATTTTGCTATTATGGAACAAGCACAAAATGTACATGTTTTACCTGTAGATTTTGGGTGGAACGATTTAGGTACGTGGGGTTCTTTATATAGTAAGTTAAAGAAAGATGAAGCAGAAAATGCTGTTGTTGGCGCCAATGTTATTTTTAGAGATGCCAAAGGTAACATGATAAAAACAGAAAGTGGGAAAAGAGTAGTTATACAAGGTTTAGAAGACTTTATTGTTGTAGAAAAAAAAGATGTTATTATGATATGCCCTAGAAAAGATGACCAAGATATTAAAGAAATAATGCGTGAAGCAAAAGAACTTTTTGGTAAAAAATATGTGTGATTTTATTTCATGAAATGAGTTAAATTTAGATTTTAACAAAAAATTATAGTATAAAATACATTTATTTTTAGAGTAAGCACAATATTTATTCTACTTTCTTCGTTAGCTTTGCAATTGATTTTCAATTATTGGGGTAAATAAATCAAAAAAAAGGTCTTAGATCATTGATCATAAGACAGGGGAAAATGAAAACAAAACTTACACTACTAGTTGTATTTGCTTTTTTAATAATAGCAAATGCACAAGATTATGCTTACGGCATCTATTTTCCTGATGGGGACAGGGAAACAAAATGTAATGCTTTCACTAAGGTTTTTAAACAAAAACCAAAAGAAGTTCGATTCGGATTAAGACTAGAAGAAGACGAAATTTATTTTGAAGTAAATAATAAAGGATGGTACAACGCTTTATTTAAAAACGCAGATGATGGTATTGCAGTAGATATTGTTTCAAGAAAAAGATATTCTTGTAATAAAGAGCTTACTCCAAAACAAGTAAGAGGTGTATTACTTCCACCTGTGTATGGTATTAACTCTCCTGCTAAATTAAAACAAGTAAAAAGACATAAATACAAAGTATACCTAGGAAAAATACCTTCTAATTTGGTAAAAGAAAATATAGAATTCAATCTTCTTTTCTTACATAAAAAAACTTTTTGTAAATATTTTACTATATACAATTTAGAAAAATACCCAAGAGGTTTGGTAGATATGGGGGTATATTTAGATACCATTACTTATAAAAACAAAAGAATCGCTTCTAGTAAACAAAATGCTATTGTTAGACATAAGAAACTTACTTTTTCTATTCCTTTTGAAAAGAATAAATCAGAATATAAACCAGAAGATATTAAACCTTTATACGACTCTTTAAGTTTAACTGATTACAACATAAAAAAAATAAATATCAAAGCCTATGCCTCCGTAGAAGGAAGTCTAGAACGAAATGTTATGCTACAAAAAATGCGTGCTAGTAGTATCGCAGGATCTCTTCAATCATTTCAACAACCTGATATTCAAACCCATATTACCACTTCTGAAAACTGGGTGGAATTTTTAAACGATGTTAAAAAAACAAAACATAAAAAATTAACAACGCTTCCTAAAGAAAAAGTAAAAGCAAAATTAATAAACGATTATGTAGTTAGTTTAGAACCTATTTTAAGAAAACATAGAAAAGCAGTTGTTGTACTTTCTTTAGAAAAGAAAGATAAATACAAAAAAACACACGTAAATAAACTTATTACTCTTTTTAATGAAGCTGTTAAATTAGATAATTTAGAAGAAGCTTCAAGTATTCAAAACTCTATTTTAGATAGAGTTAGTTATAAATTCTCTCTCAAGTTATTGGAAAAAATGAAAATTCCGATGACAAAAAAATATTTAAAATTACTTACTAAAAATTGTATTATTAAATATTTTATAGATATTAGAAATACTTTAAGTGTTGAAAAAAAGCTTTTAGAACTTCAAAAATTAGACCCTAAAAACAAACATATTAGATATAATTTAACTGTTTTAAAATTTCTTATTTGGAAAAACAAAGCTAGAAAAGTAGATCAAAACAAATTTAAATCTGAAATTGTAAGTCTTAAAAACTACGGTGTTTCTCAAGATTTAATAGATAAAATGTTACTTAATTTTCACATAGTAAAAGCAGAAAAGAATATTAGAAAAAATAATATTAAAGGAAGAGATGCATCTATTCAATATGTTTTAAAAAATTATAAAAAACTATCTCTTTCTGACTATGATTATTTGAATTTAGCTCAATTCTTAACGTACATAGGAACCATTTATGATGCAATAGATGTAATGGAAAACAAGGTAAAAGATATTACTGTAGATGAAGATTTATTATTTTACTATCTAAATTTAACAATTACAAAAGAAGAATTAACAAAAACGGATTCCTATAGAACCATCATGTTAAATGCTATTAATATGAACAACAAACGTTTCTGTAAACTGTATAATTCTGCTTTAAATAAAGGGGTTACATTTCAATTATTAGAAGATGAATATTTGAGAGCAACTTATTGCGAGAATTGTACCAAGTAATAACTTTACTTATATTACAAGAGGTATAAATTAATCGTTAAACACTTATGTTTATCAATAAAACAATTTATATAAATTTAGTATCTTAGTACCACAATTTTGAAATCAATTCACAATAAGGATTATTCCATTGTGAAAACACATAAGGTGGCGCAAGTCGCCTTTTTTTATGATATTTAAATAATTGCTTTTACTATGAACACACCAACTACATCACTTTCAGAAAAAGATCGTAACGCTTTAAAAGAAGCTAAACAACTGTTAGAAAATCCTGGCATGGCCATTAAACTAAGTAACTTAATTGGAAATCCGATTCAAAAAGGATTAGATATGTTACCTGATAACTGGAATCAGAAATTAGGAGAGGTTACACAAGCTTCTTTATTAAAAGCTGCAGATGCTGCTATTTTTACAATGAAAGATGTAAATGAAGAAAAAACAAGTAATACATTCCATAAAATTGCTGCGGGTACTGTAGGTACTATTGGCGGTTTGTTTGGAATAGCTGGTTTGGCTGTTGAATTGCCTATTACCACTACTATTATTTTGCGTTCTATTGCAGATATTGCTCGTTCACAAGGAGAATCTATTAGCGATACAAATACCAAGTTGGCTTGTTTAGAAGTATTTGCTTTAGGTGGAAATAGTATGGAAGATGATAATTTAGAATCTACTTATTATGTAACAAAAGCTGTTTTATCTAATTCTATGGCACAAGCAAGTAAATATATTACAGAACAAGGTATTACACATGAGGGTGCTCCTATATTTTTAACTATTATTAGTAAAATTGCCGAACGTTTTGGTGTACAGGTAACCGAAAAATCTATTGCGCAATCGGTACCTATTATTGGGGCTGCTGGTGGTGCTATAATAAATACTTTATTTATTAGTCATTTTCAAGATATGGCAAAAGGACATTTTACTATCAGAAAATTAGAACGTATCTATGGTAGTGAGTTTGTTAAAAGTATGTATTTAAATGTATAATATTCTTTTCAAGTTTTAATTAAATACGTATCAAAAAGACAAATAGTTCTTTTATAAAAAAAATACTCTATTGTAGTTTATGTTAATTTATATCACATTAAGTAAATTTATAAAAAAGGCTATTGAAATAGTCTTTTTTTTGGCCACAAATTAAGAGGAAACTAACACTTCTTTAACCTCTAAAAAAAAATCAAATACAAATAGTTTTGGATTCAAAATAAATCATTAAAACTATTTATCATGAAAAAACTATTACTCGTCTCATTATTTTTTACTACTCTTTTTTCTTATGCACAAGAAAAGAATGACAAATTCACCATTAAAAAAGGCTCTTGGAATTATGAAGGTCAATTTTCCTTAAACTTTTACAATTCTTCCACTAAATCTAACAATGGTCAAATTGTTACTAATAATTCTTTTGGTAGTAATTTTAAACTACAAGTAGGTAATGCTATTCAAGATAATTTAGTTCTAGGTTTAGGTATTGAAAGTATTGGAAACACTATTTACTCTTCAAAAGCTATCAATTCTGAATTAGGTGTTGGTTATTATACTTATTTTAAAAAGTATTTTCCTATAAATAAAAGGTTAAGTTTTCATTTACAAGGGGAATTAAGATATGCCAATATAAAAGAAGGAATAAAATCTGAAGGTATATTTAATACTCAGAATAGGCTAAATAGATACTCTATTGGTTTAAGACCAGGTATAACTTATTTTTTATCCAAAAACATTGCTTTACAAGCAAATTTAGGTTTTATTGGTTATACTAGAAATGATTATACTTCTATAGAAAAAACTTCCAATTCTTTCGATTTTGATTTTAGTCCATTAAACTTTTCTTTTGGAATATTATTTAACTTTTAATAGATAATCAACCGATATTAGAAGTAATCATTTCAATTAAGCACATTACAAAAACAACTTAACATAATAAAAAACTTGATTGTTATATTTCAAAAGACACAAACCTCATAGGTTTTAAAAATTTGTGAGGTATTTAAAATCAAATTATACCAAGATGTAAATTAATTTTCACAATCTCTTTAACTATTTTAGTAGTATTTTTAAATTCTTTTTATACAAACTTCAAACAATATGAGTATTATTAAAAATACTAAAGAAGAACAAAAATATTGGTCGGAAAGATATCTTGAAAACAGAACTGGCTGGGATATTGGATCTCCTTCTCCTCCTTTTATCGATTACATTAATCAAATTGAAGACACTTCTATTAAAATATTAATTCCTGGTGCTGGTAATGCTTATGAAGCAGAATATTTATTTAATAAAGGATTTAAAAATGTATATGTATTAGATATTGCACCCGAGCCTTTAGAAATTTTTCAACAAAGAATACCTCAATTTCCTTCTGAACAAATACTAATTGGTAATTTTTTTACACATACTGAAACTTATGATTTAATTTTAGAGCAAACTTTTTTCTGTTCTTTTCCTCCAATAATAGAAAATAGAAAGGCATACGCTAAAAAAATGAACAGTCTTTTAAAAGAAAATGGAAAATTAGTTGGTGTTTGGTTTGATATTCCTTTGAAAGGTGATTTTGAAAAACGCCCATTTGGAGGCACAAAAGAAGAGTATCTTTCTTATTTTAATCAGTATTTTAACACTAACTTATTTGAGAAATGTTATAATTCGATTCCAGCAAGAGCAGAAAGTGAGTTATTTGGTATTTTTCAAAAAAAATAACACCTTTTACCTAAAAAATTATTCATTTTAATTTTCTATTCTTGATTTTCTGCTAAATATTTTAAAACCTGAATTGCTTTTTTAGCATCTTTTTTATCTATAAAAATATGATCATGATAATATCCTGCTATTACATTACAACTAATATTATTTTTGGCTAATTCAGTTGAAAATATAGCCGTTAACCCAACAGCATTAAGAGAAGAATGAACGGTAAGCGTAATCCAAGAAGCTATATATTCATAGTTTAAATGGAGTGCTTCTGCTTTTTTCTTTCTATCACAATAGTAGTTCCCTCCTCTTCTTTAAATTCACAAATAGTGTCGTTTCTGTTTATATTATTTAAGTTTTGTACCGTACAAAACACGTATTCTCCATCATTTAATTTTGGAGTCATTTCTTTTACTAATTTTTTAATATTAATTTCTCCTACCATTTAAACTATCTATTTTCAAAATTAAAACAATAAAAAACCCTAGAAGTAATCAATTTCTAGGGTAAAATTCAATTCAAATAATTTTCTTTCTTTTCTAAGCTACACTCACTATTCTCTGTAATGGAATTAATGTAGATTGTTTAAGTATTACCGATTTATCAGTAATACCCCAGATTGTTGTTTCTACTCTTTTAAAACCATTTTCATCAGCAAATACAATCTTTACTTTTTGACGTTCTAAATTACCTAAAAAAAGTGCTCTTCTAAGGTCTATTGATCTATTGATCTGATCTTTTTTAATATGCAACACTTCATTTTTAGGGAACTTAAGAAACTTTATTTGTTCCTTTTCTACATTTTGAATGCTCGAATTTAATTTCATATACTATGGGATTAGGGATTAAAACTATACTATATATGTAATTTTTACACTTATAAACTACAATATAGCAATAATTTTAATTTTATTTTACATTTTTTACAATAAATAAGTCTAAGAAAAGTAATAAACCTAACAAAAAGCAATTAATTTTACATAAAAATTAACATTTACAGTATTCAAATACACATCACAAAACAGCGTCGCTTCTTGTAGTTTAAGAAGACTTGCATTCATAAATCACAAACTTACTATTGCTAGCAACTATGGTTATTTGCTCAAATAATTTTGCTAAAAAGGTTTTATAGTTTAAGTGTTTGTTTGCTACTAAGACAAAGCGTCCGTCTTTTTTTAAACTTTTTTTTATTCCTCTAAATAAGTTTTGACTTACCTCAATATTATTTTCATATTCAAAATGAAAAGGAGGATTAGATACTACCAAATCGAAAGCACTTTCTTTAAGGGTATCTAAATTATCATCACATATAAAAGTAGTACTCTTTGGTAAGTTTAATTTAGAAGATGCTATAGCTAAATTAAAATCGTCTAATAAAGTAGCCTGTATGTTTTTATTTTTTCTTACTATTTCACTCGCTATAATTCCGTTTCCAGATGCTACATCTAACAAGTTAATTTCATTAGAATTAATGCATATATTTTCTAAAAGGAATCGTGTTCCAATATCTACTTTACTTGCTGAAAAAACACCATAATACTGTTTTAAATTGATATTGTTATAAGAAATAGTATTTAAAAACTCTTTTTTTTGAGGTTCTTTAGGAGATTTTAAAATAAGTAATCTCGATTTTTTCCATGCTTTACTTTGTAAAGCTTCTCCAAAGTAACGTTCTGCTATTTCTATGTAAGAGGTGCTAAAATACTTGGTCATAAAACTACAAACCACTTCTGTATTTTTAGTAGAAGATTGTTGTATTTGGTATAAGAACAATTCAAATAATTCTAATGATTTAGGAATTTTTATCAGTGCTAATTCTACTTTCTCTAATTTTTCTAAAGGTGTTTTATATACTACCTCTGTTTTTAAATTATTCTTTTTTAAATTTTGATGAATTGCTTTTTTCTGACTAGCATACGTCCAAACTGTTGTTACATTTTTACTCTCTAACAAACAATTCCAAACACCAAAACGGTCATTATATACGTGAATATGATTTTTTGTAGTTTCCCTTATATAATCTAACGCTAATAATTCTGCGCTACTCCATGCTTGTAATGAGGTTATGCTAGTTTTAGGGTATCTATGTAACTCATAATTTTTAGAATTATGGACTAATTTTGTTTGCAATATCTTCGTTTTAAGAAATAATGGTTTCTTTTTTAAAATAAACTTCTTCTAACGATACAATATCTCCTGCTTTGTTTCTTCTAAAAACATCTTTTGACTGTACCTCTGTTATTGCATGTTTTCCCATAGCAGCAACTACTTCTTTCACTGCTTCTATGGTTTTAGAATGGTAATTTTTAACACGAATATTTTTATCTTCTACTACCAATGCTTCTACTAAATCTTCATTTTGTGTAGCAACTCCTACGGGGCAACTATCTAAATTACATTCACGTGCTTGAATACACCCTAAGCTTAACATAAAACTTCTTGCCATACCTACAGCATCTGCTCCCATAGCCATTAATTTAACAATATCGAAAGCATCAATTGCTTTACCACTTGCTATAATTTTAATTTGTTCTTTTAATTTGTATTTCACCAATGTTTTGTATACAAAAGCAAGGCCATCTAATAAAGGAGTACCTACATAGTTAGAAAACTCTAAAGGTGCAGATCCTGTTCCTCCTTCTCCTCCATCTACCGCTATAAAATCTGGATAATTATTTGCTTCTGCAAAAGCTTTTATCATTTCTTCTATTTCTTCATTATTTCCTACACAAAACTTAATACCTATCGGTTTACCTCCACTTAATTCTCTTACTTTTTGTAAAAAAGGTATCATTTCTTCAAAATTAGAAAAAGCAGAATGCCCAGGAGGAGAATCTACCCGTGTAAAAGGCTCTACAGAACGTATTTTTGCTATTTCTTCTGTATTCTTCTTCGCTGGTAAAATTCCACCATGTCCAGGTTTTGCTCCTTGAGATAATTTAATCTCAATCATTTTCACCTCTGGTCTTATAGCATTCTCTTTAAAAATAGCATCATCAAAATGACGTTTATTATCTATTGTTTTACCAGCTCCAAAATATCCAGTTCCAACCTGAAAAATTAAATCTCCTCCTTGTAAATGGTAAGGAGAAACACCACCTTCTCCTGTATTATGAGCAAAATTTCCCATTTTTGCACCTTGGTTTAATGCCTTAATTGCATTTTTACTTAAAGAGCCAAAAGACATTGCCGATATATTTATAATAGAGCTTTCATATTTTTTTTCACACTTATCGGAACCAAAAACTAACATATCTCCTTTTATATGATGATGGTCTGTTGGAAACAAAGAATGTTTTACAAATTCATATCCTTTTTCATATAAATTATGCTGTGTACCAAAAGGAACTGTTTCTGTTTCTTTTTTTGCTCGTTGATACACAATACTTCTTTTTTCTCTATTTATAGGAGTACCATTTAAATCATCTTCAATAAAGTATTGTTGTATTTTTTCTCTTTCTTCTTCAAAAAACCATCGTAAACGAGCAATTACAGGAAATGCACGTAATAAAGAATGTTTTTTTTGTATAAATGCATCATAAATTGCTAACAAGGTAACAATAAGAGAAACTGCTAATAGAATAAAATTCCCAACATCTGGTACAAAGTACACTAATATTCCACAAAGAACTGTTATTGTTATTGTTATTGTTAAAATGGTATCTCTCATAATGGTAATAGAAATAAATTAAAAGCTAAAAATACAGATTTCATCCATAAAAAAAGCTCTAACAATTGTTAGAGCTTTCTAATTTATAATAAATATAAATTATTTTTTAAACTTTGAATATTTAGTTTTGAACTTATCAATACGTCCAGCAGTATCTACTAATTTAGATTTACCAGTGTAAAATGGATGAGAAGTTCTAGAAATTTCTAATTTTATTAATGGATATTCTACACCATCAACTTCTAAGTTTTCTTTAGTGTTTGCTGTAGATCTTGTTAAAAATACATCTCCGTTAGACATATCTTTAAATGCTACCATTCTATAATTTTCTGGGTGTATACCTTTTTTCATGTTGTAAAAACTTTTAATTTTGCGTGAAATTGTTTAAAATTGGTAAAGTTTTAAACACATTCAATAAAAATTCAAAAACCAATAGTGGTTATTTTGAGAATGCAAATTTAATTCTTTTTTTCAAATTCCAAACAAATAATTTGTTTTATTTGTATTGAAAATATATTCAACCAAAGAAATATGAAATTTAATCATTATTATCTCATCCTTATCGCACTTCTTTTTACTTTAAATTCTTGTAGTGAAGTTAATTATACATTTAAAATTAAAACAGCTAAGAAGACTAAAGGAGACATAAAATTAGGAGAAAAAGTTACCGTTCAGTTAGAACAAATTAGCGGTACAAAACCAGATAGTATTCATTTTTATGTTAATAAAAAACGTTTAGTATTAAATAATAATAAAACAACTGTAAATACTACCGATTTTGGTATTGGTAAATATCGTCTTACTGCATTAGCGTTTGTACCTGGAAAAGTGAATAAAACAACTAGCTCTATAGAAGTTTTTCCTAACAAAAAATATACTGTGTATAATTATAAAATTGTTAACACCTATCCACACGATAGAAAATCTTATACACAAGGTTTAGAATTTCATAATGGTTATCTTTATGAAACTACAGGTAGAAAAGGAGAATCTTGGTTGCGTAAAGTAGACATTACTACAGGAGAAGCTTTACAACAATATGATTTAAATGACACCTATTTTGGAGAAGGAATGACTATTTTTAATAATCAAATTTTTTGGCTGACTTGGCAAGCTAAAAAAGGATTTGTTTTCGATTTAGAAACTTTTAAACTTATAAAAGAATTTAAATATGATAATAGTTTAGAAGGCTGGGGATTAACGCATTCTGAATCGGAATTAATAAAATCGGATGGTACTAATAAAATTTGGTTTTTAAACCCTAATAATCAAAAAGAAAAAAGAAGTATTCAGGCATACACAAACAAGACTTCTCTAGAAAAATTAAATGAACTTGAATTTATTAATGGTAAAATTTATGCAAATTATTGGCAAAAACCGTTAATAGCTATTATAGATCCTAATACTGGTATTGTAGATGGCGTTATTGACCTTACTGGTTTAGTTAAAGAAATGAAAAAAACACAAAAACTAGAAGATCAAGATGATGTTTTAAATGGTATTGCATTTGATGCTGAAAATAATCGTTTGTTTGTAACGGGTAAACATTGGGCGAAATTATTTGAAATAGAACTTATAAAACAATAACTACTATGAAGTGGAAGTTTATACAACCTGTTATTATCATTGCTCTAATTGTAGCTTTTAGTTCTTGTAGAAAAGATTTTAGCACGGTAGATAACTTCGGAAAACTAGAATTTTCTAAAGACACTGTTTTTTTAGATACTATTTTTAGTAATATTGGTTCTGCCACCTATAATTTAAAAGTATATAATCGTAGTAACAGTGCTATAAAAATTCCACAAATTCAATTAGAAAACGGAATCACTTCTAACTATCGTTTAAATGTTGATGGTATTGCCGGACAAGTTTTTCAGGATATCGAAATTTTAGCAAAAGATAGCATATTTGTTTTTGTAGAAACTACCATCGATTTTACTACCATTACAGATCCTCTATACACCGATAGAATTTTATTTGATAATGGAGACAAACAACAAGATGTTGATTTAGTTACTCTTGTACAAGATGCTATTTTTATTTTTCCAGATAGAGATCCTATTACTAGAGAGGTAGATAATTTAACCATTGATGGGCAACAAACTACTATTAAAGGACGATTCTTAGAAGATTCAGAACTCACTTTTACTAAAGACAAACCTTATGTTATTTATGGGTATGCAACTGTACCCAATACTAAAACTTTAACAATAGAAGCAGGAGCTAAAATACATTTCCATAATGATTCTGGACTAATTATAGACAAAGATGCTACTTTAAAAGTAAATGGTACTTTAGAAGAAAAAGTTATTTTTGAAGGAGATAGATTGGAAAATTCTTTTAGTAGAATACCAGGACAGTGGGGCGCCATTTTAATGAGAGATGGTAGTAAAGACAATGAACTAAATCATGCACAAATTAAAAATGGTGTTATTGGTCTTCTAGTAGAAGGTGAAGCTACTACTCTTGAATTAAAAAATGTAGAAATATACAACCAAGCAAATTTTGGTATTTTAGCTAGAGATACCAATATTAATGGTGAAAATGTAGTTATTGGTAATGCCGGACAAGTTTCTTTTGCTGGAACTGGTGGTGGAAGTTATAATTTTACTCATAGTACATTTGCTAATTATTGGAACAATAGCCTACGAACTTCTCCAAATGGTCCTTTACCAACTGTTTTAATTAATAATTTTTTCATTTTTAATGATGAAAACGGACAACAAGTTGTAGAATTACACGATTTAAAGAATGCCAATTTCACAAACTGTATTATTGATGGTAATAATAATGTGGAATTTATTTTAGATAATGTAGATGGAAGTTTATTTAATTACAATATTTCTAATTGCTTAATTAAATTTGATGATTTTAATAATTCTTTTGAAAATAATAACGAGTTAGATTTTAATGATGCTTCACACTATAGCAATATTATTTTAAATGGTACTGTTGATTTTAGAGATGCTTTTAGCGAAGATTTTATTATTGGTGAAAAAAGTGATGCAATAAATAAAGCGCTTCCAAGCAGTGTAGCTACTGATATCCTTGGTGTAACTAGAACGAATCCTGATTTAGGAGCTTACCAGCATATTTCGTTTAACTAACATCTTTTTTTCGTTAATCCACACAAAACCTACCGTTCATCGAAATAATAACTGACAAACAATAAATTACCTTAAATTTATGGCAAAGTTTCGTTATAAATTATATAGTAATTAAGTTTGTATAAGAAGAACTATTTATTAAGTAAGTAGTTCTTTTTTACATGAACAAAAATTTTTTATTCATCTTCTAGTATAGATGAAAATTCTGTTTTCTTATCTATTATCAGCCCTAAAACTTTTGTTTTTCTCTTTATTCCATAAAAAAACTCATATTCTATTGGTTCTTTAAAATACATAATTGTATTATGTGTACAAAAACTCCCCAAAAAAGAGAAGTGATTACTATTTTCACCTTCAAAATCTTTAGAAGATAATTCTATTTTTTCAATATTCTCAATGTTTATATCTGCCTGCCCTATAAAACCAAATCTTAGAATTATTTTTCTATTTTCTTTATCATAGTATATTGGTCTTTTACTTATTGATTTGAATAATGCTACGATTTGAAGCAACGTGTATCCTCCTAAAATACCAATTATAAAATGTACAGCAATACCTACATTCATTTTTGTTAATATCATATGTAAAACAAACGTTTCTACAATTAACACCAAAATGATTCCTAGAAAAGTCCCGTTATAAGTTCCTTCTTTATGATAACTATAATCATTCGATTTTAACTTTACTGATTTCCAACTAAAAAAAGCATAATAAATTACTGCAATTTCTGTAGCTAAAAAATGTGCGACTCTTGCAGGTAAAATTTCTTTACATGCCATTTTTATTGCATCGGAAAAATCTTGATTAGATCGTTCTTTCTTAAATTCTAAATAAACACGTCTTGCTTTATAAAAAAGATAACTAACAACTCCAATCTCTAAAATTGGTAGCATATAGTTTTTAGCAAATGAAACTACTTCTTGATGCTCTTTAGGTATAAATAAACTTGACAAAACAAGACCCAATACAAATACCGATACTATGGTAATTTTATTAATATTTGTTTTTCTTATCAATAAAAAATAGGTTGAAGGAATAATGATTAAAAAATCTAATGCAATAGAATTCGCTAAGAAAGGAGAATAATGACTTGATTTCAACAAGTAAATTAACACTAAGATCATAAAAGCAGGTATAATTATGAAATTATGCCTACCAAAAAACACATTTAATTTGTACATAATAATTTAACTTTTACATCTTACTTATTAGTGCTTTTTAACCTTACTTTGTTACATTATTTATGCTTTTTTTTGATTCATTTACAATTTAAAAGTCCTCACAAGTTTTAAAACCTTGTGAGGACTAAAAAAATAAAGTTTCATTATTCAACTCTTACAATAACTTGTTGTTTTCTATACCTATTAACATTTTAAGTTACAGCGTTTACTCCTTATAAACCACGCCATTTTTCATTACAAAAACAACATTTTCTAATGTTTTTACATTTTTAGTAGGATCTTCATCTACCGCAATAATATCTGCATAAAAACCAGCAGCAATCTGTCCTACTTCTTTTTCCATCTTTAAAATTTTAGCATTGGTTATAGTTGCAGATTGAATTGCTTCAATTGCAGGCATTCCAGCTTCTACCATAAATCCAAATTCTTTGGCATTATCTCCATGCCTATAAACACCTGCATCGGTACCAAACGCAATACCTACTCCTCTTTTATACGCTTTTGCAAAAGTTCCCTGAATTTGTGGTCCTACAGCCAATGCTTTCGGAACTACAATAGCCGGATAATATCCTTTTACCTTTGCTTTTTCTTCTACCTCTTTACCCGCTGTAATTGTTGGCACTAAATACGCATTATGCTTTTTCATTAAATCCATAGTACCCTCACTCATATACGTACCATGCTCAATTGTTTTTACACCACCTAAAACAGCTCTTTGCATTCCATCATCTCCATGCGCATGCGCTGCAACATGCATTCCATAATCCTTTGCCATATCACAAATTGCTTTTACTTCTTCAATAGTAAACTGAGGATTATCTCCACTTTTAGCAACACTCAACACACCACCTGTTGCAGTAATTTTAATACAATCTGCTCCGTTTTTATAGCGTTGACGTACTGCTTTTTTAGCATCTTCCACACTATTTACCACGCCTTCTTTTGGTCCAGGGTTTCCTCTTAAAATCCTACTACTCCCATTCGTAGGATCGGCATGTCCTCCTGTACTTGCTAATGCTTTACCTGCTGTAAAAACTCTTGGCCCTGGTATTTTTCCTGCATCAATTGCTTTTCTAATAGATATATTTACCCCAGTTCCTCCTAAATCGCGTACAGTAGTAAATCCTTTTAATAAAGTAGTTTTAGCAAATCCTACAGAATTAAAAGCAATATCTGCTTCATCTAAAATATATCCATTCAATCGTGTTCTTGGTCCAAACTCTTGCTCAATATGCACATGCATATCTATTAAGCCTGGCAATACCACTTTCGATTTTAAATCAATTACTTTATCTTTTTTATTTTTTGGCATTTGATAGCCATCCATAATTTTATAAACTTTATTATTTACAATTACAATGGTTTGTTCACTCTTTAACTTACCAGATTTAGTATCTAGTAACTTACCACATAAAACATGTGAAATTTGTGCTACTAACCCCTGTATAGTAAACAGCAGTACATAAAAAATATATTGTTTTTTCATTATTTAAGTTTGTTATTTAGAAATCTAAAAGTATTAAATTTCCTATTAAAAAAGGAAAAGTTATAAAAGATAAAATAAAATTGCACGTTTGAATTGATTATTAATGGCTTGAAAAACGGTAGTACTTATGTATAAATTAATAGTAAATACAAACCTATTTACGAAAATTCTTAAAGATTTTCTATTCGGTTTGTATTTGCTAAATTAGTTCCCTGAAATATGCAACTAAATTAGCAAACACAAACAATTATATGCAATACAAATCTGTGAAATCGATATCTGGTTTACTTAGCGATAAAAAACGTTTTAATTATTTTGGAAAAGGAAATGAATTTGCTTTCATCTTTTTTAAAAACATTGCGTTAACTATTTTGACCTTAGGTATTTATTATCCTTGGGCAAAAGTTGAAATTTTAAAATATCATTACAAATCTACAGAATTAGATAATCATAGTTTTGATTTTCAAGGAACAGGTAAAGAGGTCTTTAAAGGCTTTATTAAAGTATATGTACTTTTTGTTTTTATTTATGCTTTTTTATTTTATAGTTTTTTTAAAGAAAACGAATTACTTTCTAGCATTTCTTTAGGTGTTTTTCTTTTATTTACTCTATTAATAATTCCTTTTGCCATTCATGGCGCTATAAAATATAGAGCTACTAAAAGTAGCTGGAAAAATATTCGCTTTTCTTATTTAGGAAACAAAATGGAGTTGTTTTGGAAATCTATTATCGGTTCTTTATTAACTATATTTACCTTAGGCCTTTATGGTTCTTGGTATAGTGTAGACATTCGTCAATATGTTGTTAGTCATTTACGTTTTGGTAATTTATCTTTTGATTTTAAAGGAAAAGGAGAAACATTATTCTGGATGAATTTAAAGTTCTTTTTTCTTTTCTTTTTAACCTTAGGTATATATTCTTTTTGGTACTTTAAAGAGGTATGGTCTTTTTATGCTGAAAATACCGAGATTACTCAAAACGGACAAAAAGTAAATTTTAAATTTAACGCACAAACTGGAGATGTTTTTGAACTAGCAATTATTAATTTCCTTTTAATTGTATTTACTTTAGGTATTGCTACACCATGGGTAACTTTAAGAACTTTTCATTTTATGTTTCGTTTTATAGAAATAGAAGAAGGTTTACACACTAATCAAATTCAAAAAGTAAATTATGAAGAGTTTACAGATACTACTGGAGAAGGTTTTTTAAGCTTTTTAGATTTGGATCTTTTATAGGTTAACATAACTATGAAAAGATTTATTAATATTTCATTTTTTATATTTATTAGTTTTTATTTTAATTCTTGTTCAAAAAAAACAAAAACTAAATCTTTTTATTTAAAAAAACTTTTTTCAAATAAAGAACTTTTGACTTTTATATCTAAAACCAACAATAAACTGCAATTCTGGGAAGTTTCAAGAAATGATAATGGCATAATAATCACAAAAAGAAGAAACTCAAAAAATGAGTTTATTGATGAAACTATAGAAAAAATAACCGAAAAAGGTTCTAATTTAATTTCTTATAAATTTATCGAAAGTAGTAGGGAATTTCCTTTTGAGATAGAGTTTTTTCCTAAACGAAAAGAATTAATTAAATGGGATTTGGCAAAGAGTAGTATTTATACTGGTGAATATATAAATAATGGTATAATTTTTCAAGTAAAACGTAAAAGGCAGTTTTTAAAAAAAGAAAAACAAATTCTTATTTTTAAAGACTCTTTTGAATCTAAACCTATAAAAGGGCAATTAAGTAATAAAAAAGAAGAGCTCTATAAAACGACCTTTTCACAAATTTCATATTTCGAGAAAAATAAAGGTTTAGTAAAGTATCAAAAAAATTACCCTAATGGAAAAAGTGAAATATTTGAATTACAAAAAACAAAACAATGACTAAAAATATTATCATAACTGGAACAAGTAGAGGAATTGGTTTTGAATTAGCCCAGTTATTTGCCAATCAAGGACATAATGTATTGGCTTTATCTAGAAACACCACTTCTATTAAAAATTTACATCATTCGAATATTACTGCTCTTTCTTTAGATTTAGCAAAAGAAGATACTATTAAAGAAGTCGTTCATTTTGTAAATACAACATGGAGTAATGTAGATATTCTTATTCATAATGCTGGTTTCTTAATTAATAAACCATTTACAGAATTAACTTCTACTGATTTTTTACAAGTATACCAAGTAAATGTATTTGGAGTTGCTAGCCTAACTAGAAGCTTAATTCCTTTTCTAAAACCTGGTAGCCATGTAGTAACCATTAGTAGCATGGGAGGAATTCAAGGAAGTGCAAAATTTCCTGGTTTAGCTGCCTATAGTTCTGCTAAAGGTGCTGTAATTACACTTTCAGAATTACTTGCTGAAGAATATAAAGAGCAACAAATAGCCTTTAACGTGTTAGCACTTGGAGCTGTACAAACAGAAATGCTAGAAGAGGCTTTTCCTGGTTATAAAGCCCCTTTATCTGCTAAAGAAATGGCGGATTACATTTTTAATTTTGCATTAACAGGTAATAAATTTTATAATGGTAAGGTTTTACAAGTAGCCAATTCTACTCCGTAGTTTGGCGTAAATTTATAGTATTTTCAAATTCAATTTCATGAAAACTCATCTTATCCTTTTAAAGAAATTTACCTTCTTTTTATTTCTAATAGTTATCATATCATGTAAAGATCAGATTTATGATGAAGATATTGTAGATTTAAAATCTTTTAGTTTAAACTCTAATATTTCAAATTTTTATGTGAACTCTCTAAATCGAGAGAACATCAAATTCACAAGTAACAAGCAATATGTTCAAAAAGATACTATTAATGAATATGATATAAATTGGAAAGGTGATAGAAACAAAGTGTTTGGAGTGCATTACCGTGTAGTATCACATAGTAAAAATGATACTGTCGCCAAATACAACAATCTCCGTTTTTTCCTTGTAGAGTCTATGGTTAATGAGCATAATGATTTAATGATTATGAATGCTATTACCAAATCGTCTTCTAGTCAGATAAATCAATTTATCTCAGAATTAAATACAGAATTCAATGAAAAACCAAAGGTTAGTAAAAATGATGCTGGTTTTTTTAGATATAGAATATTGACTTGGAAAAACAAGAACAAACTTATTAAACTAGTTACTGAAGTTAAACTTGATTTTTCTAACATTATAATTGATGAAGAAAGTAAGAAAGCAATATCTAATATAGAAGAAAATGACTTAGATGATTCAACTTTGTACATCTGTAACCCTAAATATGAAAAAAAATTATTGAATAAAGTGGGAACTGGAAATTGGTCTAAATTTAAGTAAATAATCAGTCCAAGTACTTTCAAAATTAAGAACATCTACATTTCCATTAGTTTAACATAGATTTACGAATCTATTACATACCCATTCTTATCTTTAGAATGTTTTAAAATAAAACGGAGAATGTACCCAAAAGCAATTTGGAAATACTTTTTAGATATTAATTTCTTTAATATTGTTTTTTCTTTAACAATAGGTTTTGTTTTAGATTTCTTTTGGTCTTTTATTTTATTTTGTTCTTTCGGAATTTTAGTTGGGTATTTAGGGTTTCAACTATTTAAAAGACAAGAGTATTATACTTATTACAATCTTGGATACACCAAAAGTCTTTTACTTAAAAAAGTATGGTTTTTAAACCTCTTCATTTCTATACCATTCCTTTTAATATATATAATTGTTATAAAATGAATCTATTAGAAGTAAATCAATTATCCAAATCATATCGAGATAAAAGAATTCTAAACAATATAAACTTCACCTGTAATACTGGAGAAATTATTGGTGCTTTTGGAAGAAATGGTTCTGGAAAATCAACCCTTTTAAAAATACTTTTTGGTACCTTAAAAGCCAATACTTTAACTATAAAAATAAACTCAAGAACCATCCCTCAAAAAAAAATCATTCCTTCTAAAACTATCGGATATCTACCACAGCATTCTTTTTTACCTAAAGAATTAAAAGTTCGAGAAGTCATTTCTTTATTTTTTGAAAATGGAGATGCACAAGATGCTATTTTTTATGCGCCAAGAGTTGCTAGTTTTGATAGTAAAAAAATAAATACCTTATCTCTTGGAGAACTTCGTTATTTAGAACTATTGTTAATCGGTAACTTACATCATTCTTTTTTATTACTTGACGAACCTTTTTCGATGATAGAGCCTCTTTTTAAAGAAATAATTGCTGATTTTTTAATGCAACTTAAAAAAACGAAAGGAATTATTATTACCGATCATTATTACGAAGATGTACTAAAAATAACAAATCGAAACTTTCTAATTAAAAATGGAAATGCAATACATATTCATGACAAAAATGATTTGATTAAAAATGGATACTTAAATTCTGCCTAATTTACTTTTAGCTCTAATTAACTTTCTTAATAATACCAACGACTTTTATAAAATAAATCTTTATTTTTTTCACTCACATACACTCTACTCTTCTTTTTTACTCAGAAATGAATTTATAAAGATCATTTTCAACGAAACTATGTTTATTTTTGTATTATGGATTTTCAATTAGCTTCAGACTTTCAACCTACCGGAGATCAACCTCAAGCCATTAAGCAATTAGTAAATGGTATTAATGAGGATGAAAAATACCAAACATTACTAGGAGTTACAGGTTCTGGAAAAACATTTACCGTGGCAAATGTAATAACCAAAGTGCAAAGACCAACACTTGTTTTAGCACATAACAAAACATTGGCAGCACAGTTATATTCAGAGTTCAAACAATTTTTTCCTAATAATGCGGTCGAATATTTTGTTTCTTATTATGACTATTATCAACCGGAAGCCTATATTCCAGTTACTGGTACTTATATTGAAAAAGATTTATCTATTAATGATGAAATAGAACGTTTAAGAATTAGCACCTCCTCTTCCCTATTGTCTGGTAGAAGAGATGTAATTGTTGTAGCCTCTGTTTCTTGTTTATATGGTATTGGAAATCCGAATGAATTTAAAAAGAATGTAATTCAAATAGAAACGGGACAGCAAATTAGTAGAACCAAATTTTTACACCAATTAGTTACTAGTTTATACGCACGTTCTGAAGTAGAAATAAAAAGTGGAACATTTAAAGTAAAAGGAGATGTAGTTACTATTTATCCTTCGTACGGCGAAAATGGATATAGAGTTCATTTTTTTGGAGATGAAATTGAAGAAATTGAAGCTTTTGATGTAGAAAGCAATGAAATTTTAGAAGAATTTGATCAGTTAAATATATATCCTGCGAACTTATTTGTTACTTCACCAGATATACTTCAAAATGCCATTCATCAAATTCAAGATGATTTGGTAAAACAATTTGATTATTTTAAAGAAATAGGAAAACATTTAGAAGCGAAACGATTAAAAGAACGAACAGAATTCGATTTAGAAATGATTCGTGAATTAGGTTATTGTTCTGGTATCGAAAATTATTCTCGCTATTTAGATGGCAGAGAAGCAGGTACAAGACCTTTCTGTTTATTAGATTATTTTCCTGATGATTATTTAATGGTTATCGACGAAAGTCATGTTACTGTTCCGCAGGTACATGCTATGTATGGTGGCGATCGTAGTAGAAAAGAAAATTTAGTAGAATATGGTTTTAGATTGCCAGCTGCAATGGATAACAGACCTTTAAAGTTTGAAGAATTTGAAATATTGCAAAACCAAGTACTCTATGTTTCTGCAACACCAGCCGATTACGAATTACAAAAAACAGAAGGTGTTTTTGTAGAACAAGTAATACGCCCTACAGGATTATTAGATCCCGAAATTGAAGTACGCCCAAGTTTAAATCAAATTGATGATTTAATTGAAGAAATTCAAATACGTATTGAAAAAGATGAACGTACTCTAGTTACAACACTTACCAAAAGAATGGCAGAAGAGTTAGCAAAATATTTAACTCGAATTCAAATACGCTGTCGTTATATTCATTCAGATGTAGATACCTTAGAGCGTGTTGAAATTATGCAAGACTTACGAAAAGGATTGTTCGATGTTTTAATTGGAGTTAATTTATTAAGAGAAGGATTAGATTTACCAGAAGTTTCTTTAGTTGCAATTTTAGATGCAGATAAAGAAGGTTTTTTAAGGTCTCATAGATCTTTAACCCAAACAATAGGTAGAGCTGCTCGTAATGTAAATGGAAAAGCCATCATGTATGGCGATAAAATTACCAATAGTATGCAACGTACTATTGATGAAACTACCAGACGTAGAGAAAAGCAAATTAATTATAATACTGCCAACGGAATAACTCCTACGCAAATTAATAAGAAAATAGACGATACTTTATCTAAAAAGACTACTACTACTTATCAATATGATAATGCTATTCAAAAAGCAGCTGAACAAGATTTACAATACTTACCAAAAGAAGAAATAGAAAAACGTATTCGTGAAAAGCGTAAACAAATGGAAGCTGCTGCAAAAGAACTCAATTTTATGGTTGCCGCGCAATTACGAGATGAAATAAAGCTTTTAAAGGATAATTTATAGGCTTAATAGTTGCTATTTACATCTCATCGACATAGAAAATCCACTCATCTATAGTGCAAAGCTCTGTAACGATTTTTAGCAAATTAAAAAG
>CANMJA010000007.1 GCA_947498055.1 uncultured Tenacibaculum sp.
AAATTCAAGGGGCTTACTTTTTTAAAAAAATAAAAAAACAACGGTTTTACTGACTGCAGAGAATTAAAAATGGGATTATTAGTTTTTATCGGACAACAATAATATCAAATATGTAGTTATTTAAAAGAAGATATTATAATTAATAAGCACATGACTTTTTATTATTTAAGTATCTTGCATCCTTATGAGTATAGACCCCGAAAAAACATTAGAAGTAGTAAGAAAATATTTAGAACAGTTTGCTACCGTTTCAGATACCGACTGGATTTTTTTTTCTTCTAAGTTAAGTAAACATGTTATACCCAAAAAAACCACGTTTTTAAAAATAGGAAAAGTAGAAAATTATATTTCTTTTATTATCTCTGGGCTAGTTCGTTTTTACATACCTAATAACGATCCTGCAAAAGAAATTACATTTGGTTTTTCTTTTAAAGAACAATTTATAAGTGCTTATGATTCTTTCTTAACACGAAAACCTTCTTTATATGAATTAGAAACTCTTACTGAATCGATAATATTAAGTATTAGTTATGACGATTTACAAGAGGTATATAAAACAACACAAATAGGAAACTTAATAGGAAGATTAACTGCGGAACGTCTTTTCCTACTAAAATCAAAAAGAGAGCAAACGTTATTACAATTTACAGCTAAAGAGCGTTATTTAAACCTTTTTAAAGATCATCCTGAGGTAATTAAAGAAATTCCATTAAAATATATCAGTTCTTATATAGGAGTTACACCACAAGGATTAAGCCGTATTCGCAAAGAAATTAGTTAACATAGATTCATTGTTGTATTTGTTTTCTCGAAGTAATTTTGTAAAAAATAATAGTTTTTATGATACTACTTTTTTTAGTATTTACATTATGGTATTCTAGTTTATTCTTTCAATCTTTCTTTCTTCACAGATATGCTGCGCATCAAGTATTTACAATGTCTAAAAGAGCAGAGAAAATTACATTTTTTTTAACTTGGTTGTTTCAAGGACCTAGTTATTTAAGTGCCTATGGTTATGGTATTATGCATCGAATGCATCACGCATATACAGACACAGAGAAAGATCCACATTCTCCTAAATACGATGGTAATATGTTTTCTATGATGTGGAAAACAAAAAATATTTATCAAGATATTAATAACAACCGCATAGCCATAGATCAAAAATTCACAAAAAATGTTCCTCAATGGAAAAGTTTTGACCGTTTTGCTAGTTCTCGTTTTTCAAGAATAGCATGGGGAATTGTATATATTCTTTTATTTGTTGTTTTTGTTTCTGCTTGGTGGCAATGGTTTCTTTTACCTATTTTGTTTTTAATGGCTCCTATTCATGGAGTTATTATTAATTGGTTTGCTCATATTTATGGATATGTAAATTTTAAAACAACAGATACTTCTAAAAACTTATTTCGATTTGATTTTTTAATGATGGGAGAAGGATATCATAACAATCACCATAAGCATAGTTCTAGAGCAAATTTTGGAGGAATACATTGGTACGAAATAGACCTCACCTATGTAATAATGAAGTTTCTTAATAAAATTGGAGCTATAAAACTTAAAACATCTACAGTTAATTAAAGTATTTCTTTAAGTAATTTATACCATTCTAAAAGTTAAACATATTCATTCTTTTTTTCGTAGTTAGCAACGTTCTTTTTCACTGAAAACAGTGATATGCAGTCGTTTGTTCTCTTATATATTTGTCATAGTCAATTAAAAACAAGAACTCTAATGAATAGTGTAAGCGACTCAACTGCTATTAAAAATGACTCCTTAAAAAAAATGAAACGATAACCTGTCCTTTTTAATTTAAATACTTACCAAATAATCAGGAATCTATGGATAATGAATTATTAAAAAATTTCTTCGACATTGATATTAATTCTGCTGAAGAAATAACTATAACGAAAAAGAATAACATAACCTAAATCGTATTAAAAAAACAGCCTTGCTAAAACAATATTTTAAATTATGAAGAACCTACAATTCGGATTACTATTATTAGTATTCACATTAAATTTTAGTTTTCAAAAAAAAGCAATTATTATGAATGAAAAAAATACAGAAAAATTTCTCTACATAGAAATATATGGAGAAAAAGGTGCTAGTACAGAAGTTAGGTTAAATGATATCCCTGCTTGTAACTTATCTGCCGAGGGAGATAATAGTTCTGGTAATTCATTTACACAAGCTAAATATTATATAAAACCAGGAATAAACACGATATCTGTTTACCCTTTATCTAAAAAAGGTAAATCAACTATTCGTTTTGTTAGATACACAAAAGGAGAATTTACAGGTCGTGATAAAGGAGAAGAATTAATAAAAATTATCGTTGAAAATAGCGATACTCCTGTACATAAAAAAATAGAACTACCCTCTGATAATAAAAAATTGGCATGGATGCATACTGACATTATTACCGATGATGAAAGTAAAAAAGAAGCTCTTGAATTTGTAAAAAAAACGTATCAATATTTACAAAAAAATAATATTAAAGAAATGGTATCTGCTTTAGATCCTATACTCTCTTATGAACTTATATTTAAACCCAATACTACAAAAGATAAATTGGCTGAAGAATGGGAAAAAGGTTTAGGAATGGCATTTAATGGGGATAATATATTTGACGATATTAACACAATATCTATTCAATTAATTCCAATTGCTGATGGTAAATTATTTCAAGTAAAAAGAAAAGATGGTAGTATGTTTTTTAGAACATCAGATAAAAATGAATATACTGTAGGATTTAGAGATATTATTGGTCGTAAAGATGGTGTTTGGAAATTTTATCATTAAATAACGAAAATTATAAATGGTATAACCCATTATATGTAACAAAACATAATTAAGTAGTATACTACATGTAATGGGTATTTTATTAAACTAAAGTTTCAATAAATATAATAACAAACTCTCAACCCTTCCTTAAAATATAAAAGAATCATCTTCTCTACAAAAATTTCTTAACGGTCTACTCCTTTAATTTTTTTCACTGTTTATAATTTAAATTTCTCTTAAGTAAATAATCCTCAGGGCAAGCCTACGAAGCATTTAACGGAAGAAAGTTTATTTTTAGTTTTATGAAAACCTAAGGTTTTCAAACTTTCCTTTCAACCACCGATGCAAGCATCGGGGAATTCTAATTGATTAAAGTTAACTATACTCTAGAAAACAAACACATAATTCACTTTACAAACCAGAGTTTTGTATCTTTTATAGTAATTTGACCATATTTTACACTTCTTTTACATTTGTTTGACACTTACATTTTAATATTCTGTTAGTTTTATAATCGAGTCGACTTAAATTTAGAAAACAGATTATTAATTAAAAAACACACAAAAATGTATAAACTTATTATCGCTATTTCTCTTATAACTTGTTTTAGTTGTAATTCGAAAAAACAGACAGCAGAAAAGAACATTGTTAATACTACAAATCCTCCACTATTTGCTATGCATACCAATAGCTTTATCTCACATAACTCTAAATCACCCTATGATATTTTTATCGATATTAAAAAGGTGGGTAAAGATGTTTATAATCTAGTAATTAAAATGGAATTACAGGATGGTTCTTTTTATGTATCTCCAAACTCTGTAAGAGATTTTAAAGGAAAGTTTTTAATGAACATAAATGAAAATGATAGATTAAAAAAAGTATCTAATCTTATTGAAAAACCACTTTCAATAGAAATATTCGATGAACATCCTTTTGTGCAAGGAAATGTTAATTGGGTTAAAAAGAATACAACTTATACCCAAAAGTTAAAATTAAATTCTGATAAAGACTTTCAAATTCCTGGTGTAATTCAATTTGTTATTGAACCTCGTTGTACTTTAGAAAAAATACCTTTTACTATTATATACGAAAATGGTGAAATGAAAATAGATTTAAATAAATGTTAAAATCTATTTAGTATTTATTAAATAGCATATTTGGTTACAGATCTTAATAAAAGTATTTTTGACCTTATATGCATTTTAATAATATACATAATAATAAAAAATATAACTTTGAAAAGTTACAATTAGTAAATTCAGAATTAAAAGATTTTGTATTTAAAAATGAACATGGCACATTAACTATTGATTTTGCAAATTCTAATGCAGTTATAGCTTTAAATAAAGCTCTTTTAATGTATCATTATAACTTACAAGACTGGCAACTACCAAAAGGTTACCTATGCCCTCCGGTACCTAGTAGAGTAGATTACATTCATCATATAGCAGATATAATAAATACTTCTTCTAAAAAAATAACAGGAATAGATATAGGTGTAGGTGCAAATGCTATTTATTCTATTTTAGGGGCACAAGTGTATCATTGGAATATGATTGGGTCAGATATTCATTTAGAAAGTGTACTAGCTGCTAAAAATAACATAAGCCTTACTCCTGCTCTTCATGATAAAATAACCATAATACATCAAACGAAAAAAGCTAATATTTTTGAAGGTATTATTAAAGAAAATGATTTTTTTGATTTTACTATGTGTAATCCTCCTTTTCATAGCTCTGAAAAAGAAGCCATAAAAGGAACCTCTAGAAAAATTCAGAATTTACAAATAAAAAAAATGGAGTTAAATTTTGGTGGTCAATCTAACGAGCTATGGTGTAATGGTGGAGAAGCTTTATTTATTAAGCGAATGATTAAAGAAAGTACAATATTTAAAAAACAAGTAGGATACTTTACAAGTTTAATTTCCAAAAAAGAAAACATCTTAAAAATAAAAAAACAATTAACTAAGTTAAAAGCTTCTTTTAAAATTATTCCTATGGAACATGGTAATAAAAAAACAAGAATTATTGTTTGGTCATTTATACATGTAATATAATTATAAAGTTATTTAAATGTTTATTTAGCAGAGTTACGAGAAACAAATATTATTGATGATTATAGGCAAATCGAACTACAAGAATTTTTTAAATAATTTTTATCCCCGACAAGGTAAATATGAAAGAATTAAAAAAATCCTCTTCCTATACGATATGTAAATACTAACTCTATTTTTATAAATATTTTTATGTATCATTGGATATAATTTCTGAATTTTCTAAATTAGGTTGAATATGGTATATGGTTAACAATAGCTTTTACTGTAATTGTAGCTTGTTTTTTTAATGATGGAATTAGTAGGCGATTATTTTTGAAAATCCGTTTGAAGGATTAGGTAATGATATCCCTATTTTGTAGGCAATTAAAATCAACCGCATTCAAGAAATGAAAAT
The DNA here is from genome assembly GCA_947498055.1 of uncultured Tenacibaculum sp. Lineage (GTDB taxonomy): Bacteria > Bacteroidota > Bacteroidia > Flavobacteriales > Flavobacteriaceae > Polaribacter. Next base: position 5,241 of record CANMJA010000007.1, read on the forward strand.
TTGCATAGCACAAACGAAATCCGAAAAAGGGAACATCCAAAGGAATATTGAAAACCATTTGGAGTTTATTGAGCGTGCAATCAAATTAAAAGCTGATTTGATAATTTTTCCCGAATTATCTATTACAAACTACGAACCTGATTTAGCCAAGGAATTAGCGACAGACATTAAGAGCTATATTTTTAATCCGTTTCAAGAATTTTCCAATAAAAAGGAAATAACTATTGGAATCGGAATGCCAACAGAAGCAACCAATGGAATAAATATCAGTATGTTAATTTTTCAGCCAAATATGGAAAGGACAGTTTATTCCAAACAAATGTTGCATTCAGACGAACTACCTTATTTTGTTTGTGGCAAAAATCAAACTTTTTTGACCATTAAAGGGATAAAAATCGCCATAGGAATTTGCTATGAGGCATTACAACGAGAGCATTTTTTGAACGCAAAAAGCCAAAATATAGACCTTTATATTGCAAGTGTAGCAAAGCCAAAAAGCGGAATTGAAAAAGTATACAATCACTTTCCGAAAATTGCAAACGAATTTAACACGCCAATATTGATGTCAAATTGTATTGGACATTGTGACAATTTTATGAGCGTTGGACAAAGTGCTATTTGGAACAAAAAAGGCATATTAATTAAACAGCTTAACGTTAATAATCAAGGGGTTCTAATTTATGATACCGAAACAGAACAAGCTGAAAAAGAACAACTAAAAATTGAAAAGGGGAAATTAACAGAGGTTGATGAACTTTTTCAAATCTACTTAAACGGCAAATCAGAATTAGAGAAAAACGGGATTTACCAGTGGACTGACAGTTATCCAACTCGCTCAATAATCGAAAATGATTTAGAAAAAGGAGTTCTTTTCGTTCTGAGAAACGACAAAGTAATCATTGGAGCGATTAACATAAGCGAAGAACAAGAACCCGAATATGAAACCATAAATTGGGAATTTGACAACTCAAAAATATTAGTCATTCACAGATTAGTGATAGACCCAAAATATCAAGGGAAAGGCTATGCAAGAAAATTAATGGATTTTGCTGAAATATTTGCAAGTGAGAACAATTATTCTTCGATAAGATTAGATGCTTACTGTCAAAACAAAAGAGCGATTGATTTTTATGAAAAACGAAGATATTTCATACGTGGAAATGTCAATTTCCCTAAGCGAGAATACCCATTTCGTTGTATGGAAAAAGAAATAATAACTACCTACAACATTATGAAAACGTAATGCGGGCGAATATACTTTTTAAATTTTTATAAACAACTAACCTATAAAATCGAAAATAAAAAAATAGTTTTTTACTTTAGTTTTATAGGTTTTGAATTTTAATAATACAAAATTTACAAAATAAAATAAGTTAGTCAATCAAATTCTATTATAAAAAATTAGTAGTTCTATCCTCCTCTATCGATTTAATATACTGTAAATCTTTACCTTCAAGTAATATATCGCATTCAATCTTTAGAATATTTAATTTATTATAATAAGCTATTATTGTAAAATTCATTTTTGCAAAATAAAATAGTACCTCTTTATTTAAAAAAACGTCTTCTTTTAACACTATCAAATAAGTATACATAATTATAGTGCTTGTACTAAACCTTGACCAACATCCCTATATAATTGATTTGAAAGTTGTTTGGCTTTTTTTTCTATTTTTAACCAAACACCCTCTGCTGATAAATTAGGGAAAGCTTCCCAATATAAAGCAGCAATACCTGCTACATGAGGAGTTGCCATACTAGTACCATTCATATTGGTATATAATTTGTTAAGAGGTGCATCTTTAGAATATGAACTAAAAATATTAACTCCTGGAGCTGAAATATCTACTCTCCCTCCATTACTGGCATTGATACCTCCATTAGAAAATTTAGCAACATTTAAGTTCTTTTCTAAAGCTGCTACAGCCATTATAGATTCTGCATTTGCTGGGCTACTTACTGGTTTAGGTAAATTAGGTCGTTTACTATTATTTCCTGCAGCTGCTATAATTAAACAGTTATTTTCTAAAGCTTTTCTTCCTATTTGCTCAAAAATTGGAGATGGTTTTTCTCCAATTCTTACTGGAGAACCTAAAGACATAGAAATAATCTTATGTTTTTTTTCTAAACTATTATCAATAGCATCTAAAATACCACTTGTAGACCCTGTTCCTGAATCACTTAAAACTTTACCTATAGCAATGTTTGCATTATAAGCTACTCCGTATCTTTTACCATCTACTAACGATTTGTTTCCAACTGCTGTACCTGTACAATGTGTACCATGTCCATTACCATCTATATTCCATTTTTCACCTCTGATAAATGATTTTCCTGTAATATTTCTCCCTTCAAAATCTGGATGCGCTGTATACAACCCTGTATCTAAAATGCAAACATCTATTCCTTTTCCTGAGTAATCACTTAGCTCCATACCAATAGCATTTAAACCCCAAGTGTAACTTAGATTGTTTTTTAGTTTGTTATTAGCTATAATTAATTCTTCTAATTGTTCTATTTTATTAGTTAAATCGCCAATGGTTCCTTTTACTTCATTAATTATATCGAGTTCTATAGCTGGCATAAACTCTTTTTCTTTTTCCCAATATATAAGTGGATTAGAAGATGTTTTTATAATGCTTTTTAATTTTTCTATTTCATAATCTTCAACAATAGCAACTCCTAAATTTTTAAGAAATAACCCATTTCCTGAATCTAAAATATCTTGTGCTCTTACCTTAGAATTCAATTCTGCAGAAGATGTAAGTTTGATACTTAAGTCTTTTTCTATTTTATGAAGACTAGATTTACTATCATTATTTAACTGTATTATGTATTTTTCTGATGGATTTTTCATACTGATTTCGTTTTAAGTTTAGACAATGTTTGGTCGATAAGAATACCGGTATCTTGTTGATGTATTTCTAAGCGAAGTTTTTTATCAATAAGTAGTATTTGTTCATTTTCTTTTAGCTTGTCCCATAGCATAATAGCTTCTTCCACAGTATTCGTTTTATTAATAATAGAGTCATTAATAAATTTAGATTGATAAGCAGAAAGCACTACTTGATGAATAGTTTCTGTAGCCTTTAAAAGAATATTTTCAACTTCTATTAAAGAAGATTCTATCGTTTCTCCTAAATTTGACAAACAATGGAAACATGCTATTCTAACAGTATCTCTTCTACGAGTTTTTATTCGTTCAAGTTTTATAGGATCTATCCCAGAAACTGCTAAATCTAAATAATTTTTTAATTGACTTATATTTCCTTCTTTAGTACTTTCTCCTATTTGTTGAAAATAATCTTGTACCTCATTTAATAAAGACAATAATGTTTTGTCTAGATTAAAATCCTTCTTTACAAATTTTTCATTTTGTAAAATGAGTTCCTGATTTAATTTTTCTAATCGTTGCTTTTTAAAATGAATTAATAGGTTCATTATTCAAAAATTATTTCTTCAATCTTATTTCCTTTTTCATCTACAGCATTGTGTATTCTAATACCTTCTTCAACAAGCTCTACATTTAGTTTTAATAAAATTTTACCTTCATCTTTTTCATTACTTGTATTAGGATCAAAATATATATCATTCAATTTAGCAGATACTGGCGTATAACGATTTTTAAATGCCTCATTTAAAATGGTTTCCATTTCTTCATTTTCTGCCATTGAAGTATCGTCTGATGAAGTAGTAAAAACTTGTTTGGTAACAAACTCTTTCACATGATCTTTCAAATTAATTTTAGATAAATTATCATCCATGTTTTTTACATACTTGTAATCTACCTTTTCAAGATCTTTAACAACTCCTTTAAAAGCTTCTCTTTTTAATATCTCTTTATCTATTGGTTTTATTTTTAGATTTTTATTTCTATTAACCAATGATATTTTTTTATTAACATCGTTAATAAAAGCTCCTTCATCCATTTTAAAATTGTACTTTGTTTCAGCATCTAATTCAGAAATTTTTACAGGAATTTCTAATTTTACAGATGGCATCGTAAATCTAGGTACTCTAAAATATTTTAGATAAGGATGATTTGCATACTCCTTTGCAATACGTATTGCTTGTTCGTCTGCCTTTTTTCTAGCAAGGACTATCTCTTCATTGAGATAGTCCATATAGTCAGATAATTTAATCACAACTTATTCAGATAAAATTCCTAATACTTTTTCAAGTCCACCAGGCATTTGGTCGTTTGTAGCAACCACTTTAACTCCCATAGTATACTCTTTTTCTACTTTTACTCCAGTACTTGAAGATCTTTTATACGAAGCAGAAACTTTAAATTTAACAGGACCCCATCCTCCACTAGCTTCCGCATCAATACCAAAATCACTACTAACATCTTTAGTATACACAGAATTTAATTTCACATTAAAATCAACCTCACAAGTTTCTATTCGTAAGCTAGGAATATTTAAAACAGATACAAAAGGTACTTCTAAACTTACATCTTCTGTAATGGTAGATCCTGAATTATCTGGATCTGGAACTGTTTTAGTATACGAGAAATCTACCATTCTTAATTTGTTGTCTTCATCAAAACCTACTTCTTGTATAAAGTTTACTGTAGATAGCGATGCATTTGCCTGTGCAGTAACGCAGGCATTTAATGGTCCTCCAATTAAGTTTTCAAAATCTATACTTCCTAATTCTGCTGCAAAATCTGCATTAGATGCATTAGATGTAGAAAATAAATTTTCATCTTTTTCTATTTGAGCAAAAATTGTTTTTAAAATTTCTACAGAAGAATTCTCTATATTTTCTTCCCATTTAGGGTCATAATTTTCTTTAAAAGAATTTAAAATTGCTAATAAATCTTCATTTTTAGTTTTTGATAATTCACTAATCTGAATACCTGTAATATTTGAAAAGTCATTTCCAACTATATCTTTAATACCTGTAATGAACTCAATCAACTCTTTTTTATTTTTTTGAGAGTGATTTTGTTGTAAAACTGTTTGTAATTTTTTCATGTTATGTTAATTTTATTGGTTATTTAGTAATAGAGTAATTCCTTGTTTTTATAATAATTGTAGTGCACTAAACTTGTTAATTACTTTCTATTATATCTAGCTACAAAACTAGAAGCAATGGAAAAAATAATAACAGGGGTATTTCCCTTTTAAAGCAAGTGTAATAGCTTGAAAAATGAAGGATTAAAACACTTGTCTTTTTTATAAACGAAAAATTAATTAACTTTAAAACAAATATTTAAATAATATCAATTAAACAATAAATTGAATATTTTGATTTGTTTGTATTGGAAGATAGTAAAAGAAAATTATGGTTTTAATAATTCATTCTTTTAAAGAATTTCTTGTTTTTTGATTGAATTATATAAAAAATTCCATACTTATTTAAACTTAAATAAACAGGAAAGAATTTGGGGTAGATATCTGGGCAAGTTTATGAAACATTTTAAAAGTATACTTTTTAAAATCTAAATTATAAAATTTAAAAACTCTATTTTATCTTGATAACTCACTCATTAAATGGGTAAAAAAAATCAGAATTGAATTACTTCAACTCTGATTTTATAACTTTTTTCTGAAAGTGCTTTTTTAAGTTACAATTTTATTCATTAAATAGATTGTAAATACACTTTCTTATAACTAAACAAAAAATAGTTACTTCACAATAATTAACTTACTGGTAGTTTTAACACCAGAAGAAAACTCTATTTCTACAATAAACATTCCTTCTAATAAACTAGATACATCTAATATCTCAGCAGCACTTTCCATATCTTTGCTTAGCTTCAAATTACCGTGTTTATCAAAAATATTAATTTTACTCCCTTGCCATTTTTCAGTTTCTATAGTTACTTCTTTAGTACTAGTTGGATTTGGAAATACTTTAATAACTGCTTTTGAGTTTTCTAATTCTTCAGCTTCCTTCATATCGAAGTCTGTACCTCTATTAGCTACCAAAGTAGTACTGTCTTCAGTAATATTAGAAACTATTACTGTAGTTTTATCAGTAACCATTTTATTAGACAATGAAGTAACTATTAAGTTTGCTTTTCCATTAGATACTGGTGTTATTTCACCTGTTTTAGAATTAACAATCATTACACTTTTATCTGAAGAAGACCAAGTAACTGATTTATCAGTAGCATTAGAAGGAAATACAAGGTAATTAGGAGATGATTTTTTATTTTTTGAAGTAAGTCGTATCTCTTCAAAGTTTTTAAGATCTATATCTGAAACTTTTACTTCTTCGTTTTTTTTCTTTTCTACAAAATACCAGCCAGATAGAACACGACTTTGTAATCCATTTTTAACAGCAACTGCTAAGATAACAGATCGTTTTTTGTTAAAAGTAATCGTTTCTCCATTATATTTATGTGCCTCATCAAGATCTAAGCCTTTAATTGCTGATGTATCTTGCTTCCAAGTACTACCTCCGTTTGCTTCCGCAAGAGAATAATATACTGTAGTACCAGGTTCAGAGATAATTTTAAACTTTACTTCTTCATTATGTATTCCAGGAGTTTCTGAAAAATAAGGCCTTTCTGGAATTTCTTGCACATTTACATTATCTTTAAAATGTTTTGCGTCCATATTATCCGCAATTTGTCCATCTTTTAAAAAGAATTTACTTTTTATATCTACATATAATTTACTATCGTCTTTCTCTCTTAGTTTACCAGATTTATCTCTTATTATTTGAAATCCATCTTTAAAACCATAAACTGTTATATTTTCAGCAATGGTCCATCCTTTTGTAGATAACCTAAATAAATGATCAAAAGTAGAATTAGCATAAACAGCTACTTTTCCTTTATGTTTTGATAATCCATCATCTCTTAATATTCTTACATTTTTAAGATGAAGATTTCTCATGTAAGTAATCTTTAATCCATTTCTACCTGTAGTATTAAGTGATAAGAAATTTTCAAAAAGATTATTTGTATTATATTTTCCATTTAGCTCAAGATCAACTATAGAAAGACCATGTACTCCTCCATAATTAGTATTATTTCTAAAAAAATTAATACCTACATGTTTTGCACTTACTAACTTATCTCCACCACCTTGCGAAGGATTATCGTGTACACTATAATCATACTTATGTAAATCATCTGGAGCCTTTCTTGTAATAATAGCAAAACCAGCCATATTTTGATCTGTAGCTACATTTCCTTCCCATCTTACGGTAGCACCTGTAGTTGCCCAAAAACCAACTCCAATATGTCCATGATCACCATTTTTTCTTTTTTTCTCTGCAAAATCTCCTGAGTTCTTTGATGACCCTTTAGAATAGATCGCAATGTTTCTTCTAAAACCACCTAATTCTGATCCATTTTCGTCTGTAAAATGAGATCCTAAAACATTATAAGACGCATTATCGTCAAACCAAACATTCGACTCGTGATTTACGAACCCCCATCCTGGGCTTCCCCAAACTACACAACCTTTTACATAACCACTTTTTCCGTTTTTATCAGTATCTCCAGCTCTATGAAAATGTAGAGCATATCTTCCTACTGTATTTGTAGTAGGAGCAACTACAGGTTTTTCTAATTCAATTGCCTTATTAGTTCTTCCTAATTCCTCTAATTGAACATATTTCATATCAACTTCTTGCTGATGCATGAACATAATATGTCCTCTACGATGAACATTTGTTTTATTTTCAGATTCGATAATTATATTCCTAGAATAGTTAGCTACATAAGGATATAACCCAGCAAAAGCAGGATTTGATGATTTAACCGTTCTATTATTTTTTGTAGGATGGTCTAATGTAATTGTTTTGCCATTAATATTTTTAATAGTAAACTCTTCTTGTTGTTTACTTAAAATTCCAGAAATTACAATTCTATCTCCTTTTTTCCAATTAGTTGGCGCTTCTTCTAAATCAAAAGAAGAAGTTCCTTTAGAAAACCATTGATTCGCTTTTACAAAACTTGTTTTTTCTGCTCCATGCCATTCTATTTTACCTAAAGCTATGATACCTCTACTTAATAATTGAGGATCGTACTTAATATTAATATTTCCATTATCTAAAATAAGTATCTTAGCGCTAACATCTTGTTTAATAGGGTTACTTTCTGTTCCTATTATTAAACTACTATGAGGCATTGTTATTAATGTTTCTACATTAAGTTGTGTATTAACTTCTGTTGAAAACACTAATGATCCGTCTACTCGTATAGTAGATAATCTTTGAGTGAAAACGTCATCTACTGTAACTTCAATAGATTTAGGAATAATTACTTTTGCATTTTTTGAAGGTATAGCTCCTCCCCAAGTTGTAACATCACTCCAATTTCCTGACTGAACAGCTTTATGAGTTACATTACTATCTGGAGCTAAGCGCATAGATTGATGAACATGCTCTTGATGTCCTTGATGTCCTTGATGTCCTTGATGGTGTTGTGAAAAAATAAAATTACTTGTACATAACACTATTATTACAAGAAGTTTTTTCAACTGTAAATAGGGATTTTTTTTTCTCATTAGATTGAATGATTTAAATTTCACAAAAATTTGATTGATCTATTTTTAAATTTAACAAGTCAAAAGTATTTAAATGTGACACAAAAAAATCCCCTGAATACAGTGGTTTTTTTTTAAGTAAAAATTTAATCATTAAGAGAATATAGAAGAAGTATCGAAGTATAAGTTCTTCATAATAAAAGGCAAGTTAATAAGCCATTTTTTGTGTATAAAACCTCTTATTTGATGACTATATTATAACACAAAATTAAATAACAGAACTGCTACCAATAATATATTGATAGCAATTCGTTATTTATTTACAGTAAAAATATCTTTTAACTGTTTTACCATGTTTCCATTTCCAGAGACACTAATTTCCCCTACTTTTTCAGCTATTTTTTCTACATACTCCATCTCTTTTAATTTAAATAACATTTCGTTATCCTCCATTAATTTTGCAGTATTAAGTAAACTTCTGGTAGAGGCTGTTTCTTCTCTTCTCATAATTACATTAGCTTGTGCTTTCTTTTGAGCTATTAAAACCTGATTCATAATTTCTTTCATATCTCCAGGTAAAATAATATCTCTAATTCCACAATTTAATACCTGAACACCTAGTTCTTTTGTTTTTTTAGATACTTCTTCAAACACAGCATTCGCTACACTTTCTTTCTTTTCTAATAACTCATCTAAACTGTATCCGCCAACATAAGTTCTTAAAACCAATTGCATTAAAAGATATAATTGCTTTTCATATTCTTTATTATCTAACAATGCTTTTTCTATATTAACTACCTTATATTGGGTGTAAAAATTAATTCTTACTGTGGCTTTATCTTTCGTTAATAATTCTTGTCCTGCTATCTCTAATTGTAATTGTCTTGTATCTGCTTTTGCTATTTTAATCGTTGTATCATTTTTCCAGAAGCGATAAATTCCTCCTGTTAATGTCTTGGCATGTACATCATCTATTAATAAAATCGCTTTTTCATAAGTAGCTACTTCAAATAATCTTATGTGTTTACTTAACTCATAATTACTAAATAATGTTTTATCAAAATTTTCTGTAATATAAATTTTACTAGTATCTATTTTTTGAAATGTTCTATTTACTAATCCTTTCCAAAAAACATACCTTCCTGCTTGTAAAACCCTTTTAAAGTTTTCGTTTTCATAAACTAAAATCAACTCATTATCTTTTACTTGCACAATTTCTAGCATTTCTACGAACTCTTTATCTTCTAATAAAATCTCTATAGCTACGCCAGAATGAAATTCTTGTGTGACATCATAAATAATAACATCTTGATTAAAGCCTAACCAATAAGTTCCTTTAGTTAGTACTTTTTGATAGTCTCCTTTTTTAAAAACTAATCCTACTTTTCCTGTGTTAATTCTTACTTTTTTCATTTTATCTTTTTATTTATTATAATTTCTTTTATAGAAATTTTGTTTTTTATTTTTTAAAAACAATACACTTAAATACTTTTAAACAAACGGAAATAATTATATTAATATTTGTTTATACCTTATTTTTAGAAATGGATTGTTACCATAAATAATAACAACTGATTGCTAAAAAAGCAGGTATCGACTTGTATTAAAAATAAGAACTTCAAAGTACGTTTAAGAGTGTTCTTTGCAGAACGAATTTAAAACGCATTGTTTTTTCTTAATTCATCAGTTTTATAAGATGATGAGCTTTGTGGATGAATTTTTAGTTCATCAGTTAACCTACGTTATAAATGTAGTGCTCTAACCAACTGAGCTACAAGACCTTTTTAATTGTCTTGACAGGACTCGAACCTGTGACTTTCTATTGCTTTAACCGGACTTAGCTACATAACTTTTGTTATGGCAGGATTCGAACCTGCGTAGATAGAATGATTATTTTTTGGTGAATAATCGAAACCTTCAAGTCAAGTTGCACATACAAACTCCATACAAAATGTAGAGTTGTATACAATGGTGCTATACAGAAACACGCAACAAGACTTGCTTGATATTTTTGTAATGTTAATGAACTTGTTCCTCTTATCAGATTCGAACTGATACTCTTCAATAAATTGAAGCTGATTGGCTCTAAATGCGCTTCCCTACTTTCATTCTCGTTGATTTCGGTGCTTCTGCAAAATCTATTCATTAGTAAGAAAATTACTAACAACATCATCCAAACACTCCATGGTTTAGTTTCAATCTTTTACCACAGCTCTTCCTTTTGAGCTAAAGAGGCTTTTTAATTTACCTCACCATACTTCCCCGTTATGGTAAGGCCAACTTTTTCTTTGCAATTCTCCCTTCGTCGTTATCCTTTTTCATAATAACACTGCAAATATTCCACAGTATTACGCATTCTTTTTGCGTATTAAAAAATATTTTAAAAATTTGTAGGAATAGCAAGACTCGAACTCGCATCTTTAGAATCGTACTCTAAAATTTTATCCAATTAAACTATATTCCTTTTTAAAATGAATAACTTCAATAGTAAATCTCCATACATTCATTTTTTATTATCACTATAATTAAACCACACTATCTGCACAAGATGAACTTGCAAAAGCATAAGGTTTTGCTTTAAATTCGAACCCCATTCCTAAAATATAACTCATCGCATCTTTAAGAGCTACATTCGATTTAAATTTTTCGTCTGTATTTATATCGGCATGTACCTCTAAACCTACTTTATAAATATCTAATACATTACAAATTTCATAAGCTACTTCTACAGACATCGTTACTTCTTTTAACATACGCTCTTTAATGCTTATCTGTTTTCCTCCTTTGCTATTCCGCATAAACATAAATGCGCCTTTTCCTTCTCTTACTACGACAATTACCGTAGCATATTCTATGTGCGTTTTATAAGCTTGAGAATCTGATCCTACGCAAATTTTTAATTGATTACCTGCTTTTTGTTCTTTTCGAATTGATTGTTCAACCACATTGGTAATAGATTGATTAAATAATTCTCCTTTTAAATTCCGCCATTTTTGTTTTACAATTTTCATTTTTTCTTTTTTTAACTAAACATTTTCTTTTGTGGAACAAACTGGAATTGAACCTGTATCTTCGGAACTTCCATCCGATACATTGACCAACTTTGCTATTCCTCTTTATTATTAAGTGCTTTTTAATCACTTTTTGTAAACCTGATAGGATTTGAACCTATACCACAAGAGTCAAAGTCTTGTATGCTAACCATTACACTACAGGTTTTCTTCTAGAGAAAGAAATTTGTACAGAAAGAGAGACTCGAACTCTCAAAATTCTGATTCTAAATCAGACGCGTATGCCAATTCCGCCATTCCTGCATTTTATTTGTACTCTGTAGGAGAATCGAACTCCTATTTTCTGATAGAAAGTCAGATGTACTAACCATTATACGAACAGAGCATTTTGTCTGAGAAGTAGGACTCGAACCTACAACCTCCTGCATCCAAAGCAGGTAAACAACCAATCGTTATCTTCCCAGTTTTAAAGTACTGACGAAATTCCCTTCGACTTCGCTCAGGATAAACTTCTCATCACATCAATACTTATTTGCAGTACTGACGGGATTCCCTTCGACTTCGCTCAGGATAAACTTCTCATCACATCAGTACTTTTTTGCAGTACTGACGGGATTCGAACCCGCAACTTTCCGAGAGACAGTCGGATACACTAGCCATTGTGCTACAGTACTTTTTGTGGAAATGGTAGGATTCGAACCTACAAGCTCCGAAGAGAACAGATTTACAGTCTGCCGAGCCAACCAATTGCTCAACACTTCCTTTTTAATTACGAATTACAAATTCTTAATTATGAGTTTTAATATGTCAATGATCTTATTTGTAAAAGCAATAATTATATTTTTATCTATTCCTTACTAGTTCACAAATTGGATTTTCATAATTTTTTAAATTATTTCAATCATTGAGACAAGAATGAGATTCGAACTCATAAAAAACGGATTTGCAGTCCGTTACCTTCACCTTTCAGCCATCTTGTCTTTTTGCGGAAGAAGTTGGATTAGTTCATGACATATTCATTTTTATAATAATGTATTCATGAATATTTCATATTTCGAACCCACACGATTCATTAATACTTAATGGTTTTCAAAACCTTTACCATCAAAAAATTGGCTTGTTCTTCCTTAATTTTATTCCATAAAAAAAGCATCTCCTTTTTGTATGGAGATGCTTTTCATTTTTACTATATTGTATATAATTAACTTATATCATCATAGTATATCTCCTTATTATATTTAAAATCTTCATCACTACATAGTACATAAAGGCTACTCGGCAAGCGAAACTCAAAATAGTTTAGTGTTATATGTTGTGAATACTGTTTCATTTTATTTACTTATTATATTTATATTACTTTTTATATGTTTCTGAATTTATACATATTTATTTTTCAGAATATCAAAACAATAATTTGTTACGTTTCGACGATGCAAAGATGGAACACATTTTTTAATTACACAAGAAAAAATTAAATTTATCTTATTGATAATCAATGTTTTAAATTAAAAAAAGGCAATAAATTCCCTGTCCGTATTTTACAGATTATAAACATTTTATACAAAGGGCTGTCTCTCAATTGTTTCTTGTTTTTTTACTTCTTTATTTATTTACTTTACTTAACTAAACATTTTTATTTTTTTTCATAAAAAAAGCGTCCAATTTAAAAATTGGACGCTTACATTGTATTATTTCTTGTTATAATTTACTTAAATCATTGTTGAATTATATATACATAGCCTCCTTTTCGCAAAATACTCGGGCGAAAATTATACGAACAAAGTTCGAATTGTGTGTTTCTATGTATGTTTTGTAATTTCATTTCTTAATTAATACTGCAATATTACTTATTTTTTGACAAAAAAAGATCCTAAGCATGTAAAAAAATCAACTAAAATTTCTATACACTTAGGATCTTAAAGGGATTAAAAACTTATGTTAACAAATATAAGTTCCTTGACCTAAAAACTTACCTGGTTGAAAACAACATACCTTTACACCATCTTGGTATATAAATGAACCATCTCCTCCACATACTTTTCCTACTAGAGAAAGATTAGATCCACCATTAATTTGTTGTTGTTGAGATTTGTTTAGGTCTTTGCCTAATTTTGAAATGTTTTTAAACATAATTTTGAGGTATTATTTAATTAATTTAATGCTAAACTAGTTAAACAATAAACATATTTTTACACCGAAAACAGGGTAATACACTCCCCTGTTTTCGGTGGTTTTTGTTGTCTGAAGTTTCATTCCTTCCTTAAAAAAGTTAAAGGTTTCAAATTCTAATCATTGAATTTGAAACCTTTAACTATAACTTTTTTGTTATTACTATTAAACCTCACAGACTTTGAATCTGTGAGGTTTGTAATTGCATTTTTTTTATTTACTTTCTTTTTATGAGCTTTTTAAAATTATAAAGCTTCTAATTTACACTCTATTTACTTTTTAATTATTTATTAAACACCAATCTAATATTTTTGCAATATTTCTTGCATCATCTACTCCTCTATGATGTGTTCCTTCTAAAGGAATTTGTAAAATTCCTAATGCTCCTTTCATTCCTACTTTTTTAGAAAGTCCTTTTACTTCAGAAAAAAGTTCTTTTACATTAATATGATCATGAGACATTGGGTATTCTAGTCCTTTAAATTTACTTTGATTTTTCATCATTTTTAAATCGTAAAAACCATAACTCGCCCAAGTATATTCTTTTGGATTATACTCTTCTCTTAGTTTTGTAAAAGCGTCTTTTAATAAAATCCCTTTCTCGTCTAACATATCTTGTGTAATCGTTGTTAGCTCTGTGCAAAATGAACTTACTTTTGATTGTTCTGGGCGAACTAAAATTCCTTTATTTTTAGATATTTCTCCTGTATTTGTATTTAAAATACAAATCCCTATTTCTATTATTTCGCTTACTTCTCCTGGCGGAACTTTGCCATTCCAGCAAGTAGCTTCTAAGTCTATAACTATTATTTTATTTTTTTTCATTTTTTTCTCAGAGTTATTTTTTACTCTTCTTTTTTTTCTTATTACTTTTCTTTTTGTTTTTTGATTTCTTTTGAGACTTTTTAGTTGTTAACGCTATTTTCTTTTTTATACGTCTTTTCTCATCATTCATAAAATCAAAATAGTATTCATTGTAAATATAAATTTGTGCTTTTTTTAATAATTTAATACTCTTTTTATAGTTACCATTTATATCTTCTATATAAGCTTTTAACCAAAAAAGTTGCGAAATATCTATTGCTTTTATTTTTTCAGCAAATTCAATTAGTTTTTCTGCTTTTGGTATCTCTTCTGCCCAAATTAAATATTTAATATATACAGGGTATACATCTGTATAATTAGTATCTGTAGCAATAATTTTATCGAAACACTCAAAAGCTCTATCGAACTGAGATAAATTTTCTGCATAAACTTTTCCTAAAAAACATAAAGAAGGACAATGGTTTTCATCATATGATAAAGCATAATTTAAAGATTCTGTAACCTCTCCCCAATCACACCCAAAACCACCAGATGCTGCCTTTGCTTTTAAATAATAACTGTCTGCTAATGTTAATCCCATAACTTAATTAATTCTTTTGTTTCTTTATTTTTATTCTCTTTTTCTTTTGCAATTCTCCCACTATTAACGGCGTTTTTTCATAACTATACTACAAATATTGTGTAGTAATACGTATTGTTTTTGCGTACTTTAACTTCGTTCAGTAACCGGTCACTATTATTAAACTGCTATATAAAAGTATCTTCACTTACTTTATACAGAATCTGATTTTTAAATTCAACTTCTCTTAATGAAAACTCATAGAGTAATCGTTATCGAAATTCATTTCTTAAATCATTTTTTAATTGATTACGTTTTGTTTTATACGATTTTGTTTTCTTTTCTTTTTTAAAATCTGTTCCTGTAAATACTCTTACCGGATTTCCTCTTTCTAAACTCAAATGATTCTCCCATTTTTCTTGTATTGAATTTTGTAATTCTCCTCTATTAAAAGCAGCTACTTTTTCTTTTAATCGCTGTATCGCTATTTTTTTATTTTGATGTTGAGATCGACTATCAGAAACCAACACTTGTTCTCCTGTTGGTATATGTTTTGCTCGTATTGCAGAGCTTACTTTATTTACATGTTGCCCACCAGGACCTGAACTTCGTATTGCTTGAAACTGTATTTCATGTTCGTTAATCGTACTTTCTTTACATGGAGTTAATTCATAACAACCAATAAACCAATTTTTGCGTTTATGATATTTTCTAAAAGTTGATGTTCCTACCCATTGAATAGTACCTAGCCAACTTTGTAAAAAAAGAGGAAGTTGTTTTCCTTTTAACTCTATACTTACCGATTGTACTGTACCATTTTCTAATCCGTTTACTTTATGTAATATTTTATATTCAATAGAACTATCTACCAATTCTTTTATAAATATTTTTAAAATTTTTGCTACCACCCATGCGCATTCTGAAGGGCCTTTTGCAGCGGTTAGTTGTATTATTTTTGTATTCATTTTAATTATATTTTTAAATGAATTCCTCCTGTTTTAACGTTAAATATCATTTGTTGAACAGTTATATCCATTTTTATTTTTTTGTCTGATAAAATTGAAAAATAGTCTTCTATTTTTATAGGAGTTTCTATTTCTAACAACTCTTTTACTCTATTATGTCTACCAGATGCTGTTAATTGTAGTGTATCTTGTGTCTGTTTGTTTTTTGTTAATGACAAATATTCATTCGTAACAATTAAATTACCTCCAACTGGTTTTCGTATCGCATATTTAGTGGGTGTTCTTTCTATAACTACATTTTGATTGTCATTTTCTCCAACAACCATTAGTAAGCAATCGGATGCGATAGTAGTTTCTGATAATATTTTAACAGCCTCCTCAAAATCAGGCGCATTTTCAAGAACATCTCGTATTAAAAATGTGATTGGAATTGCCAACTGTGGTGCTTCGTTACTAAATACTGCATTTAGCGTAATAGAAAACTTTCCTTTTTTAACACCTGATAATGCTCCTATATACCCAGGCCAACTCACTAAAGAATAAATTAATTCTCCTTTTTTATCGAAATTAAAAATCTTAGTATAATTTCCTAAAAAGTTATTTTCTGACCACCAATCTAAATTTCTAGCATGTAGTCTCTCATTATTTTTAGTCGTAGAAAAAGCAGTGCATCCAAAAACAAATTTTAAAGCATCATAATACAAATTGGTTATTAATATTTCATTTTCAGAGAAATTACTGTATTTACATACTGTTTTAATTTCTTGTTTATAGGATTCAGAGATAAATAGTTCTTTATACATTTCTATGTAATCTCCAAAAATACCTGCATCACTCAAATCTTCTAAATAATACTTTAGTAAACTATTTACTTCTTCTTTATAATTTTTAAGAAACTCCCATCGTTTCGATGGAAGTTTATCCAGATCTATTTTTATTCTTTCCATTTTCTATCTTTTTTCTAATGGATTTTTAGTTAACAATGGGCTTCCTACTGGACTTTTTCCTTCCGCTAAAAGTTTAATAGCAGTTTTCACTGCCCAACATTTATCACTAGAATGAATATTGCTATAAAAGCTTAACAATGTTTTAGGTTCCACTACATTCCAACCTCCATTGGTTTGAATACTTTCTAAATTTTTCGATTCAAAAAAATCAATAGTTGTACGTACTTCTCTTCCAATATGTAACCATTCTACTTTTTCGTAACGTCTAAAATTTTCATTACTTGGTAAATGATCATAACGTGTCCAAACTTTTTCAAACCCCTCTTCTAAAAGAATTTGCATTACTATACCTACGTTTTTAGGATTTACAAATATGTCTATATCTTTATGATCGTGTGCATGCTTGTATTCTTTATGGTTCATTTCTGACATAAAATGCCAAGCCCAACCTCCAGAGATAACAATCCACTGTTTTAATTTTTCTAATATTTCTAGTCCTAATTCTATTCGATAATTAGGCCAGAGTTCTCCGTATCTTTTTATATTATGATTTGCTCCCATAATTTTTTGCTTTTTAGTTTTATCAGTTAATTAATACTATCTATTTAGTTTAAATCCTGATACATATTATTGTTACTTCGAGTGAAATTATTCCTAATGAAATGAAGAATAATTTTGCACTTCGACTATCACTCAGTACAAGTATCGATAAGTCATTAAATAGTTCTCGATACATTTTTTATTTCGATTTCGACTTCGCTCAATCGCCATAAAAAACACTCGAACTGACAATTATTACTACACTATCAAATTTTCAATTTCGATTTTACTCAATCTCCAATGATAACTGATCACCGATAATTGAAAACTATTTATCCATTCGTACTATTTTTGGTGTAAAAGTTCCTAACACTTCTACTAATTCTTGCTGATTTCCCATCACTTTTTTTATGTTTTTGTATGCCATTGGTGCTTCATCTACTCCACCCCCAATTAAGCTTACTCCATTCTTATTTAACTGATGTTTGATATCGCTTTTAGTAAATTTTTCTTTACACTTTCTACGAGAATGTTTTCTTCCTGCTCCGTGAGAAGCTGAATTTAAACTGTCTTTGTTACCTAAACCTCGAACAATGTATCCTGGTGCTGTCATCGATCCTGGAATAATACCTAATTCCCCTTTATTGGCTGGTGTTGCTCCTTTTCTATGAACGATTAACTCTTGTCCGTTTACTTGTTCTTTCCATGCAAAATTGTGATGGTTTTCAATTTTTGCAATTGCTTTCGCTCCTAACAACTTGCCTATTCGTTTGTGAATATTATCGTGACAAGCTTTCGCATAATCACCTGCTAAATTCATTGCTAGCCAATATTCTTGTCCGTCGTGCGTATTCATGTCTAACCAAGCTAAGTGCTGTACATTTTTAGGTAAGGGACATTGTTTGGTTGCTAAATAAGTATAATGCTTTGCTATGTTTGCTCCTAAACCACGACTTCCACTATGTGTTAACAATCCAATATATTCTCCAACATCTAAATTAAATTCATTGTTTATATCTGTAATTGTTACCACCCCAAATTCCACAAAATGATTTCCTCCACCAGACGTTCCTAATTGATTATAGGCTTTTATTTTTAAGCGTTTTAACAATGGAATATCATTAAACTCTGTACGATCAAATATTTCATGATCGTGTTTTACTTTGTGTGTTTCATACATTCCAAACTTGGTGTGTTCAGACAATATGTTCTCTAATTGATGTTGTTTTCCTTGTAAATAAGAAGCTTTTACTGGATATACTGTTAAACACATTCTACATCCTATATCTACTCCTACTCCATAAGGAATAACTGCATTGTCTGTTGCTAATACACCTCCTATTGGTAAACCATAACCTGCATGTGCATCTGGCATTAAAGCGCCTTGAACGGCAACTGGTAATTTTAAGGCATCGTATAATTGATATTTTGCTAAATCGTCTATTTCATTTTCGCCATAAATACTAAAAGGGGCTCTGGTGTTTCTTAGTTTGTGCATTTGTACTTCCACTGGTTTTATTAAACCTTCTGCTACTTTACCCCAAATGGCATTTCCTTTATATTTTTCTGGCTCTAATAATACTTGTTTTGCTTCTTCAAGAATACGCTCTTTTTTTTCTCTTTTGCGATATCTATTGATTTGGCCTAAGGCGATGTTTATGCTATTATTTTTTGGAAATCCTAAATTAATTAGGTCTTTTCCTTTTAATTTTTTTCCCATGATATTTTTTCATTAATAATATCCTTTAAAGGATATTGTTTAAGAGTTTTTAGTTGTTTTTTGGTTTGTTGTTTTTCTTTTTGATTACGAGGAATTACCCAGTAATTTCTCCACGAATTATCTTGCCAAACTTTATAAAAACCACTTTTATATAATTGTTGTTCTAAAAGATCTAATTCACTTTCTAACTCAGGATCTATTCTTTTAGAGTGCGTTATATATGCCCTTGTATATTTTATTCTGTAAGTACTTTTTGGAATTCTTACATAAAATCGTTTTCTTAATTTTTTATTTTCATCTCTATATGAATATATAGTACACATTGCCTGTGCTTTGTGTGTTAACCTGTTAAATTGTTTTTTAGAAATCGTTGGAAAATCTCGATAGATTAGAAATTTTGAAATTTGACAAAACCATTGTTTATCAGCTTCTTTTTTGGTTCTTCCCCAAATTTTTTTTTCTATACAATCGTATAATTCTAGAATGAATGCCTTGTTTTTATAGCGTTCTATATTTTCGGTTAGTACAATTTCTTTAAACCAACCATGTCGTACAGGTTCTTCTAGTTTTTTATATCCTAAATCTTTGATTTCTTGGTAAATTGCTCGTTGTCTTTTTCGAATATTTCGAATGACTTTTTGCCTTTGTTCTTTTATATGCCTTGGTTTCAATGAATATAGTTTTAACTATTCATTACCTTTTCGGATATAATTTTAAACGCAACGATTTCTTAAAAGAAGTGTATAAAAAAATCCGAAACTTTTGGGCTTCGGACTTTTCATATATAATGTGATTTTATTTATCTATGAAGAAAGTCGCGAAGCATGTGTACACTAGAACCTGGTTCTTTTACTGTACTAATGTTGAATTGTAATTTGAACATTTTTACTTCGTTTTTAAATTGTTAAACTTTATTTGTTTTTAAATGATCTACTATTTTTTGATCATAGCAAAGCTTATATATTTTCTACATATGCTTTGTTGCTTAATTGCGATGCAAACTTAGAATGTATTTTTGATTTACACAAATAAATTTTGATTTTATTTTGCTGATTATCAGTATATTAATTTAAATATAGTGAATAAATTTCCTGTCCGCTTTTTGCAGATTTATTAACTGACTGATACTTTGTTATGTATGTTTTTTACTACACGATTCAAAGAGTATTTCAGGTTTTAGTTTTTTTTATAAAAAAAGCGTCCAAAAAATTAATTTTGGACGCTTTTACTTTTTATACTGTGAATTTCTACCTAAAATACAATCCACGAAGTCGCTTGTATGCGTCCTGATATGTGAATTTTGGTATTGTCATAGGTTAAAAATTTTGTTTTATTTGTTAATTTATAAAATATAAAGAGTGTTTTAATTCTCTATAACTGTAATTCTTTTTAAAGAATGCCTATGGCATTATAGTATTTCTACTACTATTCCATATACATTTTTAGTCCATCCGTTAATTCTACCATGATTGTTGCCAATCAATAATCCTCTTTTTTCATTCTTTCCTTTTACAAGGTGTGTAAAACAGTTTCCGCGAACTTTACAGTACACAATATCTCCGACTTCACATTCTTGCCATGTTATAGGCTTCAGCTTTACGGGTTGTTTCGATTTTAAAAGAGGTAACATAGAATTACCTGGTTCTTTTGATATGATGGTTTCTCCATCATTTAATTTTTGAATTTTCCAATTCATCTTTTATATTTTATAAATTATGTAACGCATTATTGTGTTACATATCTCATAAAATGAATAAGAACCAATGTCAATGAACTATTGCAAAGATGCAAGAAAATTTATATTACTTCCAAATTTTAGTTTAAAAAATTAAACCTTATAGAAATTAATCTACAAGGTTTAAATACTTTTTATACTATTATTGGTAACACCTATTTAAGATCAAAACGATCTAAATTCATTACTTTATTCCATGTTTTAGCAAAATCGTTTATAAATTTTTCTTTAGCATCATCACTAGCATAAACTTCTGCGATGGCTCTTAACTCTGAATTTGAACCAAAAATAAGGTCTGCTCTGGTAGCTGTCCATTTAACTTCTCCAGTAGTTCTATCTTTTCCTTCAAAAACTTCTTTTTCATCAGATGTAGCAGTCCATTTAGTATTCATATCTAACAAATTAGAAAAGAAATCGTTTGTTAAAGTTCCTGGTTGCTTTGTAAATACTCCGTGCTTCGAATGGTCGTAATTTGTATCTAACACACGCATACCTCCTAATAAAACAGTTACTTCTGGCGCTGTTAATGTCATTAATTGTGCTTTATCTATTAATAATTCTTCGGTAGATAAAGTATATGCTGTTTTTTTATAGTTACGAAATCCATCAGCCATAGGTTCTAAAACAGCCATTGATTTTAAGTCTGTTTGCTCTTGAGAAGCATCCATACGTCCTGGTGTAAATGGAATTTTTACTTTTACTCCTGCTTTTTCAGCTGCTTTTTCTACAGCAGCATTTCCTCCTAAGACAATTACATCTGCTAAAGAAACTTTTTTCCCTTTAGAGTTAAATTCTTTCTGTATTTCTTCTAATTTAGATAGCGCTTTTTTTAATTGATCTGGACTATTAGATTTCCAATTTACTTGTGGTTCTAATCGAATTCGTGCACCATTTGCTCCTCCTTTTCTATCAGAATTTCTATAGGTAGATGCTGAAGACCATGCTGTACTAACTAATTCACTAATAGACAATCCTGAACTTAAAATACTGTTTTTTAAAACATCAATATCTTTTGTATTGATTAATTTATGATCTACTTTAGGAATAGGGTCTTGCCATATGAAATCTTGTTTAGGAACTTCAGGTCCTAAGTAAGTGGTACTTGGTCCCATATCTCTGTGTGTTAATTTAAACCAAGCACGTGCAAATGCTTCATTAAATTCACCTGCATTGTCATAAAATCTTTTAGATATTTTCTTGTACTCTGGGTCTGTTATTAAAGCAATATCCGAAACAAGCATCGTTGGCTTGTGTTTTTTCTCTTTGTCAAATGCATCAGGAAACATAGTATGTGGTTCACCTTTGGCAACAAATTGATGTGCTCCTCCTGGGCTTTTAGTTAATTCCCATTCATTTTCAAATAAACTAACAAAAAAACCATGACTCCATGCAGTAGGTGTAGATGTCCAAATTACCTCTAAACCAGAAGTAACTGCATCTTTTCCTTTTCCAGATTTATAGTCACTTTTCCAACCAAGACCTTGCGCTTCAATTCCCGCAGCTTCTGGTGCAGCACCTAAATGAGATCCTTCTGCCTGACCATGTGTTTTTCCTAATGTATGACCTCCTGCTATTAAAGCAACAGTTTCTTCATCATTCATTCCCATTCTTCCAAAAGTTTCACGTATATCTCTAGCTGAAAGTAATGGATCAGGGTTTCCGTCTGGCCCTTCTGGATTTACATATATTAATCCCATTTGTACAGCGGCTAAAGGTTTTTCTAATTCACGATCTCCTGAATAACGCTCGTTTCCTAGCATTTCATTTTCCTTACCCCAATATACATTCGTTGCAGGTTCCCAAACATCTTCTCTACCACCAGCAAAACCCAATGTTTTAAAACCCATGGTTTCAAAAGCTACATTTCCTGTTAAAATCATTAAATCTGCCCAAGAAATTTTATTTCCATATTTTTTCTTAATTGGCCAAAGTAATCTTCGTGCTTTATCTAAGTTAGCATTATCTGCCCAACTATTAACAGGTGCAAATCTTTGTTGTCCTTCACGAGAACCTCCACGACCATCTCCTGTTCTATAAGTACCTGCACTATGCCAAGCCATACGAATAAATAGAGGTCCGTAATTTCCATAATCTGCTGGCCACCAATCTTGTGATTCTGTCATTATTTTACGTAAATCTTTTTTAAGAGCTTGGTAATCTAATTTTTTAAATTGTTCAGCATAACTGAAACCTGAATTCATAGGATCAGATAATTCTGAATGTTGTCTTAGTACATTTAAATTAAGCTGGTTCGGATACCATTCTCTATTTGTTTTACCATTATTAGTCACTGTTAATCCAGCTGATTTTCCTTTTGAATCAAAACCAAAAGGACACCCTCCTTCTTTAGATTTTTTTTCAGAAGTACCTTCTGCTGTTTTGTTGTTAGTACTACACCCAATTAAGAACATAGCAACACAAACCATTAAGAATAATTTTTTCATTTTAAAATAATTTAGTTAATTAATAGAATATACTGATTACTAAATTCAAAATTATTAATTAAACTTATTCTTTTAAACAGATATAAATTGATATTCTTTATAGTTAAATAATGGCTACTTATAAATAAGGGGTTATTTTATATAAAAGTTAAGTATATAAAGCTTTAAAGATATTCTCTTTAAGGTTAACTATGTTACAATAATTACAATTGAGATACTTTTATTCTTGCAAAGAAGAATTAGAACGTGTTTTCTTTTCTAAAAATAAGAGTACAATTATTAATAGAAACATTGGAAATACAGATAACCGAATTGTATAATATATTTCGTTACTAAAAGAATAGGTACTCCAAGAGCTTTCTCTATCTCTAAATATTTCTATATTAATAAAAAACCAAACGAAGATTATACTAATTATTTTTAATATTGTTTTATAATTCGTTTTAATTTTTACGTAATTTATTACTGAAAACATACTTATTAAAATAACGCTAAAAACAAATGAAACAAAGATGTTTTCTTCTAAAAAACCACAATTTAAACAACTACTGGATAAACTATTTCTAAATTCATACATAAACCAATAGGATTGTATAAAAGTAAAAAAGAATATAAGTATAAATAGTGTTATTGTCTTTTTAAACCTTATCATACATATTTTTATTCTGGTAAGCCTTTCCATTTACGTATTGGAATTGTATATAAACCAATACTAAGCAACCAAATTCCTATAACTACCCAAAATCCATAAGCATCAAACCAAATTAGAAATGTATTTTTATGGAAATCTTGATATAGGTATTTACTTCTTTCATACTTTTCATATAAACTTATCATTGCCACTAATAATAATGGTATAATAAATAAAGTAAGTGAAAATAATATTGCTGTTATTAATTTTTTCCATCTTCTTATAAAGGATATAATTGAAGCAATGGTTATACTAATTCCTATCAATAAAAAACTACAAATTTCTAAAAAAGAGGTGTTTCTATAGTTTTGTTTATATGATGAAACATATTCTATTAAAAGAAGAATTATTATTAGTAATATACTACCACTAACAAAACTTAACAATAATGTTTTAATATTTGTTAATTTAAATAAAAATAGTAGTAAGGATACTATAAAAGTAATAATAATTAATGCATATAATATTTTTATTGAAGGATTTGAGTTATAAGCTTCGTGTACATTTTTAAAAAAAATATCTAATCTTCCTAAATCACAATAAGGAATCTTAGAAAAATATTCTCGTTCTGTTCTTCTTACTATGGCACTTTTACCATCTTCGGTTAATGGATCATTTCTTAAAAAAAACAACTCTTTTTTCTTCCTTTTTGCTAAAGAAACTGTGTCGTATTTAGGAACTACTCTGTAATAATCAGATTTAAACCTTTCTTTATCTTCTATACCTGGTTTAAAATTGAGTATTCTTTCTATTAAAACATAATCATTTTTAGTATTAATTAAATAAAGCCAATCTTTTTTATTTAGGTTATGTTTTACATGATATTTTTTTGCTAAATCAAAAAATGGAAGTATTGTTTTTTCGATCTCTTTTTCATCTTTTTTATTCAATAAGGTTTCATAAAATTTTAGTCTATTTTTAGAATCTGTAGAATCTTGACCATAAGAGTATAATTCTTTCGAATAATTTAATAAAGATCCATCTATTAAGTTTTTATATTTAAATACGTCAAAAACGGTTCTGTATTTAAAATTATTCCTTTTATTAATTACTAAATTTGTTTTTTTTGAATCTTCTAAAATTCTCTTTTTATCTAATTTATAAAATTGATAATAATAGTTATTATGATAAAAATTTGATTTAGTAGTATCGATAGAAATGTCATGGTTTTTATAGTGTTTATAAATTACACTGGAATATTCTAAAGGAAAAGGAGCTGGATATTTTTTATTATCTATATTATAATCACTTTTTGTTTGTAATAAAAAGAGAGATAATTTATTAAACTCTTTGATATCAGTATCTATTTCTTGCCAATCGAATTTATTCTTTATTTTTAATTTTAATCCAGCATTAAAGGAATAAAATTGACTTGTATTTATAAAAAAAATGAAAAAAATAACACAAAATTGAGTAAAAAGAGTGTCTTTTTTTAAAGTATATAAATTTTTAAAAGCATTATTTTGTAAGTAGTATATAATCCAAACTAACAGAATAATAATAGATAATAAGATTGCTACAAACACTACAGAAGTGTCGTAATAAAAAGATTCTAAATTAGTTACGGCAACTATATCTTCTTGGGTATTTACATAATTGTATCCTACTATAAAAAAAGTTACATGTAAAAGTAATGCTATTCCTAACATCCATACCAATCTAGTATTCCAAATTAGAGGATAATGTTCTACTAAATATTTATTTATTTTTTTTATAAAATTCATGGCTTCTTTTTTTATTTATTAATACACAAAAAATCGACGAGTAGATTTAGAAATATCTCTTATATACTGAATATTTAAATCCTTTTTAGCAAGAGCACTTAAAATAGAATTAAAAGAAATATCTCCCTTGAAATACAATATGTATACCCCTCCATTAAATTCTATTTTTTCTAGTTGAGATTCATCAAAGCTTCTTTCAATTTCTTCTCTTGAATTTTGAGTATCTAACTCAATAATTAGTTGATTTATTCCTTCTTTTTCTAAGTTTAACCCTTCCGATGGTTTTCCATTTCTTAAATAAATTACTTTATCTGAAACTTTTTCTACTTCGTAAAGTTGTTGTGAAGAAAAAACCATTGCTATTGGGTTTACATGCGATTTTGCTAGCATTTTTAAATCTTCTAATATAATTTGTTGTGCTAGTATATCTAAATTAGCTAAGGGTTCATCTAAAAGAACAATTTCTGGTCGCCTTAATAAGGTTCTGGCTAATTCAAAACGCATTTTATATCCAGAAGATAGTTCTTTCCATTTTAAATCTTTATACTTCCATAACCCAAATCTAGCAATCATCATGTAAACTAACAGTTCATTTTTTTCTCCTGTTACTCCATGATGTACTAAAGCAAACTTCAAATTATCAATAACATTTCCGTACCAAACTCCTGCTCTTTGTGGTATGTATACTAGTTTTGATTTTAAGTCGTAATGGTCTTTATATCCTTCGGAAAAATGATACGATAAATCTCCTGAAGAGTTTTTAATTAATGAAGCTAATATGG
The DNA here is from genome assembly GCA_947498055.1 of uncultured Tenacibaculum sp. Classification (GTDB taxonomy): domain Bacteria; phylum Bacteroidota; class Bacteroidia; order Flavobacteriales; family Flavobacteriaceae; genus Polaribacter. The sequence goes on from CANMJA010000007.1 coordinate 31,806, forward strand.
TTAATAAAGTGGTTTTACCATTTCCATTTTCTCCTACTAAACCATAAATATCTCCTCTTTTAAGTTCTACACTTACTGGGCCTAATACAAATTTATTTTTCCCATATTCTTTGACTAGGTTAGATCCTTTTAAAATAGTTTCTCCTATTAAAGTTTTATTCTCTATAGGTATTTCTTTAACTGCATTTGCACAATTTTCAAAATCTTTTATTAAACTTGATTTGTCGTCTTCTTCCTGATTCTCATACTTTTTTACAAATTCAATTACTTTTTTAAAAATAGTTACATTATCAGTATGTAAAGCCGCATCTAATAAGGTTCTATACCCTAAAGAAAAATCTCCTCTTTTGAAGAATAAAATTGCTTTATCTATTAATATTTCTTGTTGATTATTCATTTTCATTTTTTTTAAACTGGAAAACTAGATTTATTCTTATAAATAATTATACATTATTTCTGTTGATGAAATAATCTTTTTAAATACTAAAATTTTACTTATTGTAATTAGTTCCATAAACTTCTTTCCAGTATTTTGTATTCTCTTTAATATCTTCTTTTAATATATTTCTTACTTCTTTTTCTAATTTTACTTTTGCTTTTCCTAAAATAAATTCTCCATTATATTCCTTTTCTATCTTAGAAATATAGTCTCTTACTTTTTTAGTTTCTGAAACAGATTTATCTTTCTTATTTAAATACGGAATAGCTTCTGGTTTATGGTAAGAATCTACATAAGATTCAACATACAAAACAGAACTTATAGGAATTAAATTTCCGCTTTTTTCTACTTTAAAAATTTGTTTTCTAAAACCAAAAGGATAGATATTTTTTTGCATTGCATCTCCACTTGCCCAGTAAGAATAAAAATATATGTTGTTTCCTTTAATTAGATACGTTCCTAATTCTAAATTTTCGCTACTACAATCCCCTTCAATTTTATGAGTAATGTGTGTAATTATTTTTTTATTTTTTCTGTATAAATCTATATACTGCGCTTGTTCTGTATCGTCTACAAACCTTTGTTTAAACTCAAATGCAATTCCGTTAATCTTTTTCACAACATCTTGTGAAAATAACATCGTACTAAAAAAAATTAGACCAAATTGAATAATAAGTTTCATGATTTTCTTTATTAATTTATCTATTCGAAATAGATGTTAGATTGTTTCCATTCTATTCCTGTATTTTTAAAGTACTTATAAATCATAGGGACCGATTTTTGTGCTTTTGCATGAATATCATGAAATAACAAAATTCCTTTTCGCCATAATAACATTAATTTAATTTGACGTTCTGCGACCTTTTTAGCATTTAATTTAGAACTCCAATCTCTTGAATCTATATTCCAAAAAATGATTTTTGAGTTTTTAGCATCAAAATAGTCTACTAAACTTCTATTTCTTTGTCCGTAAGGAGGTCTAAAGTACATCAATTCATTTTTATCTTCTACATTAAAAATAGAATGAAGTAATGTATTTGTATCGTCAATAGATTTTTTCCAAAGAGAGTATTTTTGATGAGATTTATGGATTTTACCATGTGAAAACACCTTATTTTTTCCATATAAACTATTTAATGCTTTTTTAGAAGAAGCTTGTAATCTCTTTTCTAAGTTATCTCCTAAAACAAAAAACATTCCTGTTAAATTATTCTCATTTAATACGTTTAATAATTTATCTGTATTTCCATTTATTTTGGTAGGTCCGTCATCAAAAGTTAGTAAAAAACTCTTATCTTTAAAATTGTTTCCTTGAATCTCATTATTAGAAAGCAGTAAAATTTCACTAGTAATTCTAGGATATAAAGCTGCTAATCGTATTTGTTCTTTTACATAATTGGTATAAAATAGTTTCGTTTGTTTATACCAATCTGAAAAATGAGAAGGCAGTATATTTTTTAATTTTATATTCGATATTTCTTCCCATGAATCTGTTTTTTGAATTGTAACCACCTCTTTTAATGATTCGTTAGACAAATTATTAAGGTTGTTAAGAATTCTTTTTTTTGTTTTCTTTTTCCAAAATTTAACAGACGCCTCTTTTACATTTTTCACTTTTGTTTTTATTGATAATTCTTGGGTGCTTAAAGCTGCAAAATCATTAAATACCTCTACAAAAACTAATATTTCACATTTTGATGCAATATCAAAACTTTTACTAGAGTTCATTTTTAATGGCCAACTAGTTGTAAAATTTTCGTTTTGCGCAAATGAATTAAAAGTGATTAAAAACAATAGAATATAAAAACTACATATATATTTTTTCATTATCTTAATTTTGCTGACATTCTTGTTATTCCTTCATTATATGCTCTATGTGCTCTATTTTGCTTAGCGTTCTTATAGTTCTGTAAAGCATTTGACCATTGCCCTTTCTTTTCATAAATTTTAGCAATATTATAGTACGAACTTGCTCTTACAATATGTGCTTTACTTCCGTTAGCTAAATCTATTGCTTTTCTATTAGCCCATAATGCTTCAGCCTCTTTATTTAATTTTTGAAAAGCCAAACCTAAATTACTGTATGCTTGTCCGTTTCTATGGTTTAATTCAATTGCATTTTGATATAACGAAACTGCACTTTCTAAATTGCCTGCATGGTATTCTTGTTCTCCTTTTCTATTTATTTTAGTAGATTCTCTTTTATCTGAACTAGAAACTACAGAATTATCTCCATCAAATCTATAGTTTCTTAAAATAGTTCTTACTCCTTCCCAAGAACTTGCATTTTTAAAATCGCCAACGTTAACAATATTTCCCATTTCATCTATTAAAAAAGGAATCCAAATAGTTCCTTTTTTTCCTCTTGGCATTGTATAGGTTCTAATTAAAGTATCTCCTATATATATAAACACTTTTGCGCCACTTCTATTAGATAAATTTGCATTGTTTGTAAGTTCTCTATCTGAATAATTATGCACAGCATATACATACTTTTTCCCTTGCTCTTTTTTGGTTATTGTTATTGTTTCTGGTCCGTAACCATTGGTGTCATCTACATCTAAATTAGCTTGAGAAGCTTCTTTTTTATGATAACAAACATAACCGCCTTCATACGATAAATGAGAATCTATATCTTGTGGTGAATTACCCCAGTTTAGTACAATTCGCATTCCGTCTAATTCATACATTGTTGGACTAATAGCGTAAGTTAATCCATCGCACAAACACTTGGTTACTAAAGGAGAATATCCTTGTTTTTTTATAATCACAACCACTTCTAAATCGTTTCTAAATTGAGTTGGTATTGTAACTTTACCATTCGAATTGGTATGTTTAGTTACTGAGGTTTCACCATTTTTTTGAAAAATAACCTCTGCATTCGGTATTACTTTATCTTTTACAATAGCGCTTAGTACTAAAATTTCTGAAGATGATTGTGCAAAGGTTGCAATACTGAAAACGAATGCTACAAATATTAAAAAGTTTTTTTTCATGGTCATTTCAAATATTAATTTCAACTTTATTAGTTTTTTATCTTAATTTTTATTCCAAGTAAAAGTAATTATACTATGTAAATATTTTTAATGGCAATACATATTTGCCTTAATTCAGTAAATAATTGAGGAATTGTTTTAACCGATATAATTTACGCTAGTAAACAATTTAATTTCTTACTTTATCATATTCTATGAATTTCCACCCATTATTTTTAAAAATTTTTAACCTATATTTTCCTGTTCCTTCTTGAAAGCTTTGACTTACTTCAGAAAATATTGTATCCTTTTTAATAATTGTATTATGCATGCCTGCAGATCCATATTCATTTTGCAAAAAAAACAAAGATGATTTTCCTTTATAATTATTATCATAAACAAATGAATAATTTCCTTCTGATTTAATTAAAAAATACTCCCCACAAAAACACCCAGAAAGCTCTTCGGTTAAAGTTCCTGTTTTTTTAAGGAAGTTATCTGCTATTAAAAAATTGATTATTGAATTATTGAATTTCTTTTTTTTGTTACTTGTTATCTTATAAACATTTTCTCCAAAAATGATTAATTCTCTGTTATTATAAATAATTTTTACATAATTAGCCCATTTACAGTAATCTTGCCATTTTTTTCGTTTTGCTTCTGCCCTCTTTTTTGGTCTTTCAAACTTTGTAATACTTAAAATTTCAACATCGCTTATTGAATTTAGATGTATTTGTTCTATAACATTTAAATCATTGTCATAAACATTATGCGTACCTTTTAACAATAAACCTTTTGTTTTCTCTATTTTATTAAAATTTGCAGGAGTTAATTCAGCTATTTTCTCTACATCTAAATCAAAATGAGTATCAGATGTTAAAAAGCCATTAAATACATATCCTGATTTATTGGTATTCCCAATTTTTACTTTTACCCAATAACCCGATATTTTTTTCCCTTCATCAGTAATTGTTAGTTCTTGATTTGTTGTAGTAATAATTTCAACCTCTGTACCATAAGCAAACTTATGAATTACTTTACCATGGGGTTTATCTCTACATAAAAGTCCACTTTTCGCTGTTACAAATCTAGTTTCCCTATATTCTTGATCTTTATTTATTTTTTCTTTTATCAATTTAAAATTCCAAAATGAAATGGATAATAACAAAATAAGAATCGTATTAGTTCTGTATTTCATATTTAATTTTTTCTTTATTAAATTTAAAAAATAGTTCTTTTTTTAATTGACATTTATCTTCCCAACTTTTTACAATAATAGTTTCGTTATCGATAAAAAATTCTAATAAAGGGTAAAAAGAAGAAAAATCACAATCTTTATTTGAAGATTTAAAATTATCTTCCCAATTATCTGGAAAAATAGCTGTTTCTAACCTAGATATTTGATTATTCTTAACTGTATATGTGCTAAAACTATTTCCATCTCCTACAATATCATTCGTAAGAATAAAAAATGTATTCTTATCAATATTAATCACTAGAAATTCCCAGACTCCATCTACTACTTGAACAAATAAATGATTATCATTTATAAATCTTTTTTGCATCATTCCTGAATTGTCATTTGTTAAGTAACCCATTTTCTTACAATTCTCAACATATTTAATTCTATCCTCTTTAGACCAATCCCAAGATCCCATTGATTTTTTAGGTAAAAGAGATAAAAGGTCAAGAGTTTTAATTCTTGATGCATTCAATTTCTTTTGTTTTTCTACTTTTTTAATAAAATTTACTTTTAGTTCTTCTTCTTTAGATAGTTTGATTTCACCTATTGATTTATTTCCTTTATACCAATCAAATTGATGAAAATATGTATCTAATTCTTTACTTTTAAATTTATAACCTTGCCTTGCAAAAAAGGTATTTCGTAAGTATCGTAGTTCTTTCAATGATTTACTATACATTTCTGCTTTAAAAGTATAGCCTAACTCTTCTTGAGCAAAAAAGTTAAATGAAATAAAGAATAAAAGTAGCATGAATACTAATTTTTGCATTTTATAATATTGATTATCAAAAGTAAAAAAATCATATTTATATATCACATACAACACATATCTGCCTTCATTCAATGAATAATTGATTTATATCTCTAACAATTTCTTCACTTGTTTTTTTACTGCATTTATTTTTTGTAATTGCTGTAAAGAGATTAAAATTTTATTTGGTATGGGTTTTTGAACGATTTGCAACACTTCATAATAATGATGTAATACTTTACTAAAGCTTTTAGGTAAATTATTTACATCTATGTCTACTAAAATAGTTTCAATAGTTTTATATAATACATCTACATACACATCTTGTATTTGCAACAAACGATCAAACTGTTCAATAACTCTTACCATTGGTATAGGATGATGTTTATTCGCAACCATTTTAGAAACCGTTGTTGTAAATTCTTCTAAATTTAAATAATTGTTTTCTATAAGTATAGATAACCAATCGAAAGCTGCTGATCTAATAGGAGATTTTCCATTAAACAAACTTAAAGTAAGAAATAAAACTCCTGCTTTTTTTAAAGGTAAAGGATATTGCGCATTATATTTTACTACTTCTAAAACAGATTTAGATTCATTAGCTTCCATATCTGAAAGATATTTATAAGCTCTTAGTATTAAATTAAAAAATAATGGCTCTTGTAACATCCCATCTCTTAAAAACCAATGATGTACATCTGCTATTATAAACTCCTGATTGGTTAAATAATGTTCGAAATAACTGTTTTTTAAAAAAACAGTTTTACTTACTTCATAAGGTTGCTCAAAATCCATTTTTAAAGTAGCCCAACTATATTTCCCTTCTTCTGAATATCTATGTCCTAACTCCCAATTCCAAATAGAAGAAACTGGTTCTAACCAATTTTCTTTTTTATACTTTGTTATTAATATAGAAATTGCTTCCTCTGGATTTTTAAGCATATACGCTGTAAACCAAATTGAAGGTGATTTTTTTATCTTTTTTTTATTGAAAATCGCTTTTTCGTCTAATAAATAACTTAAGATATCATGATATTCTGAAGTCGGTTTTAAATTAAAAATTGCACTTTTATTCAATCTAGAAATAGCCATACAGAAATCAGTTTCATCTGGTTGTTTTTTAGCAACCTCGTAAACTTCTAGTCGTTTAAAAAAAATAGTCCCTTCTATTTCAAAGTTTGTATGTGTAGGTGTACTTAATAAAGGTAAAACTACTTTTTTACTATGAATTTGCTCACTTATATAACTAACTCTTTTAAATTGACTAAAAATAGAAAACCATCTGTTAGCTGTATAAGAATATCGCTCGTCACTTTTTACTAATTCCTTTAAACTTTCAAGTTCTATTTCAACTGTATATGGATTAGAAGAAAGCCACATACAAATTAATTTAGCTACTACTAAATGGTGTACTCCTACTCGAGCTGTTATTTCTAAATATTGCTCTTCAGCTATTTTTTTAGCTTGCTTTAAAGCTGGTTTTAATTTTTGAAGATGTGTTTCTTTTAAATAAGAGTATCGCAATAAAGACTCTAAAAATAATTCATAATCTAATGCATTGTTACTCTTTAATACTTTAGATACTAGAAAAATAAAATCATCTTCGTTAGCTATGTAAGCTATCTTATTTTTATTTACACAAGGCTTCTGAATGTATTCCTCTTCTTTATAAGGTGTGTAAAAAACTGATTTTGTGGTTAAACTATCATCTAATAAATGACTTAAAGAAGATTTCACTTCTGTATGCATGGTATCTACAAACGGTATTAAAGCTTCTTTAACGTCTTCGTTCTTTTCTTTTAAAAGGTCAAAGATTTTTTTTGCTGCTATTTGTAGCGTATTATCTTCTTGTAAAAAAATAGGAGCTAATTGTATACATGTAGGTTTAATTAAGCTGTTGTTCTTTTTAATTCCTTTACATAACATTCCTAAAGCAATTTTCAATCCGCCAGTTAGTTTTTCTCTATACACAATACCATCTAAAGAATTTATAAAAAGGTTCCAATTGAATGAAGAAGTATTTGTTAGTTTCTTTAACTGTTGTAATCCAAAATTCACTAGTAAATTTCGATCGTTATACAACAATTGAATTAATTGATTTTGAAAATCAATATTTTCTTCTATACTAAAAAGCAGGTCTCTATAAATATTTTTAGACCAGCCATGTGTTGTTTGCTTTAATATAGGATTATTAAATGCATCAAATAATTTTTGTTGGATAACTTCTCTAGAAATATGGTTTGTATTTACCAACTCTATAATCATAGCACCAATATTAAACTCACGTTCCATATAAAAAGCTCCATCTACCCCTAATTCCATTTCAAAGACAGCCATTAAAATATCTAATGTAAAATCATCTTTCGGAAAAAAAGAAGCAAATTTTTCACTAGCTTCCTTTGTTAAGTTTTTAGAATAACTAGAGGCATGCCATACATTAAATCTTACTAAACAAGCAGCAAATATTTGACGATCTAAAGGTACTTTACCTCTTTTATATAACTCATAAATTACTTTATAAGGTATTCTTGTTAAATAACTAGTTGGTGCCGCTATTTCTGCTTTTATTTCTTTGTATTTCTGAATTGGATTTTCTAAATCATAATAAACAAGTAATTCTTTAACATCTTCTTCATCTAATAAAGGTAAGTCTATTTTTAAATCTTTAATTCTTGTAATGCTAACATAACTCATGGTTACAAAACGAAGTATTAAATATTGTTTTCGTGTAAAATTTTGGGTAGAAATTGTACTTATATAATCATTTAATGTTTTTCTATCTTCCCATTCGTATTCTTCACTTTTTATCCATTTACAAGTACCAGTAACTTCTTCATTTTTTATTCGTTCCTCAAATTCTTTACAAATAACATTCATAATTCAAATTCGTTTAATAATTGTTCTAATTCTTTTTCTGTATTCTTCTTTATTATTTTAGTTGCTAGTATGTGCTTGCAATCGCCTCGTTTATTTTGATTAGTAGCATGCCATGTACATGTGCAACGTGCTTCTTTAGGAGTAATTAAAACACTATGATACACATTACTTCCTTTTACGCTCATTTCTATCTTCTCATCAGAATTAGAAATCCATTTACAATGTCCTTTTTTTATTAATTGTAAGGCGTTTTTATATCTTGGGTTTAACCGTTCTATATTAGTTAGTTTGAAAGGTAATTTTCTGTAATAATACTTTTTTTCTGCTAAATCATAGCCTAGTAATCCCATTACCGAAAGTCGAGTTGCTATACTTTTAAAATTAGAAGTAGAAAGTGTTTTTAATAAAGGTGTTTCTAAAGTAAACTCTTCATTTATTTGTGCATAAGTATCTAATTTTTGAATCCATTCTTCAGGAATTTCTTCTACTAAATTTTCTAATGTATTTCCTTCACCCGAAAAACCTCTCCAAAAACTTCTAGATAATATCATGGTAAAACGAACATTAGCCAATTCAAACTGAAAAGCTGTTCCATTTTCAGATTCAGGAGTATAAATAATCATTTTTTTAGCTAAAGGCAGTATATTTTCTACCAATCGTAAACGATGAATACCACCAATACAAATACTATTATTCGATTTTATAGGAGATAAAAAAGGTCTTTTCCCTCTAAAACTCATGTAATAATCGTCTTTTACACCTCCTTTTGGTATGGCTTTAAACAATAATTGTATTTGTAATTTATCTAATACAACTTTCTCTTTCATACTAGCACTCAGTAATTGTACTGCTGCCATTCCTTTAATCCATCTAAGTGGAAGTGATACTTTTTTTTCTACTATTTTTTGGTCTTTGTTCTGTAATACAAATTCCTTTTTTCCTACAGAAAAAAAGACTTTTTCTTCTTTTTGTATTTTACTTAGTGCAGCAATCATTTCAGTATTAAAATCCACATTGGTAGTACCTAACTGTAAAAATTCACCATCTAATGCTTTTGGCAAAAGAGTTACTTTACCGTATACACTACAACAGGAAGAAAATGCTTCTAATCGTAATTTATTTCCACCAGCTGTAATTACAGGGTCTCTCAACAAACTACTATTAGGCATAAAATTTGCTGCTACTATTTTAGAAAGAGTTAACAAACTACGAGCTATTACATAAGGTTCGTTTAATTTTCCCCAAAAAAAACAAGGAGCTTCTTTTTCTTTAAAAGATTCGTTGTAATGAGATAAAAACAGATTACTTTTATCTTTATTTCTAATAATTGTTGAAGGTTCGTTGTATTTATAAGTAACATCCATTATATTTCTACATTGTTTTTATAACGGTCTAGTGTATCAAATGTAGCGTGCAAAAAGATACTAACTTTCGGCTTAGCACTGAGCCAAATTTTTATATTTTGTTTTTATTCTTTTTCAAAAGCCAAATTTAAAAATCTGGAGATTTTAGTAAACACGTACTAAACAGGGAATAAATTTACTACAAATTAAAACGATGTTTTCTATAAAGCGCAAAACAAATGATACTCATCAAACCAAAAGGCAGAGTCAATGCAACATTAAACATAAAGGAGAAAAATTTACTCCATCCTAAATTTGCGGCACCAAAATTAAACTGAAAAATTATATAGCCTACAATAAGTAATATTAAACTAATATTGAAGTAGACAACTTCCACTTTCAGCATTTTTTTAAAAGAAAGAACCAAGGAATATATTCCCCATATATTTAACAATATAACAAGTATGGTAAACTCATTAACACACTCTTTAATAAATGATAGTTCACTCATAAATTAGATATTTTAAAGTGAAAATATAATTTTAGGTTTATTAAAACAAACAAAAGGAGTTTCTCTGATTATATTTCACTGAAAACAGTGTTCTCTGAAGGTAGTTTCAAACTACTATCCCTAAAATTAATCTAAAAAAGGTTCTACAAAACCTATAAACTCTAAATTACTTTTTTTCCAGCGAGCACCGTGTCCAGAGGGAACTCTAATTTCGTAAACTAATTCGTGTTTGTAATGATAAAAAACATTCCACCAGGTTTTATTTTGTAACATATCTGTTAAAACGATTCGTACTTTTTCTTCTTTTTCTTTTGGGTTTCCTGTTATTGTTCCCCAAAAATTATCTTCACTTCGTTCTGCATGTTTTTCAAAAGCTCGTACTACTTTCGATACTTGCGAATTATATGGTTGAAAACTAGCAATTAACAAATCTGCTTGTAAAGGAGGTATACCATCTGCATTTTGAATAGTTGCAGAAGTAACTCTCTGCCCTAAAAGCAATAAAATATGCTTAAAACTGATGCAATTCATCGTTTTCACAAACTCCTCTTTTATATTTTCTACATCTAAAAAATCAGAAAAAAACAGTTCTAATATTTCTTTAAAAGGCAAAAAAGAATCGTGTAACAATGGTGTTGTTTCTTCTTTAAATAAAGGTTTTAGTAATTGTTTAGGTACTCCGTTTCTATTGTATTCCAATAATTTTTCTGAGAACTTTACAAGAATTTCCTCTAAAAAAAAATCCTTATACTCTTCTTGCCATTCTTTAGAAAAAAAGAATTTTGTTTGTTGTAATATTTTTGCTAATTGCTTTTTCATTTTAATTTTCTTTATCTTTTCTTTCTCATAACAATACTACAAATATCTTAATAAAATGCGCATCCTTTTTGCGTAACAATTATTTTTTTCTAAAAAAATAATTATAGTACTCTTGCAGTGAATAATTTCATTTCGGTTTCGCTCAATGACCAATAACAAGTAACTGAATAAAATCGAATAAACAAATCATGCTAGCTGAGCGAAGTCGAAGCTACAACTAATTTCATTTCGGTTTCGCTCAATGACCATAAAAAAGATAAATAATCGATGATAAAAGTAATTTTGCATAACTTTAACAATACTTCATTAAACCTTTACGGAACTTCGTAGTCTTAAGTAGAATTATTTATCAACTAATTTCAATGAACAAAATTACTTTTCTTCTCTTATTCGTTTCTTTTACAATAGCAGCACAAAGAAAAAGAGCACCAAAAATTAAAATAACAGGAAGTATTATCGAAGCTTCTACCAAACAACCTTTAGAATATGCCACATTAATACTAACCCATGTAAAAAGTAAAAAAGTAACAGGAGGTGTTACTAATATGAAAGGAAAATTTTCTATAGAAGTTCCTAAAGGTACTTATGACATGAAAGTAGAATTTATTGGCTTTAAAACCAAAAAATTACCTCAAAAAAAACTTATCGAAAATACTTCTTTAGGCACAATTTCTCTCAAAGAAGACGCAGAAACATTAGACGAAGTTGAAATAATTGCCGAAAAATCTACTGTTGAAATTCGATTAGATAAAAAAATATATAATGTAGGAAAAGATATGACTATAAAGGGAGGAAATGCTTCAGATGTTTTAGATAACGTACCCTCTGTAAATGTAGATGCGGAAGGTGCTGTCAGTTTAAGAGGAAATGAAAATGTACGTATTTTAATAGACGGAAAACCTTCTGCTTTAGTTGGTTTAAGTGGCACTGATGCATTAAGAAACTTACCTGCGGATGCTATTGAAAAAGTAGAAGTTATTACCTCTCCTTCTGCTCGTTATGATGCAGAGGGTACTGCCGGAATTTTAAATATTATTTTGCGTAAAGGAAAAATAACAGGTTTTAATGGTTCTGTAAACCTATCTATTGGAAATCCCGATTTATTTAGATTAAATGGTAATTTAAACTATCGGACTAAAAAAATTAATATTTTTTCTAACCTTGGTTATTCCTACAGAAAAGGTCCAGGAAATGCTTTTAGCGATTTCACTAATTTAGAGAATGGAGTAATTACTGGTTTTAGAACCGAACAAAGAAATTATAAAAGAAAAAATAATAACTACAATGGTTCTATTGGCTTAGAATATTATTTAGATAAAAAAAGTTCGTTAACGGGTACTTTTTTTTATAGAGATAGTAATGGTGATGATATTGCTACGAATATCACCAATAATTTAGATCAAAATAGAAATAATATTACTACAATTAATAGAGTTGAAAATGAAAACGAAGATGGAATTGACAAACAATTTTCTTTAAATTACACAAATAAATTAGATGATAAAGGGCAAAAACTAACCGTAGATTTTCAAATTAGTGATAATAACGAAGATGAATTTTCTAGTATAACAGATAACAATACGTTATCGGAATTAAATAGTCAGTTTACAAAATCAAATAATACATTATTCCAAATAGATTATGTATTGCCTATCGGAAAAAAACATCAATTAGAGTTAGGACATAAATCAGATTTTCAAAATTTAGATTCCGATTTTAGAGTTCGTAATGCTACAGGTGGTTTATTAAATCCTGATCCTTCAAATGCTATAGAGTTTAAACAAAATATATACGCACATTATGCACAATTTGGTAGTAAATTCGATAAATTCTCTTATTTATTAGGGTTACGAGTAGAAATTACTGATATCGATTTATTATTATTAAATACTGGTGAGTTTTCTGACAAAAATTTTACAGAATGGTTTCCTACTATCAATTTTGGATATGAATTAAATGATACAGACAATGTTACATTAGGTTATAGTAGAAGATTAAGAAGACCTAGATATTGGTTTTTAAATCCGTTTGAAACGCGTAGTTCTCCTACTTCTGTTTTTAAAGGAAACCCAGATTTAAATCCGACATACACCAATTCTTTTGATTTGGGATACATTACAAGGCTAGGAAAGTTAACTCTTAATTCTTCTTTATATTATCAACTTTCTACCGATTTAATTCGCCCTGTTTCTATTATAGAAGAACGAATAATTAATGAAAAGCCAACCAATGTTTTTGTTCGCCAACCAGTTAATTTAAATGATGAAACTCGTTATGGTTTTGAGCTTACAGCAAACTATAATCCTGCGAAATGGGCTCGTTTTTCTACTACCTTTAATTTCTTTGCATTTAATACAGAAGCTTTTAATTACCTTTCTACCGCTCCAGATGGTACACAAATAACAACAATTTTACCAGAAGTAGATAATAGCAGTTGGTTTGCTCGTTTTAACTCTAGAATTACATTGCCTGCAAAAATTCAATGGCAAACAAGAATCATGTATCGTGGACCACAAGAAAACGCACAAAGTAAACGAGAAGATATGTTTGTTACTAATTTATCTTTTAGTAAAGATATTTTTAAAGAGAAAGCATCTGTTGTTTTAAATATTAGAGATTTGTTTAATGATAGAAAAAGACAAAGTACGACTTATAATCCAAATAGAAATAATCCTAGTACCATTGCTTATCAGGAATTTCAATGGAGAGAACGTCAAATCACTTTAAGTTTTACCTATCGTTTTAATCAAAAGAAGAAACGTGAGCGTCCAAGAAGAGATTTTGATGGTGGCGGACAAGCTTTTTAAACTTATTAAAATATGTCTTAATGTTATAGTGCTCTTAAAAAACTTGTAAAAATTTGTAAGTCTTTTTAAGAGTATTGTTTCATAAACTATTATTTCTATACATAATTAAATGTTCGATTTGTAACTGTAAAATCTATAGTACTATTCGAATCTTCTGGAGTTTCTGTTATAAAAATTAAAAAATACTTTTTACTATTTTATCTTAAAAATTCTTTCTTATTTACCACTAAATTCTGTTTAATTTTTCAGCAGCAGCAATTAAAGTTTCATCTGTTTTCGCAAAACAAAAACGTAGCATTTTTTTATCTGTAGCATTCTTGTAAAATACAGAAATAGGTATTGCGGCAACTTTATGTTTTTCTGTTAAATATTTAGCAAATTCTATATCTCCTTTAGTAGTAATATTACTATAATTAGCTAACTGAAAATATGTACCCTCAGAAGGTAATAACTGAAATCTACTTTCTTTTAATGCATTTTGAAATAATGTTTTTTTGCGTGCATACATTTTTGCTACTTCACTAAAATCAACAATCTCTAAATATTCTGAAATAACATGCTGTGAAATACTATTTACACTAAAAACTAGAAATTGATGCACCTTTTTTATTTCTTTCATTAATTGATTAGGTGCTATTAAATAACCAACCTTCCAACCAGTAACATGTAAAGATTTTCCAAAGGAAGAAGCTATTATTGCTTTGTTAATTAATTTAGGTCGCGTGTTTACAGAAATATGAGGGTGTGTAAAAGATATATATTCATAAACTTCATCACTTAATAATAAGATTTTAGAATGTTTTTCTAATATAGTCTCTAGGGCCTCGAACTCTTTTTCTCTCCAAATTTTTCCAGTTGGGTTATGTGGATTGTTAATAATAATTAATTTTGTTTTTGAGGTAATTGCAGCTTCTATTCGATTAAAATCAGGAGAATAATCATCATGTAAAGAAACACGAATAGGCTTCCCTCCTGCCACTAAAACAGAAGGTTCATAACTATCGTAACTAGGATCTAAAATAATAACTTCATCTTTCTTAGAAATAAAAGTATTTATTGCTGTAAAAATTCCTTGTGTAGCTCCAGTTGTAATTAATAGCTCTGAATTAGCATGAATATTTCTGTGGTAGTTTTTCTTTGTTAACCTCTGTATTTTTTCTAATAATGAAGGTAAACCAGACATAGGGGTATATTGATGGATATTTTCTGTTAACAAACGTTTTGAAATTTGAAGTAACCGCTTATCAACAGGAAAATTAGGAAACCCTTGAGATAAATTAACCGCGTTATTTTCCTTTGCTAGTTGTGACATTGTAGAAAATATACTGGTAGTTGTGTTTGGTAGTTTTGACATTCTAATAAATATGTTTTACTAAAATACTACATTAACAATATTTATAGTACTAGAATTTTAATAATTAGTTTTTAAACTTAATAATACATATAATTGATGACTGTTTTATAGTCTTTACAGTTTATCTTTATTAGATAATTTTATTGGTTCTCTATTTTTAGCTATTTTTATAGAATATTTAAAAATATAAATCCCTAACCCATGAAAAATTACACCTATTTCCTATTACTATTTGCTACAATTTTTAGTATTTCTTGTAGTAAAGACAGTGTTGTAGATTTAAATAATGGAACCTATGGAGCCGATCCAGAAGATTTAGATGCTAACGGATTACCTAAGTTAGTTTTTAAAGCTAAGTTACCTGAAATACCTGAAGGAGATTCATATACTATTGAATTAGATAGATGGGATATTCCAAATACCAACACAAATCCTATTAAAACTACAGCAAATTTACAAGCTGCAATTGATTGGGCACACGAAAAAGGATATAGCAAAGTAATACTGCCTAAAGGAGAATTTTTAGTTGGTGAAGATGTAAATCCTATTTACCAAGGTGGTATTGATATTCATGGTAATACAGAATTTATATTTAGTGAAGGTGCTGTTTTATCGATTGCTACTAATAATAAATGGAATTACTGTGTTTTACGTTTAACTGGAGATAATATAATTGTACGAGATGGTACTATTAAAGGAGAACGTGATACACATATTTTTACTCCTCGTGAAAATGATGGAAAAACAGCGCATGATGAAGGTCATGGAATTTGTGTTTGGAGTAATAATAATGTTTTAGTTAAAAACATGAAATTACATAATTTAACAGGTGACGGTTCATTAGTCTTAGAATCTAAAGATGTTACTTTTACAAATAATACTATTTACAATAATAGACGTCAAGGTATTTCTGTAGTTGGTGGAGTTCGTATTGAAATAAAAGATAATGAAATACATCATATTAAAGGTACCTCTCCTCAATTTGGTATTGATATAGAAGGAGCTGGCCGTGAAGATAAAGACATCTTAATACAAAATAATTATTTTCATCATAATACAGGAGGAGATATTGTGAATACAAGTGGAAGAAATGTTTATATTTTAGATAATGTGATGGAACAAGGAGATGGTAGTAAGTATGTAGACGGGCCTATTGTTAGTTGGCATAAAACCCACAATATTATTGCCAGAAATACAATTACTATGGTAGATGGTTCTGTTAATGGAAGGTTAGGATATATACAATATTCTAGTGGTGGAGATAAAGGCCATAATCGTGCCACTTATGTACATGATAATGTAATGAATAGTTGTGGAATGTATATGTATAAAAGCTCTGATGCAGATGTGAGACGTAATAAATTTTTAGGATATTTTTTAGCTTTTTCAGAATTTGAGAATGCCATATTAATAGATAATTTAGTTACCTATTCTGAAAAACATCCAAACCTTCGATTCTGTTGGTCCTATCGTTTTAATGATGTTACTGGCTCTGCAAGTGGTAACTATTTAGGCGAAAAATTAGAAGAAATTCCTTTATCAGAAACAGAACCTTATACATTACAATGTGTATTGGATGGTTGGTAAAAAGAAACTCAATATTTTGGAAACAAAAAAAGAATCTTGTGAAAAGATTCTTTTTTTGTTTCCAAGTTTTTTAACTAATCTACTCTTCGTATAGTAGATTCTCCTATTACAATTCCGTTTTTTAATGTAGCTTCTCCTTTATACAGTATAGTTGCTTCTCCATAAGAAGTCACTTTTAGCTTTTCTGAAACATTAAATTGAAAATTTCCATCTCCATAAGCTGTAATTTTAGTTTCTTGTGAATTAACATTAGATGCCATGATAGTGCTTGCTCCATAAGCAGTAATTTTTTGTTTACCGATGTTCCCTTTTTTCATGTCTAAAAAACTATCTCCGTAAATAGCTACTCTTAATTTCTCTACTTTTATATCATTAATAGTTACTTCAGATTTTCCATAAACACTAAGTTTACATTCTTCTTGAATTAATGGAGTCTTGAATGTCATTTTTTCTTCTCCTCTAAAAGAAAAAACGGAAACATCTGTATACGTTATAATTATTTTAGCTACTCTATTTTTATATAAAGGAACTTTTCTTTTTCTGTTATTTACAACAACTTTTTTATTTTTAGTGTATGTTTTTGCTCCTTCTAAATATACTTGCAATGTTTTATTATTTAATTCATACTTAAATTTTTCTTCAGACACCGTTAAATCTTCTATTTGAATACTTGCTTTATTTCCTTTTTTAAGTACAGCTTCTATATGCGGGCTAACGATAATTTTATCAAAATCACCATCTATTTTTATTGTTTTTTGTGCATGTAAACTACTAGTTGTTATTAATAGTAAACATGATATAAGAGTAATTAATTTAGTTTTCATGATTGTCTGTTTTTTTATTTAGTGTATAACCTTAATATTTATAGAACTAATTTCATATCAAAGACTACCTAATTTTTACTTTGTTACTGTTTTTAATTATTCAAACTTTAAATACTTTATTAAATCTACCTTTGTAGCATTAAATGCCTTAAGACCTACTACTATAAAAACTAATGCAACTAATATAATTGGAGTTAGTAAATAGGGCCATAATGGCATACCTATTTTATATACAAAATTATCTAACCAATTTTGCATGAAATAGTAAGCAACAGGAATTAAAAAAACAGAAGCTATTACTGTTATTTTTAAAAAACTTTTAATTAGTTGGTACATTATTTCTTTCACAGAAGCTCCTAATGTTTTACGAATGGCTACTTCTTTTAAACGCTGTTGAATAGTTAGGGTTGCTAAAGCAAATAAACCTAATAAAGCGATTACTACTACTATTATAGATAATATTAAAAACATGGTTTGTTGTTTTTTATATTTCTCATAGGTTTTGGCAAATTTTTCATCTAAAAATTCATACGAAAAAGGATATCTTGTATCTACATTTGCACGCCAAAATGTTTCTATTTCTGCTATTGTTTTCTCTATGTTATTATTTTTTATTTTAAATTGAATAGATGGTAACCAATTTCTAGTAAAATCGAAACTTTCCCAAGCTACCATAAACATTGGTGAAATTTTGGTGTCAAAACCATCAAAATGATAATCTTGTATCATACCAATAACTTCTAAATCTGCTCGATCATCTTCCATCCAACCTATTCTTACTTTTTTACCTATTGGATCTTCATAAACTCCCATTCTTTTAGCTATCGTTTCATTAATAATAATACCATTAATAGTATCTGAAGCAAATTTATCTGAAAACCCTCTCCCCTTTAGTATTTTAATCTTAGCAAAATCGATATAATTTAAATCTACTAAATTAGAAGCACTATTAAAGCTGATATTTTTTTCTGCATATCTAAAATCTGTACCATTTACAAAACCTTCTCCTGGTATAAACATACTTGTACTTACCTCTATAATATTTTCATTTTTAGAAAGTACATCTCTCACTAATTTATACTTTTTAAACTGTCCATCTCCAATATTATATACATCTACAGATAATGTTGATTCTTTAGAAAAACCTAAGTCTTTATGCATCATAAACTGTATTTGATAGTTTATTACAAAAATACTAATGATAAAAAATCCAGAAATCAAAAATTGAAGTCCAAGCATTATATTACGCGCTAAATTCCCTCTTTTAGTTTTAGATACATTTCCTTTTAATATTTCTACTGCTTTAAAGTTAGCGATATAAATTGCAGGAATTAATCCAACTAATAAAGACACTAAAAACATAATAAGAAATAATAAACCTATAGTAGATATTTGAAGTATTGAAATATCTTTACCTATAAAATCGTTAAAATATGGTAATAGCAATTCTACTAAAATAAGAGCAAATATAAAAGATACAATTCCTTGAAAAACAATTTCTAAAACATATTGAATCATTAATTGTTTTTTTGAAGAACCCAATGTTTTCTTTACTCCTATTTCTTTAGATCTTTGAGTTGCAGTTGCAATAGATAGGTTGATAAAATTTACACAAGAAATAACTATTAATAAAATAGATAACCCTAATAAAACTATTAACAATTTATAATTTCCTGTACCACTTGGACCAGCTCTTTTTGCAGTATTATGAAAATAAATTGTATCTAGTTTATCTAGCACAACTTCTCTAAATCCAAAACGCTCCTCATACACATCTAAAGAAATTCCTCCTTCTTCTGCTTCTTTTGTATATGCTTTTTCTATTAAAATAGCATCCATTTTTTCTTTCAATGCTATTAAATCTGTATTTTCTCTTACTTTACAAAACACTTCGTTATTGTGGTTTCCCCAATTCACTTCATAAGGTTCTATAAAAGGAACCAACACTTCTGGTTCTATATGAGAATTACCTGGTACTTTAAAAATTGTAGTAATTGTGTAATCTATTTCTCCAATCTTTACCATCTTATTAATTGCTTTAGTATCTTTAAATACACGCTTTGCAAAAGTTTCTGAGATAGCTAAATGTTTTCTGTTTTCTTGAAATTTTTGTGCACTACCTTTTAAAATTTCAAACGGAAAAAAATGGAAAAATTGAGGTTCTGTATATGTTACTTTTTTAGTAAACTCATTTACGTTTTCATAAACAACTACTCTACTTACATAATCATTATCAATCATTAAGGTTTCTTCTACTTCTGGAATATTACTTTTATACGTATGATATTGCCCTGCTGTTGCTACATGCCAAGTTCCGTTTGCTCTATGTTTTACATTTATTCTGTATACATTGTCTTTATTTGGATTCCATTGATTGTAACTATTTTCTTCTTTTAGATATAATAAAATAATTAATAGTCCTGTTAAACCTAGTGTTAAGCCTAACACATTTATTACCGTATTTAACCAATTTTTTTGTTGATTTCTAAAGAATATTTTAAACCACGTTTGTAACATAATTTTCTGTTTTTTGTTTGTGATTATTTATTATTGTACTAAAACATCTACGATGTGTTCATTTGTTTTTTGAGAAACTATTTCTCCGTCTTTTAAGGTGATGATTCTTGTTGAAAATTGTGCATCATAAGAAGAGTGTGTTACCATCACAATAGTTGCTCCAGTGGCATGTAATTCTGTTAATAACTCCATTACATCATTTCCACTTTTACTATCTAAATTACCAGTTGGTTCATCTGCTAATATTAGTTTAGGGTTGGTTACTAAAGCTCTTGCTACTGCAACACGTTGTTGTTGCCCCCCAGATAATTGTAACGGATAATGTTTCGCTCTGTGTGCTATTCCAATACGTTCTAAAATTTCTTTAACACGTTTTTTTCTTTCTGAAGATTTTACTTTATTATAAATTAAAGGAAGTTCTACATTTTCAAAAACAGTTAGCTCATCTATTAAATTAAAATTTTGAAATACGAATCCAATATTTGATTTTCTTAAACTTGCTCTTTGTTTTTCACTAAAGGTTGCTACCTCTGTAGTATCAAATACATAGCTACCACCATCTGGAGTATCTAATAAACCTATTATATTTAACAATGTTGATTTTCCGCAACCAGAAGCTCCCATTATAGAAATAAATTCTCCTTCTTTTACCTCTAAACTCAATTTATTTAATGCAGTAGTTTCTACTTCTTCTGTTCTATATATTTTTACTAAATCTGTTATTTTAATCATCTTTTATATTTTTTAATATCAATCAATCTATAAATTATTGATACTTTTATTTTTACTTAATATTAACTTGTTCTACAGTTTCAAATCCATCATAATTAGAAGTAATCACTTTATCTCCTTCTTTTAATCCACTTAAAACTTCGTAATAGAATGAATTTTCTCTTCCTATAGTTATTTTTCTTTTTACAGCTTTGTTATTTGAATTCAAAACGAAAATCCATTTACCATTAGTACTGCTATAAAACTGTCCTTTAGCTATTAATAATGTTTTTTTATTACTAGTAGAAAGAAATAATTTACTTTTTAAACTCATTCCTCTCTTTAAATTATTTTGTAACGAATCATTATCAAACTTTAATTCTACAGTAAACCTTCCATTAACAACTTCAGGGTATATCTTAGCTAAGGTAATATTGCTATTCTTATGTTTTCCAATACTTACTGTTCCTTTAATTCCTTTTTCTAATTTAGAAATATAAAATTGATCTACTTTAGCTACTAGTTTATACCCATTTAATACATCCATTTTTCCTACAGATTGCCCTTGTGTATAGCTTTCTCCTAAAATAGGATGAAAGGAAGATAAAAAACCATCTACTGGAGCTTTTACTATAAAATTTTCTTTATTTTTTCTTAAAAGAGCTAAACTTTTTTCCATGTTAGCAATAGAGCTATTTATTCTCGATAATTGTACATCTCTACTTTTTCGCTCTTCCCCTACACTTTTTTTAATTACATTACTTCTTTCTTTTTGAAAAGTAAACTCTTGAGAGGTTTTTAAAAAATTATTTTTTGCAACTACTCCTTTACTATATAATGTGGTATCTAGTTTATATTGTCGTTGCGCATTTTTAAAATCATTTTCTATACTTAATAATTGTTGTTTTAAATTTAGTTGTTGATTTTTAATACTAACTCTAATATTTCTAAGATTATTTATTTGCTCTATTATAGCTGTCTCTTGCGTTAAATAGTTTAATTCAGCATTCGGATTATAAACTCTTAAAAGAGGAGCTCCTTTTTTAATCATTTGTCCGCTTTCAACAAAAATCTCAGAAATAGAACCTCCTTGTATTACATTTACCAAAACAGTTGTTTTAGGTTCTACCATACTATTAAATAAAGCAGTATCTTCAAAATCTGCTTTTATAACTTCTTTAATTGCTAAACTCTCTTTCTTTAAATTTACTTGTTTTTTGCGTGTTAAATTCATAAAAGTGATGCTTAGCAATAAAACTAAGGGTATACTTATGAGTAACATTTTTTTAGTTTTTTTGTTTTTGGGTTTAATCTGTTTATCCATGATAGTTTTGGTCTTGGTTTGGTATGTATTATTCTATAAACATGCCATCTAAATAAAAACATTTAAGTAATTATAAATCAGCAATTTAAATTTTAAATTTTTTTTTAGCATGTTCATTAATGAACATATTTTTGTTCATATTCAAACAATTAACTAACTATGTAGTATGAGAAAAAAAGATGCTACCATATTAATTGTAGATGATGATGATGATATATTGTTTTCTGCTAGAATTAGTTTGAAAAAATATTTTAATCAGATTATTACCACTAATAATCCAAAAAAAATAGGAAATCATTTAACAGAAACAACTATAGATGTTGTGCTATTAGATATGAATTACCGAATTGGTTTTGAAGATGGTAAAGAAGGCTTATATTGGTTAAAACATATCAAAGAAATAAGCCCTGAAACTACTGTTATTTTAATGACAGCTTTTGGTAGTGTTAATTTAGCTGTAGATGCTATTAAAAAAGGAGCTACCGATTTTGTTTTAAAGCCTTGGAAAACGGAAAAGTTATATAGTGTGGTAAATGCTGGTGTTGAATTGGCTCGTTCGAAACGAAAAAATACCCAACTAGAAACTGTACAAAAACAAAGTGATAAAGATTTTCATAAACAAACAGAACATATAATAGGTAAATCTCTAGCAATGCAATCGGCTGTAAATTTAGCTCATAAAGTAGCTCCTACTGAAGCAAACATCTTAATATTAGGAGAAAACGGAACAGGTAAATATGTGTTTGCTAAAGAAATTCATTTACAATCGGAACGAAAAAATCATCCTTTTATTCATGTAGATTTAGGTTCTTTAAATGAGAATTTATTTGAGAGTGAATTATTTGGTTACGTAAAAGGTGCATTTACAGGAGCGCATAAAGATACTATTGGTAGATTTGAATTGGCTAAAGGAGGAACTATTTTTCTAGATGAAATAGGTAATTTACCCTTACACCTTCAGTCTAAATTATTAACGGTTGTTCAAAATAGAAAAGTTACACGTTTAGGCGAAGGTACAGAACGCACTATTGATGTTCGAATTATTTGTGCTACCAATGCTCCTATTCACAAAATGGTAGAGGAAGATACCTTTAGACAAGATTTATTATTTAGAATTAATACTATTGAATTAGTATTGCCTCCTTTACGCGATCGTAAAGAAGACATTCTATTATTAGCTTCACATTTTTTAATAAAGCTAAATCAGAAATATAGAAAAAATATAGAAGGATTTTCTAAACAAGCAATTACTGCATTAAAAGAATACCATTGGCCTGGAAATATAAGAGAAATAGAACATATTGTAGAACGAGCAGTAATTATTACAGATTCTAATTTAATAGATACTATTGATTTGCATTTTTCTACAAAAAAAATAGATAGCTCTTTAACCGATAATTTAAATTTAGAAGAAACTGAAAAATTGCTAATTCAACAAGCATTGCATAAACACCAAGGCAACATATCTAGAGCAGCAAAAGATTTAGGTTTAACAAGAGCAGCTTTATATAGACGTTTAGAAAAACACAATCTTTAAATGGGAAAACCTCAATACTTACAAATAATTTTTCGTGTTTTATTTATAATACTTACTACTATTCTTCTTTTTTATAGTTACACAAAAGGATATGTTATTAATACCATTGGTTTTACTTTTTTAATAATTTTTCAATTATTCTTATTTTTAAATTATTTAAAAAAAGTATTAGCAGATATCGAAAAATCCATCGATTGTCTTTTATTTGATGATTTTACAAATAGTATTTCAAAAAAGAAAAGAAGAAATCCATTACATAATAAAACAGCATTATTATTAGAAAAACATCGAAAATTAAACTTACAAAAAACATCAGAACAACTTATATTTACGAATATCATTGAAAGTTTAAGTATAGGTTTACTCATTTTAAGAAAAAATGATAACAAAGAAATTGAAGTTTTTCAAATTAATAAATCATTTGTTGATTTCTTAAAAATACCAAAGTTTCATAATTGGGGGTTATTAAAAACAAAAATAGGTTCTTTAAAAGAGTATGTTACGGAATGGAAAAAAATGAGGCATACTGTTTCATTGTCTATTAATGGTGAAAAAGAGAGTTTTTTCCTTAAAACATCTATAACTAAAACAAATGAATTTGAGTATTTAGTAGTTTCTTTAGAAACTATTCAACAATTAATAGATAAAAAAGAAAAAGAAGCATGGTATAAATTAATGAACGTAATGTCTCATGAAATTATAAATACCATTACTCCTATTAGTAGTTTAGCAGAAAATTTAGATTCCTTATTAACGGATGAAGAAATAGAAGTAGATACTATTGATGAATTATCTCAAGGTTTAAAAATAATAAAGAGAAGATCTTATCACTTAACTTCTTTTGTAGACACTTATAGAAAGTTAGCTGAATTACCTTTACCCGATAAGAAGGTAGTAAATTTAACAACGATTATAAAAAATACTATTGTTTTATTTGAACAAGAATTTAAACAGAAAAATATTTTTATTGATTTTAATGAAAATGATTCATTTCTAATTAATGCCGATAAACAACAAATAGAACAAGTAATTATTAATTTAATATCTAACAGTTTATATGCTATTGAAAATATCGAAATTCCAACTATTACAATTACTATTTCTTCTGAAAAGAATAGAACACATGCTACTATTACCGATAACGGAATAGGAATTCCTGAAGAGATAAAGGAAAATATTTTCATTCCTTATTTTACAACTCGAAAAAATGGTTCTGGTATTGGCTTAACATTAAGCAAAAGTATTATAGAAGCTCATAATGGAACTATACATTATTCTTCAACGGTTGGTAAAACACAATTTACACTCACATTTTTAAGCTAAACAACTAGTTACAAATGTAAACTTTTGTTTTTTTAATAATATAATAAATCTTAGGAAGTAATTTTATACAGGATCAATAAATTACATAAGTAAACAACTTCAAAGCATGATCATTATTCAATAAAATAGGTCTTTATAATATTAATAATAACATTTCATTCATTTATATAAGTGGTTTAATAAGGAAATTTCATCTATGCTTATATTGTTTACATATGTAAAAAATCGATTATTTGTTTTATCTACTATGCCTGTATCATTAAAGTAAATGTCTATATACCTTTATTTTAGCTTGACTTTCACATTTTAAACAAAATTGACAGTATATATACTTTTAATTTGATTAAAGTCTAATATATCTAGCTTAAAATCTGTTTATTTTAGTATGTTATGCCTCTAATTATTTATTTATTATGCAATTATATCAAGTATTTCGCAGCTACATAATTAATAAAAACTGATATTTCATGAGTATTTGCATTATTAAGAAATGTAAACAGTATACCTATAGTATTATTTGTATAATAAATCAATTTTAGCACTTGTTACAAATGAAACTTATATTTAATATTCAAAAAGAAAGGTTTAATTCTGTAAACAGCTTACTGAAACACTAATGACACTGTAGTATAAATAAACCTTATATTAAATAATTAAAATACTGTTTATTAAATGTTTAAATTGTATTACCTAATGTTTTAGTTTACACTTAATATGTATTTATTTAAATAAAATCGTTAATTAACTTGGTTACTTTTGTAAAAACATATATATTTACAATTGTAACACATTTTCGTGTTCACATTTGTAAAATATGATTGAACGTCTTAAAAATATATTAGAATATTATAATTTATCTTCTTCTAGTTTTGCTGAAAAAATAGAGGTTCCAAGATCTAGTATATCTCACCTTTTATCTGGTAGAAATAAACCTAGTCTAGATTTTATAATTAAAGTGGACAAAGCTTTTGATGAAGTGGATCTAGATTGGTTATTATATGGTAAAGGAAGTTTTCCTAAGAATAAGGAAAAGTCTCCTTCTCTATTTAACCAAAAAATAGTTGAAACGATTAAAGAAGAAAATAATTTTGATATTAAAGAAAAAAACAGTTACTTAGAAAACTCTAAATCCAAGTTGTTAATAAAAATAGTTTTATTGTACGATGATGGTACTTTTGAAGAATTTAACAAGTAATTCTTAAACGAATTATTATTTAAATAATCCCCTAGAAAAAATAAGTCTGTATGTAAATACAGACTTATTTGTTTTTAATACTTATGTATCATTTTTTATTATGGTTTTTATGTTTAAAATTTATTTAATTTATATGAATTGTAAATACTGAGAATTAATTTATCTGTATTATTATCTAAAAAAAAACAAATACGCGATTCTCAGCGATTAGAAAATTAACTTACATTTTTCTAAGTTTATCTAAAGGAATAAATACTTTTTCTACTGAATCTGAAAATTCTCTAAAAATTGTAATACCTTTTAATTTACTATTCTCAAAATTGAATTTTATATAATTAGGGTAGTCTATAATTTTAAAAACATTATCTCCTAAATAAACCATTTCACTTTTATCTTTATTTAAAAAATGTTTAAAAATAAGAGACTTTAAATATATTTTGTTTTCTTCTTCAATTATAGTGTTATTAAAATTTTGTCCATACAAAAAATCTTTATACTTTCCTTTTATTTTATCCTTCAATTCTTCAGGAATTATTTTTCTATTTTCTATTTTCTTTTCCCAATTCATTAGTTGAATAATATTATTATTTAAATAACTAAAAACTGGAAATCTGTTTGGTTTTTCTCCATTTGCTAAAAAAACAAATCCATTACCATTTTTCATAGTCCCCATTATATTACCACCAACTCCTGTATTAGAACCGTCATGCTTAAACCAATCAATATTTGAAAATCCAAAAGAACGCATCCAACCTAAACCGTATCCTCCAGATTTTTTTAAAGAAATTATATTCATTAATCTCTCAGCTACAGTTTTAGATATAATCGTATTTTTTTTATCTCTTAATGCATTTTGTAATTCTATAGTAATTTTTGCCAAATCGTTTGAAGTAGACCATAATCCAGACGCTGCAATTTGCGGACAAATAGGTAATCCTGTTTTTATAACTGCTCCATGCTTATCATGTACCATTGCTACATTATTTGGAAATCCTTTTTCTATTGGTTTTAGCATTGTTGTGTTTTTCAATTGTAAAGGAACAATTAAATATTCTTCTACTAACTTTGATAATGTTTTTTTAAAATGATCTTCTAATGCTACCTGTATAACTGTATATCCACCACCACTATAACTCCAATTGGTACCTGGTGTAAACAAGAAATCAATTGCTTTATCATATCTTGGTAATAATTCTCCTTTTAAACTTTGAGTAATGCTTGGTATGGTATCTCCTTCATAAAAATCTGCAAATCCGTGTTGACTTAATCCTGATGTATGTGATAATAGATGTTCCCATGTAACAGACACATTTTTAGTAAATTTACTTTTTGGCAGCTTCCACCTTTTTAAATAATTAGAAATAGGATCTTTTAAATTAATTTCTCCTTTTTCTTCTAAAAGAGCACATAAAGTTGCTACTATTGCTTTTGATATAGAAGCTGTATTAAATGCTGTTTCTTTATTTATTTTTTCATTTGAGATTGCATCTTTTATTCCAAAATTTTGATTATAAATAATTTTATAATTTTCAAATACTGTAATACTTAATCCTTTTAAGTTATCCCTTTGCATCATTTTTTTAACATTTTTAGAAATGCTGTCTTTTAGTATTTTGTATTTATTTTTGTTATTTTGAGCGTTATTTTTTAAGATAAAAAATAGAAATGCTGTAACTATTATTATTGCTTTTTTCATAAATATTAATATTTTGTTTACTCTAATATCTATTATTATTAGTTTGTTTTCAGTTATAATTTTGTCAACTGCTCTATTAGTATACTAACTACTCTAAATCGAATAACAATTTGTTTTATAGTAATTTAAAATCATTAATTTTATTCAAATTTTAATACGAAGTTTAAATGATTTATATTATTAAAGAAACCAAAGAGTTAAAACCTAGTCGTGGTCGAAAGAATTTAATGTGCTATTTTTTAATATAAAAAGAATGTTAGTTCGAGTGAATTTTCGAAGAGAAACGAAGAAAATTTGTATCGAGAACTTGTTACTCTAAAATAAATATTTCGACCTTCCTTGGATTTTAATCCCTTGTTACAAATTGATTATAAGTTTCTTAATTTCTGTTACTCCTTTTTGCATTTCTATTTCTTTGAGATCTATTTTGATTAAACTTGTATACAAAACTTAAAGAAAAACGTTCTGCATTTCTATTTCTTATTTGATTAATTTCAAAATTATCTCCTACAATATTTTGAATAGTTTTACTACTATTAAATGGATTCGAAATATTTAAAATTAAACTTCCTTTATTTTTAAATAATGATTTACTGACAGCAAAATTTACATAAGTAATTGCTTTCGTTTCTATTTGAATATTTTCTCTTGTCCCAATATGATATACTCTTGTTTGTAAGTTTAATGTTTTCGTTGGTTTAATATTTGTTGAAAAATTAACAAACCAAGTAGCATCAGAGATTGTAGCAGCATTACCATTAATCGTTCCTGTTTGATTGTATTTATAGGTATTAAAATCTCCTGAAAAACTCAACCATTTTAAAGGTTTATAAGATGTAGACACCTCAAAACCATATCGTTTTTCATTTTCTAAATTAATAGGAGATTGTATAAATACCCCTTGTAAATCTTTTACTACTTCTGTTTGAAAAACATCTTTAGTATCTGCATAATAAATAGATGGATTTATTGTAAATCCTTTTGTTCTATAAATGAAAGATACTTCATATGAGTTTGTAAAACTTGGATTTAATAATGGGTTTCCCGTAAATCGAGTCGTGAAATCTTTTAACTCAAAAAACGGATTCAATTGCCATAAAGAAGGTCTTTTAATTCTTCTGCTATAACTAATTTGTGTTGATAAATTATCTTTAAATTCATAGCCAATAGTTGTCGATGGAAATAAATTGGTATAATTATTTTTTATATTTAATCCTGTATTAGAATTATGTATACTTATGTTAGTATCTTCTAATCTTAATCCTAATTGATAATTCCACTTTTCTTTTTTTCCGTTAAATTGTGCATATGCAGAAGTAATTCTTTCTCTATAATTTAGTTTATTATTTATATCATCAATAGTTTCATAATTTCCATTAATCAATTCCTCTGCTAAAAAATTATTTTCGATAGTTCTATTTTCTAACT
Organism: uncultured Tenacibaculum sp.; assembly: GCA_947498055.1. Taxonomy (GTDB): domain Bacteria; phylum Bacteroidota; class Bacteroidia; order Flavobacteriales; family Flavobacteriaceae; genus Polaribacter. The sequence goes on from CANMJA010000007.1 coordinate 61,067, forward strand.
TTACTCCTGTTTCAAAATGAATGACTTTATTAATAATTGTTTTATAGTCAGATTGAATTTTAACATCATCGGTATTCGTACTTCCATTTGTCTGTATGGTTGCTATATTAGCCATAGTTGGAAATATTTCATCTGTTTTTAAATTCCATTTTTTAACACTACTCCAAAAATCATATTGAAAATCTATCGTTAATTTTCTTCCTTTCTTATCAAATGACTTTGTGTAATTTGCTTCTAACTGATTATAAGCTCTTTTTTCTTTAGAATTTCCTAATGTGAATAATGATTCATTATTAGAATCAGATGTTAGAACATTATAATTGAGTGTTGTTTTATCTGTATCTTCTGTTTGATTTCTAAAATATGCTAGCGTTATTGTATTTTTATCATTTGCAAAAAAATCTGTTCCAAAATAATATATTTGACCATCGTCATGTCTATCTTCATCTTCAAATTGATCTATTAAAGTAGTAATTCCGTTTTCAATAGTTCTCTGTTTTTTAGTGTATTCTCCTTCATAATCTGTATATCTAATTCCTAAGTTGGTGAAAAAATTAAACTTTTTAGTTTTATAATTTATATTCCCTAAAATTCTATAATCATCTGGTGTTCCAGCCACTAAACGAACCTGTCCATTTACACCCAATTTTTTATTTTTATTTAAAATTATATTAATGATTCCTGCTCCTCCAGATGCATCATATTTTGCGGAAGGATTGGTTATAACTTCTATTTTTTCAATAGTATCTGCTGGTAATTGTTCTAAAGCTTGTGCTTGTGTTAATCCAGATCTTCTTCCATTTATCAAAATCTGAACATTAGAATTTCCTCTTAAAGTAACTGTACCTGTTGGACTTACATTTACAGAAGGTACATTGTTTAATACATCTGTTGCTGCTCCATTTTGAGAGGTAATATCCTTTCCTACTCTAAATACTTTTTTTCCTAATTTTAAAGAAACTTCAGATATTTTTCCTTCAACTACAATTTCATCTAATTTTTTAGAACTTTCATGTAAAATAATCGTTTCTAATATTATTTTTTGACTAGCTTTGGTAATTACAATTTCTTTTAAAAAATCTTCAAAACCAATATATTCCACTTTTAAAACATAAACCCCTTTTTCTATTTTATTAAAACTAAACTTTCCTTCCTCATCTGTTACTATACCTTCCATTAATTTATCTTCCGAATTTTTTAATATAACTGTTGCATAAGGTAATCCTGTTTTAAGATCATCAATAATTTTTCCTGATACTGTTGCATTTTGACCATATAATAAACTACTGCTTATTAATACATAAAAAAAGAGTTGAATAATTGATTTCATAATTTTTTAAACTTTAATTTTCTTCAAATTTCAGAGATACTTACTCTTTTTTAATTGAAAACTATATGAACGACTCTAACACTTTGTAAACTGCTCTAACTCCTTCATTTTTTTAAATATCTTTACCATAGATATTTCATCATGAAAAAATTTATTTACATAGCCTTGCTTTTATTCTTATGTTCTTGTCAAATAAATAAGCGCCCAGATTTACTTTTTGAAAATAAATCGGAAGTAATGTATAAAATAGGAGATCATAAAAGTTGGAGTAAAAAAGATTTTGATGATAAAAGTTGGTCATCAAAAAAAATGATTCCAGAAGGAAATGGTTTGTTTTGGGCAAGAAAAACTATTAATATATTAAAACAACCAGACTCCCTAGAACTTACAGGTATCGCAATTCATGCATTTGGTGCTTATGAAGTGTTTTGGGACGGCATTTTAATTGGTAAAAATGGAACACCCGGTAAAGAGGCTCACTCTAAAAAAATAGGTGTTACCGATAATAAATTTCATATACCAAATCATTTATTAAAAATAGGAGAACATTCTTTGGCTTTAAGAATGTCTCAACTATATGAAAAAAAAGATAAAAGAGGAATTTATATCTATGTTTTAAATTACAATTATTTAATTACCAATAAGCTTATTAATACAATTTTTATAAATATTTTGGCGGGTGCTTTTCTTTTAACCAGTCTTTATTATTTATTACTATTTATAAACGATAGAAAACAACTAGGCACGCTTCTTTTCAGCTTAACTAGTTTCTTATTTTTTCTTTTGATAATTGCAGAATATATAAAATTTTATATACCTATTCATTATTCAAATTTTATTTTACGTTTAAAAATTATTGGAACTTTAACATTATTTATATCGTTTTTGGTACCCTATTATTTCGTTGTACAATTTTCTTTAAAAAATCGTAAACAATTTACTATAATATATTCAATCATTTTAACATCAATATATTTATTTTACTCAAAATCATATGATTACACGGCTATAACTTTATCTCAAATGATGTGGTTTTCCTCCATTTTAATTATTAGTTATGCCATATATACAAAAAGAAAAGCTGCTATTATTGTATTAATTGGACTAATATTTAGTTTTTTTATTTATCAAATTTCTATTTATGATATTAGTTTATTTGTTAGCTTTAGTATTATTACCCTTTGTATGTTTTATTTATTATCGGTAAAATTAAAAGAACAACGACTTGCTTTTGAACATTCTATTGCCGAATCTACTCGATTGCGTTATGAACTTTTAAAGAAAAATATTCAACCTCACTTTTTAATGAATACTTTAACTTCTTTAATTGATTGGGTAGAAGAGAGTCCAGAAAAAGGAGTTGAATTTATTGAAGCTTTAGCTTTAGAGTTTGATTTACTAAATCAAGTAGAAGATCAAAAACTAATACCTATTTCTCAAGAAATTGCTCTTTGTAAAAGTCATTTAAATATTATGAGATACAGAAAAGAAATTGATTATCAATGGGAAACAGAAGGAGATATCGAAAATGAATTACTAAAAATTCCACCAGCAATCATTCATACGTTATTAGAAAATGGCATAACGCATTGTAAACCAATAGAAAACAATAGTATGAAATTTAAACTAATCATTAAAAACGATCTAAAAAAACTGCAATACACTTTTTTAACCTACGCTAAAGTTAGAAATACTGAAAAAGAACGAAAAGGAGGCACTGGTTTTAAATATATTAAAGCAAGATTAAGTGAAAGCTATGGAAACAAATGGCAGTTTACTTCAGAGGCTGAAAATCATGGATGGAAAAATATAATTATCATAGAAAAATAAAAGATGCGTATTTTAATTATTGAAGACGAAAATAGAATAGCAAAAAGAATAGAAAGAATGACTAAAGATTTCTTTTTAAACATTTTAAAAAATATTACTTGTATTAATTCTCTAAATGAAGGCATTGAGTATATACAAAATAATGAACTTGATTTGGTATTACTAGATTTAAACTTAAATGGAGAAAATGGATTTGAAATATTAAAAAAAAGTGTTTCAGAATCCTTTCATACAATCATTATTTCTGCAAATAAGCAGGAAGCTTTAACTGCTTTTGAATATGGTGTTTTAGATTTTGTTCCTAAACCTTTTAATAAAAATAGATTAGAACAAGCATTTAATAGAATAGTAAAAAAAGAAGAAGTTACTACCGAAAATCTTCAATTTTTAGCTATAAAAAAGCGTTCAGGTATACAATTAATAAATATTAATAATGTACTATATATAAAGGGTGCTGGTGTTTATACTGAAATTTATTTAGACAATGGTAAAAAAGAATTGCATGATAAGTCTTTAGAAAAACTATCTCAATTATTACCAAAAACCTTTCAACGAATTCATAAATCTTATTTAGTAAAAATTAATGAAATTAAAGAAATAATAGTTCAAACTGGCAGTAAATACTCTATAGAATTAAAAAATAAAGAAATTTTACCTGTTGGTAGAACTAAATATAAATTACTGAAAGAGAAATTAATATAATTAAATAGACTTTAAAAAATAAAGAAATTTTATGATGGTAAGTTAATTTTTTAAGTTGTTTGTTATTTTAAAATTCCTTTCTTTTTCATAGCTAGAATGTCTTTTAAAATAACTTCTTTATTTAAATAATTGGTAAACTTTTAAAATAGCTAATCATTAAAAAACCTAAAATTAAAATTGCAGAAAATGTTATGATTAAAAATTTAGCATAAGTAAAAACTTTATTTGTTTTTTTCATCATTATAAATATTTAAATACTATTAAACTTCTAATGTGATTTATAACTAATTTAAAAAACCACATAAAACTTCTAACTATCTTTTTATGATAAGATGTACTTATATAATAACGAATAATTATTAGTTCTATTATTAATACAATTAACTTTAAAAAAGACCTACTCTAATTTCTGTTTATTTATTAAAAAATAAAAAAGAGAGCTAATAAAATAGCTCTCTTTTCATAAAATTATATTTTAAGTACTCTTTAAGTTAACATACCTCCATCAACAGATAAAGTTTGTCCAGTTACATAAGCACTCATATCTGAAGCTAAAAAAACACATGCATTAGCTACATCTTCAGCAGTTCCTCCCCTTTTTAAAGGAATCTCATTTCTCCATCCTTCTACCACTTTTTCATCTAATTTAGCAGTCATTTCTGTTTCTATAAAACCAGGAGCAACTACATTACTTCTAATGTTACGCGAACCTAATTCTAATGCTACTGATTTAGAAAAACCTAAAATACCTGCTTTAGATGCTGCATAATTAGCCTGTCCTGCATTTCCTTTTAAACCTACTACAGAACTCATGTTAATAATAGAACCTTTGCGTTGTTTCATCATTGGACGAATTACCGCTTTTGTTAAATTAAAAACCGATTTTAAATTTACTTGTATTACCTTATCAAAATCATCTTCAGAAATACGCATTAGTAAATTATCTTTGGTTATACCTGCGTTATTTACTAAAACATCAATAGTATCAAATTCTTCTAGTACGTTTTTAGCTAATTCTTGAGCTGCATCAAACTCTGCTGCGTTAGATTGGTATCCCTTTGCTTTCACCCCTAAATTTATTAATTCCTCTTCAAGAGCATTTGCTGCATCTACAGAAGAATTATAAGTAAAAGCTACATTTGCACCTTGCTTAGCAAATTCTATTGCTATTCCTCTACCAATACCTCTTGTAGCACCAGTAATAATTGCAGTTTTATTTTCTAAAAGTTTCATTTATTTAATTGTTTGTTTACATATAGGTTTCAAATATAAATATAAAAATCCCGCTAAAGAAGATTCTAAAGCGGGATTTTTAGTTTAAAATTCTATAGAATTAATTACGATTTTATTTTCTTTTTATCTACATAATTAAATAAATAATCTACATCTAATTCTTTAATCTTACCTAGCTTTTGTAAAGATTCTACATCTAAATCTTTTTTGTTACCAATAACCATGATATTATAAGATTCTCCTTTAATATTTTTATCAAAAAAGGCTTTTAAATCTTTAACTGTCATATTTTTAATCGTGTTGTACATTTCTTCACGGTTATCATTATCTATCCCTAATTTCTTTAATCTTTCATAAGACCAAAAAATACCAGACTTAGTAATTCTTTGTGCTGCCAATTTCTTTAAAGTAGCTTCTTTTGCTGCCTTAAATTGCTTTTCTGCTTCTGGCATATCATTCATTAAATCCATCATAGCATCTACAGCTTGTCCTAACTTATTAGCTTGTGTACCAACATATGCATAAATATAATTTGAATCCTCTTTTTTAGAAGCATTACTGTAAGAAGCAAAAGCAGAATAAGCTAATGATTTAGATTCTCTTATTTCTTGAAAAACAATAGAAGATAATCCACTACCAAAATAGGTGTTAAATAATGTAGATGCTGCCATGTTTTTAGGATCGAAAGCATCTCCTTTAGCTAAAAATAACATTTCTGTTTGCACCATTTCATAATCAGAGAAAAACACATTTCCTCCAGTTTCTGTTTCTACATATTTTTTAGCTTCTGGATATTCTTTTAACTCTCCGTATAACTTATGACTTGTATCTAAAGCTGTTACTGCTGCATCTACATCTTTACCATAATAGAAAACTCGTTGTTTATAGTTTTTCATATCTTTCACTATTTTAACCAACTCTTCAGGATTTATAGCTTTCAATTCATCTATTTGCATGATATCTCTTAATCGAGAATTTTCTCCATACATTCCATAGTTCATTAAACCGTTCCAAAGAATATTTCCTTTTTGGGTTTTACCATTTTGTCGACCTTTATATATTTTTTCTACATACTTATCATAAGCTCCTTGGTCTGCTTTAGCATTATCCCATAAGTGTTCTAATAACTCTAAGCCTTTAGGTAAGTTTTCTTTTAATCCATTTAATCCAACATACGTTTTATCATCTGTAGCAACCACATAATAAGATACACCTAATTTATAAAACTCTTTCTTTAATTCTTCATTAGTATACTTATCTGTTCCTAAATATTCTAGATAACCTGCAGCTAAACTCAATTTCTTATCGTTATCACTACCCATATCAAAAATAATATTCATGTCAAATAAATCGTTATTCTTGTTTACTACATAAGAAACCTTAATATTATTTGCTGTTTTAACTTCCTTAATTGCAGTTTTATAGTCTATAAACTTTGGTAATAATGGTGCAGACTCTAATTTATTAAAAGTAGTTAAAAACTCTGAACTTTTTCCTCTATTTAATTTTACAGGAGTTATTCCTGGATTTTCTACTTTAACAATATTCTTATCTTCTCCTTTTCTTTTGTAAGTTACTACATAGTTATTTTGATAAAATTTATTTGCAAAATCTACCAACTCTTTTTTCTTTATCTTTTTTAAATCGTCTAAAAATTTAACTTTATCTTCCCATTTTTCATGATGAATAAAAGCATCTACATAGGCGTTCGCTAAAGCAGTATTATTTTGATACTGTCTGGTTTGAGTCAATTTTAAATCATTTACCACTGCTTCTATCATCCATTCATCAAACTCTCCTTTTTTTAACTTTTCTATTTCACCTAATAAAAGAGTTTTCACTTCATCTAAATTCTGTCCTGTTTTTGGAGAACCAGTAAATTCGTGATATCCATAATCATTTAAAAATGTAGGAGAACAATTAGCTCTCTGTACTACTTGTTTTTGATTTAAATTTAAATCAATTAAACCTGCTTCTCCATTTGCCATAATCATATCACATAAAGTCACATACTTCATTTCTTCAGTATTTACTCCCTTAGAACGAAAGGCTATAGAAATATTCTCAGAAGTAGGTCCAAAAACTTCTTTTACAATTGGTGCAGCAATCGGTTCTTCTTTGGCTAATGTAGGATGTGTTAACTCTTTCTTTTCAAACTTACCAAAAGTTTCTTTTATTTTATTAATGGTAGCATCATACTCTAAATCTCCAACTAAAACAATAGCCATATTATTAGGTACATAATAAGTATTAAAATAATCATGAATGTCTACCATTGAAGGGTTTTTTAAGTGCTCTGCTTTACCAATAGTCGTTTGTTGACCATATGGATGATTAGGAAATATCCCATCTAACATAGCCGCATAACGTTTTCTAAAGTCACTATCTTGACCTCTATTAAATTCTTCAAAAACAGCTTCTAATTCTGTATGAAACAATCTTAAAACTAAAGTACTAAAACGTTCAGATTCTAAGGTTAACCATTTATCTAATTCATTTGCTGGTATTTTATTTTTATAAACAGTTTCTTCAAACCAGGTATGTGCATTCGTACCTGTTGCTCCTAAAGAGCTAACCATTTTGTCATATTCATTAGCAATAGAATGATTAGATGCTTCTAAAGAAACCTTATCTATTTCTTTATAGATTTCTTTCTTTTTTTCTACATCTTCTTCTGTTCTGTATTGTTCATATAAAACTGATATCTTATCTAAATATTCTTTTTCTTTTTCCCAGTCAGACGTTCCTATTTTATGAGTTCCTTTAAACACCATGTGCTCTAAATAGTGAGCTAAACCTGTAGATTCTTTAGGATCGTAATTAGAACCTGCTCTAACAGCAACATAAGTTTGTATTTTAGGCTCATCTGTATTTTTACTTAAATACACTTTTAATCCGTTTTCTAAAGTATATAAACGTAAACCTGTAGGATCGTTGGTTACTGTTTCATAAACAGTACCTGAGGCATCTTTTTTTTGTTCTACTTTCACTTCTTTTTTTGAAGTAGAAGGCTTCTTACAACTAAATGCAGCAATAAATACTATGCTACATAATAGCAATTTAGTTTTTTTCATAATTTATAGTTTTTGATTGAAAATATAAAATCCATCGAATTTACAAATTCGATGGATTTTAATAAGTTAAATTAATAATAATTTAACATTTATTGATAAAAATCAATGAATTTTAAGCCAATACCTTAGCTACCATTTCACCAATTTTCGCAGGAGATTCTACAACGTGAACTCCATTTTCTGCTAAAATTTTCATTTTTGCTTGTGCTGTATCATCTGCACCACCAACAATTGCACCAGCATGTCCCATTGTTCTACCAGCAGGCGCAGTTTGTCCAGCAATAAAACCAATAACTGGTTTACGATTTCCATCTGCTTTAATCCAACGTGCTGCTTCAGCTTCTAACTGACCACCTATTTCACCAATCATTACAATTGCTTCCGTTTCTTCGTCATTCATTAATAACTCAACAGCTTCCTTAGTAGTTGTTCCAATAATAGGATCTCCACCAATACCAATAGCTGTAGTAATACCAAACCCTTGTTTTACAACTTGATCTGCGGCTTCATAAGTTAATGTACCAGATTTAGATACAATACCCACTTTACCTTTTTTAAAGATAAACCCTGGCATAATACCTACTTTAGCTTCGTCTGGAGTTATTACACCTGGACAGTTTGGCCCAACTAAAGTACAATCCTCTTTAGCATCTATATATGATTTCACTTTTACCATATCGGCAGTAGGAATTCCTTCTGTAATACAAATAATTACTTTAATTCCTGCTTCTGCAGACTCTAAAATAGCGTCAGCAGCAAAAGCTGGTGGTACGAAAATAATAGAAGTATCTGCTCCTACCTTTTGAACAGACTCATCTACTGTATTAAAAACAGGTTTACCTAAATGCTCTTGTCCTCCTTTACCTGGTGTTACACCTCCTACAATATTAGTTCCATATTCAATCATTTGACCAGCATGGAAAGTTCCTTCACTTCCTGTAAAACCTTGTACAATAATTTTTGAATCTTTATTTACTAAAACGCTCATTGGTTTATTTTTAATTTAAGTGTAGCAAAAATAACTTTTTAATTGAGTTTAACCAATTAAATTAATGTTACTTTTTTTCTTTATTTGTTTGATTTTTTAAATATATGGTTTCTCTCATAGATTGCCTATACGTCCTCTGAGGAGAACCGAGATAAACTCCTTTTTTTAGAGATTTAGTTACGCCAGTTTGTGCCATTAAAACGGTGCCTTTTTCGATGTGTAAACCACTCACAATACCAACTTGTCCCCAAATAGTTACCTCATCCTCTATCACTGTACAACCAGCAATACCCGTTTGGGCAGCAATCAAACATTTTTTTCCTATAATGGTATCGTGCCCAATTTGTACTTGGTTATCTATTTTTGTTCCTTTACCAATAGTTGTATCTCCAGTAACTCCCCTGTCAATGGTACAAGAAGCTCCTAAATCTACATCGTCAGAAATAATGACTCTACCTCCAGATACTAATGGGTCAAAGCCTTCAGCTCTATTCTTATAATAAAAAGCATTGCTTCCTAAAACAGTATTTGAGTTAATGGTAACATTATTACCTATTACGCAATTATTATTAATAGATACATTCGAATGAATGATACAATTTTTTCCTATTTGTACATTTTCTCCAATAAATACATTGGGTTGAATAATCGTATTCTCTCCGATGATAGCAGAAGATGAAATATTTTCTTTAGAAGCAATAAACGGATTAAAATGCTTCGTTATTTTATTAAAATCTCGAAAAGGATCATCAGAAATTAACAATGTTTTTCCTTTTGGGCATTCAACCTCTTTGTTTATTAATATTGTAGTTGCATTAGAGTTTAATGCTTTGTCATAATATTTAGGGTGATCGACAAAAACAATTTCTCCTTTTTCTACAACATGTATTTCATTAATACCAGTAATTTCGAAATTAGGGTCTCCAACAAACTCTAACTCTAAAAGCTCTGCTATTTGTTTTAATGTTTGCTTATTTTTAAACTTCATGCCTATAAAAAATCCCGTTTTTAAACGGGATAATTCTAATTTATTCTTTTATACGTTCTTGGTAGGTACCTTTAACTGTTTCTACTTTAATTTTATCTCCTTCGTTAATAAAAAGAGGAACATTAACACTTGCCCCAGTTTCAACTGTTGCTGGTTTTGTTGCATTTGTTGCTGTGTTTCCTTTTACTCCTGGTTCTGTATGTGTAACTTCTAAAATTACACTTGCTGGCATTTCAACCGATAAAGGCATATCATCTTCAGAATTAATAATGATCGTAACGATTTCTCCTTCTTTCATTAATTCAGGTGCATCTAAAGCACTTTTTTCTAATGTAATTTGAGAATAATCTACCTGATTCATAAAGTGATACGTTTGTCCTTCTTTATATAAATATTGAAATTTATGAGTTTCTACTCTAACATCATCTATTTTTCTACCTGAAGGGAAGGTATTATCTATCACTTTACCATTTGTAACACTTTTTAATTTTGTTCTAACAAATGCAGGGCCTTTTCCTGGTTTAACATGTAAAAATTCAACAACTTTATAAATATCGTTGTTGTATCTCATACATAATCCGTTTTTAATATCTGATGTTGTTGCCATTTTTTAATTTTAATTTGTTTTGTAATATCCTTTCATTATACCTCTATGAGAATCTTTTATAAATTGAATAATTTCATCTCTTTCTGAAGTTGCTTGCATTTCTGCTTCTATAATTGCAATTGCTTGGGAAGTATTATAGTTTTTTTGAAATAGAATTCTATAAATATCTTGAATTTCTCTAATTTTTTCTGTCGTATATCCTCTTCTTCGCAATCCTATTGAGTTTATACCGACATAAGACAATGGTTCTCTAGCTGCTTTTACGTATGGAGGAACATCTTTTCTTACCAAAGAACCACCTGTTACAAATGCATGATTACCAACGGAAGCAAATTGATGTACTGCCACCATACCTGCTAATACGACATTGTCTCCTATGGTTACATGACCTGCTAAAGTTGTATTGTTAGAGAAAATACAATTATTTCCTACAATACAATCGTGTGCAATATGGCAGTAAGCCATTACTAAGCAATTATCTCCAATAATCGTTTTATTTCTATCTGCTGTACCTCTATTAATTGTAACACACTCTCTAATAGTAACATTATCTCCTATTACAACTGTTGTTTCTTCATCGTTAAATTTTAAATCTTGAGGAATAGCAGAGATAACAGCTCCTGGAAAAATTCTACAATTTTTACCAATGCGAGCACCTTCCATTATTGTTACATTAGAACCAATCCATGTACCAGAACCTATTTCTACATTTGCATGAATTGTTGAAAATGGTTCGATAACAACATTTCTAGCAATTTTTGCCTGGGGATGCACATAAGCTAATGGTTGATTCATACTTTTATTTTTGTTTTATTTTACTTTACTTATTTGTGCCATTAATTCTGCTTCTGCTACTAATTTTCCATTAGCATAAGCATACGCTTGCATATGACAAATACCTCTACGTATTGGTGTTACTAACTCCGATTTAAACAACAAAGTATCACCTGGTAGCACTTTTTGTTTAAATTTAACATTATTCATTTTCATAAAATAAGTTAAATAATTCTCCGGATCTGGCACTGTACTTAGTACTAAGACTCCTCCACATTGTGCCATTGCTTCTACTTGTAAAACACCAGGCATAACTGGTGCGCCAGGAAAATGCCCAACAAAGAAATCTTCATTCATAGTTACATTCTTCATTCCTACAACATGTGTATCAGATAGTTCTATAATTCTATCTATTAGTAAGAATGGAGGTCTATGTGGAAGAATATCCATAATCTGATGAATATCCATTAAAGGTGGCTGATTTAAATCGTAAGAAGGTACTTTGTTTCTTTTTTCCTTTTTAATAATATTAGCTAATTTTTTTGCAAAATTAGTATTTACTAGATGCCCTGGTTTATTAGCTATTACTTTACCTTTTATTTTCGTACCCACTAAAGCTAAATCTCCAATAACATCTAATAATTTATGTCTAGCTGCTTCATTCGCCCAGTGTAATTCTAAGTTATCTAGAATTCCATTGGGTTTAATTTTAATATCGTCTTTTTTAAATGCTTTTTTAAGTTTTTCTGTAGTTGTTTCAGAAAGTTCTTTATCTACATAAACAATTGCATTATTTAAGTCACCTCCTTTAATTAAATCATGCTCTAATAAAGCTTCAATTTCATGTAAAAAACTAAAGGTTCTTGCAGAAGATATTTCTTCTTTAAAATCAGAAATAGTATTTAATGTAGCATTTTGAGTTCCTAAGACTTTAGTTCCAAAATCTACCATGGTAGTTACCTGATACTCATCGGAAGGCATTAAAATAATTTCACTTCCTGTTTTTTCATCTTTATAAGAAATAATTTCTTTTACAACGTATTCTTTTACTTCAGCATCTTGTTCAACTACGCCTGCCTTCTCTAGAGCTTCAACAAAAAACTTAGAAGACCCATCCATAATTGGAGGCTCAGAGGCATTAATTTCTACCAACAAATTATCTATACCTAATCCAACAGCAGCAGCCAAAACATGTTCAGAAGTGTTTATTTGCACACCGTTTTTTTCCATGTTTGTTCCACGTTGTGTATTTGTAACATAATCTGCTTTAGCTTCTATAATTGGTTCTCCTTCAAGATCTATACGCTTAAAGGCATAACCGTAATTTACTGGAGCTGGTTTAAAAATCATTGTAACCTCGTTACCTGTATGTAAACCAACACCTGACAAGGTTATTTCATTTTTGATAGTTTTTTGCTTATTACTCATTTTCTTTACTTTGAGTTTTATACTCTTTTTCTAGTTTATGTATGGTTGCTACTGTTTTTGGTAGATTTCTAAAATGAACATATGATTTATTAAAATCTGAATAGTTAAATGCAGGAGAACCTTGCACCTTTTCATTATCACTTAAATTTCTACCAATACCTGATTGTGCTTGAATTTTAACATTATTACCTATAGTAACATGTCCTACAATTCCCACTTGGCCTCCAATCATACAACTTTCTCCTATTTTTGTAGATCCAGCCACTCCTGTTTGAGAAGCTATTACTGTGTTCTTACCTATCTCAACATTATGAGCTATTTGTATTTGATTATCAAGCTTTACTCCTTTTCTAATAATAGTAGAACCTAATGTTGCTCTATCTATTGTAGAATTTGCACCAATGTCTACATTATCTTCTATAATAACGTTTCCTATTTGTGGTAATGCTTTATACACGCCTTCTTTATCTGGTGCAAATCCAAAACCATCAGAACCAACCACACTACCAGAATGAATCTTACAATTAGCTCCAATAATAGTTTCTGAATAAATTTTAACTCCAGAAAAAACCACACAATCATCACCAATTGTTACGTTATCTCCTATATAACAATTAGGATAAATTTTTACATTATTACCTAGTATTACATTATCTCCTATATAAGTGAAAGCTCCTATATATTCATCCTTGCCTATTTTAGCAGAATTTGAAATAAATAGTGGTGTTTCTCTACCAAATTTATTGTTTTTAACCTGATTATAATATTCTAATAAGGTACCAAATGCATTATAAGCATCTTCTACTCTTATTAAAGTAGAATGTACTTCCTTCTCAAATGTAAAATCTTTATTTACAATAATAACAGACGCTGAAGTTGTGTAAGCAAATGAACTGTATTTAGGATTTGCTAAAAAAGTTAAAGACCCTTTTTGAGCTTCTTCTATCTTAGCTAGTTTAGAAACTATTTCTTCCGAATTCCCTTCTACATCTCCTTGTAAAATTTCGGCTATTTGTTTTGCTGTAAAATTCATTAGATGCAAAAGTAATTATTTTTTGTTGAATGCATATTTGTAATTTTAATCCTTATTAAAATTCTTAGGATAACAGCAAAAATGTTTTACTACTGGCTTAGAAAGTGTTTGTAAATTTAAATGATCGGAAGCTTTCACTATATCTTTTATTTTTCCTTTTTTGGTTAAAATTTTTATCGGTTTTTCATTGTTATATGCCTGATTAGATACACTATCAAAAATTATAAAGTTAGTAATATCTTCTTCTTTAAACTCAAACTTAGTCTTTAGTTTAGTACTTAATTTCTTTTTAAACTTATCTGTAAATTCTTTATCTTGTAACTGTATTTTTAATAATTTTCTACTAATTATCATTTGAGATAATTTAGACAAAACATAATCTTCATTAAAACACCACTCTTTTATTGCCGATAACACATCATAATCATCTAACCTAGCAAACATATTTAACGTTTCATCTGTAAAATTTTCTTTATCTATTTTATGTAATAAAAAGTATTGTAATGTTTTATTACCTGGTAAATTTTTTCCTTCTTTAACCAAAGCTTTAGCTCTCTGTAAAATTTTAACTAATACTATTTCTGCCGATAAGGATGTTTTGTGTAAATATACCTGCCAATACATGAGTCTTCTTGCTATCAAAAAGTTTTCTACAGAATAAATTCCTTTTTCTTCAATAACCAACTCATTATCTTTCACGTTCATCATTGCTATTAAACGATCTGAAGAGATGTTTCCTTCTACTACACCAGTATAAAAACTATCTCTTTTTAAATAATCCAATCGATCTATATCTAATTGACTTGAAATTAATTGACTAAAAAACAATCGATGGTGCTTTCCTTCAAAAACGTCTATCGCTAAACTTAGTTTGCCATCAAACTCTTCATTCAGCTTTTTCATGAATAAAAGAGATATTTCTTCGTGTGAAATTTCGTTTACAATACTATGTTCTAATGCATGTGAAAAAGCACCATGGCCAATATCGTGTAACAAAATAGCAATGCATAAAGCTGTTGCTTCTTCTTCAGAAATTGCTATATTTTTAGATCGTAGTACTTGAATTGCTTTTTGCATTAAGTGCATACAACCAATGGCATGATGAAATCGTGTGTGATGAGCCCCTGGATATACCAAATTCGTCATTCCCATTTGTGTAATTCTTCTTAACCTTTGAAAATATTTGTGCTCTATTATATCAAAGATTAAAGAATTAGGAATAGATACCAACCCATAAATAGGGTCGTTTAGTATTTTTAATTTATTTGTTTTTGATTTACTCAAAATAATATACATTGAAGTTATAACAAATGTAGTTTCATTTTTATAACTAAACCAAACTAATACTAATTTAATTAACGTATTTTTAAGTTTTTTAAGAACAACAAAATAAAACTTAAACGTTAATATCGAAAACCACTTTATGAACAACATGGATATTCTTTGGGTAGATGATGAAATTGATTTATTAAAACCTCACATAATTTTTCTTGAACAAAAAAATTATACTGTAAAAACATGTACCAATGGAACGGATGCTGTAGATTTAGTTAATGAGTTACACTTTGATATTGTTTTTTTAGATGAAAATATGCCCGGAATTACTGGTTTAGAAACACTTACACTAATTAAACAACAAAAACCAAATTTACCTGTTGTTATGATTACTAAAAGTGAAGAGGAGCTAATAATGGAAGAAGCTATCGGATCTAAGATTGCAGATTATTTAATAAAACCTGTTAATCCAAACCAAATACTTTTAAGTTTAAAGAAAAATTTAGATCACTCTCGTCTAATTTCAGAAAAAACTACTTTAAATTACCAACAAGAGTTTCGCAAAATAGCAATGGATTTGGCTATGGTTAATACCTACCAAGAATGGATTGAATTATACAAAAGACTTGTACATTGGGAGCTAGAGCTAGAAGACATTAGTGATACTGGAATGTTAGAAATTCTCGAAAGTCAAAAATCAGAAGCAAATAATTTGTTTTTTAGGTTTATCAAAAAGAATTATGAAGGTTGGCTAACAAGTAATGATGACAAACCTACTATGTCTCATACCATATTTAAAGACTTTGTAGTTCCTAATATTAGTAAAGAGCAAGGTACTTTATTAGTCGTTATAGATAATTTAAGATATGACCAATTAAGAATTTTAGAGCCTTACATTAATAATCATTACAAAAAAGAAACCGAGCATTCTTATTTTAGTATTTTACCTACTGCTACCCAATATGCCAGAAATGCTATGTTTTCTGGATTAATGCCTTCTGAAATGGAAAAAAGATATCCGAATTATTGGAAAAATGATACGGACGAAGGAGGTAAAAATTTATTTGAAAATGAATTTTTAACTGAACAAATAAAAAGACTTAGATTAGATATTAAACATGAATATTACAAAATTACTTCTCTTAAAAATGGAAAAGAATTAGCAGATAATTATAATGGTACCAAAGACAACGATTTAACGGTTATTGTTTATAATTTTGTAGACATGCTTTCACATGCAAAAACAGAAATGGAAGTGATAAAAGAATTAGCTGGTGATGATAAAGCATATAGATCTTTAACCGTTAGTTGGTTTAAAAACTCTCCGTTATTATCTATCATTCAAAAAGCAAAAGAATTAGGTCAGAAATTAATTATTACTACCGATCACGGAACAATTAATTGTAATAATCCTACAAAAGTTATTGGAGATAAAAATATTAGTGCCAACCTGCGTTACAAAACAGGAAGAAGTCTTAGTTATGAAAATAAAGATGTATATGCTGTAAAGAATCCTAAAGATATTTTTCTTCCTTCTATTGCCATTAATAGTCCTTTTATCTTTGCCAAAGAAGATTTATTCTTTGCATATCCAAATAATTTTAATCATTTCGTAAAATATTACAAAAACACCTATCAACATGGAGGTATATCATTAGAAGAAATTATTATACCTTGCGTTGTATATAATACAAAATAAGAAGTAGTAGTTATTTTTATGAATACAAATTATTCTATAAACGAATTAAACCAAATAGCACAAAAAATAATAGCAACGTCCAACCATAAAATACTATTATTTAATGGAGAAATGGGCGTTGGTAAAACAACCTTAATTAAAGAAATATGCTCTGTATTAGGTTTTAAAGAGACAGTTAGTTCTCCAACCTTTTCATTAGTAAATGAATATTTTATATCTGATAATAAAATTATTTATCATTTTGATTTTTATAGAATTGAAAATGAAGAAGAAGCATTAGATATAGGAATTGAAGATTATTTCTATTCAGATCATTGGTGTTTAATAGAATGGTCTGAAAATATTAAAAATTTAGTACCTTTAAATGCTGTTACTATTAATATAACAGTAACCGATAACAATCTAAGAAATATTCAACTGACACAAAATTAATGAGTTCAATTTCCCCTTTTACTAAAGAACAATTATTGCCACAACCTGAAATGCTTGAAATAAAAAAGCAAAAAGGTGAATTATTTATAGGCTTACCCAAGGAAACACATTTTGAAGAAAAACGAATTAGTTTAACTCCAGATGCTGTAGCTGCTTTAGTAGCACATGGTCATAGAGTTGTTGTAGAAACTAATGCGGGTGAAGGTGCTAATTATTCAGATAGAGAATATTCTGAAGCCGGAGCAAAAATATCTTACGATATTAAAGAAGTTTTTGCTTGTAATTTGGTTGTAAAAGTAGAACCCCCTTCTTTAGAGGAAATTAAATTAATGAATCCGCAAACATTTCTTATTTCTGCTTTGCAATTAAAAACACAAAATAAAAAATACTTTGAAGCTTTAGCTAAAAAAAGAATTACTGCTATTGCTTACGACTATATAAAAGATGAAGATGGTGTTTTTCCTATTTTAAAATCATTAAGCGAAATTGCAGGAATATCTTCTATGCATATAGCAGCAGAATTAATGACTGCTAGTAATGGAGGTAATGGACTTTTATTAGGAAATATAAGTGGTGTACCTCCTACAGATGTTGTTATTTTAGGAGCTGGAACCGTAGGGAAATTTGCAGCAAAAGCTGCATTTGGATTGGGAGCTAGAATTAAAGTTTTTGACAATTCAATTACTAAACTACGTCGTTTACAAGAATCTGTTCCTGGCCCAATATATACATCTACAGTACAACCTAAATCGTTATTAAAAGCATTAATGAGGTGTGATGTTGCTATTGGTGCTATTAGAGGAATTGATAGATCTCCTATCATCGTTACAGAAGCAATGATAGAACAAATGAAAGACGGTGCTGTTATTGTAGATGTTTGTATAGATAGAGGTGGTTGTTTTGAAACTTCTAAAGTTACTACCCACAGTAAACCAACCTTTAGAATTCATGATGTAATACATTATTGTGTTCCTAACATTCCTTCTAGATATTCTAGAACTGCATCCGTTTCTATTAGTAATATCTTAACTCCTTATTTATTAAATATAGCGGAAGAAGGTGGTTTTGAAAATGCTGCTCGTTTTGATAAAAGTTTACGTAATGGTATGTATTTTTATCATGGCGTATTAACCAATAAAACAGTAGCCGATTGGTTTGACTTGCCTTTCAGAGATATTAATTTGTTAATTCTTTAGCATAGAAATTTGAACCGAAGTAGTAACCTTAACAATATTCTTATTTCATTTAAAAAATAAAAAAGCTATCTGAAAATTAATTTTCAGATAGCTTTTTATCATATAATAAGCTTGTGTTTATGCTCTAAAAGTAATTTTACGCATACGTAAGCTTTCTGGAGTAACTTCTAAATACTCGTCAACTCTAATATATTCCATACATTCTTCTAAAGAAAAATCAATTTTTGGTGCTATTTTAACACTATCATCATTTCCTGAAGAACGAACATTTGTTAATTTTTTTCCTTTAATAAGATTCACAGCCATATCATCAGATTTACTGTTCTCTCCTACTACCTGTCCTGCATAAATCTCTTGGTTAGGATCAATAAAAAACTTTCCTCTGTCTTGTAATCTATCAATTGCATAAGCGGTAGCTTTACCAGTTACAGAAGAAATAATAGCTCCTTTAGCTTCTTCACTAAACTCCCCTTTATAAGGTCCATATTCACTAAATCTATGATTTATTATTGCCTGTCCAGCTGTAGCAGTCAATATTTTATTACGTAAACCTATTAAACCTCTAGATGGTATACTAAATTCTAAATGCTGTAAATCTCCTTTAGGCTCCATTACTAATAAATCTCCTTTTTTAAGAGAAACTAAATTAATAGCTTTCGAAGCAACATCTTCTGGTACATCTATAGACAATGTTTCCATTGGCTCATGTTTTTTACCATCTATTTCCTTTAAAATTACTTGAGGTCTACCCACTTGTAATTCATACCCTTCACGACGCATTGTTTCAATTAATACAGATAAATGTAAAACTCCACGGCCATATACATTAAATTTATCTTCACTATCTGTAGGATCTACACGTAAAGCTAAATTCTTTTCCATTTCTTTAAATAAACGATCACGTAAATGACGAGAAGTAACAAATTTACCTTCTTTACCAAAGAAAGGTGAATTATTAATAGTAAATAACATACTCATTGTAGGCTTGTCTACTTCTATTCTAGGTAAAGCTTCTGGATTTTCAATATCTGCTATTGTATCACCAATTTCAAAACCTTCAATACCAGTAATAGCGCAAATATCTCCACTTCTTACTTTAGAAACTTTCACTTTCCCCATTCCTTCAAATACATGTAATTCTTTAATACGAACCTTTTTAGTTGTACCATCTGCTTTACATAACATGTAATCTTTATTTTCTTCTAAATCTCCTCTAAAAACACGTCCAATAGCTATTCTTCCAGTAAAAGAAGAAAAATCTAATGATGTAATCTGCATTTGTGGAGTTCCTTCTCTGTATGGAGCTTCTGGAATAGTTTCAATAACGGCATCTAAAAGATCAATAATATCTTCTTTTTCATTTTGCCAGTCTGTACTCATCCAACCATTTTTAGCAGAACCATAAATAGTTGTAAAATCTAATTGTTCTTCTGTAGCTTCTAAAGCAAACATCAAATCAAATACTTTTTCATGTACTAAATCTGGTGTACAATTCTCCTTATCTACCTTATTTACAACAACTATAGGAGTTAAACCTAATTCAATAGCCTTACCTAATACAAAACGTGTTTGCGGCATAGGACCTTCAAATGCATCTACCAATAATAAAACTCCATCTGCCATTTTTAATACACGTTCTACTTCCCCACCAAAATCGGCGTGACCAGGAGTATCAATTACATTGATTTTTACATCTTTATAATTTACGGATACATTTTTAGATAAAATGGTGATTCCTCTTTCTCGTTCTAAATCATTATTATCTAATAATAAATCAGTACGTTCTTTACGGTCATCTAAAATTTTAGCTTGATCTATAATTTTATCTACTAAGGTAGTTTTACCATGATCTACGTGCGCTATAATTGCTATGTTTCTTATTGATTGCATTTTACTACATTAAATTTGGCGCAAAAGTAGTATTTAGCTTTGAATTGGACTAATAAACAGCAACATATTTACATTAACTATAAGAATAAGAAATTCTCACTTTTTTAAGTCACAAAGTTTGTTACGAATTGAAAAAATATGTAGGTTTGGTAAAACAATTAATACAACAAAATTAAAAATGGAAATAACGGCAAATAACCCTAACAGAAAATCGTGGTTAAAAATTAATGACGATTCGGACTTTCCTATTCAAAATATACCTTTTGGCGTCTTCTTAACAAGAGATGATATTATTACTATTGGAACTAGAATTGGTGATTATGCTATTGACCTAGGTGCTTTACATCAATTAGGATATTTTGAGGGTATTCCTTTAACTGATGATATTTTTTTACAGGATACTTTAAATGATTTTATCGCAGATGGAAGAAAAACATGGCGATTAGTTAGAAATAGAATAGCAGATGTTTTTGATGTAAAAAACGGAAAATTACGTGATAACGCAGATCATAAAGATAAAATAATCTTTAGGATGGATGAAATTGAAATGCTATTACCAGTAAGAGTTGGAGATTATACTGACTTTTATGCAAGTAAAGAACATGCTACAAATGTAGGTAGTTTATTTAGAGATCCTGAAAATGCTTTATTACCTAATTGGTTGCACATACCTATTGGATACCACGGTAGAAGCTCATCTATCATACCTTCTGGTACTCCTATTCATCGTCCTATAGGACAATCTAGACCTGCAGAAGGAGAAGATTCTCCTGGGTTTGGTCCTTCTAAATTATTAGATTTTGAATTAGAAATGGCTTTTATAACCACCGTTGCTAATGATTTAGGAGATCGTATTTCTGTAGAAGAAGCAGAAGATTATATCTTCGGATTGGTTTTATTTAATGATTGGTCTGCTAGAGATATTCAAGGTTGGGAGTACCAACCATTAGGACCGTTTTTAGGAAAAAACTTTGCTTCTACTATTTCTCCTTGGATTGTTACTTTAGATGCTTTAGAACCTTTTAGAGTAAATAATCCTAAACAAGAACCTACTCCTTTACCATATTTACAACATAAAGGAAAGCATAGTTTTGATATTAATTTACAAATGGCTATTCAACCAGAAAACGAAAAAGAAACTGTGGTTTGTAATTCTAACTTTAAATATATGTATTGGACAATGGCACAACAGTTTGCACATCATACTGTTAATGGGTGCCCTGTTGAAGCTGGAGATATGATGGGAAGCGGAACTATTTCTGGCCCAACAAAAGATAGTTTTGGTTCTATGTTAGAATTAACTTGGAAAGGACAAAACCCTATAAAATTGAATGATGGTAGCGAACGTAAGTTCATCAATGATTTTGATACTGTTATTATGAGAGGATATGCTAAAACAGATAAAATCAGAATAGGTTTTGGTGAATGTACAGGAAAAGTTTTACCTGCTAAAGAATTTTAAAAAACTAACTTAATAAAATAAAAAATCCATTTCTCTCGAAATGGATTTTTTATTTTATTCTTCTTCTGGTGGTGGATGTCCATGAATTTGTTCATACACTTCATCAAAGTTATTTCTTATATTAGAATTCAGTTTCTTTCTATAATCATCTTGTAACCAATCTATAAAATTATGAGTCGATTTACAAATACATTTAGAGTATCTATGTATTCTATCGTCTATATCACCCCCTAATTTTTTAGCAAGTATAATCGCATCAAAAACATCTTCACTATTCTCTACACATATTTTTGTGTGATGAGTAATCGATTTCTCTAAAACTTTTTTAGAGCTTTGACCAGATTGAATCGTATCTATATATACTTTTTTAACATCAAAATATAAATCTTCTTCTTTGGTATTAGAAAATTCTTTTTTAACAGCCTCTGGTAATTCGTATCTAAAAGTACTTTCAATATCTTCATCTGTTAATAAACTATCTAAATAAAAATTAGGAGCTCTAAACATTTTTTGCCAATCTAAATCAGCTCCCCAAGGACCAAAACGATGAAAATTATTTCCTAAATCGATAACATTAAAAGTAGATTTACCAGGAAGAATTCTTGATCCTCTACCAATCATTTGATAGTACAATGTTAATGATTTTGTAGCTCTATTTAATATGATAGATTTAACGGAAGGTTCATCAAAACCTGTTGTTAAAATACTTACAGAAGTAATTATTGCATTTGGTGTTTCATGAAACCATTTTAAAATAGCATCTCTTTCTTTCTTTGTATTCGTATTATCTAAATGAGCAATTGGATATCCTGCTCTTTTAAATGTATCGTATACATATAAAGATGTATTAATACCATTATTAAAAATTAAAGTTTTAGTACCTTTTGCTCTCTCTTCATAAGCTTGTAATAATTTAGAAAGCATATTGGTGTTTGTATATAAATCTTCAGAAGATTTAACTGTATAATCACCATTTGCCCCTACTTCTAAAGAAGTTAAACCAACATTATAAGAATACACATTTGCTTTAGCAAGATATTCGTTACTGATTAAAGAAGCAATACTCTCTCCATCTATAAGTTCATCATAATTATCCTTCATTGGCATTTTTATGTTCGAACTTAAAGGTGTAGCTGTTACCCCTAAAATAAAAGACTTGTCAAAAAATTTAAAAAGTTTTGTAAAAGAATTATAATGTGCTTCATCAATAATTACTAATCCTACATCTGAAATATCTAATATATCATCATTTAAACGATTATTTAAAGTTTCCACCATAGCTACAAAACAATCATAACTTGATTGATCGTCTAAACTAGCTTTACTATCTATAATTTTATTTTCTACACCAAACTCTCCAAGCATTCTTGCAGTTTGCTTACATAACTCTATACGATGAGTCATAATAAGCACTTTCTTCTTATAATGCTTTAAATATTGACGAGTTATTTCAGAAAATATCACCGTTTTACCACCTCCAGTTGGTAGTTGATATAATAGGTGATAATTATCTTGAGCATTTTCAAAACTTTTAAAAATTTTAAATAATGCTTCTTTTTGATAATCGTATAAACTTTTTCCTACTTTATTTTTTGTCTCTGTATTACTCAAAAGGCTATTTTTTTGAAAACTCAAAAATACAACCAATTTACAAAAGCTATCCTATTATTTTACAATTTTTTCAAGATCTATCCTAGTAATATCATAATGAGATGCATGTACCACTGCTTTACCACGATGAATTAACATAAATTGTGGTGATTGATGTAATACTTGAAAAGCATAACCTACTTCACTTGACAGGTCTCTATGATTTAATAAATCTAAGTAATAAACATCTATTTTATCTGTTAACGATTCAGGATATGTACTATCAAAACTTTTTATAACAGATCTACTTATCCCACAACGAGTAGAATGTTTAAAAATTGCCATTGGTTTTGTTTTCGATTTTTTCTTAATCTCATTTATTTGCTCTAATGAAGTTAGAGGAATCCAATTAACATTAGATTTTACCTCTTTCTTTTCTTGTTGCTCTGATTTTTTAAATATATTTCCAAAAATTCCCATATTATTGTTTTTTACATTTAGTATTGTCGTTAATAAATCAAAATCCTTTCATCAAAGACAAAAAGTCATTTTTTCTTAAATTAAAACGACAAAATGTCTCTGTTTTACTTTCATTTATAATTGGTATCGATTTTGACACTAGGCAAATAAAAAAATAAAATTATGAACTTTAATAATTTTACCATAAAATCTCAAGAAAGTATTCAACTTTCTCAACAAATAGCGCAAGAACGCCAACATAATCAAATTGAAAACGAGCACCTATTTAAAGCTTTATTTCAAACAGATGAAAATATACTTCCATTTATTTTAAAAAAGCTGCATGTAAATATTGAGCTTGTTAAACAAATATTAGACAAACAATTAAATAGTTTTTCTAAAGTAACTGGTTCTGAAATATTGCTTTCTAGAGAAACTAGTAAAACACTAACAGAAGCTTCTATTATTGCAAAAAAAATGAAAGATGAATATGTTTCTGTAGAACATTTAATCTTGGCCATTTTTAATTCTAAAAGTCAAATAGCACAACTTTTAAAAGACCAAGGCATTAACGAAAAAAATTTAAAAGCCGCTATAGAAGAGCTTCGTAAAGGCAATAGAGTTACTTCTCAAAGTGCAGAAGAATCTTATAACGCACTTAATAAATACGCAAAAAACTTAAATCAGTTAGCGCAAGATGGAAAGTTAGATCCGGTTATTGGTAGAGATGAAGAAATTAGGAGATTACTTCAAATTCTTTCTCGTAGAACCAAAAACAACCCTATTTTGGTTGGCGAACCTGGTACAGGTAAAACCGCAATTGCAGAAGGTTTAGCACACAGAATTATTCGTGGAGATGTGCCTGAGAATTTGAAAGACAAACAAATTTACTCTTTAGATATGGGATCTCTAATTGCTGGTGCAAAATTTAAAGGCGAGTTTGAAGAACGTTTAAAAGCGGTAGTAAAAGAAGTTACTTCATCTAATGGCGATTTGGTATTGTTTATTGATGAAATACATACCTTGGTTGGTGCTGGTGGCGGACAAGGTGCTATGGACGCTGCAAATATATTAAAACCTGCTTTGGCTCGTGGGGAATTAAGAGCTATAGGAGCTACAACTCTTGATGAGTATCAAAAATATTTTGAAAAAGACAAGGCTTTAGAGCGTCGTTTTCAAAAAGTATTAGTGGATGAACCAGATACAGAAAGTGCTATTTCTATTTTACGTGGTATTAAAGAGAAATACGAAACACACCATAAAGTTAGAATTAAAGATGAAGCTATTATTGGGGCTGTAGAACTTTCGCAACGTTATATAACAAGCCGTTTTTTACCAGATAAAGCTATCGATTTAATGGATGAAGCTGCTGCTAAATTACGTATGGAAATGAATTCTAAACCAGAAGAATTAGATGTTCTTGATCGTAAAATAATGCAACTTGAAATAGAAATTGAAGCTATAAAACGTGAAAACGATGATACCAAGTTAAAATTATTACATGCAGATATAGCGAACTTAAAAGAAGAACGTAACACCATTAACGCTAAATGGCAATCGGAAAAAACGGTAGTTGATACTATTCAATCTTTAAAAACTTCTATTGAGAACTATAAATTAGAAGCTGAAAAAGCAGAACGAAATGGTGATTATGGAAAAGTGGCGGAATTACGTTACGGAAAAATTAAAGAAGCACAAGAAGATTTAGAAACACAGCAAAAATTATTAGCAAGTCAGAACGAAACCTCTTTAATTAAAGAAGAAGTGAACTATGATGATATTGCAGAAGTTGTAGCAAAATGGACTGGTATTCCTGTTACTAAAATGCTACAATCTGAACGTGAAAAATTGCTTCGATTAGAAGAAGAATTACATAAGCGTGTAGTTGGTCAAGAAGAAGCTATTGAAGCTATTTCAGATGCAGTTCGAAGATCTAGAGCGGGATTACAAAATCCGAATAAACCAATTGGTTCCTTTTTATTTTTAGGAACTACAGGCGTTGGAAAAACAGAATTGGCAAAAGCACTTGCTTCTTATTTATTTGATGATGAAAACGCTTTAACTCGTATTGATATGAGCGAATACCAAGAACGTCATTCTGTGAGTAGATTGGTTGGTGCTCCTCCTGGGTATGTCGGCTATGATGAAGGTGGACAGCTTACTGAAGCAGTAAGAAGAAAACCTTACTCTGTTGTATTGTTAGATGAAATAGAAAAAGCACATCCAGATACATTTAACATCTTATTACAAGTTTTAGATGAAGGGAGATTAACAGACAATAAGGGACGTGTTGCCGATTTTAAAAACACTATTATTATTATGACCTCTAATATGGGAAGCCATATTATTCAAGAGAAGTTTACTAATATGAAAGGAGATATTCCTACTACTATGGAGTTTGCAAAGGAAGAGGTTTTAGGTTTATTAAAACAAACGGTTCGCCCTGAGTTTTTAAATAGAATTGATGATATTACTTTGTTTACACCATTATCAAAAGAAAACATTAAAAATATTGTTTCGTTACAATTGAATCGTGTTAAAAAAATGGTAGCTGAGCAAAATATTACTTTTGATGCTACCGAAGAAGCTATCAAATATTTAGCTAAAAAAGGATACCAACCAGAATTTGGTGCACGACCAGTAAAAAGAGTTATACAAAAGGAGGTTTTAAATTTATTATCTAAAGAAATTCTAGCAGGAAAAGTAACTAGCGATACTTTAATTCTATTAGATGAATTTGATGATCAGTTAGTTTTTAGAAACCCTATACATGAGGAAGAAGAATAAGCAACATAAAGAGCGAGTTTTACACTCGCTCTTTATGTTATTTTATGCTCCACAATTACAATCATCTACCACTACTAGCGACCATTTATTATCGGCAGCTATGAAATAGAGCGTTTTAATAATCATCTTATTATGTAAAATTACTACTTTCATCTTTTTCCCTCTTTCATAAATAATTGGCAATTCAATTTCTTTACTCACATATTTTTTTAAAAAAGTAGTGTAGGAAGGTAATTTTTTCACTTCCTTGTAATAAACCCCGTCTAAGCTTTTACTTTTTTCACAAAAACCACCAATTGGCATTTGATCTTCAAAATAAGCTACTTCTAGCATTTTTGGTTCTTTTTTCTTAGAGTAATTTTCATGAAGTTTATATGGTTCTAATTGACAAGTAGTACCTGAGTTATACAATCTAAAATAACCAATATCTATATGTTTCCATCTTTTTCCTTCAGAATGATCTAACCAATAATCGAATTCTTTATCAAAAAAACACTCCTTTAAAGTGCTTTGTATATAGTTTTTAAAATTTGTAGCAATTTTTTTTTGTTTTATAGATGTTTGTGAGCCATAAACCCATCCTCTTTTCTTCTTGTAAGAAATTAAATACCAATAATCTGTAGTTAATCCTATCGACTGTTTTTTTCCTCTTTTAATAATCTTACAAACATTACCATTATTTAAAGTATAAACAACTTCTCCAGTCATAGGTGTAGAACGAACCCATACATTATTGCCTTCTATCACTAATGAAGAATCTTTTTTTATCTCTTCTAATTGTTTAGTCTGACTTGAGACAGAGCAAATAGTAATAACAAATAATAGATATAATAGTCTTAATGTAGCCATTTTCTTCTTCTAATTATGTTTACTAGTCAACCTTTTAGTAACAAAGTTTACTAATTTATAAAAACTGTTTTGTTAAACTATCTATTTGATGTAATTCTATTTCAGAAAAGTTATTATTCTCTATAGCTTTTAAATTATCTATCAATTGATCCGCTGAACTTGCTCCTATTAATACAGAAGTAATTCCTTTTTGTTGTAACAACCAAGAAATAGCCATCTGATGTAATTTTTGCCCTCTTTCTTTAGCTAAATTATTCAATTTCTTTATAATTGGTAATTTTTCTTCTACCGTTTCACTTTCTAAATATGTTTTATTTTTAGCAGCTCTCGAATTTTCAGGAATTCCATCTATATATTTATCTGTTAACATTCCTTGTGCTAAAGGGGAAAAAGCAATACAACCTAATTTATTTTCTAACAAACAAGGCAATATTTCTTTTTCAATTTTTCTATCTAACATAGAATATCTTGCTTGATCTATTATAAAAGGAACTTTTAACTCTTTAAATAATTTAGTTATCTCAGTAATTTGATCAGATTCGTAATTAGAAACTCCTATATATAAAGCTTTTCCTTGTCTTACTATATCACTTAAAGCTACTGCCGTTTCTTCCAAAGGAGTACCTACATCTGGTCTATGGTGATAAAAAACATCTACATATTCTAAATTCATACGCTTTAAACTTTGGTCTATACTAGCTATTAAATGTTTACGAGAACCATAGTTTCCATATGGTCCTTGCCACATATCATATCCTGCTTTAGTTGCTATAAATAGCTCATCTCTATACGATTTAAAATTTTGTTCATAAAGTACTCCAAAATTAACTTCTGCACTTCCATAAGGAGGTCCATAATTATTTGCTAAATCAAAATGCGTTATTCCATGATCAAAAGCTGTACGTAAAATCTCTTCAGAATTGGCTTGTAAATCATATTTACCAAAGTTATGCCATAACCCTAACGAAATAGAAGGCAATAAAACACCACTATCTCCACTTCTATTGTAAAGCATATTGTTGTACCTATTTTCGTTTGCCAAATACGTTTTATACTGAGATTTATCGTTGATTTTCATTGTTTTACAGTAATCAAACAATCCTTTTAAACATCCATTAAAAAAGAGTGTTTTTTATTAAAAATTATAGTACTTAAATTTATTTATAAATGTAAATAATCGTTTTTTAAAACTACTATTTATCTTGTGTATAGTAATTAAAATCTTTTAAAACAGTATCAATAAAATTGACATCTGCAATTTCTTTAGCTTTTGAAATTCCTGTTACTTCTTCTATTTTAGTTCTTAGTTTTATAAGAGTATTATAATCTTTCGATTTTTTAGCTTTTGTATAGGTATCTTTAATTATTCTAGCATCGTTATCTGATAATTTAATTACATTAGGATACGTAGGTTTATAATTTTCTTTAATGTTTTCTAGAATCGTTTTAGAAAAACTTGCTTCATCTTTTAAAGCTACTACTACTGTATTTGCCGAAATATCCCCTAATCTTTGGTTTCTATCAGTAAAAACAATCATAAAAAAACCTACTAACTTTCCAATTAAAAAAATAAGCCCTAGCCAAATATAAAAATCTTTCCCATTCATTTGACTTCTGAATAAAATCAACATCAAAATGAAAAAATTAAAATCTACGATTCTAGAAAACCATCGTATGGTATAATCTAAAATAGAAGGTTTAAATCCATCTATATTAATTACTTTTATTCTTAACACTTTTTTACCAATCGTTTGTCCATCTAATAAAATTTCAGAATACAAAGAATAAAAAGTTACAGGTAAAAAGAATAAAATTCTTACAGCTCTTTTAGACCAATAGTCTTGATCGACTATTTCACCGACAAATCTAAAATCTATCAGTTTTACTAGTAAGTAAAAATATGCTAATTTTATAATATTATCTACCACAAAAGCTAGTAACCTTTGACCAGCATTTGCTATTTCAAAATTTATTTTAACATTTTGTGTCGTATTTACTTGTAGTGTTTTCATACAATTTTTACATTTGCTTTATGAGAGAAATAGCTTTCATAAAGCAAAATAAAGAAAAATGGCTTGAATTAGAGGAAGTAATTTCAAATAAAAATGAAAAAACTCCAGATGAAATTGCCGACTTGCATATAAAAATCATGAACGATTTATCTTATGCGCAATCTTTTTACCCAAAAAGTAATGTCGTTCCTTACTTAAATAAGCTAGCAAAAAGTAGTTACGGAAAAATTTATCATACAAAAAAACAAGATAAAAATGTTTTCTTAGGTTTCTTTTTTGAAACAGTTCCTTTACTATTATATAAACATAGAAAATATATGTACATTTCTTTTGCTGTATTTTTCGTTTGCTTTTTTATTGGACTGTTATCTACTTTTAACGATGAAAATTTTGCTAGAGAAATACTTGGTAATGGTTATGTAGAAGAAACATTAGAGAATATTGAAAGTGGAGATGCCTTAGCTATTTATAAAGGAGGTAGTAATTGGGGAAGCTTTATAGGAATATTTGCAAACAATTTAAGAGTAGGTATTTATATGTTCTTATCTGGTTTATTTATAGGTATAGGATCTGGGTATTATATTGTACAAAATGGGATTATGGTAGCCGTATTTCAAGCTTTTTTTTATCAAAACAATTCTTTGTTAGATAGTTTAAAAGGAATATGGATTCATGGAACTTATGAAATTTTTGGTATGGTTATAGAAGCTGGTTGCGGTTATATTATAGGCGCTAGTATTTTATTTCCTGGAGCTTTAAAAAGACTAGAGTCTTTTAAAAAAGGATTAAGAGAAGGTTTTTTTATTTTCTTAAGTACAGTTCCTTTTACTTTTGTAGCTGCCTTTTTAGAAGGGTACGTTACTAGGTACTATAATAAAGTACCTGGCTTTGTATGCTTTTTAATTATTAGTGTTTCCTTAGCTTCTATTTCATATTATTATTTCATATTACCATATAAAATAGCTGCTAAAAAATTAATTAAAGAATGAAAAAATTAATAGTATTTCTTTTCATTTTTAATAGCTTTCTAATATTAAATAGTCAAAGCAGCCGTAATTCATCTTCTTTAGATACTACCGAACCTGTAGAAAATAGAACTTTTTCTAATTCCTTGAAATCGAAATACAATGGTATTGAATTCCAATATCAAGAGTATAAAAAGCCTAAGAAAAAAGATAAAAAAGAAAAAAAACAAGCCAAGAGAAGAGAGTACAACAAATCCAATGTAGAGTCTTTAAAATCTTTTGTAGACTTTTTAACTACTGTATTTCCTTACTTATTAGCTGTTATAGTTATTTTTATTATTGTAAAAAGTATATTAAATACAGAGGGTTCTTTTTGGAATTTTAATCGTAAAAAGAAAATAGCGAAAGTAGCCATTGTGTCTACTAATGAAGAAGAAGATATTCATAATAATGATTATTTAGCTTTAGTTGAAAAAGCTAAAAAGGCAGAAGATTATAGAAAAGCAACTCGATATTATTATTTGTTTTTATTGAAAAAAATGTCTGATAAAGACTTAATAACCTTTGATAAAGACAAAACCAATACAGAATATCTTTTTGATTTAAAAAAGACCAATTTAAGAAAGAATTTTTCTTATTTGCTGTATATATATGATTATGTATGGTATGGCGAATTTAATATTGACCGTTCTAAATTTGTTACTATAGAAAATAAATACCAATCCTTTTTAAAAAATCTGTAATTGAGTAAACGAAAAAAAATAGCATCTCTTCTACCCTGCTTTATTATTATAAGTTTCCTTTTAGTAGGTTGTAATAATAAAACAGATTGGCAAGAAAATTATAGAGAACGCTCTAAAAATCCTTTTGGAACTTACATTATTGCTAATGAAACTCAAAATTTGTTTAGTGATAATGAGTTTACAATATTAGATAAACATATTTATGATTATTTTAATTATATATATTATGATAATGAAGCAAATATTGCGAACTATATATGTATTAAATCTTTTGCTTATAGACTAGATGAAAATAGCATTGAAAAGCTTTTAAACTTTGCTTCTGCTGGTAATGATGTATTTTTATCTTTAAATTATTTTAGTAGTTATTTAAAAGAGTCTTTAAAATTTGAAAATATAAACTTAGATGATTTTCATAAAGTAGACGATTTGATAGATTTAAAAGGTACATTACATTTAAAAAGTAAAAAATTTAAGGATACCATTTTTAAATTTGACAGAAATATTCGTAGAAATTATTTTTCTGAATATGATTCTGCTACTACTACTGTTTTAGGTACCCAAAAAATAGATGAATTTACTTCTAAACCTAATTTTATAAAAGTTAATTATGGTGATGGTAATATCTTTCTACATACTCAACCCATAGCTTTCACCAATTATTTTCTACTAAATGGAAATGAAAATTATGCTGCTAATGTATTTTCCTATTTACCAAACAGAAATATTCTTTGGGATTCTCAAATCAAACGAAGCAATCAAACAAAAGAAAGAAAAAATGATAGATCAGCGTTGCAGTTTTTCATGAAACATCCATCTTTAAAATGGTCTTTATATGTAGGTTTCTTTGGCTTGTTAACTTTTCTTCTATTTAATGCTCGAAGAAAGCAACGTGCAATACCTGAAATAAAGGCGCTAAAAAATTCGACGAAAGATTTTACACACACCATTGCAAATCTTTATAAAAGAGAAGAGAATCATAAAAATTTAGCAACTAAAAAAATTACTTATTTTTTAGAGAAAATTAGAAGCAAATATCATATTGAAACTCGTAATTTAAATGATGATTTTATTAGAAAGCTTGCAGCAAAATCAGGAAATACGATTCACACAACAAAATATTTAACCAATACCATTATCGCATTAAATAAAAAGTATGAGTGTACGCAAGATGAATTAGTTCGTTTAAACACACTTATTGAAAACTTTTTACAAAAGAAATAATTATGGAAGAAACAAATAAAACCAACGATAATTTAGAATTTCAAAATAGAATTGATTTATCTGATTTACAAGAAAGTGTTTTTAAAGTTAAAACACAATTAGAGAAAGTAATTGTAGGGCAAAAAAGGATGATCGATTTATTAATTATAGCCATTTTTTCTGATGGTCATGCTTTAATCGAAGGAGTTCCTGGTGTTGCTAAAACAATGACTACCAAATTACTTTCTAGAGTATTAGATATTGATTTTAGTAGAATTCAATTTACACCAGATTTAATGCCTTCAGATATTTTAGGAACTTCTGTTTTTAACGTAAAAACTTCTGAATTTGAATTTAAAAAAGGTCCTATTTTTTCTAACATGATTTTAATTGATGAAATTAACAGGGCGCCAGCAAAAACACAAGCTGCTTTGTTTGAAGTGATGGAAGAGAAACAGATAACTATGGATGGTACTCGTTATAAAATGAAGCCTCCTTTTATTGTTTTAGCTACACAAAACCCTATAGAACAAGAAGGAACTTATCGTTTACCTGAAGCACAATTAGATCGTTTTTTATTTAAAATTAATGTAGAGTATCCTACAGCTACGGAAGAATTAGAAATTGTTGCTAGAGAACAAGCACTTATTGAAGGATACAAATTAGATAAAGTAGAAAAAGTAATTACTGGCGAAGAAGTTTTAAAATACAGAGCTTTAATTAGAAATATAAAGGTAGAAAGAAACCTATTAGAATATATCGCCAATATTGTTGTAAACACAAGAAACAATTCCTTTTTATTTTTAGGAGCATCACCAAGGGCTACTATTTCTATTTTAAAAGCTTCTAAATCTTTTGCAGCTATTAGTGGTAGAGATTTTGTTACCCCGGAGGATATAAAAAATGCTGCAATTCCTGTATTAGAACATAGAGTAATTGTAACTCCTGAACGTGAAATGGAAGGAATTACTAGTAAACAAATTATTGAACAGATTATTGAATCTGTAGAGATTCCTAGATAATTAAATACACAAAGTTAATTAGTTGAAAACGTAATCAAATTAATGAAAAACCTGTACAAATCTTTATTTCTTAATAATAGACTTTTCTATGTTTTATCTGTAATAATAGTATTATTTATTATAGGTTTTTTTACACCTGTTTTTTTTTCAGTCGCTAAAATAGCTTTGTTTAGTATCTCTTTACTAACGCTTATAGATTTTTTTCTTTTATTTTCGTTTAAAAACGGGTTTTCATTACAACGAATTCTTCCTGAAAGATTATCTAATGGAGATAGAAATAATATAAAATTATTAATCACCAATAATTACAGTTTTAAAATACATACTAAATTAATTGAAGAGCTACCATATCAATTACAAAACAGGAATTTTAATCTAACAGAAAAATTTTATCCAAAAGAAGAAAAAAAAATAAAATACAGCGTTACTCCATATATACGAGGCGACTATAATTTTGGTAACACCAATGTTTACGCTTCTTCTCCTTTACAATTAGTTACCAAAAAATATGTTTTAGGAAACACGAAAAACATTCAATGCTATCCTTCTTTTTTAAAATTGCAAGAATTCAATTTAAAGGCCATATCCAATAATTTAACTAGTCAGGGAAGTAAAAAAATAAGAAGGATTGGAAACTCTCTAGAATTTGAACAAATTAAAGAATATGTTTCTGGCGACGATATACGAACCTTAAATTGGAAAGCTACAGCTAAAAGAAATCAATTAATGGTAAATCAGTATGTAGAAGAAAAATCTCAAGCTGTATATTCTATTATTGATACAGGAAGGCCTATGCAAATGCATTTTGACAACATTAATTTATTAGATTATGCTATTAATGCAACTTTAGCAGTTAGTAATATTATTCTGAAAAAACAAGATAAAGCAGGCATGTTTACTTTCTCTAAAAAAATAGAGAATATTATTGTTGCTGAACAACGTAATTCTCAAATGAATTTAATTTCAGAGACATTATATAATATTAAAACTGACTTTTTAGAATCAGATTACAGTTTGTTATATGCTTCTATAAAAAGAAAAATACCTAGTAGAAGTTTGCTTATATTGTATACAAATTTTGAAACTTTAGACGCTTTAAAACGTCAATTACCTTACTTAAGAGCTATTGCTAAAAATCATGTTTTACTGGTCGTATTCTTTAAAAACACTGAATTAAATGAAATTGTACAAGAAAAAGCAACTTCTGTAAACGATGTATACGACAAAATAATTGCTGAAAAGTTTATGTATGAAAAAAAACAAATAGCAAATGAATTAAAAAAATATGGTATACAATCTGTTTTAACCAAACCAAAAGACTTAACAGGTAATACTATTAATAGATATTTAGAATTAAAATTGCGAGGATTGTTTTAATTCTCTATTTTGGTTGCTTATTAACATAATTTATTTAAATTAAAAATTGACTAACCATGAGTGATTTAAAATTAAAACTTAAAAGAATTGACCCTGTAAAGTATTCTTTTCTTTCTGCTGTAACTATTGCCGTTTTTTCAATAATATTAATGTTAATCTCATTTATACTTGGCCGTCTTTTTGGTGGTATTATTGGCGGTATGTTTTTATCTGCTTTAGTTTCTTCTGAAGGAGGAATACAAGCAATGATTATTGCTCCTATAGTTTACTTCATATTTGGATTTATTTTTAGTTTTATTTTAATTTCTATTTATAATTTCTTCTTAAAGAAAGCAGGAGGATTATATATTACTTTTGAACAATCTCCAGATAACGACATTTCAAGAATTGGAGGAGAATAACTTCTAATTTTTCTAATTTATATAAAAGAAATCGTCTATTTGTTAGTCGATTTCTTTTGTATTATACTACATACCTATACTATTAACTAGCAATTAATTATTCAAATAAAAACTACAAACCAGATAATTAAAATTATTTTTATGAAGTTTTACTCTATCTTTTTCCTATCAATTATCTTATACTCATGTACTCCAGAAAAGAAAGTCTCAAAATTAAAAATAGGTAATTACAAAGCAATATTGCATATTCAAGACAAACAAGAAATCCCTTTTAATTTTGAAGTAGAAAGTGATAATAAGCTTTCTATTTTTAATGCTAAAGAAGTAATTAAAGTTCATGAAATTACTTATAAAAATGATTCTGTAAAAATACAATTACCTTATTTTGAAGGGTATATTTCTGCTAAAATAAATAATCAAAAACTAAATGGTTACTTCGTAAAACCTAGTTTAAACAGAGTAGTTCCTTTTTCTGCTAGCTTGCATGATTCTAGATTCGATATCACTGCAAAACCTAAAACAAACATCAGTGGAAATTGGGAAACTATTTTTAGCCCTAATTCTAAAGAAGATACATATATAGCAAAAGGTATTTTTAAACAAAATGGAAATAAAGTAACTGGTACTTTTAGAACTACTACTGGAGATTATCGTTATTTAGAAGGTATTATTAACAATGATATAGTAAAAATGTCAACCTTTGATGGTGCACATGCTTTTCTTTTTACTGCAAAAGCTACAGATTCTACTTTACATGGTTTTTTCTACTCTGGAAATCACTGGAAAGAACCTTTTGTAGCAAAATTAAATAATGATTATGAATTACCAAACGATGAAACATTAACCTATTTAAAAGAAGGTTATGATACTGTTTCTTTCTCTTTTCCAGATGAAACTGGCAAATTAATTTCATTAAAGGATAAAAAATATAAGGGAAAAGTTACTGTATTACAAATTATGGGTACTTGGTGTCCTAATTGTTTAGATGAAAGTAAATATTATTCAGAAGTATATCCAAAATTTAATGCCAAAGGTGTTGAGTTTATTGCTTTAGCTTTTGAAATAGCTAAAGATAAAAAAGAGGCTTTTGATTTAATTAATCGATTAAAAGAGCAAACAAATATTACTTATCCCATATTATTAGCCCAACATGGATCTGCCAGTAAAATTTCTGCACAAGAAAAACTTCCTATGCTTAATCATATTTTATCGTACCCAACTACTATTTTTATCGATAAAAAAGGAAAAGTTCGTAAAATTCATACTGGTTTTAACGGTCCTGCAACTGGACAGAAATATATTGATTTTAAGAAGACTTTTGAAAGTTTTCTAAATACTTTGATTAAAGAAGAATAGTCTCTTTTTATAGCAGTTATTCACATTTTTAGCTTTTAAAAAAGTTTTTCAATATGACAATAAACTTACTTGTAATTAGAACTGAAAAACTTGAATTGTTAAAGAAACAATATGAAATACTTATTTATAATAACATCTATTTCCTTTTTATTAGGATGTAAAAATAAAATCAAAAAACAACATTTTGGTCGTATTAAAATTGTACCTATTTATTGTAAGTATGATCAAAATTCAGCCAAATTTTTAGATTCAGATTACAAGATTTTTAGTAAAATCAATAATCAAATTTTAGAGTTAAAAATACCTGTGCATTACA
Source organism: uncultured Tenacibaculum sp. (assembly GCA_947498055.1). GTDB lineage: Bacteria > Bacteroidota > Bacteroidia > Flavobacteriales > Flavobacteriaceae > Polaribacter. The sequence continues at coordinate 98,088 of CANMJA010000007.1, forward strand.
ATTTAATATTCGATAGTTTGAATTATGGAAGTTATTTTGTTGAGTATAATACCATTTATAACCAAAAAAAAGTTTTAAATTTCATGGTGTCAAAACCTACTTTAGATAAAGTAAATCTTTGTTTTGATTCAATGGATTATAGTTTAAATAAAACCAATCTGTTTATTAATCAACTAAAATTAGGACAAACTTTAGTTATTAATTTCAAATCTAGGAGTTGCTTTGATGGTGATGAAGCTCAATTAAAAATAACTAAAAATGATTCTCTTTTTACAGCTGAGTATAAAAAACAAAAAATTAATTTATCAAAACCTCAAATAAAGTTAATCGAAGAATTCGAAATAGAATTAAGAAATGGTGCTAAAGGACTTTATTCAACAATAGACACCTATAACTTATATATAGAAGATACTTCAAAAAAATATACTAAAGAGGATAGTAGTAATAAGTGGCGAGGATTCTATAATCTAATAAATTTATTAGAACTAAAAAAAGACGATAAATAGACACCTCAATTACAAATTAATTTGCTTATTAATCGGAATTGGTAAATCTACACCTTCTGCAATAAATCGTTTATGAACAGCTTCTTTTAACTTACACTTTGTTTTAAACTCTTTAAAAGGTTCTATCAACCAAACATAAGCCCTTAAATGTAAATGATCTGGATGCACATCTATTACTCTAACATCTATTTCTTTGCTATCTTTTATAGTTTCTTTTATTACGTTAGGTAATTTTACAGCTTCTTCTTGAATTATCTTTCTTGCTAAATCAATATCTGCCTTTATTCCTACTTTAAAATTATTAAAACTTAATACATGCGAATCTTCTATAGAATGGTTTAATATAGAATCTGTACTAATTACTGAGTTTGGTATTATTAATCGTTTATTTTCAAAATTATTAATTACTGTGTGACGAAGTGTAATATCTTCCACAATTCCCACTCTAGTATCGTCTAATTTAATATAATCTCCTACTCTAAATGGCTTAAATATTACAATAAAAGCACCAGCTATTAAATTAGATAAAGCTGCTTGCGCTGCAAAACCAATAATTGCTGCTAAAATACCTGCTCCAGAAAATATAAATGCTGCTTTACTTCTAAATAAAGGAACCGTTAGTACTATAAAAATTAAGGCAAAAATTCCTACAAAAAACTTTACAGAATTTCTTAAAAACTGAATACTTGTTCTACCAAAACGGTCTACTTTTCTTCTTTTTATAATTTGTAAAATTAAATACTTAATTGCCCTAGAAATTACCCAAGCAACGAATATTATAAAAATAATATATCCCATGATTCCTATTAAGGAATCTAAATTAAATAACTGATTTATATATTTATTTTGCATTAAAACAAGGCAGTTTGACTATCATCTCCTTCGTTTTCTTTCTTCTTTTTTATTGCATTTTCTAATGCTTTTTTAGCTTTTTCCTCTTTACTTATACTTGTTGTTTTTATTTCTTCAACATCACTCTCTATACCATTTGTTATTTGTTCCTCTTCATTAACTTCTATTTCTTCTACTTTTTCAACAGGCTCCTCATAAGGAAGTGATTCTAAAAAGTTAACTGTTCTTATTTTTGCTGCTGTTAGTTGATTACCTATCGCTTTTATTCCTTTTATAGATATGAATTCTTCAAAATTAACATTCATTTTAGGCAAACTACGCTTAGAGAATATTACTTCTACAACTGGTCTATAATCGGTAGCTACAATTTGTAACTGAGATTTTTCATGATCTGTTATAAAAACTTCCTCTTTATCTGTAGATTCTAATAAAAATCGTTTTACAAAGTAACGCTCTTTATGTCCATCAAAATAAATAGCAGAAATAGGTTTATTAGGATTCCATTTTTCTAATACAATCATATGATTATCAAAATGCATTGTTAAATCTGGAGTTACTGCTTTAATTTTCCCTGATTGTAGTACAATTAAAATTTTATCTTCTGCTTTAAATTCTCCTAACAACTCTCCTCTTTCATCTACGTTTAAACGTCTAACAGTATCATCAAACCATATTTTTCTTGGTTTTAAAGTAGAAACTCCTGCTTCTTTAAACTCAATTTTTCGTATGGCATGTTTAGTTACTAAGTTGCCTCTTACGCTTCTTCCTTTAATAGCTAAATCAGCAAAATCTAAATCCCATTTTAATTTCTTAACACTTCCAACCGATCTTAGTAAAACGGTAACTACCTCAGCTTCTCCGTTAGGATTTGCTGAAAAATACAGTAATTTAGATCCTTTATTCCCGTTTGTTAAATCATATTCTTTATCTCTAGTTATAGATGTAACGTTAAAACGTTTCATATAATTTGGTCCACGAGTACCATCTTTATAAATTAAATTATAAACCGTTCTCTTATCTTTTTTCTTAAAAATAGCTACATGTACAATTCCTTTACCCACAAAAGTTTTAGAATCTACCTTGGTAACAATCATACTACCGTTTTCTTTAAAAACGATAATGTCATCTATATCTGCACAATCACATACAAATTCATCCTTTTTTAAAGAAGTTCCTATAAAACCTTCTTCTCTATTTACATAGAGTTTAGAATTACGCATTACTACCTTTGTAGCTACAATATCATCAAAAATTCTAATTTCTGTTTTACGTTCTCTTCCCTTACCGTATTTTGTTTTTAAATTTGTAAAATAATCAATAGCAAACTCTATTAAATTATCTAAATGATGTTTTACTTCTGCTATTTTTTCTTCTAATCCTTCAATAAATTGTTTTGCTTTATCTATATCGAATTTAGAAATCTTTTTAATTCTAATTTCTGTTAAACGAACAATATCTTCTTCTGTAACAGCTCTTTTTAAATGTTTTATATGTGGTTTTAATCCTTCATCTATTGCTTTAATTACTCCTTCCCATGTTTCTTGTTCTTCAATATCACGATAAATTCTATTTTCAATAAAAATTCGTTCTAAAGAAGCAAAATGCCATTGTTCTTCTAATTCATGTAATTGAATTTCTAATTCTCTTTTTAGTAATTCAACTGTAAAATCGGTAGATCTTTTTAGTATTTCTGAAACTCCAATAAAAATAGGTTTGTTATCTTCAATAATACAGCTTAGAGGCGAAATAGAATTTTCACAACTAGTGAAAGCATACAAGGCATCTATGGTTTTATCTGGCGATATATTTGGTGGTAAATGCACCAAAATTTCTACATTGGCTGCTGTATTGTCTTCAATTTTTCGAATCTTTATCTTTCCTTTATCATTGGCTTTTAAAATACTATCTATTAATGAAGAAGTTGTAGTACTAAAAGGAATTTCAGTAATAACTAATGTCTTTTTATCTAACTGCGAAATTTTTGCTCTAACTCGAACCTTTCCTCCTCGCAATCCATCATTATAATTGGTAAAATCGGCAATTCCTCCCGTTAAAAAATCGGGAACAATCGTAAAATTTCTACCTTTTAAATGTTTTATAGAAGCATCTATTAATTCTATAAAATTATGTGGTAATATTTTTGTAGATAATCCTACTGCAATACCTTCTGCTCCTTGTTTTAATAGTAAAGGGAATTTTACAGGAAGGTTTACAGGTTCTTTTCTTCTACCATCATACGATGCTTGCCATTCTGTAGTTTTGGCATTAAACACAACTTCTAAGGCAAATTTAGATAAACGAGCTTCTATATAACGAGAAGCTGCTGCTCTATCTCCTGTTAAAATATTTCCCCAGTTACCTTGCATATCTATTAACAACTCCTTTTGCCCCATTTGCACCATTGCATCACCAATAGAAGCATCTCCATGTGGATGGTATTGCATGGTATGCCCTACAATATTTGCTACTTTATTGTAGCGACCATCATCTAAATCTTTCATAGAATGCATAATACGACGTTGCACTGGTTTAAAACCATCTTCTATAGAAGGTACTGCACGTTCTAAAATTACATAGGAAGCATAATCTAAAAACCATTCTTTATACATACCAGTTACTTTCGTAATGGTTTCTGTATTTTCTAACGGAGTTTCATTTGTTAATTCTTCGTCGTGTTCGTCGTAATTGTTGTTTTCTTCGCTCATTTAGTAACGTTTAACCTACCCTTTTTTATGTATTTGCTGGAGTTGTTGAATATCTAATAAATCTTTTGGACGTTGTGCTTTTAATTTACTATCAATAAGATCATCTAATGATAATACCCTCCATTTAACAATTTTTTCTTCATTTATAATCGCTTCAATAGAATTTTTATAAGCCTCTTGAAAAGTTTTAATAGAAGAAAATTTTGTTATAAGTTCTAAATTTAAATCTAATGGAGAGAATTTCACAGAAATATTTTGTTTTTGCATCTTAACTTCTTCAGGGAAATCTTCTATCTCATAATCCATAGCTTTAAACACTTTTACTAATTTTTTTAAATTTTCTTCTGTAGTCTCTATCCAAAAATCTACATCAGCTGAATGCCTTTGATAACCATGAAAGTTAACAGCTCCACCACCTACCATAATCATTCTTACTTCAAATTGATTTGTTAAGCTTATAAATTGATTTATTTTTTCTTCCCAAATTTTATTCATTAATTACAATTATAAAATTATTGTTTTCCTTTTTCTTTTTAGTTGGAAACTTTTTTAAACGTTCCATCATTCTATAAAATGAAATAACTCTTAAACTTGGTGAAAGCTTTAAAAAATCTTTCAATTGCTTAGCATTACTTTCTTCTTTTGTTTGAAACGTTATCTTCATAATAATAAAAATCTAAATTTAGAATAATAATTCTCTTTATTAACTTATTTTCTACTCTTCTGTTGCGATAATATCTAATTCTACTTTTAGGTTTTCGATTATAAATTTTTGACGATCTGGTGTATTTTTTCCCATGTAGAATTCTAACATTTGTTCTATAGACATTTCTTTATCTAACATTACAGGATCTAAACGAATATCGTCTCCAATAAAATGCACAAATTCATCTGGCGAAATTTCCCCTAATCCTTTAAATCGTGTAATCTCTGGTTTTCCTCGTAATTTTTGAATGGCATCTTGCTTTTCTTGTTCAGAATAACAATAATAGGTATCTTTCTTATTACGAACTCTAAATAAAGGAGTCTCTAAAATATATAAATGTCCTTCTTTTATTACCTCTGGAAAAAATTGTAAAAAGAAGGTAATTAATAACAAACGAATGTGCATACCATCAACATCGGCATCGGTAGCAATTACAATGTTGTTATATCGTAAGCCTTCTAATCCGTCTTCAATATTTAATGCAGATTGTAATAAATTAAACTCTTCATTTTCGTACACAATTTTCTTGGTTAAACCATAAGAATTTAAAGGCTTTCCTTTTAAACTAAAAACGGCTTGTGTATTTACGTTTCTAGATTTAGTGATAGAACCCGAAGCTGAATCTCCCTCCGTAATAAATAACGTCGTATCTAAATAGTTTTCTTTTTTTATATCTCCTAAATGAATTCTACAATCTCGTAATTTTTTATTGTGTAAACTTGCTTTTTTGGCTCTATCTTTTGCTAGTTTACGAATACCTGATAATTCTTTACGCTCTTTTTCAGCTTGTAAAATTTTCTTTAGTAGTGTTTCTGCAACTACCGTATTCTTATGTAAATAGTTATCTAATTTTGTTTTTACAAAATCATTTATATAGGTTCTTACGGTTGGTAGGTCTCCTCCCATATCGGTAGAACCTAATTTTGTTTTTGTTTGACTTTCAAAAACTGGCTCCATAACTTTTATAGAAATGGCAGAAATAATCGATTTACGTACATCGGAAGCATCAAAACTTTTATTATAAAATTCTCTAATGGTTTTTACAATTGCTTCTCTAAAAGCTGCTTGATGTGTTCCTCCTTGAGTGGTATGTTGTCCGTTTACAAAAGAATGATATTCTTCTGAATACTGCGTTTTACTGTGCGTTATTGCTATTTCTATATCATCTCCTTTCAAATGGATAATTGGATACAACATATCCTCTTGATTGTTGTTATCTTCCAATAAATCTTTTAATCCGTTTTCTGAATAATATTTTTCTCCATTAAAAACAATCGTTAATCCTGGATTTAGGTAAACATAGTTTTTTAATAGTTTTATAACATATTCAGGACGATATTTATAGTTTTTAAAAATAGTTTCATCTGCTATAAAAGTAACCTTCGTACCTCTTCTTCGCGATGTTTCTTCTAAAAGTTCTTGATTGGTTAAATTTCCTCTTTCAAATTCTGCGGATGCCGATTTACCGTCTCTATTAGATTCTACTCTAAAATAATTAGATAATGCGTTCACTGCTTTGGTACCCACCCCATTTAATCCAACCGATTTTTTAAAGGCTCTTGAGTCGTATTTACCTCCAGTATTCATTTTAGAAACTACATCTACTACTTTTCCCAACGGAATACCTCGTCCATAATCTCTAACAATTACCTTATTATCTTGTATAGAGACTTCAATGGTTTTTCCTGTTCCCATTACAAACTCATCAATAGAGTTATCTAGAACTTCTTTTACTAGTATATAAATTCCATCATCTGCAGAAGATCCATCGCCTAATTTTCCTATATACATACCAGGTCGCATTCGAATATGTTCTTTCCAATCGAGCGATCTTATATTGTCTTCGGTATATTTAGTTTCTTTTGTCATAAAAGTTATAGTAAATTGAGGTATCTGCTAAAATAACATTTACTAGCAAAAAATAAAAAACTCTGTTAACATAGTTATTAACAGAGTTTTTAAAATGCTGATTATGGAAATCTTATAAATTAGATAAGCCTGAATAAAACTCAATCATAATAACTATAATGCGTATAATTTCTAGTTTAGCATAGGTAAGTTAAAAATTTCTTATTAGGTTATTCTTTTATTCTAATTTACTAATGGAAATTTTTCTATGGTTTTAAAATAAAAACAGCAATTCCTACAAAAACAACAATTTGTAGCCATTTTAAGTAAACTCCCATTTTTTGATTTTGCTTAATTACGTTGGAAACAAAACCTGCTAAAACAGCAATTGTAGAAAAAATAATAAAAGAAACAAGAATAAAAATTCCTCCTAGAATATAAAATTGTAAGACTGTAGAAATTGTTTTAGAGAATAAAAACTGCGGAAAAAATGCTAAAAAGAAAATAGTCACCTTCGGATTTAAAACATTCATCCAAAAACCTGTTTTAAATAGTTCTAAAGTTGTTTTGGTTTGCACATTTTCTGTCGAAAAAACGATTGTTGCATCACTTTTATACACTTTATAGGCCAGATACAATAAATAAGCAGCCCCAAAAAATTTAATGATAAAAAAAATGTTATCGTTTGCTTTCATGATCTCAGAAACACCAAAAGCTACTAAAGTAGTATGAATAATACAACCAGTCATTAATCCTAAAACGGTAGCTAAACCATACTTTTTACCATTTACAATGCTTTGTGTAAGCACAAAAATATTATCGGGACCAGGTGATATTGCTAAAAAAGCTGTAGCAAAAACAAAAGAAACTATAATTTCAATCATAAAAAGTATTTTAACTTTTTATAATTGCTTTATTAATTCGTTTTACTAATGAAGGTCCTTCATAAATAAAGCCAGTATAAATTTGTACTAAATCTGCTCCTGCTTTTAGTTTCTCTAGGGCATCTTTTTCAGAATGAATTCCTCCTACTCCAATAATTGGAAATGCTTTATTAGAGTTATCTGCCAAATACTTAATTACTCGTGTACTTCTATCTTTAATCGGCTGTCCGCTTAAACCTCCGTTACCAATTTCCTTCAATCGTTCTTCAGAAGCTTTTAATCCCTCTCTATTTACAGAAGTATTAGAGGTTATTACACCATCAATTTTAGTTACTGCTACTAATTCAATAATTTCATCTAATTGATGATCATTTAAATCTGGAGCAATTTTTAGTAAAATAGGCTTTTGCTTTACTTCTAAATTATTTAACTTCTGTACCTCTGTTATTAATTCCTTTAAATAATCTACATCTTCTAACTTTGCATGGCTAGATACATTTGGGCAACTAACATTTAATACAAAATAATCTACAAAAGGATACAATCCTTTAAAACACTCCAAATAATCTGCTGTATAATTTTCTGGGGAAGTCTGCGTGTTTTTACCTATGTTTCCTCCAATAATCACTTTTCCTTTGTTCTTTTTTAATTGTTCTACTGCAGCTTGTAAACCTTCATTATTAAATCCCATTCTATTAATAATTCCTTTGTCATCTTTTAATCGGAATAATCTTTTTTTCGGATTTCCTATTTGTCCTTTTGGGGTTACTGTTCCTATTTCTATAAATCCGAAACCAAAATCGGCTAGTTCATTATATAAAACAGCATTTTTATCGAAACCTGCAGCCAATCCTACTGGGTTTTTAAAAGTAAGTCCGAATAATTTTCTTTCTAATTTTTTGTCATTTACTTGGTAAATCCCTCTAAAAACAGGAGATACAAATGGAACTTTTGATAAAAACTTAATTAGTGAAAATGTAAAATGATGAATCTTTTCTGGATCGAAAAGAAAAAGTATAGGGCGAATAAGTAGTTTGTACATTTTTATGTTGTCAAATTAATCAGAATGGTAACCTGATAATTTATTGTTAATTAAATAATACAGAAAACTAGTCTTTTAATCACAAAATAATTAAGTTAAAAAAGAATAATTTCTTGCAAATTTAAAGAAAATTACAACAAAAAGAAGAAGAGTTTTACTGTTTATTAGAAAAGTTATGTACAAAACAATATTTCAATTACTAAAGAATTTCTAAAAACTGAATTTGATAAAAATTACTAAATAGAACTATAATTAGAATAGCAATTTTTAGCTTTAAAAAGATTTTTATATGAATTTAGATTCTAAAATATAATATAGAGCTCCTTAAAGAAGCTCTATATAAATACACGTTTTATTAAAAACTATTACCAAGACTATTAGCTATTCTTTGACATTCATTACCACAGTCTGTTAATCCTTGGCTACCATACGCATGATGATCATAGCATTCACTAAGACAATGAATAGCACAAAATTCTCCTCCACTAACAGTTTTTTGTTGATTTTTGTTAAGGATTTTTCCTAAAGTTTTTAAATTTCTCATAATTATATGATTATTTAATCGATTAATTTACTGCTAACTTTTAAAGACACTACCAGTTTATGTCTATCCTTTTAGAAAGAATATTGTTTAGCAAAGTTATTTTTGTCTTTGCTTTTTTTTATAAAAATCACTTGATTTCCATACTCTTAATATCGTTTAAGAGATCAATATCTATTCTCATAAATAAAATTTAAACAAGTGATACTAGATTAATTTTTAGTTTAAATTTACTTTAACTGCAATTAGATCTTTTTTTATAGTTAAAACAATAGGTAATTCAAAATCGTGTATTTTTATTTCATATGCGCTTTAAACATTCTTTTTTTAACAAACAATAGAAAAATGAATATTTGTTTCATAGGAGATATGTATACTTTTAAGGATATTTATAAAGTTGGCATGTATAAATCTACTCTTATAATGGGAGTAACTAGTAAAATACAACTAAGTAGAAGATTTCTTAGTTTAGAAGGTATATTAAAATTTTCTCTTTATATTATAAAATCAATACTTTATATTTTTCATATCTGCTAAAGATCTTATATAATTTCATAAAAAAAGCTCCTTTTCAGGAGCTTATCAATTTATCTTAATTCAGCAGCAACATTTTTTTCAAATGTTTGCTGTAGTTTTTGCATTATTTTATCTATCTGTTTATCGTTTAGTGTTTTATTTTCGTCTTGTAAAACAAAACTAACTGCATACGATTTCTTACCTTCTGGTAAATTTTCTCCTTCATACACATCAAACAGATCTACCTCTTTTAAAAGCTTTTTTTCTGATTGAAATGCCAGATTATAAATCTCTTTAAACTCAACTTTATTATCTAATAGTAAAGCTAAATCCCTTTTTACAGAAGGAAATTTAGGTAAACTTGAAACTTTTATCTTTTTATTTCCCGTTAAAGTCAAAATACTGTCCCAATTAAAATCAGCAAACAATACTTCTTGTTTAATTGAAAACTCTTTTAGTACCGATCTTTTAACAACTCCTAAATCTACTAGTTTCGTTTTTCCTAAGCTAAGTGTTAACCCTTCAGAAAAAACATCAGATTTTGTTGGGGTAGTTTTCAATTTTGAAATACCCAATCTTTCTAATAAATTAGTTACAATACCTTTTAAATAAAAGAAATCTGAACTTTTAGTCGCTATTTTCCAACTTTCTTTAGTTCTATCTCCTGTTATAAATAATGTTAAATGCTTATCTTCTTGGTACCCCTTTTCGTATTTATGATAGGTTTTACCAAACTCAAAAAAGCGTAAAGAGCTATTCTTTCTATTAATATTATAAGCAATACTCTCTAATCCACTAAATAATAATGACTGACGTAATACCTTTAAATCATTACTTAACGGATTTAACATTTCTACATTAAAATCTTCATTTAAATTATCTGATAATTCTATATAGGAAGGTTTTGTTAATGAGTTAGCCATTGTTTCGTTAAAACCTAATGAAACTAACTGGTTTGCTACTACATTTTCTACCTTAACTTGAACATTATTATCAAAAGATATGGAGGTATTTAGTTTATGAGAAAATTCGATATTATTATATCCGTAAACACGTAAAATTTCTTCAATTATATCAGCCTCTCTTTGTACATCTACTCTATATGAAGGTATTACTAAACCTAAACCAGCTTCTGTTACACTATTAATCTTAATTTCTAAAGAAGCTAAAATGTTTTTAATTGTTTCTTTTGGTATTTCTTGACCTATTAATTTATAGACACTATCAAATGATAAGAATACTTCAAAATCATTCATTTTTTCAGGATAGAAATCTAATATATCAGAAGACATTTTTCCTCCTGCATATTTTTCAATTAATAACGCTGCTCTTTTTAAAGCATATTTAGATTGATTAATATCAATACCTCTTTCAAAACGAAAAGAAGCATCTGTATTCAATCCATGTCTTTTTGCTGTTTTACGAATAGAAACTGGATTAAAGTAAGCGCTTTCTAAAAAAATAGTCGTAGTATTTTCTGTAACTCCAGATTTTAAACCACCAAAAACTCCACCAATACATAATGGGTTTCCTTCAGCATCGCAAATCATAATATCTTCAGAAGATAATTTACGTTCTACTTCATCTAAAGTAGTAAAGGTAGTTCCCTCTTCTAAATTTTTAACAACTACTTTATTCCCTCTAATTTTTGAAGCATCAAAAGCATGTAATGGCTGCCCTAATTCATGTAATACATAATTAGTAATATCTACTACATTGTTTTTAGGTGTAATTCCTATAGCTTTTAATCTATTTTTAATCCACTCTGGTGAATCTTTTACTTCTATATCTGTAATTGTAATACCACTATATCTTGGTACCAATTCTTTATTTTCAACCTCTATATCTATTTTCAATCTTCTTTCATCTACATGAAAATCGGAAACAGAAGGTGATATTAATTCTAAATTAACATCATTTTGTAATAAGCCAGCTCTTAAATCTCTAGCTACTCCAAAATGACTCATTGCATCGGCTCTATTTGGTGTTAAACCAATCTCAAAAACATAATCTGTTTCAATATTAAAAACTTCAGCACAAGGAGTTCCAGGAGTTAAAGTTTCTTTAAGAACCATAATACCATCATGTCCTTTACCTAACCCTAGTTCATCTTCCGCACAAATCATTCCATGACTTTCCTCTCCTCTTATTTTTCCTTTCTTAATTTTAAAGCCTTCTCCTTTTTCATCATATAAAATAGTACCAATGGTAGCTACAGGCACTTTTTGCCCTGCTGCAACATTTGGTGCTCCACAAACAATTTGTAATGGCTCTCCTTCTCCTAAGTTTACAGTAGTTACATTTAATTTATCTGCATTAGGATGTTTTTCGCAGGTTAATACTTCACCTACAATAACACCTTTTAAACTACCTTTAATACTTTCTTCTAAACTTATTCCTTCTACTTCTAAGCCTAAATCTGTCAGCAATTCCCCTATCTTTTCAGGAGACCAATCAAACTGTAAAAACTGCTTTAACCAGTTATATGAAATTTTCATTGTATCTATACTATTTGGCTTGCAAATTTACACTTTTCTAATAAAAGTAGTACTGTTTAAAATAATTAAGATCGCTATTATTCTTTATATCTTAATAATATGTTAATAAATTACTGATTCTTAACTATTTCTTAATCTTAAGTTAGAATTTAAAAATGATTTTTGTGAAATTAAAACAAAAACACAACTTGATGAAAAAATTATTCTTTTTTTTATTGCTGATTACAACAGTAAATTTATTCTCTCAAATTCCGTCGTATTATAACGATGTTAATTTGAATTTAAATGGAAATTCGCTTAGAAATGCATTAGCTACAAAGATTATTAGTACACATCAGAATTTTTTAAGCTATACTCCTGGTGTTTGGAATGCTTTACAACAAACAGATTTAGATTTGAATAATTCAAATGATGTTGTTTTAATATATGGTTATAATGATGCTGATGGAAATCACGTAACTGATAGAACCAGAAGTAAAAATGCTAATGGAGGAAATGCTGGTACACAATGGAATCGTGAACACGTATATCCAAGATCATTAGGAAATCCTAATTTAGGTACTTCTGGTCCTGGAGCTGATGCCCATCATTTAAGAGCTGCTGATATTACTTTTAACTCACAAAGAGGTAGTAAAAAATTTGCAGATGGTGCTGGTAATGCAGGAAATTCTTCAGGAGGATGGTATCCTGGTGACGAATGGAAAGGAGATGTAGCACGTATGATGATGTATATGTATCTACGTTATGGCAACCAGTGTTTACCTCGTAATGTAGGTATTGGTAATACTGTAGCTTCTGATGCTAATATGTTACGATTATTTTTAGAATGGAACGCAGAAGATCCTGTCTCTAATTTTGAAAAACAACGAAATCCTATTCTACAAAATATTCAAGGAAATAGAAATCCTTTTATAGACAATCCTGCCTTTGCTACTAAAATTTGGGGTGGACCTCAAGCTCAAGACTTGTTTGGCAATGGAGGAGGAAATGGAAACGGTGGAAACAATGCTAATTTATTTATTTCTGAATACATTGAAGGTTCTTCTAATAATAAAGCAATAGAAATTGCTAATACTACTGGTAGCACTATTAATTTATCTTCTTACTCTTTAAGAAAAGCTACTAATGGAAGTAATTCTTTTGGAAGTACTTATAATTTATCTGGACAATTAGCTAATGGAAAGGTTTTTGTTATTGCTAATAGAAGTGCGTCTACGGTAATTAGAAATAAAGCAAATGTAACTACTTCTAGTGGTATTGTTACTTTTAATGGTAACGATGCCATAGGGTTATTTAAAAATAATACTTTAATAGATGTTGTTGGTAATCCTTCTAGTAACTCTAACATTATTCAAAACGTTACTTTACAACGTAAATCAACTAGCTCTTCTCCAAGTTCTACATACAATGCTTCTCAGTGGAATAGATTAAGTTTAAATAACTCTGATGATTTAGGTAACTTTTCTGGAGGAAATTCTTCTGGAGGAAGTTCTGTTTTAGCAACATCTAATTTTGAAAATGGATGGGATAATTGGGTTGATGGCGGTGGAGACGCTGCAAGGTATTCAGGTAGTAGAGCTTTTGAACAATCTTATGCAATTCGTTTAAGAGATAATTCTGGTACAGCTTCGTCTATGACTTCTAAATCTTTTAATATATCTTCTTTCGATACTGTTGAAATTGATTTTTATTTCTATGCATATAGCATGGAAAATAGAGAAGACTTTTGGTTACGATATCATGATGGAAATTCATGGAGAACTGTAGAAACTTGGGCTAGAGGAAATGACTTTAATAACAATACATTTTACAATGCAAAAGTTACTTTAAACAAGTCTGATTATAACTTTGTTTCTAATGCTAAATTTCGTTTTCAATCAGACGCTTCTTCTAATAATGATCATATATACATAGATCAGGTAAAAATAACAGGAATCACAGGAAGAGCATCTAGATCTAATAAAGAATTTAGTGCTTCTAATCTTAAAGAAATAAATTATTTAAATACTAATAGTGAATCTAATTTATTGGAAAGTAATTTTAAAATATATCCTAATCCATTAAATGGTGATATTCTTAAAATTCAACTAAATAATAGCGAAGAAACATCTAATTTAACTTACATTATTAGCTCTATAATTGGAAAAGAACTGTATAAGGGTACTTTACAAAATAACCTTATAAAAGTATCTTCTTTAAAAGCTGGAATTTATTTATTAGAAATAAATAATGATGGAGAAAGAACTATTCAAAAGTTTATTAAAAAATAAAACTCTTTGTTTTTGTAATAAAAAATCATCCTGCTTCTTAATATAGCAGGATGATTTTTTTTATAATAGGTTAATTACCAACAATAATAATTTTAATTAACTAAAACAAGGTATTCATAAGGTTCTAAGGTTAAAGTTGGTTTAGAAGACATTTTTGCTCCTTTAAAATAGTTTTTATATGCACCTTCTTTCTTCCAATGAATTATTTGCTGTTTTTTAGAAAGATTTCCAATAAACAAAACACTATTAGTATCTTTTTTTCTTTCAAAAGCTAAAACTTCTTTATTGTTCGTTATTATTTTTGAGTATGTCGCTGGTATCTTTCCTGTGTGTAATGCCTTATTACTTTTCTTTAAAACTCCTAATTTTTTTAATAACTCCCATTCTTTTCCTTTTACTTTTGTGATAGAGTCTTTTTCAAAGAATTTTAATCGATGATTTAATCCATATTCTTGTCCCGAATAAATTAAAGGCATCCCCGGACTCAAATAAGTTAAAGTAGTAAATAATTCTGAAGCATCTCCCATTCTTTCTTGTATCGTTCCATTCCAAGAATTCTCATCATGATTGGTCATAAAATTCATTAAAATAGCATCCTTTCTATATCTATCATTATCTTTTTGAATTACTTCCTCCCATTCTTTTCCTTTTTTTTCTCCTTTTGCTATAGCATTCATGGTATGATGACGATCCCAACCATATCCCATATTAAAAAGATTATTTTTTAATAACTCTGGCTCCCATGCTTCTGCTAACATAAAAATATCTTTTTTAGCTCTTAATTCTGGAATTGCTTTTTCCCAAAATGAAATAGGAACCATTCCTGCCATATCACAACGAAATCCATCGATATTTTCCTCTACAACCCAATAATTCATATCAGAAATCATTTGCTTACGTAAATCTTCATTTTCGTAATTCAAATCAGCAACATCCGTCCAATCTGTTCCTTTTGGGTGTATGACTTCTCCTTGATCGTTTTTAGTATAAAAATCAGGATTAGTAGTTAACCAAGTATGGTCCCAACCTGTATGATTTGGTACCCAATCTAGAATAACATACATTTTATTAGCATGTGCTGTTTTTAGTAAAGTTCTAAAATCTTCTATCGTTCCAAACTCTGGATTTATTTTTTTAAAATCAGATACTGCGTAATAACTTCCTAAGTATTTTCCTTGTTCTTCTTTTGGAAAATCAGACACGAACTTACTATTCTTTCCTCCAGTAGCTTTACGTTTTTTTTCAGAAATAGGAAAAACAGGCATTAACCATATAATTTTTACTCCTAACTCTTTTAACTTCGGAATGTCTTTTGTAAAAGCATTAAAAGTACCTTCTTTAGAATATTGACGAATATTAGCTTCATATATTACTGCTGTTTCTAATATTTCGTTTGAAATTGGTTCTAATAATTCCTTTTTAGTTTTTTGTTCTATTTCTATTTCTTTTTCTTTTTCTTTTTCTTTTTTACAAGAAATAAATAGCAAGACAGATATACTTAGTAAAATTATTTTTTTCATTTTTTATTCTTTTTATCAATAAATCGAATTATAAAACTCTTTTTTGTCATCAATTTTGCTTGAAAAAAATCTTGAGTTTTAAACTAACATCTTAATACTATTATTTTAACTCTAACAGTACCATATTATAAGGAGAAGTAACTTTTACTTTTCCTGCTGCTACTTTTAGTTGCTGATTGGAATACGCTTCATGTAACACAGTACCGTCTTTAAAAACTTCAGCAACATTTAACTCTTTCAATCCTTCATCTAAATTAAGACCAACAACAACTTCATCTTTATAATTTTCTTTCTCATAAGTTCTTTTAAACACATACGGCAATTCAGAAATCATTTTATGAACACCAGCACCTACAGATGGATGATTTTTTCTAAATTTTCCTAATTTTTGAAAATGAAGTAACAATTCTTTTGTTTCCTTGTTTTCTAAACTTTCCCAATTCATAAAAGAACGTAAATGTGCATCACCAACTGCATTTTCAGTAATTAAACTCCTACCTGTTTCATCACCATAATACATTTGTGATGCTCCTGGAGCTAATAATAATTTAGTACCTCCTTCAAAAGTATGTTCTCTTTTTACATCAAAAGGATGTCCATCATCATGAGATGAAATGTAATTTAATACACTATGTCCTTTTAAGTCTGTTTGTAATTTTTGTGAATATGTAGCGAATAATTTTTCTATATCCCATTCTTTCGCATTCCATTTAAAATCAAAGTTTATTAAACTATTAAAAGACTTTTCGTAATAATTTACTTTTTTATCTCCAAAATCAAAATATTTTCCTGCTCCTATACCATAATTATATAACTCTCCTGTTAAGTAAAAATCCTCTTCTAAAAAATTATTCGGATGTACATTTTTAAAAGAATCATAAGCTGTATCACAAATTTTTCTAAACTCTTGCCAAACACTTTCTTCTACGTGCTTTACGGTATCTACACGATAGCCATCAATTCCAAATTCTGCAATATAATCTGCTAACCATTTCATGATATAAAAACGAGGCGCTTTAGGATATCCTGTTTTCTTAAAAAAAGTAGCTAATTCTTTCTGTTCTTTTTCTAACCTTCCTTCTGCTTTCCATTTTTCTACCAATTCTTTTGGTAATTGTACATTTTCATTACTATTAGTTAATATGTCTGGTAAATTTTTAACTAGCGTACAACTTACTGCAGTTTCGTAATTCTTATAAGTACATTGCGGACCTGTTCTAACCCAATTAGTAGGCCAAACAGCATCTTTTTCTGTTACTGGCCCTGTATGGTTTACTACAGCGTCTAACAAAATTCTAATATCATTTTTATGAGCTACTTTAATTAACTCTTTTAAATCTTTTTTAGTACCAAAGTTCTTATCTAATGCAGTCCAATCTTTAGTCCAATACCCATGAAACCCGTAACTAAAACCTGTACTTTCATCTGTTCCTCCATGAATTTGTTCAAAAATAGGAGACATCCAAATTACATTCACCCCTAAATCTGTAAAATAACCTTCTTGTATTTTCTTTGTTATTCCTTTAATATCTCCTCCTTGAAATCCTCTATTTACACCGGTTTTTTTCGTTCTATCGTAATTAATATCGTTTGATGTATCACCATTATTAAAACGATCGGTTAATAAAAAATAGAGATTTGCTCCTTCCCAAACAAAAGGTATTTTTTGTTTTACTACTTTTTCTTTTGATGCTAACTTTTGTTCTTCTTTTGCTTGCTTACAATTAAATAATAGTGTGAACACAAGTATGAATATTAAAATCTGTTTCAAAGTTTATAATTTAATAGTTAGTTTATTGGCTTCATTGGTATTCCATTCGATTGGAATTTGTACTTGTTTTTTTTCTTTATTCCATTTAAATGGTAATCGTTTCCCTTTTAAAACAACTTTTTTAGGTGCTTTATTTATGTGATGAATTATGCAGTTAATTTGTTTCTTTTTAAAAGTATACTTGTTTCCTATTTCTGCTTTAAAATGAATTCTAATTTTGTTATTATTAGTATCAGATTCAAATTGTAAAATTTCATATTCTCCTTTTTCATAAGCATTTGCTGTAATACCATCATCATTATATATACTTCTTTTACTTTTCTTAATAGAAACATCATGATAATAATGTAAATCGAATGTAGTTAGCGAATATTCTTCGATAGTTTGTACTACTTTTGTTTGCGGAATAAAAGCTCCAGCCCTTACATAGGTTGGTATGTAGTTTTCTTTTACTAACACTTTTTTATACTGTCCTCCTTCTACTCGATCGTTACTATAAAAATCAAACCAAACCGAGTTTTTAGGAAAATAAACTTCTTGTTCTTGAACTCCAGATTTTATGATAGGAGTAATTAAAAAATCTTTTCCCCATAAATAGGAAGAGGAATTTTCTTGTAACGATGCTGTGTTATCTTCAAAAAATAATGGCCGCATTAAAGGTGCACCTGATACATGATTTTCAAAAACAGTTGTGTAATTATAAGGCAACAGTTTATATCGAAGTTCTATAGCTTCTTTTGCTAGTTTTTTAGGTATATCTGCTCTAAAAACAGGCTCACTTGGTACTTCTTCTTGTGCATGTGGTCTGTAAATAGGTTGAAAAACACCATACTGTAACCAACGTGCATATAATTCATCATCTAAATTTGCCCCTGCAAAACCACCTAAATCAGAATGCATAAAGGCAAGACCTTGCATTCCCATTTGCAATGCTATTTCTGGCTGACTTTGTAAGCCTCCCCAAGTTCTATTTACATCGCCCGACCACGGAATAAACCCGAAACGTTGCGAACCCGAATAACCTGCACGCATTAAAATAAAAGGACGCTCATTAGCATATTCTTTTTGATATCCTTCAAAAACTAATCGAGCCCAATCGTGTCCATAAATATTATGTACTTCATCTGCTGTACCTGTTGCATGTATCAATTTAGAAGGATGCACTTCTGGTTCTCCTAAATCTCCCCAAGTACCAGCAACTCCTAATTCTTTTATCTCTTTATAAATATTCCAAAACCATTTTTTTCCTTTCGGATTGTAAATATCTATTAAGCCTGTATTCCCAAAATAAAAATCGTATGTATATGGTTTTCCTTTAGAATTTTTTGCTAGCACTTCTTTTTTTACAGCTTCTTTCCATTTTTTAGAGCTTGTTAACACAAATGGTTCTGTAATTAAAATGGTTTTTACTCCTTCTTTTTTAAAATCAGTAATCATTTGCTTCATATTCGGAAATGAATCTTTATATACTTCTAAATTCCCCATGGTTCCTTTTATGTCTTTTCCAAACCAATACAAATCAAGAATTACAGCATCTACAGGTATTTTTTCTTTTTTAAAAGAGGCTATTGTTTTTCTGGTTTCTTTTTCTGAATGATACCCAAATCTACTGGAAAAATTACCCAATGCCCAACGTGGTAACATGGGTTGTTTTCCTGTTAAATTGGTATAATTATCTATTAAATCGTACCAAGAATCACCTACGATTACTTGGTACGTTTTTCTTCCTGAAATTGTTTCATAAGTAACTGTATTATTTTTTTTGCTATCTAAATCTAAGTAACCAATAGGTGCGTTATCAAAATGAATTAAGTATTTTTTAGAGGATATTACTATTGGCATCGTATAGTTCATTAATTCAGAATGCGTTTCATAACCATAATGTGCTTTATTGTACAGCTGTAATCTATTTCCTCTACGATTCATTCCTAAAGCCCTTGCTCCTCCTCCATACAAAATTTCATTGGGCGTTATATTTAATTCAATAGCTTCACCTGCTGCTGTTTTTGAATATCCTTTTTTTTCTGAAGTTATTAATTGATTCTTATAAAAATAACTTATTTTAAAAGGTGCTTTTTGTATGGTTACTTTAATTCCTTTTGATGAAAAATGAACTTTTGTTACTGTTTCATCATATTTTATATCATTATTAGCAGGTTTCATAACCACTGCATGAGACTTTTTTTTTAATGTCTCTTTTATAGGCACAAAAGTAGTCTCTATTATTTTTGAATCATAGAATTGAATATTATAAAACCCATCGTTTACTTTTACTTCAAGAATATTTCCTGATTGTATTGAAGCTTCTATAAATTTTCTTTTTTTATTTTGAGCAACAATAGTACTGGCAATAAAGCATACTATGATTAAAAGTGTTTTCTTCATTATTTATGTAATAAAAATTGTAGCGGAATATTCAATCTTTTGTTCCATGAATTTTCACTATGATCAGCTCCTTTAAACTTTAGGTTTTTATAATTTGAACTACGATATCCTATATTATGAAAAATAGCATCCACTTTTTCAGCATAAGGCAGGTAAAATCGGTCTAACGTTTTAGTACCATAGTCAAAATAAAATTTATGGTTTCTTGGATCTGGGATATTCCCTAGTAAATAATCAAAAATTGCTTTGGCTATTGGATTATTTTTTTGCGGATTTCCTCCTGGCCAGTGTGTAGAAATACAAGCTGCTCCGTAAAAAACTTCTGGATACTCACAAATTGCGTACATTGACATTAATCCTCCCATAGAAGAACCAGCTACAAATGTGTTTTTTTGATCGCTTAATGTAGCATAGTTTTTATCTATAAAAGGTTTTAATTCTTTTACCAAAAACTTTACATATTCGTCTCCAGTAAGATTGGTATTAAAATTCGTAGCTTCTGCTTGTTTATAAATAGAATCTCTTGTTGTTTTTAGCATGTAATCCATTGCTTTTTCTGGAAATAAATCTTGCCAACGTGTTTCTGGAATACTATAAACACCTACTACTATTAATTCTTTAATTTTTTGTTTTTTTATTAATTTAGAAACCCAATCGTCTACTTTCCATTCTTGTTTATTCCATGTCGTAGTTGCGTCGAATAAATTTTGTCCATCGTGCATATATAAAACAGGATACTTTTTAGATGGCGTATAATTATCTGGCAACCAAACATCCACATTTCGTGATTGAATATTTTTTGAAGGAAAATTTTCTATACGCTCTAATGAACCTGCATAAAGAACTGCTTTTTCTACCTTTTTAACATGAATTTTATCTTTTTGAGCATTACTTTTCCAACTATTTATAAGTACTATAAAAATTAATAAATGTACCGTATTCTTCATAATATTAATGTGTTTTTTGTTAAGATAACACTTCTTTATTAAGGTGCAAAATGAACTATTTCTTCCTTATAAAATACTTTAAATATGAATAGAGTTTTATAGGTATAATACCTCGCAGGCTTTTGAAACCTGCAAGGAATTAATAATCATTTTTATTTAACATTACACTGTTATTAATACATTAGGTTTAACAACAACTTCTTTATTATTTACCAAAATAGTTACTTCTTCTTTTCCTTCTAAAGCAAACTTTACATCGTCATGACAAACTGAAACTTTAATAATTTGATTTCTAAAGTTTATTTTAAAAGAATAGCCTTTCCATTGTTTTGGAATTTTTGGTTGAAAACTCAAGGTGTTATTTTGAATTCTCATACCCCCAAATCCTTCTACAATACTCATCCAAGTACCCGCCATAGAAGTAATATGTAACCCTTCTTCTACTTCTTTGTTATAGTCATCTAAATCTAAACGAGAAGTACGCAAATAAAAAGTATATGCTTGTTCCATTCTATTTAATTTAGCTGCTTGAATACTATGTACACATGGAGATAAAGAACTTTCATGTACTGTAAAAGGTTCATAAAAATCGAAATGGCGTGCTAATTCTTCTTCTGTAAAATGATCTTCAAAGAAATAAAATCCTTGTAAAACATCTGCTTGTTTTATGTATGGAGAACGTAGAATACGATCCCAACTCCATTTTTGATTTATAGGACGTTGCGATGCATCTAAATTTTTAACAGTAACTAATTCTTTATCTAAAAAACCATCTTGTTGTAAGAAAACTTTTTGTTCTTTAGCATATGGTAAGTATACATTACTTGCTACCTTTTTCCAACTATTTAATTCTTCTTCTGAAAACTTTGTTTTTTCTAAAATTCTTTTAAAATCTGAAACATATTTAGATTGTACAATCTCTATATTTTCTAAAGCATAATCGATACACCATTTTGCTATATAATTAGTATACCAATTATTATTAATATTATTTTCATACTCATTAGGCCCGGTAACACCCAACATTACATACATACTTTTACTTTCTGAAAAAGTAAAACGTTGATGCCAAAAACGAGCAATTCCAATAAGTACTTCTAACCCTTTTTCCGGTATATAGCTGTAATCATTGGTATAACGATGGTAATTATAAATAGCAAATGAAATAGCTCCATTTCTATGAATTTCTTCAAAAGTAATTTCCCATTCATTATGACATTCTTCCCCATTCATTGTTACCATTGGGTATAAAGCTGCTCCGTTAGAAAAACCTAATTTTTCTGCATTTTCAATGGCTTTATCTAATTGATTATACCTGTACGTAAGTAAACTCTTTGCTACTTCTTGGTTTTTTGTTGCCATATAAAAAGGTAAACAATAGGCTTCTGTATCCCAATACGTACTTCCTCCATATTTTTCACCTGTAAAACCCTTGGGACCAATATTTAACCGAGTATCTTTACCTAAATAAGTATGGTTTAATTGCATAATGTTAAATCGAATACCTTGTTGTGCTTTAACATCTCCTTCGATAGTAATATCTGCCATTTCCCAAATCTTAGACCAAGCCTCTTTTTGTTGTTCAAATAGGGCGTTAATGCCTAAATCTGAAGCTAATTTTAAAACGCTTTTTGAAGCAATTACTAATTCATTTTCTTCATGGTTTGTATCTACAACATACCCTCCATACTTATGAATTGTAAAAGTTTCATTCGTTTTTACTTCTTGTTGATATGAAAAAGTAATTTTATGTTCTTCTTGATGTATCTCTGCTGGAATATCTTGTTTTTTTCCATTTACAAGTATCTGAGATTGCATAAAAGTGCAGGTATGAAAATTAGTTTTCATTGTATGCGCTTCTATAAAGGCTTGTTCTTTTTGAATATCTGTTGAAATATTTGTGGTGTTCCAAAATTGATCGTCCCAGTTACTATCTTCATTCTGAATACCGCTATCTAAATAAGGCACATATGTAATTAAAGCATCTGAATTTATTGGAGTTACATTGTATTCTATAGCACCAACCTCATCTAAATCGATGCTCAAAAAACGTTTTGTTTCCACTTTTATGGTAATGTCATTTTGTAACGTAGCTGTAAAACTTCGATATAAAACGCCTTCTTTCATATTTAATTCACGACGAAAATTGGAAACCGTTTTACAGGTATTTAAATCTAATTCTTCTTTATTAATAAATACATTTATACCAATCCAATTAGGTGCATTTAACACTTTTGCAAAATACTCTGGATATCCATTTTTCCACCATCCGACTCTTGTTTTGTCTGGATAATATACACCAGCAATATAACTTCCTTGAAAAGTTTTTCCTGTATATTTTTCTTCAAAATTGGCTCTTTGTCCCATGGCTCCATTACCAATACTGAACAAGCTTTCAGAAGATTTTACTCTATTATCATCGAATCCTTCCTCAATAATAGACCATTCGTGGGGTATGATATAGTTTTGATTCATTTTCTTCTTTAATAAATAAAAAAAACAAGATGCTTTTTTTATAGGTTTTTAATTTTTTATTAATTGTTTTATAAATGCAGTTGATATTTCTGTAAAGTCTTTAAATATATAATCTGCTTCTTTAAGTGTTTCTTTTTTTCCAATACCAATAGATATCATATTAGCTGCATTGGCTGCTTGAATTCCTGCTACAGAATCTTCAAAAACAATACAATCTTCAGGTACTATATTTAATTCTTTCGCTGCTATTAAAAAGACTTCGGGGTCTGGTTTTGCTTTACTTACATTTGTACCATCTACAATAGATTTAAAATCTTTTATAAGCGCTACTTTTTCTAAAATTGTTCTTGCATTTTTACTTGCAGATCCTAACGCAAAAGGTTGTTTTTCTTCTTTTAAATAATGAAGAATTTTAGGTACATCTGCTAAAATTTCATCTTCTGTCATGGTATTTACGTAGGTTAAATAATCTGTATTCTTTTTTTTCATTAAAGCTGCAAATTGCTCTTCAGATACAGAGGTATTTCCCCATTGCAAAATTTTTTCTAATGATTTTACACGACTTACTCCTTTAAGTTCTTCATTCTGTGTTTCAGAAAAATCAATTCCTAAATCATTGGCTAATTTTTTCCAAGCCAAGAAATGATATTTAGCGGTATCTACTATAACACCGTCTAAATCAAATATGAATCCTTTCTTATTCATTTTAAATGTCTTCGTTTATTTGGTAAGAGATTGCTTTTTTGTTTGTTATTAAGAAATTAAATAGTCCAGCAATAATTAAGCTTAATCCAGCAACAATCATTGCATTTATTGTTTTTTCACCTAAAAGACTAGAGATAAAATTAATACCACCTACGGCAGCTATAATTTGTGGAATTACAATAAACATGTTAAAAATTCCCATAACTACTCCCATTTTTTTAGGATCTACCGAACTTGATAACATAGCATATGGCATAGATAAAACACTACCCCAAGAAAATCCTATTAAAGTAAAGGATAATATTAAATAACTAGGAGATGGAATAAAATACATAGAAATAAAACCTATACCTCCAGCTATTAAAGAAAACATGTGTACGTATTTTCTATTAATTCTTCTTTTTGCTGTATACAGAACTAATAAAAGAGCAAATACCATAGAAGATAAACCATATATTCCCATATATTTTCCTACTTCATTAGAAGAAGCTTGAAAAGCTGTATTTGCTACATTGTATGCTTCTGCTTGTACCTTATCGGCCATATTATAAGCTGTTTCAATTGGAACAGGCGTTTTAAAAACATGCTCAGTAAGTGCAGGGTTTGCCATCGTCCACATAGTAAAAAAGGCAAACCAACTAAAAAACTGAATAACCCCTAATTTTTTCATGGTTAATGGCATACCAGAAATATTTTCGATGATATCGGTTAAAAAGCGATTCTTTTCTTTTTTTTCTGCTTTAAAAGCTTCCATATCTTCTGGCGGATATTCTTTTGTTGTAAATACAGTATATAGTATACTTACTAAAAAAATAACAGCTCCAATAGCAAAAGCTACTTTCACTGATGCTGGTAATACTCCAGAAGGTGCCGAATCACTGGCTCCAAATTTAGAAACCATCCAAGGTAAACTACTGGCTATCCATGTTCCAACCCCAATAATTAAAGTTTGTACCACAAAACCATAAGAACGTTGCGAATCTGGTAGTTTATCGGCTACCAAAGCTCTAAAAGGTTCCATAGAAATGTTTATAGAGGCATCTAAAATCCATAGAAAACCTGCTGCAATCCATAAAGTGGGCGAATGCGGTATAAAAATTAGAGTAATAGAACTTAAAATAGCTCCGATAAGAAAGTAAGGTCTCCTTCTTCCCCATCTTGGGCTCCAAGTACGATCGCTCATATAACCAATTATTGGTTGTACTAGTAAACCAGTTAAAGGTGCAGCAATCCAAAGAATAGGAATATTATCTATTTCAGCTCCTAATGTTTGAAAAATTCTTGACATGAAACCACCCGTTAAGGCCATTCCAAATTGAATTCCTAAAAAACCAAAACTCATGTTCCAGATTTCTAAGAAACTTAATTTACGCTTATTCATTATCGTAATAATTAGTTAATAGTACGATAAGCGCTGAGACTTATCTTTCATTGTGCAGTAAAGATTATTGATAAGTCTTATGATGCTGTAAATATATACTTTTTTTATTTACAGTTGCAAAAAAAATTATGCTTTGCTAGATTCTCTTATTTTTAAGTTACTCGATATTACTTTAGTTTGTGGAGCTTTTTCTGTTTTATCATTCTCTATTCTATCTATTAATAAATCTGCTGCTTGTTCTCCCATAGTAAAGCCATGTTGTACTACGGTTGTTATAGAAGGAGAAGAATATTTAGATATTAACCCGTCTGTAAAACCTACTACAGATAACTCTTGAGGTATTTTTAAACCTTTCTCTTTTGCTATTCTAATTGCTGTAGCTGCATAAATTTCATTTACTGCAAATATTGCGTCTATTTTTTCATTAAATAACACCTTTATCTGCTCGTATATATCTTTATCTTCATCTACATTTACAATTAAGTTTTTGTTTATTTTTTTCCCAGATTCTTTAATTGCTCTTTCATATCCTTGCAATCTATCTAAACCAACTGTTACATGTTCTGGGGTCGTAATAATTCCTATGCTTTTGCATCCAATGTTTACTAAATGTTTGGTTGCTTTATACCCTGCTCCAACATCGTCTACAATAACTCTATCACATTCAATAGAACTATGCACCCTATCAAACAAAACCAATGGCACTTCATTTTCTATTAAATTATAAAAGTGATTTAGTTCTTTATTTCTAAGTGTTTCTTTTGCTATAGAAACAATAAGACCATCTACACTTCCATTAGTTAATACATTTATGGTTTCTATTTCCTTTTCTTGCTGTTCGTTAGAAAAGCAAACCATAATGTTATAACCTCGTTCATTCGCTACTTTTTCTATACCTGAAATTACAGTAGAGAAAAAATGATGAACAATTTTAGGTAAAATAATACCTATAACTTTCGTTTTTTGATTTCTTAATTGTAGCGCTAAATTATTAGGTCTGTAATTATAATAATTTGCATATGCTTTAATTCTTTCTTTTGTTTCTATACTAATTTCATGACTATCTCTTAGAGCTTTGGAAACTGTAGAGGTAGATACCCCTAACTCTTTAGCAATTATCTTAATGGTAATTTTTGGCTTCATATTTTACAAAACTGGTAAAAAAAAACATACGATATTATCAATATGTTAAGTTATAGTTAGAAAGTTATCAACACGAAAACGTTTTCGTCGCGTTTACAGTTGCTAGAGCATACTTTTAATATATATCTTCACACCGCAGACTAAAGATTATTGATACTAAAAACTAAATCAAATTTACTTATTATCTAAGAATTTACACATGAAAAAAACGAAACAATTATTTAGTTTATTTCTATTGCTTTTTTCTTTTATTATACATGCACAACAAACAATTAAAGGTACAGTAACAGAAAAATCTACAGGGGAACCGTTACTAGGAGTATCTATTGTTGTAAAAGGGGAAACAAGAGGAACAGAAACTGATTTTAATGGAAATTACGAGATTAAAAATATCAAAGCAACTGATATACTTGTCTTTTCATTTATTGGTTTTAAAACACAAGAAGTTAAAGCAACTACTACAACTATTAATATTCAACTTGAAGAAAGCGCACAAGTTTTAGATGAAATAGTAGTTGTTGGTTATGGTATTCAAAAAAAGAGCAGAATTTTAGGAAATGCTGTAATTGTTAATTCTAATGATATTAAAGAAGTACCCGTGCCATCTATAGATGCAGCACTACAAGGAAAGGCTTCTGGAGTACAGGTAATACAGGGGTCTGGTTTAGCAGGTTCTGCTAACGTAGTAAGAATACGTGGTATTTCTTCTATCTCTGCTGGTGGAGATCCTTTATATGTTATTGATGGAATTCCTATTACTCAAGATTACTTTTTAGCAGGTGATTCTAATGGACAAAACAATAATCCTTTAGCTTCATTAAATCAAAACGATATAGAAAGTATTGAAATTTTAAAAGATGCGGCAGCAGCTGGTATTTATGGTTCTAGAGGAGCTAATGGGGTTATTTTAATTAAAACGAAAAGAGGGAAAAATGGATTAAATTTTTCTTTTAATAGTAGTACTTCTTTTTCTAATCCAACATTTAAACCAAACATCTTAAATAGTAATCAGCTTTTAGAAATTTATCAGGAAGCTTGGGAAAATGATGGTAATGTAGGCTTAGCAACGTTACCAAGAAATATCTCTTGGACGGATGCTTTAAATACAGATACCAATTGGGTTGATTTAGTAACTAAAACTGGAATATCTACTAGAAATGCTTTTTCAATGAAATATGGGAATGATAAAGTAAAGTTATATACTAATATTTCTTATGATGATACAGAATCTTTTATTAGAAATGATGAATATGAAAGAATAAGTGGTCGATTTAATGTGGATTATACTTTTTCTGATGATTTAAAAATAGGATTAAACACTTCTATATCTAAAGGAAATTACAAACAAGTAGATATTAATAGTACTTGGAGAAATGCACAAAGTTTTACACTACCTTTTTATGCTCCTTACCAAGCTAATGGTGATTTAGATAATACTTTTCCTAATCCTTTAGTGGAATTAGAATATAGAGATCGTAGAAACGAAGAAATTAGAACTATTAATTCTGTTTCAATTGATTATAAACCTATTAAAAATTTATACCTTAGAGGTACTGCTTCTATGGATTATATGGATTTTAGAAGATTTTACTGGCAATCTAGAGAAATAGGGCGAATTGATGGAGTTCCTTTAAGTGAAAGAAACACTTTTGCTTCTGCAATTCCTACCTTTATAAATAATTACAATACTAATTTAACTGCTTCATACTTATGGGAAACTAATGAAAAAAATTCTTTTAACTTTCTAATAGGTACTGAATTTCAAAGAAGCCAAAGTTTATTTTATAGGTTTATAGATTCTAGTAATAATAACTTAAATTCTGTAAATAGCGATCTTCCATTATATGATAGTAATGCACAAGATTATGAAAGAGAAGCTACAGGTAAATCTGCTTTTTCTTTTGCTTCTTATTTTGGACGTGTACAATATACTTTTGACAATAAATTAGATTTAATGATTTTAACTAGAGTTGATGGTTCTTCTCGTTTTGGAACAAACAATCGTTATGGTTTTTTCCCTACAGCATCAGCTGCCTATGATTTTTCAAATGACTCTTTTATAGAAAAAAGTAATTTTATTAGTCGTTTAAAACTTAAAACTTCATTTGGTATCACCGGAAATTCAGCCATAGGAAATGATTCTCGTTTTGGTGCGTATAGTATTCCTAATTCAGGAACGGTGTATTTAGGACAACCTTATCGTTCTATTATTCGACTTGAAAACCCGAATTTAAAATGGGAAACAGCTAAAACTTTTGATGTAGGATTAGAAATGAACTTTCTAAATAATAGAATTGAAACAGAGCTTTCAGGATATATTAAGAGATCTGAAGATGTACTATTAGATCTTTTTCAAGTACCATCTGCTGGTTACGGAGAAAGATTATGGGTTAATGCTGCAGAGGTAGAAAATAAAGGAATAGAATTTAATATTAATTCAAAAAATATTCAAACAGAAAATTTTACATGGTCTACCAACTTTAATATCTCCCATAACACTAATAAATTAATTTCATTAGGTGGTGTAAGTCCTGATTTATTAGAAGGAGGATTTAATGATACAAGAGTAATTGAAGGGCAACCAATTGGAACAAACTATCTTGTACGTTTTGCTAGAGTAGATACTAATGATGGTTTACCTATTTTCTTAGATAAAGAAGGAAATGAAACGAAAACGTTTGATTTACAAAATAGAGTTTCAGCTGGGTCTGTAATTCCAGATGCTACTGGAGGTTTTGGCACAAAGTTTAAATATAAAAATTGGGGATTAGCAGCCGATTTTGTATTCACCATTGGTGGTAATATATATGATGGCTATGCCAAGAGAGCATTAGGTACTTTTTCTGATGGAAATAATTCTTCTAACGTGAGAACTGATATTTATGATAGATGGAGAGCTCCTGGAGATATAACAAACCAACCTAGAGTATTTTATTCTAGTAATCAAATACAAGGTCTTTCTAGTGTTTGGCAATATAATCATACAGGTTTTTTATATGATGCTTCATATTTAAGAATGAGAAATATTTCTTTAAATTATTCACTGCCAAACAAACATTTAGACGGTACATTTATAAAATCATTAAAATTTACATTTAGCGGAACTAATTTGTTTACTTGGACAAAATATCCTGGAGGAGACCCAGAAATTGCAAGAGATTTTCAATTCCAGAGAGATCGAAACCTATCTCCTAATGTATCTTTCTTAAGTGTACCACAAGCAAAAACGTTTACATTTAATATCAATGCAACTTTTTAATTATGAAACTATTTAACATGAACAAAATATTTATAGGAGCTCTGTTATTGATTACAACTTTTTTTACATCTTGTGATCTAGAAGAACTTCCAGAAAATGTAAATATAAATGACCCTCAATCCTTAACTGAAATTGATGAATTACTTAATAATGCCTACAATAATTTAGGTTGGCCTTTAGGTGGTAATGCACAGTTATTTTCAGAAATAAATGGCGATAATATTAACGGCTCGGCTGGAATTAATTCAGACGAAACTGAAATATTTAATAGAAGTACCTCTTTCTTTAACAATACTATTAGAGACAATATGTATAGAGGCTTTTATCGTATTGTTTTAGATGCTAATGTTGTTTTAAACTTCTTACAACCCGAATATTTACAAAGTATTGGAGAAGATCCAAATACTTCTAGGGTAGCAGAAATGAGAGGAGAAGCGTTGTTTTTAAGAGGTTATATGCATTTTGAAATTTCAAGATTTATGTCTCACTCTCCTGGTTTCACTTCAGATAACTCTCATTTAGGAGTACCCTACAGAAAAGATTATGCAAATGCTTTAGGTGAACTAAGAGGTACTGTAGCAGAAAATTATACTGATATAATTAATGATTTAAAAGAAGCTGAATCTTTATTAGAGGCTGTAAACTCTAAAAATCAATATTTTGCAAATAAATCTGCAGCTCAATCTGTTTTGGCTAAAGTTTTTTTTCAAGGAGGTTTTGGACCTGACCTAGAAACTGGAAAAACTAATTATCAAAATGCTTATGAATATGCAAATTTAGCTTTACAAAATACAACTGCTACTTTTGATACAAATTTATATCAAGGAACTAATGATTTTAGATTTGCTGGAACATTAGATACTTCAAATAATACAACGAATACTGAAAATCCAAATACTGAAACAATATTTGGTATTGTTTCTGAATCTACTGTTAATAGTAAAGGTGATGGTTTTAGAAGATATCGTAGTGATTTCACTATTGGTAATGCTACTACTCGTTTAACACAAGAGGTATTTAATTCAATTCCTTCTACTGACAAAAGAAAAAGTTTAATTGATGTTATTGATGGAGAATACTTTTTAAACAAATTCAATCGAAGTATTTTTCATGTTCCATTAATTCATTATTCAGAAATTTTATTAATTAGAGCCGAATCTGCAGCTGAATCTGGTAATATTTCGCAAGCAGAAATGGATTTAAATCAAATTTTAACAAGAGCTGGACTATCTAATATTTCAGGAGTTTCTACAGAACAATTAATCGATTTAGCAAGAAATCAACGTAGAATTGAATTGCTAGGAGAAGGAAATAGGGTAAACGATTTAAAACGAATCGGTATAAAAGAAACTTCATTAACTATAAGGAATGCTCCTTGGAATTGTAATGGAATTCTTTTTCAATTTCCTGCTACAGAAGTTTTTACTGGATTCGTTCAAAATCCTACAGGAGGATGTAATTAATACTTAAAAATTTAAATAATGAAAATTATAAAATATAGTTTATTTGCTCTTTTAATAACACTGTTTATTAAATGTAGCCCAGATGACAATGGTACTTTTGGTGAAAAAACAGATAGAAATGCACAACTAATTGGTACTTGGAAAATAGAAAAAGTGTATCAAATAGATTTAGATGCAGAAAAGAAAAGTTTTCCTGGTTTCGCTACCAAAGTAGATATTACAAATGCTATTTCTAATATGCCTTTTTCTGACTTTGAAATAGAGATAACAGCAGGAACTATTACTACAAAATTAGGAATGTCTCCCATGGGTTCTGTAATAAATGAAGGAGAAGGAACATGGGACTGGATTACAAACGATGAAGTTAATAATGTGAATCAAGAATTAGGTATTAATGCTTCTAAGGGTATTAATACTATAATAAATAACATGAACGTAGCTCTTTTAATAACTACATACGATGGTATTACCAATACACCCTCTACTCTATCTTTACAATATAACCGAACAGATGATATAGGTAATAATGTAATTAGATATGAATATATTTTAGCAAAACAATAACTAAAAGAACATGAAAAAATTAATCACATATATATGCATATTTTATGCTACAGTAATTTTTGCACAAGACCCTTTAGTTACTGGTACTCCCTCTAACTATACAGTCATAGATGAAAATGTAACGCTTACCTTTGATGTAACAAACGCAACAGACAATGGAGGCAATCCTTTAGTGGGTAAAGATTTATATATTTGGGCTTTCTCTGATGCTGGTGATTCAAAAGCAAATGGAGATTGGACAAATATTAAAGCTGCTGCTAGACTAAATAAAGTCTCTGATACTGAATATACTTTAAAGTTTCCTATTACAGATGGAACAGAAACATATAATACATTTGCAGAACTGTTTGGTGTTGAAGCTGCTCCTGGATCTATAACTTCTATTGGATATTTATTAAGAGATCAAGCTCCTACATTTCAAACAGGAGACTTAACAATACCTTTCTCTCCTTTTAAATTTGATGCAGCTGAAGTACGTACTTTTCCTTCTTCTGCTACTACTAAAGATGTATTGTTGTTACGTTTTAATAAGAGTTTTACTTCTTTAAGTAACCCTGCATTAACAGGAGCTGAAAATATTAGTATTCACATAGAGCCTGTTGGTAATGCTGCTAGCTCTGTCGATTTAAAAACTACCAAAAATGGTCGTTATTTTGAAACTGGAATTATTCCTAGTATACAATTTGAAGCTATAAGCAATGCTGGAAATCTAAAAGAACTTAAGTATTACTTTTTTGATACCGACAATCCTTCTATAAAATCTACAGAAGGTTCTATTATTTTAAAAAAAGCAGGAATTTAAAACTAAAATGACATGAAAAAATTTTTATATAGTATTTTAATAATCATTGCTTTAATTACTTATAGCTGTACTGATGAAGTTGAATTTAGTTCTAATACGGAAGCTTTAGGTACATTTAAGATAGTTTCGCCTGAAAATGCAGTTTCTTATACATTAAATTCTGGAACTCCAGATAAAATGATCTCTTTTACATGGACTAATGCAACTCCTGGAGTTAGTAGAACTCCTAAATACTCGGTTTCATTTTTTAAAGTGAATGATCAAACTTCTTTCAAAACTTACAACTCAGATAATGAAGGAGTAAATAATTCTTTAAATATTTCTTTTGCAGATTTAGACAACGCTTTAGAAAGTGCAGGCTACACTAACGGAGAAAAAGCAAAAATACAATGGCAAGTTATTGCTACAAATGGTGATGTTGAAAATATATCTGGAAAAACAAACATTGAGGTTACTAGATTTAACAGTAATGGTATTAACGATTTTAAGCTACTAACGCCAACTAATAATAAATTAATTACTGCTGATATTTATGGAACTCCTGATGATGAAGTTGAGTTTACATGGGAAAAACCAACAACAACAACAGATAACACAGGCACTATAACTTATGAGTTATTATTTGATACTTTAGAAGGAGACTTTACAACTCCTCTAGAATCTTTTCCTGTAACATCTGTAGAGTCTTTTTCTATGACACATAGAGAAATTGGAGAAAAATTTGGTGCTAATCCTAATTTAAAATGGACTATACGAGCAACGATAGATACTACTACTATATATTTAGATGCTGCTCCAAAATTTATTAACTGGGATGTATTTGTTATTAATGAATTTTATTTAGTAGGCTCTCACAATGGTTGGGATAATACAACTGCAACTCCATTTGTAGATAAAGGAAATGGTACTTTTGAATTACAAATAGAACTTCCTGCCAATTCTGAATTTAAATTTTTACCGCAATTAGGCTCTTGGGATGGAGATTGGGGAGAAAGTACAACTACTCCTGGTGCTTTAGTGCAAGATGGTGAACAAAATATTAAAACAACAAATGCTGGAAAATATGTTATAAAAGTAGATTTTCCATCGTTAAGTTTTACTGTAACAGAATTTAAAGCTCCAGATAATCTGTTTTTAGTAGGCGCTCATAATGGTTGGAATAATGCGGATAGTACGCAACAATTTTTTAATAATGGGGATGGTGTCTTTGTTAAAGTACAGCAATTTTCTGCTGGAGATGAATTCAAATTTTTACCTGTATCTGGTTCTTGGGATGGAGATTGGGGAGAAAGTAAAACAACTCCTGGTGATTTAGTACAAGATGATGAGCAAAATGTTAAAATTACAGATGCCGGAAATTATGTGATTATTGTTGATTTTAATACTTCAAAAATAAAAGTATCTCCTATAAACAATTTATTTGCCGTAGGTTCACATAATGGATGGAATAACGCGGATAGTTCTCAAGAGTTTTACTCTTCTGGCAATGGCGTTTTTACTAAAGTATTAACGTTTGATGCTGGTGCTGAATTTAAATTATTACCTGAATCTGGTTCTTGGGATGGAGATTGGGGAGAAAGTAAAACAACTCCTGGTATTCTAGATCAAGATGATGAACAAAATATTACTATAACTGCAGCAGGTAACTATATAATAACTGTAGATTTTAATACTTTAAGTTATAACTTAAAAGAATTACCTGAAAATTTATATATAGTTGGTAGTATAAATGGTTGGGATAACACAACTGCTCCTGCTTTTACTAAAGTTTCTGAAGGAGTTTTCGAAATATCACAAGTATTAAATGCCTCTGATGAGTTTAAATTTTTACCTATGCAAGGCTCATGGGATAATGATTGGGGAGAAAGTAAGCTGTACGATAGAATGCTTGTAAGAGATGATGAAAAAAATGTAAATTCACCTGGAGATGGAACGTTTACCATCACAGTAGATTTTCATAAAGGAAATTATACTATTAATTAATATTTTTATAAAATAAAAAGGCTATGTAGTAATACATGGCCTTTTTCATATAAATAGAATGAAAAAAACAATTCTTTTACTACTAAGCTTATACTGTACAGTTAATAGCTTCTCACAAGAAACATTAACTTTCTCTATTACTCCTTCTAATTTTGAAGATGACACACAAATTACTATCACATTCTCTGGTATAGATAGTAATGTTTGGAATACTAATGCCCCTTTATATTTATGGGCATGGTCTTATGATAGTAATGATTTAAATAGCTTGAATGCACCTAATAATGGAGATTGGACAAATTCTGAATCAAGAACAACTCCGCAAGTATTAACAAAGAACTCAAATAATACTTACTCTATAACTTTTACTCCTACTACATTTTATAATAGAACGGAAATAGGAAAAATTGGTTTTTTAGTTAAAAATGTCAATGGTAGCATACAATCTACAGATATGGAAACAGAAGTAGGTGCAGCTCCTCCTCCTCCAATGGTTACAGAGGCTACACTTCCAGCTAATTTAAAAGATGGAATTAATTTTAATTCTTCTGATAATACAAGAGCTACTTTAGTATTATATGCTCCTGGTAAAGATTTTGTACATCTTATAGGCGATTTTAACGATTGGACTATAGAGGATACTTATTTATTAAAAAAAGATAGTACCAAAGATCGTTTTTGGATTGAACTTACTGGATTAACACCACAAAAAAATCATTTATATCAATATGTAATTAATCGTACTTTAAGAATTGCTGACCCCTATTCTACTTTGGTATTAACAGAAAGTAATGATCAATTTATAAACGCTGTAACATATCCTGATTTACCTACATATCCAACTGGTAAAACCAATCATGCAGTTACTGTGTTAAAAACAGGAGAAACTCCTTTTACATGGGAAGTAACTAATTTTGAAAGACCTAAAAAAACAGATTTAGTTATTTATGAGATTTTATTACGTGATTTTGATAGTTTACATAGTTTTGATGCTTTAAAAGCCAGGTTAGATTATTTAGAAACTTTAGGTATTAATGCTATTGAATTAATGCCAGTAAGTGAATTTGATGGTAATGAATCTTGGGGATACAACCCCTCTTTCCATATGGCATTAGATAAATATTATGGTACTAAAGAAGCTTTTAAACAGCTTATTGACGAATGTCATAAAAGAGGAATCGCTGTAATTTTAGATGTCGTATACAACCACGCTACCGGGCAAAATCCATATTACAGAATGTGGAATACTGTTGATGGAGATTACGGAGGAAAGGCTACTGCAGAAAACCCATTTTTTAATGAAGAACCAAAACATTCTTTTAATGTCTTTAATGATTTTGATCATAGTGCTCAAGTTACCAAAGAATATGTAAAAAGAACCACACAATATTGGATAGATGAATTTAAAATAGATGGGTTTCGTTGGGATTTAACCAAAGGATTTACTCAAAATTGTTCTGAATCTGACGATAGTTGTACAAATGCTATGCAAGCAGATAGGGTTACTGTTTTAAAAGAATATGCAGATTATCAATGGGAAATTGATGCTGATTTCTATGTTATTTTCGAACATTTAGGAACCAATGAAGAAGAAACTGAATGGGTAAATTATCGTTTGTCGGAAGGTAAAGGTATTTTAATGTGGAGTAATTTAAATGGAAACTATAATGAAACTACTTTAGGTTATCATACCAACGGAAAATCTGATTTCTCATGGATTTCTTATAAAAAAAGAGGTTGGTCTGTACCTGCAAATATCGCTTATATGGAAAGTCATGATGAGGAACGTTTGATGTATAAAAATATCCAGTTTGGTAACTCTAATAGTAATTATAATGTAAAAGACATAAATACTGCCTTAAATAGAACTGCATCTGCTGGAGCTTTTTATTTTACCATTCCAGGACCAAAAATGATTTGGCAATTTGGTGAATTAGGGTATGATGTTGCCATTGATTTTAATGGTAGAACAGGAAACAAACCTATTCGTTGGGAATATTTTAATGAAACTGAAAGAAAAGAAATTTATACACTTTGGTCTAAATTAATAGCTTTAAAAAAACAAGAAGATATTTTTAGAACTTCTAATTTTACTTTAGATGTTTCAAAAGATACTGGACTAAAGAAAATTCATTTATCTAATGATAATACATCTGATGATTTAGAACATGTTACGATCATAGGTAATTTTGGCATAATAGCTCAAAATATAACTCCCGAATTTCAAAAAACAGGTACTTGGTTTAATTTATTAGAAAGTAATAGTACCATAAGTGTTACTGATGTAAATGCTACGCTTTTATTACAACCTGGAGAATTTAAAATTTATGGAAGTTCTGCTACCACATTATCGAATGAAGATGTTGCAAAAGAAACTTCTTCTTTAAATTTATACCCAAATCCTTCTACCAATTATTTTACATTTAATAAAGAAGTAAAAGATATACTTGTCTATGATATTTCAGGAAAAGAAGTAATTAGTTATTCAGGATCTTATGCTAAAGACTATCCTTTTTCTATAAAACAACTTTCTAATGGAATCTATTTCATAAAAGGAAAAAAACAATCTATATCATTTAATAAAAAACTTATTGTTAAATAATAAAAGAAACTCTAATTGTGAATTTTTATAGCGCTATTTTTGCATAATGCAATCAAAAAAGCAATCACAATTAGAGTTTATTGCTCTAATGGCATCTTTAATGTCACTCGTAGCCTTATCAATAGATGCTTTACTTCCTGCTTTAAAGCAAATTGGAATTTCTATAGGAATACAAAATTCCACAGATAATCAATTACTAATCACCATGATTTTTTTAGGTTTAGGATTTGGGCAATTAATATTTGGTCCTCTTTCTGACTCTTTTGGTCGTAAACCAATTATATATATCGGATTTATCGTTTTTATAATAGCTAGTTTTATTTGTGTTTCTGCAACTTCTATAGAAACAATGATTTTTGGTAGAGTTTTACAAGGCATCGGTTTATCTGCTCCAAGAACCATTAGCATAGCCATGGTAAGAGATAGTTTTAGTGGTGATTATATGGCTCGAGTGATGTCTTTTATTGTGGTTATTTTTATTTTAGTTCCAGTAATTGCTCCAGCAATAGGTAAATTATTATTAGATCTTTATGGTTGGAAATTTATATTTAATAGCCAGTTAATATATGGTAGTATTATCATTTTTTGGCTATGGAAAAGACAACCAGAAACTTTAATAGAAGAAAAGAAAATTGCTTTCACTTTCAATCTGTTTTTAAAAAGTGCTAAAGAATTTTTTAAACACAAACAAGCTGTTATATTTACATTAATATCTGGGTTTATCACAGGGTCTTTTATGGTTTATTTAAGTGCTTCTGAGCATATTTTTAGAAATCAATACCATTTATCTGAAGAATTCCCTTATATTTTTGCTGGTCTAGCAATTAGTGTTGGATTTGCAACTTTTTTAAATGGATCGTTCGTAATGAAGTTTGGTATGCTTAATTTAGTAAAAATATTTGCTGTAAGCTTTACTCTTATTTCTTTTACTTATATTTTTTTATTCTACGGAAAAGAAAATCCGAACATTTATATATTATTAACCTTTTGTGGTTTACAGTTTTTCTCTATTGGTTTTTTATTTGGTAATTTAAGAGCATTAGCAATGCAACCTATTGGTCATATTGCTGGCATGGGAGCTGCAATAAACGGATTTGTTTCTACAATTATGGCTGTTCCAATTGCTACATTTATTGGTCGTTATATTACTACAACTGTAGTGCCTCTCTTTATTGGTTTTTTGGTTTGCGGAACTTTATCATTAGTTTTGTTAACTATTTTACAGTTTAAATGGATAAAAAAAACACATATCTAAAAACTATTATTTATTCTATTCTTATTAGTCTATTTCTTTTTTCTTGTATTAATAAAGTTAAAAAAGAAACTATAGCATCTAATGAAAAAAACACTTTTACTATAAAAGGTACTACTTCAAAAAAGATAGATTCAGAATATATTTTTTTAATTGATAAAAACGAAACTAAGTTAGATTCTTCTAAAATAGAACAACATTCTTTTGTTTTAAAAGGTAAAATAACTAGTGCTGATTTATATTATATACGATTAAGTGATAATAGTAAAAAACATCCTTTCATCTTAGAAAATTCCAATTACTCTGTTTTAATTAACTTAAAAGAAGCAATGATTATTGGTGGAGATTTAAATAATGCTTTTTTTTCTTATAAAAACATGGTAAAAACAAAGCAAGAACAACAAGCTAAGTTTTATCAAATGTTCTCTTATAAAGATATTAGTTTAAAAAATTATTTACGTAAAATAGATTCTATTAGTAAAAAAGAAAAAAAAGAACTTCATGAATTTATTCTTCATAATACCAACAACATTCTTCCATCTATTCTTTTAGATCATGAAAATTTCTCTTCTAAAGAACTAATACAGCTTAAAAAGGATTTAATTGCATCTAACCATATTAGAAATATAAATAAATTAGATCTTAGAATTGAAAAACAGAAAAATATTGAACTAAGTAAAAAGATTGCTCGACGAAAAACTGCTCCTTTATTTTCAGGAACTAATCTTCTTGGATCTCGAACTTATTTAGAAAATATTACAAAAGGAAAAAAGTTATTTTTAATTGATTTTTGGGCTAGTTGGTGTCCTCCATGTAGAGATGCTTCTCCAAAAATTAAAAAATTATATGAAAAATATTACCTAAAAGGATTTGATATTCTTTCTGTTTCTGAAGATAGATCTGTCACAGAATGGAAAGATGGTATAGCTACAGATGGTTTAGAAAGTTGGTATCATATATACGATGATTATAATAGAATTTCTTCTTTATATAACGTAACTGGGTTACCTCATATGGTACTTTTAGACGAAAAAGGTAAAATTATAAAAAGTAAAATTTCTATTTCTGAGCTTCAAAATGAACTAGAAAGAGTATTTAAATGAGTAACATAGAAGCAGCGTTTCAAAGAATTCATATAGATGAAATAGAAAGAGGAGTAATTTTAAAATTACTCCTCTTTTTATTTCATATTTTTAAATACTAGAAATCTTGAAAGATTGCATGCATCATTCTCTTCTTATCATTAATACTTTCTTCTAAAGCAATCATAGTTTCTGTTCTACTAACACCATGAATTTCATCTATTTTGTAGATGATATCTTTAGCATCATTAGTACTCTTTGCTCTTACCTTACAAAAAATATTATACTTACCAGCAGTTACATAGGCAACAGTTACGTTAGGTATTAAACGTAAATTTTCTATTACGTGCTGAGTCATAGAGGTTTTTTCTAAAAAAATACCCACATGAGCTATAAAAGAATATCCCATCTTCTCATAATCTAATGTTAGAGTAGATCCTTGAATAATTCCTTCATCTTCCATTTTTTTTACCCTTACATGTATAGTACCTGCCGAAACTAATAATTTCTTCGCTATATCTGTAAAAGGTGTACGCGCATTTTCGATTAAAATATCTAATATCTGGTGATCGATTTCATCTAATACGAATTTCTTCATTTTTAAATTTTATTCATAGTATGATGCAAAAATATTAATAATTATTATTAAATAACAAGTTCTAACCCTATTTTATTTAATTTTTAATAAAAATTTAATCTTCGAAAACGATTTCGATATGTCCAAATTGGGCATTTAAATCTTCTATTTCCTTTTCTTCTAGTTTAGAGATTAATTGATTATCTATAATATTATCTACATATAAAAATCCTTTATCTTTTTTATTTTTATATCGATGAATAACATCAAAAAAACTTTTAACATTATTTGGAATATTAAAATAAGGTTTAAAAATTTTAAAGTCTGTGTTAATAGCTATATGATAAATTCCTTGTAATAGCGCGTAAAAGTTAAATTTTCTAACTTCTTCCCTATCATAATCATTAGGGTAATGACCTGCTTCTATTAATATTGTATTATGTCCTAGTTTTTGAAAATTATCTCCTGTAGCAGTAGGATAAAATTCATCTGTATATCTTCCTATGTGATTTGGTATTATTTTCTGTAGCAATTCATTCATAGAAATTATTACGTTCATCGTTTTTTTTCTTCCTTCTGTAACTTCTCTTGTTTCCTCTTCAGAAGGAGCTAAAAAAGATATTGTTGCTGGGTTTTTGGTATTTTTAACTCCGAAAATAGTACGTTGATCATGTAAATTAAAACAAAATTGAGGATTAAACTTATCTAATTCGTTTCTTAATAATTTACTTTCACAAGCTTTTAAAGCAACGGCATCTCTGTTTAAGTCTACATGATTAGCATTCACTCTTGTATATGCTAAAGCTCCGTCTGGATTAAGCATTGGTATTATTTCTATCGTACAATTAGCATAAATGGTTTTAATAATTTCATTGTCAATATTTTTTTTGATAAAATTTAAAAAATCAAAAACAGCTTTAGTACCAGTACTTTCATTACCATGCATTTGGCTCCAAATTAAAATTCGTTTTGCCCCAGTTCCTAATTTTAATTTATAAATTTCTCTACCCTGCTCAGAAAGCCCTAACAATTCTTTAGTAATTGATACGTCTAATGTATTGTATAATGGCTTTATATCTTCTAATTTAACCCACTTTCCGTGAATTGTATTTTCCTTTACAGTTGTATATTTTTCTTCTAAAAACGCTATATCTAATAAACTCATATTATAATGAAAACCAATTTTTAACTAATTCTGTTTCTACAGGAGTAGCAGAAACATGTGTATAATCATTTTTTATTGCATCATACTTATAATCTAAACTCCATACTTCAATATTAGACGATAATTCTTCTAAAGAGGTACATATAAAATGTATTTCTTTATTAGTAATTGTAGGATGTAAGGATAATCGTACCCAACCAGGTTTTTCTACGTTACAACCTTCTAATATTTTACTTTCTATAGATTTAGAAGTTTTTCTATCTACATTTAATAAAAAATGGCCATAAGTACCAGCACATGAACACCCTCCTCTGGTTTGAATACCAAAACGATCATTTAATAATTTAACCACTAAATTAAAATGATATTTTTCGAAATAAAAGGAAAAAATACTTAATCTATCTTTATGATTAGGCGCTAAAATTTGAACTCCATCTAACTTTTCTAAACAACGAAATAGTATCTCATTAATTTCATCTTCTCTTTTCTTTACGTTATCTGTACCTATTTGTTCTTTTAATTGAATACATAAAGCTATTTTTATAGTTTGTAAAAAGGCAGGTGTTCCTCCATCTTCCCGTGTTTCTACATCATCTATATAATCATGTTCTCCCCAAGGATTTGTATATGTTACTGTACCACCTCCAGGGTTATCAGGAATCATATTTTTATATAGTTTTTTATTAAAAATTAAAACCCCCGAACTTCCAGGGCCTCCTAAAAACTTATGCGGTGAAAAGAAAATAGCATCTAAATATTCATCCTCTTTTTTTGGGTGCATATCTATATCAACATAGGGTGCAGAACAAGCAAAATCTACAAAGCATAATCCATTATATTTATGAATTAAAGCCGCTATTTTATGATATGCTGTTTTTATACCTGTTACATTAGAACCTGCAATAATAGAAGCTACTTTTATTGGACGTTCTTCGTATTTTTTAATTGTTTTTTCAAATGCCTCTAAGCAAACCAAACCTGCTTCATTACAAGGAACTACTTCTACATCTGCAATAGTTTCTAACCAAGATGTTTGATTAGAATGATGTTCCATATGGCTAACAAAAACGATCGGTTTCTTTTCTTCAGGAACTTGTGTGTTCTCTTTTAAGTTTTCAGATATTTTTAGTCCTAAAATACGTTGAAATTTATTTACAACTCCCGTCATTCCGGAACCTTCCGTAATTAAAACATCGTCTTTAGAAGCATTAACATGTTGCTTAATAATTTTTCTTGCTTCATGGTATGCCAGTGTCATTGCTGCACCTGTAGTAGAAGTTTCTGTATGCGTATTTGCTACAAAAGGGCCAAATTCATTTATTAATTTATCTTCAATTGGACGGTATAAACGACCACTAGCTGTCCAATCTGTATAAACTATTTTTTTTTCTCCATAAGGAGTTGTAAAATTTTGGTCTATTCCTACTATATGCTTTCTAAATTGCTGAAAGTATTCCTCCAAGTTCATGTAAATACATTTAAATAAAAAACGAATTTCTGTAAAATTATTTAATATACGTATTCTTTGTATGATATTTAACAATCCTACTAATTTAGTATGTTTTATAAGTAAAAGAAAACCCGCTAAAGCGGGCTTTCTTTTATTTTATTATTGTCTTAATTTCATTTATAAATCGTTCTGCTAAATCATCTGCTTTTTGTTGTGATTTTGCTTCAGTATATATTCTTATTATAGGTTCTGTATTCGACTTACGCAAATGAATCCATTCTTCTGTAAAATCAATTTTTACACCATCAATGGTAGTAACATCTTCTTTTTTATAAGTTTCTGCCATAGTAGATAAGATTTTATCTACATCTATTTTTGGAGTTAGTTGAATTTTATTTTTACTCATAAAATAACTAGGATAACTATCTCTTAACTCTTTACATGAAATTTTCTTATGTGCTAAATGAGATAAAAACAGTGCTACTCCTACCAATGAATCTCTACCATAATGTGAAGCAGGATAAATAATACCTCCATTACCTTCTCCTCCAATTACTGTATTAGTATCTTTCATCATTTGTACTACATTTACTTCTCCTACTGCACTAGCTGAATAAGTACCTCCATGAATTTCTGTAACGTCTCTTAAAGCTCTTGATGAAGATAAATTAGATACTGTATTTCCTCCTTTATTTTTTCCCAATACATAATCTGCACAAGCAACTAACGTATACTCTTCACCAAACATAGAACCATCTTCAGAAATTAATGCCAAACGATCTACATCTGGGTCAACCACAATTCCTAAATCAGCTTTCTTTTTTACAACTAACTCAGAAATA
Source organism: uncultured Tenacibaculum sp. (assembly GCA_947498055.1). Lineage (GTDB taxonomy): Bacteria > Bacteroidota > Bacteroidia > Flavobacteriales > Flavobacteriaceae > Polaribacter. Next base: position 141,824 of record CANMJA010000007.1, read on the forward strand.
TCTGTTAAATGTTCTTTTAAAGGTTCAGGGTTATGCGGGAATTCTCCGTTAGGCTCACAGTACAATTCTATGCACTTTACACCTAACTCTTTTAATAAAGCTGGTATTGCAATTCCTCCTGTTGAGTTTACTCCATCAACTACTACTTTAAATTTTGCTTTTTTTATTGCTTTTTTATCTACTAAATCAAGTTTTAAAACTTCTTTTATATGTTTCTTTATATAATTTTTCTTCTTTTTAACTTTACCTAAATCATCTACATCTGCAAAATTAAAATCTTCTTTATCTGCAATTTCTAAAATTACCTTTCCGTCATCCCCATTTAAAAACTCTCCTTTTTCATTTAACAATTTTAAAGCATTCCATTGTTTAGGATTATGTGAAGCAGTTAATATAATACCTCCATCTGCTTTTTCTATAGGAACTGCAATTTCTACAGTTGGTGTTGTTGATAGTCCTAAATCAATAACATTTATTCCTAATCCAATTAAAGTATCGGATACTAAACCACTAATCATTTTACCAGAAATACGAGCATCTCTACCTATAATAATTGTAATTTTATCTTTGTCTGTATTTTTTCTCTTTATAAACGTACCATAAGCTGCTGCAAATTTAACTGCATCTATAGGTGTTAAATTATCACCTGTACTTCCTCCAATTGTTCCTCGGATTCCTGATATCGATTTAATTAATGTCATCTTTTCTTTTTTGATTGAGAGCAAATATAATCATCTAATTTTATACCTAAAAAATCATCTATTTAACTAATATTAAATCTACTTTATAATTTTACTTGTTATTCTAGTAATTAAAAGCATAATTCATCTTAATAATTATTTTTAAAAAATAAAAAAGACAGACTTGTCTGTTTTAAATATTATGTATATATTTGCACTGTGAAACAATCGAAGACAAAACAGCATATAACAGAAATAGCCTCTGCTTTATTTTATAAAAATGGCTATAACTCTACAGGTATTAATGAAATAATTGCTGAAGCTGAAATTGCTAAAGCAACATTGTATAATCATTTTAAATCTAAAGAAGATATCTGTTTGGCTTATTTAAAATTTAAAAATTATACTTTTACTAGTAACATTGAATTATTTTGTAATTCAAAAGAAAAGGGTAAAGAACAAATTTTTGCTATTTTCGATTTCTTAAAGTCTTTTTTTAAAGAAAAGGATTTTAATGGTTGTTGGTGTATTAAAACTATCTCTGAAATACCAATAGATGATACTAGAATAAGAAATGAAATTCAATTACAAAAAAGGCAACTAATTACCTTTTTTAAAGAGTTAATTAGTAAAAACATTTCTTCTATATCAGATTTAGAATCTGAAACATTATCAAAACAGATATATCTACTTTACGAAGGAGCTGTTTCAGAAAGCCATTTACATCAAAATGATTGGCCTATTATAGAAGCAAAAAAATTATGTAAAAAAATTATTTAATTTTTTTACACATCAAAAGACAGACTTGTCTGTTCTTTATAAATATTAATAATTATAAAATTCAAAAAAAATGAGTGATTTTAAAAACAAAGTAGCCATTATTGTAGGTGGTACAAGCGGAATTGGTAATGCAACAGCGAATCAATTATTAAATGATGGTGCAATTGTGCATATAGTAGGTAGAAGTACAGAAAAAGTTTCTGATAGTAGTAATTTACATAAACATAAAGTTGATATTACAAATATTGATGAGGTTACTAGTTTAATTAATACTATTTCTTCTTTAGAAAAAGTGGATTACTTAGTAAATGCTTCTGGTATTTTTGGTCCAAAACCATTTTTAGATCATACTGTAGAAGATTATGATTCTTATTTAGATTTAAACAGAGGTTTCTTTTTTATTACACAAGCAGTAGCTAAAAAAATGAAAGAAAACAACAGTGGTTCTATAGTAAACGTAGGTTCTATGTGGGCAAAGCAAGCAGTTAAAGCAACACCTTCTTCTGCGTATTCTATGCAAAAAGCTGGTTTACACTCTTTAACACAACATTTAGCTATGGAATTAGCTGATTTTGGTATTCGTGTAAATGCAGTTTCACCTGCTGTAGTAGCAACTCCTGTTTATCATGGTGTATTTGGTGGTAAAGAAGAAGCTGAAAATGCTTTAAAATCGTTTGATGCGTTTCACCCAATTGGAAGAAATGGTTTAGCAGATGATGTAGCTAATAGTATTACTTTCTTATTATCAGATAAATCTTCTTGGGTTACTGGTGCTATTTGGGATGTTGATGGTGGTGTAATAGCTGGTCGTAACTAATTTTAATTATTTAAAATATTTTTAAAATGCATTTCAATTTAAAAGATTTATTTACCAAACTAGGAAGTTTAGGTAAAAAAGCTCCGAAATCGATGACAACTTTTCAAGAATTTGATAAAGCTGCAATGGAAGATGGTGCCATACCTGCAAAATATAAAGAGTTAATTGCTTTAGGTGTAGCCCTAACAACACAATGTGTTTATTGTTTAGAAATACATAAAGAAAAAGCGATAAAAGCAGGTGCTACAGAAGAAGAGTTAGCTGAAGTAACTTTTGTTGCTGCTGCTTTAAGAGCTGGTGCTGCGGTAACACATGGTACACATATTTTAAAATAAGCATTTATATATTTATTCATTCTAAAAAAGGTTAGGTTGTATTTTAAACACCTAACCTTTTATATATTTAGTTTTATGAAAAAAAAAATAGTAATTATTGGTGGAGGGCTTTCTGGTATTCTAACCGGTTATTTATTAAAAAAGCAAAATTATTCGGTACAAATTATTGAAGCGAATAATAGATTAGGTGGACGAATATATACTCGTAATATAAACAACACTAAAGTAGAAATGGGAGCTACTTGGTTATGGAAATATAATTCAGAATTAATTAACCTTTGTAAGGAGTTAAATATTGAACTATACACTCAAAACATGGAAGGTTACGCTTTATTTGAAGCAATGAACGCTAACCATCCTCAAAAATTTGAGCTTCCTAAAAATCAAGAAATTAGTTATCGAATTTCTAACGGAACAAGTAGTTTAATTGAAAAAATTTCTAATAAATTTGACGATAACGAAATTTTATTAAATGAAAAAGTTACCGAAATAATTGAAGTTAATAATAAGGTAACTATTATTACAGATAAAGCAGAATATTCGAGTGAATATGTGATAACTACCATACCTCCTAATCTTTTAATTAATACTGTAAAATTTACTCCTTCTCTACCTTCAAATTTAATTACAGTAGCAAAAAACACGCATACATGGATGAAAGATTCAATAAAATTTGCAGTTGTTTTTAAAAAACCTTTTTGGAAAGATCATAAGTTATCTGGTGTTGGTTTTAGTCACGTAGGTCCCTTTTCAGAATTGTACGATCATTCTAATAAAAATAATTCTAGCTTTGCTTTAATGGGGTTTATAAATTCTAATTTATATAGTATTGACAAAAAGGATAGAGAAGAAAAAATTATAAAACAATTAATTAAGTTCTTTGGAGATGAAGTAAAAGACTATATATCTTATGAAGAAGAGGTATGGAGATTGGCTCCTTTTACAAATTTTATAGATAATAGTTATATAATGCCACATCAAAACAATGGGCATTCGTTATATCAAAAATCTTATTTAAACAACAAGTTACATATTTCTGGTACAGAAACTTCTACTTCTTTTGGTGGTTATATGGAAGGTGCTGTTATAAGAGCCAAAGAAATTGCTTTAATTCTTAAAAATAATTAATCCGTTTCTTTTAAAAAAGAAACGGATTAATTATAACATTTACGGAATTTAATTTCATACAAATGTTTTTATCATTTTAGAGTGCAATTTATCCGTCATAAAATGAATACTAATTTTATAATTCGACTATCACTCAGCAGAACTATCTAAAAATCACAAAACTGTTTTCGATACATTTTTCATTCCGATTTTAACTTCACAAAATCTCTATAAAAAAATTATTGATAACAATCTTTTATAACATCCATTATCAAAATGGTTAAAAATCTCATTTATTACTATTTATCTCTCCTTTGCTTTGATGCAAAGGAGCAAAAATGAAGATAAACGATAAAATTTTAATCGTAAGTACTAGTATTCGTTTTTATTTCAACTTCTCTAAATTTTGATTAATGAAGTGAATTGCATTCTCTTTATTCTCTATAAAACTTTTAATTAACTTTTCTACAAGACTAGCTTTCTCTAAGTTTTCTTCATTGTTTTCAAAATAAAGTACACAAAAATTATCTCCATCTAATTCAAATTTCAAATATTTTAGTAATTCTGGTTCTTGATTTTTTATGTAGTTAAAAATAACGCGCTCCCATTCATATAATTTCATATAAAAATCTTCGTGTTCTTCTTCTATTAATTTAGATATTTCAGCTACTTTATCTTTATCAATATTTAAAACAACACTAATATAATTATCTGTATGGTATGTTCTTACAAACTCAGCTTCTATAACTTTAGCTTCTTCATATTTTTCATAAACTTCATCTGCTAAAGCATTTTTTTCTACTCCTTTTAAAGCTTTAAATTTATTTAATAACCAAGAACTACGTTCTTTATCATCTTCTTCTGTCTCTTCTAAGTATTTTAAAGCTTCTTCATAATTTTCAAGAGCTATATAAGCCTCTATTTTCAGCAATTGAAAAGGATATTTTTCTATTTTATAATTTGTTAAAATAGATTTTATTTCTTGGTAATTTTCTTCCTTTTTAAGATCGAGAAGTAAATGATATAAATCTAATTCTCTTTTTCTATCTATTGCATTTTCGATACTTTCATAAACTTCTTTTAAATAAACAATCTCATCTTTAGTAACATAAGAATCTTCTATTGTGTTATGTAAATGAAAAACTTTATCAAAAGATTCTAATGCTTCCTTGTATCTATCCATACTATCATAAATAAAAGCTTTTTGAATCCAAGCAGGTGCATAGGCATCTTTTAAAGAGATTGAGGTAAGAATTGTTTGTAAAGCATTTTCGTAATCAGAGATGGAGTTATAAGCATATGATAATCTATAATACCATTTATAGTCGTTTTTACCTTCTTCTTCAAAAGTGAGCATTTCTTCTATAGCTTCTTTAAAAAGTCCGAAATTATTTAATGCTCTACAATATAAGGCAGATACTTCATAATCTAATGTACCTGCATTTCTACATGCTTCAATTATTTCTTGATTTTTATCTATGTCGTGCCAACTCTCTAATTGTGCTATAAAAGCTTCTCTATTTTCAGTGATATCTATAACTTTCTTTTCATTTTCAATTCCTAACAGATATACATTATCTGGATAAATAGTATATTCTTTGGTATATAGAATCCAATCTGTAATTAAACTCTCTTTAAATTGAAATTGATCTCCTTCATTTAATCTTTCAATATAATAAGGCTGGTTTAATAATACACCTGTAAACGTATTTTTAGTTATATCTACTAATTCAAACCACAGATGCTCCGTATTAAAACCGTTTTCTTCATCTTTATGCTCTTCATCAACTTCTATACCTACTTTAATTAGTATTTTATTTTCTCTTTTAAAAGCATTGTCATACACATAATCGATTCGTTCTGTTGCCAAACTCTTCATTCTCTCTGTTTCTTTGTTACTGATAAAGAATAACGGATTTTCTTTTAAATGAGTAATTATTTCATTTACATGTGTTAGTTTTTTATTCTTATAATCTTCTTCCGATGCATATAAAAACAAAACTCCAGTAGGGGCATCATGTCCTACTCTATCTTCAAAAGTAGCTCCTAAACAATTAAAATCTTCCATGGTATCTTCCCATTTTTTCCAAGTAATTACGATATCATGACCTAAAAAAATAGGTTCTAATTCTTTCTCTACTAAATTATTATCTATTCCTTTAATTGCTAGAGTTTCAATAATATTACTTACAGCTCTATACCCATCTTCTTCTTCTTGTGCATTTAATACCTCAAGCTCTATACTTCCACATCTGTTTAACCCATGAGTGTGTAACCAAACATCGTTATTATCCCCAGAAACAGCATGAATTCTGTATAAATAAGAAGGTGGTGGTGGAATTTCAGAAGCAGCACATAATTTAGACCATTTACCAGATAAAATACTTAAAGAACTATGATCTATAATACTTGATAAGTTAGGTAGTATAGCGCATAAAATTTTTATTTGTACATGAAATGACAACAAATTATCTTCTCTAAAATGAGTTCTTATAGTAATACCCATTCTAGCATTTCTTAATCTTTCACTTTCTATATCTGTTAATTGATGTGATAAATTAAATAAATGATTTACATTTACTTCGTCTATAGATAAGTGATAATTATATGTTTCTTCTTTATAAACTAAACTTAAAATAGCTTCGTCTGTACCTTGTTTTGTTTCTATTTGAATATCCTCAAAATCGTTAAAAAACTCCAATCGCCCCAAAATAGATTGTATATTAACAAAAGCATCACTAGAGGCTACTCCTTGTAATACCGAGTTTGTTTTATAATTAGAATCGTCAAAAAAGTTTTGATATGCTTGAATGTTCATAGTGCTTTTAATTTTTAATGCTTTTTTATTTTTAAATATTATAAAACTTTAATTTGATCATTAACCATTTTTAATCCTAATTCAATATTATTTCGAATGTTCTATTAAAAAATTAGTAATTGTTTTTTTATAATTATCTCCTCCTTTTTCACTTAAATCAAAGTGTCCTCCATTTTTAATTGCTATAAATTTTTTATTGTCAGATTTTAAATTAGAAAACAATAATTTTCCATATTCAAATTTTATTTTCTCATCTTTTTCTCCATGCACAATTAATACTGGTTGTTTAATTTGTTTTACGGAAGTAACTGGAGAAACAAAATCGGGATTAAAATTAGCAATTTTTCCTGCTTCTTTTAAAGCTATATTACATAAAAATTTTACTCCTATACCATAAATATATGATTTTTGATAATCATAAACTATTTGGTTAAGGCTAGTGAAAGTACTTTCAATTATTCCAAATTTAATTCGAGTATCAAATTCAAGTGCTTGAATTGCAATAGCACCTCCCATAGAATTTCCCCAAATTCCTATAGGTATACTATCGTTCTTCTCCTTTACAAAGTCTATAACATTAGATATATCTTTTTTTTCTTTGTATCCATAAGTACAATATTTACCTCCACTCTCTCCATGTGCTCTACTATCTATTAAAATAGATTCAATACCAATTTTAGTTAAATTTTTAGACAGGTTTAAAAAATGTTCTTTACAGCCTCCTACTCCATGAACAAATAACATTATCGCTTTTTTAGGTACTAAATCATTTTTAATCCAATACCCTTTAATTTCTATAGAATCTTTAGTAATTATACTAATATCTGTACTATTCAACTTTAAATCTGCAGGTGTAATATTTTCAGAAATTCTAGGAGGTTGAATAATTGCATACGGAAAAACATATTTAGCTGTAAGTACGCTTCCAATTCCTATTATTAGAATTAAAAATAGCAAAATATACTTAATTTTCTTTTTCATTCAATTTTACATTAAAAGACCGTATACTCAAGCATGATAAAAAAATTCTTTATTTATATGATTCCATTTCTTTATCATAAAACTTTTCAGCTAATTCAATTAATTTTTCTAATTCATTAGCTAAGTCTTGTTGGTTTTCATCTGCTATATCATCGAACCATTCTACAGAATCATCTTTTAAATTTATTAAAAATCTCGGATATTCTGTATGCAATACAAAAATATCTTCAGGGTGTTCACTATTATCTGCTAATAAAAATTTAGGCAATTCCATGTTTTTTATGAATTAATTTTTTTGTCAATATATTAAAACGAAGATACAACATTACTGCAGATGCAGTAAGAGCGATTAAAAGGCCAATCCAAATTCCTTCACTTTTTAAAGAAGTGTGTAATGCTAAATAATAACAAATAGGAAAACCAATAACCCAATACGCTACAAAAGTAATAGCCATAGGAATTTTAACATCTTGTAATCCTCTAAGTGCTCCTAAAACAACTACTTGAATTCCGTCTGATAACTGGAAGAAACCAGCTATAATAATCAATGTTTTCGCAATTCCCATAACCTCTGCATTATCAACATAAAAAGTAGGTAAAACACCTTTAAAAGCAATAAAAGCAATTGCAAAAATAATATCTATAATAACCATTAAAAGAAAGATAGAAATTGCTATTCTTCTTAATTCTTTAAAATTCTGTAATCCTTTTTGATTACCGACACGAACAGTAGCAGTTACTCCTAGTCCAACCGCAATCATAAATGTCATAGAAGCTAAATTTAGAGCAATTTGATTTGCCGCTTGAGAATTAGTTCCAATACTACCTGCTATAAAAATTCCTGCAGCAAATAAAGTTACTTCAAACCACATTTGTAAAGCAGTAGGGTATCCTAATTTATATATTTTTTTAAGTATCTTTTTTTGAATATTCTTGAAAGAAAAATTCTCTACAAAAGGCGCAAATTCTTTTCTAGTTCTTATAATATAAATCATAAAACCTACCATAATAAAACGCGAAATTAAAGTTCCTATTGCCGAACCTACTACTCCTAACTCTGGAAAACCTAATTTTCCATAAATTAAAACATAATTGAAAAACACATTAATCACATTGGCTATTAAAGCTGCCTGCATCGCATATTTTGTTAATGATAAACCATCTGCAAACTGCTTAAAACCTTGAAAAACCATTACAGGTATCATTGAATAAGCTATTATTTGGTAATATGGTATTGCTAATTCAACAACTTCATTTGGCTGTTTCATATAATACATGAAGCCTTGAGAGGCTAACATAAAAAGGCAAATTAGAAAACCTAATATAATTGTTATAAAAATTCCATGCTGAAATATTACTTTTCCTTTTCGCACATTCTTCTCTCCATCTGCTTCTGCTATTAAAGGAGTAATAGAAAAACTGAATCCAATACCTAAAGATAAAAACAGAAACATTAAACCATTTGCCAAAGAAACAGAAGCTAAAGAAGCAGCTCCTAATTTTCCTACCATTAGATTATCTGCTAATCCTACCAGAACATGTCCTAATTGCCCTAACATAATAGGGTAAGCTATTTTTAAGTTTTTATTAAATTCTGAAGTATAATTAGATAGATTCACACAGTCAATCTTTACTATTTTTAAGAGGACGAAGATAGTTTAAATTGATAGATTTTAACTATTTTTGATAAGAATTAAAAACTAAATTACAATGGCTACAGTAACATTAAAAGGTAACGAAATTCAAACTAACGGATCTTTACCAGAAGTAAATTCAAAAGCTCCTAACTTTCATCTTATTGGAGGTGACTTATCTAAAAAATCTTTACAAGATTATGCTGGTAAAAAACTAATATTAAATATTTTTCCAAGTGTAGATACAGGTACTTGTGCTACCTCTGTTAGAACTTTTAATAAACAAGCTTCCCAATTAGAAAACACGAAAGTTCTTTGTATTTCTAGAGATTTACCTTTTGCACAAAGTCGTTTTTGTGGTGCCGAAGGGATAGAAAATGTAGAAATGCTTTCTGATTTTGCTACTGGTGAATTTGGAAAAAATTATGGTTTAGAGTTTACTAATGGTCCTTTAACAGGATTGCATTCTCGTTGTATTGTTGTTATTAATGAAAAAGGAGAAGTTACCTATGCAGAGCAAGTTCCTGAAATTGTAGACGAACCTAATTATGATAAAGCTTTAAAGGCTTTGTAATGAGTGAAACTAAAGATGGTTTTATTAAAAGGAGATTAAAGGGCATAAAATATTCTTTAAAAGGAATTTTAATTCTTATAACTACCGAAGATAGTATTAAAGCCCAATTTATTATTGGGCTTTTTGTTATCGTAGCAGGTGTTTTTTTTCATATTTCTGCGATAGAATGGATGATTCAATTAGGAATTATTGGTTTGGTTTTAGTGGCAGAAGCTTTAAATACTGCCGTAGAAAAAGTGGCAGATTTTATACATCCTGAATATCATAATAAAATAGGTATAATAAAGGATGTTGCTGCTGGAGCTGCCGGTTTAGCTGCAATAATTTCAATAATTATAGGTTGTGTAATATACATTCCAAAAATAATAGACTTATTCTCGTAATATTTCTATATTTACAGGTCTAAATTTAACATAATAAATGACTAAAAAAACAAGTTCTAAAAAAACGAAAACAACCAAAAAAAGATTCTCTATATCAGACATTTCTGATTTTTTTACGAATAGACAAACACAAACTATTTTAGGAGCTTTTTTGGTATTATTTGCTGTTTTTTTATGTATTGCTTTTATTTCATTTTTCTTTTCTTGGGAAGAAGATCAAAGTACGTTACTAGAATTTACTAATAAACAAGTAAAAACTAAAAATTTATTAGGTAAAATTGGTTCTAATTTAAGTCACGTTTTTATATATAATGGTTTTGGTTTAGCTGCTTTTATACTTCCTTTTCTTGTTTTTTTAACTGGAATTAGTTTTTTATTACAAAGTAAATTTAAAAGCATGGTTACCCGATGGAATTGGGGATTGTTTAATATGTTATGGATTTCTATTGCTCTAGGTTTTATAGAAAAAAAGTTTGCTTTATTATCTGGTACTGTTGGGTATGAACTAAACGAATATTTACAAACTTTTATAGGAAAAACAGGACTAGCCATTCTTTTAACCTTTTTCTTTATTGCCTATGTTGTAGTTCGCTTTAGATTAACGCCAGAAAAAATAGGAGAACAATTAAAAAGAAAAGAAAAAGAACAAAAAATAGAAGAAGAAACTAGCTCTGTAAACGAAAAAAGAAAAAATACTACTGAGGAAAACAAAAATGTTTCTACAGAAACTAAAAAAGAAACGGACTCTAAATCAAATTTTGAACTTTCTGTTGAAAACTTACAACCCACAATTAATAATCATTCTGAAGTAGATAAAAAAGAAGAAAATCTGTTAGATTTAAAAATAACTACTGCTAATGAAGAACAAGTTCCTCAAGAAAAAAACACGCCTAGCGAACAAACATTAAATGAATTACAAATAGCTATAGAAAAAGTAGAAGAAGAAAAAAGTGTTTCAGAAAATATCTCTGAAAAATTAGTACAAGATTTTGGAGAATTCGACCCTACCTTAGAATTAGGAGGTTTTCGTTTTCCAACTTTCAATTTATTAAAACAATACAATGAAAGTATTTCTATAGACCCCGAAGAATTAGAAGCTAATAAAAATCAAATTGTAGAAACACTTAAAAATTATAAAATTGGTATTGCACAAATTAAAGCAACAGTAGGTCCTACTATTACTTTATATGAAATAATACCAGAAGCAGGAGTTCGAATTTCGAAAATAAAAAATTTAGAAGACGACATTGCTTTATCACTTTCTGCTTTAGGAATTAGAATTGTTGCTCCAATACCAGGAAAAGGAACTATTGGTATAGAGGTTCCTAATAAAAAAGCAACTATTGTTTCTATGCATTCGACTATCGTTTCTAAGAAGTTTCAAGAAAGTCAAATGGAATTACCTTTAGGATTGGGTAAAACAATTTCTAACGAGACTTTTGTGGTTGATTTAGCTAAAATGCCTCACTTACTAATGGCTGGTGCAACTGGGCAAGGTAAATCTGTTGGTTTAAATGCTATTTTAACTTCCTTATTATATAGAAAACATCCTGCAGAAGTAAAGTTTGTATTAGTAGATCCTAAAAAAGTAGAACTTACTTTATTTAATAAAATAGAACGTCATTATTTAGCAAAACTTCCAGATGCAGAAGAAGCTATTATTACAGATACTTCTAAAGTGGTAAATACATTAAATTCTTTATGTATAGAAATGGATAACCGTTATGATTTGCTAAAAACAGCAATGGTTAGAAATATAAAAGAATACAATGCAAAATTTAAAGCAAGAAAATTAAATCCTGAAAACGGACATCAATTCTTACCTTATATAGTGTTGGTTATTGATGAATTCGCAGATTTAATTATGACAGCGGGTAAAGAAGTAGAAACTCCGATTGCTCGTTTAGCACAATTAGCCAGAGCCATTGGTATTCATTTAATAGTAGCAACACAAAGGCCGTCTGTAAACGTAATAACAGGTATTATCAAAGCAAACTTCCCTTCTCGTATTGCATTTAGAGTAACTTCTAAAATAGATAGTAGAACCATTTTAGATGCTCCTGGTGCCGATCAGTTAATTGGTCGAGGAGATATGTTATATTCTGGAGGAAATGATATTACCAGAATTCAATGTGCTTTTGTAGATACTCCTGAAGTAGAAAAAATAACAGATTTCATTGGTTCTCAGCGTGCTTATCCAGATGCCCACTTGTTGCCAGAATATGTAGGTGAAGAGAGTGGCACAAATCTTGATGTAGACATTTCGGATAGAGATAAACTATTTAAAAACGCTGCAGAAATAATTGTTACAGCACAACAAGGTTCGGCATCGTTATTGCAAAGAAAATTAAAATTAGGATATAATAGAGCTGGAAGAATTATCGATCAATTGGAAGCCGCTGGTATTGTTGGTCCTTTTGAAGGTAGTAAGGCAAGACAGGTTCTTGTTCCCGATTTTGTTGCTTTAGAGCAATTATTAGAGAATGAAAAAAATAATTAAAAGTTAAAAGACAGAAAATTCAATCATAAACATGAGAAAAATAGCATTATTTATAATAGGATTATTTTTAAGTTTAAGCGTAACAGCCCAAACTTCTTCAGAGAAGGCAAAAAATTTATTAGATGAAGTATCTAACAAAATGGGAGCTTATAAAAATATGAGTATTGGTTTTAATTCTACATTAGTTAATAAAGAAGCAGGTATTACCAACGACCCTCCTATTAGAGGGAATATTACATTATCTGGAGAAAAATATAACTTAAACTATTTAGGCAACAATTTTCTATTTAATGGCAAAAAATTGGTTGTTATAAATACAGAAGAAAAAGAGGCTACCATAACAGATGGTGACATAGAAGAAGAAGATGGTTTTATTTATCCATCAAAATTACTAACTTTTTACAAAGAAGGTTATAATTATGAAATGGGTACTTTAAAAAACACCAATGGTAGAAAAGTACAATATGTAAATTTAACACCTATTGATAGTAATTCAGATATTGTAAAAGTGCAATTAGGTATAGATGCTAAAACAAAGCATATTTATAAATTAGTACAAATAGGCTCTAATGGTACGGAAACTACTTTTACCATTACTAAATTTAAAAGTAATCAATCTATCTCAGAAAATTTATTCTCTTTCGATAGAAATAAATACGAAAAATTAGGATACTTAGTAGACTAAATATCACATAAAATATACCATAAAAGTTTTGTTAATTAGAGAGAAAGTCAATTAACAAAACTTTTGTGGTTTTTACAACTAAGCTTAGTACCTTTGCATTAGTGAAAACATTAGATAAATACATATTAAAAAGTTTCTTAATTCCTTTTGTAGCAACTTTTTTAATTATACTTTTTGTATTAGTAATGCAAGCTTTATGGCTTGCCTTTGATGATTTAGCAGGTAAAGGAATAAGCTTTATAATCATTTTAAAGTTTTTATGGTACACTACACTTATAGTAGCACCACAAGCTTTACCAATTGGAGTGCTTTTATCTTCTATTATGACATTAGGTAGCCTTTCTGAAAAGTATGAATTTGCTGCTGCTAAATCTGCTGGTGTATCTTTACAAAGAATGGTTCGCCCTCTAGTATTTTTAACCATAATAATGAGCTGCATTAATTTTGTTTTTCTAGATTATGTATACCCTTATGCAATTCTAAAACAAATAAATCTTAAATTAAACATTCGAAAAAAACAACCAGCTTTAGCTTTAGTTCCTGGAAGTTTTAATAGTGATATTCCTAATTATCAAATTAAATTTGATGAAAAATACGGAGAGGAAAAAAATCTTTTAAAAAATGTTTTGATATATGATTTATCTGCTAAAAGAGGAAATAATAAAATTATCACAGCTAAAAAAGGAGAATTAATATCGGAAGAAGGAAGTAGATACATGACTCTTAAATTGAAAGATGGACACTTTTATGAGCATCATGTAAACAATAGAATGGCATATAAAGAACGATTTAGAATGAAAGCTTCTTATGCCGATTTTAAAGAGTATACACTGAACATGGATATTTCTTCTTTTAGCAAAGGAGATATTAATGACATTAAGCACTCTAGAAACTTTAACATGCTTAGTTTATCACAACTAAAAGACACCTTACCCGATTTAAAACAAGGCTATGATGAGTATGTTAATTCAAGAGCCAAAAGTTTATATTTAAATACAGAAGCAAATAAATTATATAAATACCCAGACTCCCTAGTCAATAAAGAAATAAATCCAATTATTTTAGAAAATTTTGATTTAGATAAAAAAAGACAAATTATTAACTCAGCTATCTCTAAAATAGATCGTAGTATTAACAACTTTACTTCAAATAAAAATTCTTTTAAGCATAGACGAAAAGTATTAAACTTATACGACATTGAGTTTTACAATAGAGTTGCCTTTTCATTATCTTGTTTATTACTATTTTTTATTGGTGCTCCATTAGGTTCTATAATTAGAAAAGGTGGAATGGGCTTACCTATGATTTTAGCTATTGCTATTTATGTTTTGTACTTTTTTTCTAATACTTTTGGAAGAAATATGGCAGAAGAAAGTTCTATTTCTGCTATAGCTGGTTCTTGGCTTGCTATAAGCTTAATGCTTCCTTTGGCAATTACATTTACAGTTAGAGCTGCGCAGGATAAAGGATTATTTGATATAAATAGTTTATTTGCAAAAATTAAAAATTTATTTAAAGGAATCTTCTCTAAAGGAGAAAAAAAAATCGATTCATGACAACAGAAACTACACCAAAAGTTCAATTAAATACCATACAAGAAGCAATTAACGATATTCGAGAAGGAAAAGTTATTATTGTAGTAGATGATGAAGATAGAGAAAATGAAGGCGATTTTCTTGCAGCGGCAGAAAAAGTGACTCCCGAAATGGTTAATTTTATGGCAACTCATGGTCGTGGTTTAATATGTACTCCTCTTACTGAAAATAGATGTAAAGAGCTACAATTAGGGATGATGGTAAGTAATAATACCGATCCAATGGAAACTGCCTTTACCGTATCTATAGATTTAAAAGGCAACGGGGTTACTACTGGAATTTCTGCATCCGATAGAGCTAAAACTATTGAAGCTTTAATTAATAAAGACACAAAACCTTTTGATTTAGCTAGACCTGGACATATTTTTCCATTAAAAGCAAAAGAAGGTGGTGTTTTAAGAAGAACTGGGCACACAGAGGCTGCTATTGATTTTGCTCGTTTAGCTGGGTTACAACCAGCAGGAGTAATTGTAGAGATTATGAATGAAGATGGTACCATGGCTAGGTTACCTCAGTTATTAAAAGTTGCTAAAAAATTCGATTTAAAAATTGTTTCTATTGAAGATTTAGTAGCGTATAGAATGGAACACGATTCTTTAATTGAAAAAAGAGAAGATTTTACCATACAAACTCGTTTTGGTGATTTTAGGTTACGTGCTTACCAACAAACTACCAATAATCAAGTTCATATAGCATTAACTCGTGGTACTTGGAGTAAAAACGAACCTATTTTAACTCGTATTAATTCTACTTTAGTTAATAATGATATTTTAGGAACTTTAACAAATAATGCAGATAAAAAATTAGACCAGATGTTTCAAGTTCTTAATGAAGAAGGACGTGGTGCTATTCTCTTTATTAATCAACAAAATCAATCTTTAAACTTATTAAATAGATTAAAAGGATTAAAAGAAAATCAAAAAGAAGGAGAAATAAAAGCTCCAAGAATTGCCATGGATAATAAAGACTTTGGTATTGGTGCTCAAATTTTACATGACCTTAATATTCATAAACTACGTTTAATGTCGAATACTAAACAAGAAAAACGTGTAGGTATGATTGGATACGGACTAGAAATTGTTGATTATGTGAATTTTTAATACACATACACAATCTCACAATTAATATAAAAAGCAATAGAAATCAAAAATTTGATTCCTATTGCTTTTTATATTAATACCATTTATAATATGATATTACTGTAATATTTTGTATCTTGTATTATGCCCAAGAAGATAAGTTTACCGATATTA
>CANMJA010000008.1 GCA_947498055.1 uncultured Tenacibaculum sp.
TCTGGAGTACCATCGCCATCTGTATCTACACTTGCTCCTGTGATACTATGACTTGTGCTATCTGCATCTGTTAAGTTAGCAAATAAATCTCCGTTTAAAGTTGTATCCTCTGGCGTTGTTAAAGTCTCATTAGCATCTACAATTAAAGTTCTTACATTAATTGTGAAATTTATTTCTTGATTAATACAACTATTTTGTGAATGTGTAACAATCACCTTATAGTTACCTTCATCTGATAAATCTAAAGGATTTTTTGTATATGTTGCTGTAGAAGAACTTGCTTGAATAGTAATAAACCCTGCTCCATCTCCTCTATCTATTTGCCATTCATATAATAATTGAGAAGACGAATCTGTACCAGAAGAATAATCTGGTGTCCCACTTGAAAAAACAGTTGTATTAGTGGATACTGATGCTGCATCTAAACTTAATGCATCTCCAACATTTAAATTTTGATTAGCAATAGTAGCTAAAGTTGTTAACTCTGTTGCTATAACTTCATTCCCAGTAACTCCATTGTATCCTCCAACTCCACCTGTTACTCTACCATTATTGTTTCCTGTTCCATCTAAAACACCATCAGCTGGTGTAGTATCTATACCACCAGATTCTATTACATCTAAACATCCATCTCCATCACTATCTAAGTCTAATGAATTTGGTATACCATCATTATCACAATCAGGTGCTGTTATAATATCACTAAAAGCAATTTCAAAACGATCATTTACTGCTGCTGGAGCATCTTGGTTCATCGATATTTCAAAAGTAACTGTATTAAATATACCATTTATTCTTACACTACCTGCTGCAGTTCCTGCTAAAGGTGGACCACATTCAGAAGGATCTGAAGTAAAATTTAAACCTGCCTGTCTAGTTATTGATGTAGAAGTCGTTATAAAATGTGTATCATTTTGAGCTAATTCAGTAAATGTTAAACCTGGTGACAACAAACTAATAACCGAAGCTGTTGTTGTATTTCCAGGACCTCCTCCTCCTCCTAGTCTATCTATATGTATTACTGGATTTTGCACATATTTATCAAAATTAAATGTAATTGTAGCTGTATTAGGGTATGTATGTCTTATTGCTAGAGAAGGATTACCAACTATTGAAGCATCACTAAACGCTCCATTACAAGCCATAGTATGAGGCACTACGCTACCTGCAACAGTTGTCTCTATTTCAAAATCGTTTAAAGTGAAACTTGTTCCATTTCCATAATCTGAAGCTGAAGCTGTTATTGTAACTGCATCTGAACCAGTTCCTGCAACAGAAGACCAAGAAGTTGAAGCTCCTGAACCTGAAGAAGACCAAGCTCCAGATATTGAAGAGGATGCTGATGAAGCACATGCTAAATTTTCATTCACATCTAGTATACCATCATTATCATCATCTTCATCACAGAAATCGGATATACCATCTCTATCTGTATCTACATTTCCAGAAGCGATAGGATCACACTGATCTATTGGTGCAACAACAGAAAGAGTTGCCGAGCCTGATCTAATTACACAAGGATTATCTGGGTGTGTTATTACTAACCTATAAACTCTTCCATTTAAACCTGTTACGTTACTTAAATTCAGCACAGGAGTGTTAACCCCTGAATAAATTAATCCATTTGAAAGCGGAACACCATTTTCTTCCCATTGATAATTAATTGTGGAAGAAACATTTGTAACACTACCTGCAGGTGCAGTTCTTGTATTATAATTTGGGTTTCCAGACACAAAATCAGTTGTACTAGTAGCTATAGCTGGAGTTATTAAAAAAGATGCACTACTACCATCTACTACAGTTTGATTTTTCAATAAACTGGTATTCGCATTAAGTCTAGTAGCAACTGTTCTTTGTGGATCTTGATCATCATTACAACCATCATTATCACTATCTACATCATCAAAATCAGGACTACCATCTCCATCTGTATCTACTATTGTACAGTAGCTAAAATTTGTAATTTGAAAAGTTACAACACCAACATTTACCCTATTATTATCCTGTCTCTGCTTTCTTGTTACGATAGTAACACTTTGTACAACTCCTTCAATTGAGAAATCTGAATAGTTATTTTGATGTCCAATAAAAGTTGCATAAGAAGTAATAGAAGCTGCATCTGTTCCGCTTCCTTCTAAATAAAACAAAGCATTTGGTCCTGGAGCTCTATTTCCAAAAGTATTAACAGGATTTCTATTTTGATTATATTCTGTATTTATACTACTACCTGCAGATCCTTGTAATCCTGTTCCATTTACAATATTACTACTTCCATCAGGTGAAAGAGAAGTAACTGTAACAAAATCACCATTATCTAAACCACTCCATCTAAACCTAACATCTGTTGTTGGTTCTGAAAAAGTAAGTGTGTAACTTACAAAATCTCCTCCAACACCTCCAGGTGTATTCCCTGCGTCTGTACCAGCTCCTTGCAAACGTAAAGTAGTAGCATTTTGCACAAACAATTCTGTTAAGTTAGCTCCACTAGTATCTGTAGTAACATTAATATTTACACCGTTAAAATCATAAATACCTGAAATAGTCCCAGGGGTTGGTGCTTGATTATTAGAACCAATACCTGATGCATTTACATTTAAAAAACCTGTAGGACATATTTTACCTTCGTTAGAGTCAGTAACTCCATCAAAATCTTCATCTTGAGAAAAGGCATTAATAAAACTAGAAAATAAAATTAACGTTAAAAACACTTTCGTTTTTAACAAATCGTTAATGTAAAAGTTCCTCATAATTTGATAACTTCTGGTTGTTTGAAAACTTACTTATACAATAAAACGTTCCCACTACTATCAAATAAAAAGAAAAACAAATAAAATTAAAGGATATACTTATACTATGAAGAATAAAATATTCGACCACTCGCTTACATAAGTTAAAGACCCTAATTCCAAGATTTTAATTAATCACTTGATAGCGGGGGGAACATTTCGAGTGCAAATATATAATTTTTTATTACACTCTTTTTAATTAAGAAACATTTTTTTCACATAAGTCACATTTTAATATGATTTTATTATTTAATTTAATTCAATCATCTAAAACTATTAACAAAAAAATAAATATAAATAAAAACTATTAAAACTAACCATAAAAACATATTTTTAAGAGCATTATTTTTAACACCTACATAATTTTATTCAGAATAAAAAAAAACAGCTTAAAACTTACTATTTAAAGTATTTTAGTTTTTTTATCTTTTTTAAAGATCTGTTCTAACAAATAATCTACCTCAGCTATAGTTGAAAACCTACTAAACGAAAATCTAACAGAAGAAAAACTTATCTCTTCTTCATTTAAGATTTCTTCTAAAACATGAGATCTTTTACTTGCCCCACTTTGGCATGCACTTCCAGCAGAAGCACAAACCCCCATTAAATCTAAACGAAATAAGAACCTTTCATCTTTAAAAGGAAACCTTACATTAACAATAGTTTTCGTTGCTACAATTTCTTCCCCAGACAAACCGTTAAATGAAATATTTTTGAAATTCATTATTAATTGATTGATGAAATATTTTTTTATTTCAAAAATATGTTGCGAATCTTTTTTTAATCGTCCTATCGATATACTAAGAGCTTTTTCCATACCAAGTATCGCATGTACATTTTCTGTACCCGACCTCACTCCTTTTTCTTGACCTCCTCCTAACAAAATTGGCTTTATAGAATACTTACTATTACTATATAAGAAACCTACTCCTTTAGGACCATGAAACTTATGTGCACTAGCTACCAAAAAATCGACTGGAACTTCTTTTAAATCAACCTCTAAATGACCAACTGCCTGCACAGCATCAGAATGAAACATTACGTTATATTTTACACACAAAGAAGAAACTTCTTTTACAGGTAAAATATTTCCTATTTCGTTATTCACATACATTAAACTAACCAATGTTTTCTTCTTCTGATTCGACAATTTAATCTCTAATTCTTTTAAATCAAATTCACCAAATTTATTTAAGCTCAAATAATCTACTTCAACTCCTTTTTCTTTTTGCAAATATTGAACCACATCTAACACTGCATGATGCTCTATTCTAGTAGTTATAATCCTTTTTACTTCTAAATTTATTACTGCATTTTTTAGTACTAAATTATTTGCTTCAGTACCTCCTGATGTAAAGAACAACTCTTTTGCAGAAACATTAAGATAATTAGCTATGTTTTTTCTTGCTTTTTCTACAGCTACTTTTGCTTTTCTTCCCATCTGATGTACTGACGATGGATTCCCATAATTTAACAACATCGATTCACTCATAACTTCGACCACCTCAGGAAGTAACTGAGTAGTTGCAGCATTATCAAAATATATATTTTTCATTTTTATTTTCGATCATTAGGTTATTAATTATTTTGATATATATAAACTTCTGTCGCTCCTGCCCCATATTTTTTATAAGACGCATCATAATATTTTACGGAATATCTATTTAACAAATACTGCAACTCTTCTTTTAAGACCCCCTCACCAACACCATGTATAAAGATAACTTTAGATATTTTTTTATATATACAGTATTCTATTTTTCTTTTTGCAGTTTCAATTTGCAGTGATAATATATCGTAATTATCCATTTGCTTAGTTGATTTCACTAACTTTTCTACATGTAAATCAACCTCTAATATTATTTCTTTTTTTACTTTAACAAAACCTTTTTTCTTTCTTTTTTCATCTCTCTCTAACTCTTTTCTTAAATTTTTTTCTTCTTCATTATATTGTCTGTAAATCTCATTTTGCTCAATATCAATTTTTACCAAATCTATGCTATCAAACCAAAATTCCATTCCTTCATCATCTCTTATTAAAATCCTCTCTTTTGAAACACTAACCACAAAACCTTTAATAACATCATCTATTACAGCAACTTTATTTCCAATTTCTAAACACATACTTAACTTTAACTTAAAAATATAACTCTTAGTAGTTTCTTAATTTTGCAAGAGAATTACAAAGACATTAAATTACCTCTGCAAAAATACCTAAAAAAAGGATGATAAAAACTACCATACAAACAGAAGACTTTTTTAAAGATGCTAAAAATGATTTATCTATTTCTAAAGATCGAAAAGATTTATTATTTAGAATAGCAAATAAAATAACTGAAGAACTAGAAGATCGAGATAAAATTAATTTAAATTTTATTTGCACTCATAATTCTAGAAGAAGTCAATTAGCTCAAGTTTGGTCATTCTTTGCTAGTGAATATTTTAATTTAAATAATATACATGCATTTTCTGGAGGAACTGAAACCACAGCTTTTCATAGAAATACAGTTAAGTGTTTGCAAAAAACTGGATTTAACTTTAATGTAGGGGATTTTTCTCATCAAAACCCTCAATACTTAATATCTTTTAAAGGTTCTAAAAAAACGATTAATGGTTTTTCAAAAATTTTTGACAATGAAATTAATCAGTACCCATATATTGCTATAACCACATGTGATCATGCAGATGAAAACTGCCCTTTCATTCCTGACGCTATAGAAAGATTTCATTTACCATACAAGGACCCTAAAGAATCTGACAATACAGATAGGCAGAATGAAAAATACTTAGAAACTAGTAAACAAATTGCTGGTGAAATCTTCTTACTTTTTGAAGAAATAAAAAATCAAATAGAGAAAAAACAACTTTAAAAAAACAGAATTACTAAGATTAAATTACTGTATTCTTATCATAAGGAACACTATTTAAAATATGTTCTATACATGAAATTCTAGCTTCTGTTTTTCTATTTGCCCTAATTATTTTCCAAGGAGATTGTTCTGTATTTGTTTTTTTAAACATTTTCTTTTTATAAACAGTATAATCATCCCATAAAGTTTGAGCTCTTTCATCTACAGATGTCATTTTCCATTGTTTTAGAGGATCTTTTTTAATTTCATCAAAACGTTTTTGCTGTTCTCTTTTAGAAATTGACATATATATTTTAACCAAGCGAATACCGGATTGTAAAATCATTTTTTCAAATCCATTCACTTGTTTCATAAATATTTTATATTGTTTTTCTGTACAAAAACCATTTACAGGCTCAACTACAGCTCTATTATACCAACTCCTATCAAACAAAACCAACTCTCCTGCTTTAGGGAATTGCTCTACATATCTTTGAAAATACCATTGTGTCTTTTGTTCTTCAGTTGGTTTTGGCAAAGCTACAATCCTCATATGCCTTGGATTAATTCTCTCCGTTATCCTTCTTATTGCTCCTCCTTTTCCTGCTGCATCTCTTCCTTCAAATAAAACTATAATTCTTTCATTATTATTTATAGCCCAAGTTTGAAGTTTTATCAACTCAATTTGAAGTTTTTCTAATTTTTCTAAATAATTAACATATCTAAGCGCTCTTTCTACATTATAAGATTCTTTAGATAAAATAGCCAATAAACCTTCTTTTGAATTTAATTTTTCTACTTCTGTTTCTGAAAGCTTTAACTCTTCAAACTTATTATTTTCTATATTCATATTAATCATGTTGTATTACAGAGCGGTAATATCTCATTACTATATTAGGATCAGGGTTCAAATTGGTCATCGCTTCTTCTTTTCCTTCATAATCAAATTTAGATAGCACATGGCGCATAGCTTCTAAACGAGCTGTTTTTTTACTATTCGTTTTTATAATCGTCCAAGGACAATAACTTGTATGTGTTTTAGTAAACATTTCTTCTTTATAATAGGTATATTCATCCCACAACTCTTGTCCTTTTTTATCTACAGGACTAAATTTCCAGTGCTTTAAAGGGTTTCCCATTCTTGATTCGAATCGTTTTATTTGCTCTTTTTTTGATATAGACAACCAAAATTTAATGACTATGACTCCATCTTCATACAACATATGCTCAAACTCTGGCACTTGGACCAAAAATTTTCTATACTGCGCCTCAGAGCAGAAACCCATTACTGGCTCTACCACTGCTCTATTATACCAACTTCTATCAAAAAAAACAATTTCTCCTGGGTTTGGTAATTCTTTAATATATCTTTGAAAATACCACTGTCCGGTTTCTACCTCTGTAGGTTTATTTAAAGCTACCAAGCGTGAAGATCTAGGACTTAAATGCTCCATAAAACGCCTAATATTTCCTCCTTTTCCTGCTGCATCTCTTCCTTCAAAAATCACAGCTACTCTCTTATTATTTTTAGCAACCCACTGTTGTAACTTTACCAATTCAATCTGCAAACTTCTTAATTCTTGCTCATAAAGCAACTCTTTTTCTACAGATTTAAAAGGTATTTGCTGTTGTTTTATAAACAACAACAACTCTTCATTACTTTTAATTTCTTTAAAGTTTTTTGCTGTAAGTTTAGGTTTCTTATCCATTCAATAAATTATGTAATACTAAAGTATACATTATAAATAAGAATAATGTATTTTTTTTGTTATTTTGGTCTCGTGAAAAGAACAAGATTATTACTTCTGTTAATTTTAATATCGTTTGTATGTTTTGGCCAAACCAACTACACCAAACAGTTTAGTTTTATTAATGATAATGATTTATATGTTTCTACCCAAAGAGACAGATATTATACAAACGGTATATTTCTCTCTTATAATTTTTTATCTACAAAAGAAAGAACTAAAACAATTAAAAAGATATATTCTATAGAAATTGGTCAAGAATTATACTCTCCTTTTAAAGCAAATGTAAATTTTTTATCTGAACATGATAGGCCTTTTGCTGGTTATTTATTTGGTGGTTTCGGTATCAGTAATTTTTATAAAAACAACTCCATTTTTAAATTAAATGGTAGAATTGGTATCATAGGCCCTTCCGCTTTTGGCGAAGAATTAATGAATTTTGTTCACGATATTTATGGATTTGAACCTGCTACCGGGTGGAAATATCAAATACAAGATGCTTTTACTTTAAATTTGAGTATCGATTACACTAAAAACTTATCTGATTTTTCTTCTGATTTTTTTGATTTTAACTGGAGAAACAAAATTAATATTGGTTCTATTTTTACTGATATATCTTCAGGTTTCACCAGTAGAATAGGTATAAAAAGTTTACAAAAAATAACAAACAGCATTGGTTTTAATAGCAAATTGAACAATAAAGACACCAAATTAACAAACACCAAAGAAATGTTTTTTTACGTGAATCCAATGCTAAGGTTTACAATTTATGATGCTACAATACAAGGTAGTTTTTTTAATGACAATAATATTATTACTTATGACATTAAACCTATTGTATTAACTACAGAAATAGGTTTTCGATTTTCTCTAAATAATTTTAATTTCAAATATGCTATTATACACCATACCAAAAAGCTAGAAAGCGTAAGAGTGCCTAATTCTAATTTTTATGGAAGTATCGAAATTCATTATCTTTTCAACTAATTAACAAAAGTATAAAAAGTGTTGATAAATAAATTTTAAAAATTAATGGAATAGAATATCTTTGTAAATCAAATTCCTTTAGAAAAAAATAATGAAATTTATTGTATCTAGCTCACATTTACTAAAACAACTACAGATATTAGGTGGTGTTATAAACAGCAATAATACCTTACCAATATTAGACAATTTTTTGTTTGAATTATCTGAAAACCAATTAACAGCTTCAGCTTCTGATTTAGAAACTACTATGAGCGCAGTAATAAATGTGGAAAGCACTGATACTGCATCGATAGCAATTAACGCTCGTTTACTGTTAGATACACTAAAAACATTTCCCAATCAACCATTAACGTTTAAAACAGAAGGGGAAAACACCATTGAAATTAGTTCTGAACAAGGAAAATATGACATGGCTTTTTATAATGGAGAAGAATTTCCTAAAGCCATAGAATTACCTTCACCAAGTAGTACAGAGGTACCTCCACATATACTTTCTACTGCAATTTCTAAAACTATTTTTGCAGCTGGAAACGATGATTTACGACCTGTTATGAGTGGCGTTTTTTTTCAATTTAACTCTAAGGAACTAACTTTTGTAGCTACAGATGCTCACAAATTAGTTAAATACACAAGAAAAGATGTATCTGCAGATAAGTCTGCTGAGTTTATCATGCCTAAAAAGCCTTTAAATTTATTAAAAGGTATTTTAGGAAGTACTGAAGACAATGTTACTATTGAGTATAATGATGCTAATGCTAAATTTACTTTTGACAATATCGTTTTAATTTGCCGACTAATAGATGGGAAATATCCTAATTATGAAGCTGTAATTCCTAAAGAAAACCCGAATAAATTAACTGTAGATAGAGCTTCATTTTTAAATTCTGTTCGCAGAGTTTCTATTTTTTCTAGTAAAACAACACATCAAATACGTTTAAAAATGGCTGGTACAGAATTAAATGTATCTGCAGAAGACTTAGATTACGCAAATAAAGCAGACGAACGTTTGAGTTGTGATTACCAAGGAGATGATATGCAAATTGGTTTTAATTCTCGTTTTTTAAGTGAAATGTTAAATAATTTAAATGCTAACGACGTACAGTTAGAAATGAGTTTACCTAATAGAGCAGGGATTTTAACTCCAATTGATGGTACTGAAGAAGGTGAACATGTTACTATGCTTGTAATGCCAGTAATGTTAAACGGATAATTTTATTCAAAAACATAATATAAAAACAAAAAACTAAGAATCTTATATCTTAGTTTTTTTGTTTTTTATACCAACCTCTTTTTTCTTTTTTAAACTTTTAACGAACTATAATCTTTTTATCATTAGAAACAACACCAGATAGTGATCTTGTTTTTAATATATATACTCCTTTTTTCATTTTACCTTTCTTTATAAATATCTCTATTGTATTAATCCCAGCTTTTACAAAGTAAGGAAACGAGTTCAAAATTCGCCCATTTAAATCAGTTACATCTAAAAAAACCTCTTTATCTTCATTAGATTCGAGCAAAACAGTTACATTATTGATCGCTGGATTAGGATATATTGATACTATTTTTAATTGTTGAAAAATATTTTCATAAATCGAACTCTTATTATAATAATCAAACAATAGTTTTATGCTATTAAATGCATTAAGACGACCTTCGAAAGCAGTTATTCCATTTAAAGATTCTATTTTATTACTTCCTTCTACTATACATTTCTTTATTAAACTAGCAACTTCTTCTGGCTTATGCTTTATATTTAAATAAAAATCTTCTAAAAAAATAGAATACATAAGTCCTATTGTTCCAGTTACGTGAGGTGCAGCTGCTGAAGTACCTCCAAAAAAACCATACTTACCTGTGTTTAATAATGTATAACTTTTATCTCCTGGAGCAGAAATATCTACAGAATATTTTCCATAAGCAGCTTCCTCTATTTTTTTATCTTTTGTATTTGTATTTGTTACTGTTATAAGGTATTCACTATTACAAGTTGAAGGCATATCTCCAACCTTCTCAATATCCAAATCATCATTTGGTACAGAAGAAATAACTAACACTCCTTCTTTACCTAATTTATTATAAATTTCACACCATTCAGGATAATCGGAGGCCCATAATCTATTTTTACCCCACGAACAATTGACTGCAACAACAAAAGCTCCTTTTTCTCCCTTTGTTTCATTATATGCTTTCCGCATCATGAATACATATGCTAATGATTCTATAATCTGATGAATACTTTCTCCTTTTACCAAATTCATTAACTGCACTCCTTTAGATTTAGATATTATCTTTTCTACAATACTACATACTGGTGTTCCATGCCAATCTCCTACTCCTTTATTCGTTACATCCTTTGAATTATTAGAGAAATTCCATCCCATATAATCATCTACATAGCCATTGCCATCATCATCTATTCCATTATTTTGTATTTCATATTTGTTCTTCCAAAAAACCTCTTTCCTAAATATTTTTCTTTTTACTGCTCCATCAATAACTGCTATAACAGGAATTTCAGGATTCTTTTCCGTTTTTTCTAAAACTTTTATTGCTTCATAATAATCAATTTTTTCTAAATTTTGAGCAAGAAGAACACTACTATGATTAAAAAACATAGAATACAATAAAAACAGGCGAAAAATTATCGCCTGTTTATTTATTTCTCTTTTTCTATTCTTCAATTTCAATAACTACAGAATTATTAGTTCCCTTATATTTTCTTCTAACTTTCATTTTATAACATGGAGTTCTTGTGTATGATTTAGACTCGTTATTTTTAATTCTCGTCCATTCACTAGCAATAGTACTATAACCACTGTATGAATATTTCTTATACTGTACTCCAAAATATCCTCTTTTCCAAGCGTTACGTCCATATATATTTGCAGTTACAGTATGAGTAGAGCTAGCATCTGCATCACTATAGAGTGTTGAATATGACCATCCTCTTACATCTTCGTTATAAGGTGGATTTTCTTGTAAAAAGTATCTCTTTCCAGAAGCATTAATATTCTTACGTATAATTGTATATCCTATTTCTGCTGCTACTTCTTCTGAAGAATCCTCATTGGTTGCATTACGATTATTTCCTTTATTAACTGATTTAAAAAAATCTTCTAAAGATTGATTTTCATCAATAATATTTAAATCAAAATTCTTTGCACTCCACATGTTTAAAACAGAAATATCATTGGAACCTATAAGTAATACTACCGAGTTTTCTTTGCTTTTATCAAAAATTTCTATTTCCTTTTTAAACTCTCCCAATTCCTGAACTATTCTATTTTCATCACTCTCAATTGTTGCTTCATCTGAACAAGAATTAAAAAGTAATGCTGTTGTAACAAGTCCAATTACAGATACTATTGTTAGTAATTTTGTTTTAATGTTTTTCATAATAGTTAAATTTCAAATAGTTTTTGCCTACTCTATTTGCTTTTCGGCTTTCGCTTAAGGTATAGTTGATCAGACTAAAGGTTAATTATTTTTATGTTATTTAAATAACACTACAAACTTACTTTACAACCATTCTAATTTTTTAATGGTATACCCTATTTTAAAGCAGGAAAAAAACCTTTAAAAAAAAGAGATAATAAACTTTCTCAGTTCTTTAACTTTTTTGTTAATATTTTAATCTTTTATAAGTCATAAATAATTGTATTTTTACGTCTAGTAATTACATAATAAGTATGGGCAAAATTATTGCGATAGCAAATCAAAAAGGTGGAGTTGGTAAAACTACTACATCTGTTAATTTAGCGGCTGCGCTAGGTGTTTTAGAAAAAAAAGTACTCTTAATAGATGCGGATCCTCAAGCAAATGCAACATCTGGTTTGGGTATTGATGTTGAAACTGTTGATCTGGGTACTTATCAAGTACTAGAACATACTGCTTCTGTAAAAGACGCTATAGTTACTACTGAATCTCCAAATGTTGATTTAATACCTGCTCATATAGATTTAGTTGCTATTGAAATAGAGCTTGTTGACAAAATGGAACGAGAATACATGCTAAAAAAAGCTTTAGCAGAACTTACTACTGAATACGACTATATATTAATAGATTGTGCTCCTTCTTTAGGATTAATAACTTTAAATTCTTTAGTAGCTTCTAATGCAGTTATCATTCCTATTCAATGTGAATATTTTGCTTTAGAAGGTTTAGGTAAATTATTAAATACCATTAAAAGTGTACAGAAAATTCATAATAAAGAATTGGAAATCGAAGGACTTTTACTTACAATGTATGATGCTCGTTTACGTTTATCTAATCAGGTAGTAGATGAAGTTAGAAAACATTTTAGTTCGATGGTTTTTGACACAATAGTACACAGAAATATACGTTTAAGTGAAGCTCCAAGTTATGGTGAAAGTATCATTTCATACGATGCCACTAGTAAAGGTGCTGTAAATTATATTAATTTAGCAAACGAAATTATAAAGAAGAATTCATAAAAAATGGCAAAAGCAACAAGGAAGCAAGCGTTAGGAAGAGGATTATCAGCTTTGTTAAAAGAAACTGCAGAAGTAAACTCTGCTTCAGATGAAAATGCAGATAAAGTAGTTGGTAGCATTATTGATATTGATTTAGATTTAATTGAAGTAAATCCTTATCAACCTAGAACTTATTTTGATGAAGAAGCTTTAAGAGAACTTTCTAGTTCTATAAAAGAATTAGGTGTTATTCAACCTATTACAGTTAGAAAATTAGCAGAAGACAAATTTCAATTAGTATCTGGTGAGCGTCGTTTTAGAGCCTCTAAATTAATTGGTAACAAAACTGTACCTGCATATATTCGTCTTGCTAATGATCAAGAAATGCTAGAAATGGCATTAGTAGAGAATATACAGCGAAAAAATTTAGACCCAATAGAAGTTGCTTTATCATATCAAAGATTAATTGATGAAATAAAATTAACGCAAGAAGAATTAAGTGTTAGAGTTGGTAAAAAAAGATCTACCGTAACAAATTATTTACGTTTGTTAAAACTAGATCCTATTATTCAGACAGGAATGAGAGATTCTTTTATTTCTATGGGACATGGTAGAGCTTTAATTAATGTTGATAGTATTTCTGATCAACTTAATATTTATGAAAAAATACTGAGAGATAAACTATCTGTTCGTCAAACTGAAGATTTAGTAAGACACTTAAAATCAGGAACAATAGCTAAAATTGAAAAAAAGAAGAAATCATTACCATCTACTATTACTAATAGTATGAAAGATTTAAATGACTTTTTTAGTGTTAAAGTTGGTATATCTGTTGACGAAAAAGGTAAAGGTAAAATTTCAGTTCCTTTCGATTCAATTGAAGATTTTAATAGAATAAAAAAATTATTACAGTAATTGAATTTTAAATATTACATATTATTTACACTGTTTTTTCTGCAAATTAATATCCTTGCTCAAAAAGACTCTATAAAATCTAAAGAGATATCTCAGTTACAAATACCTAGAGTAAAATACAATCCTCTATCACCATCTAAAGCTGCTTTTTATTCTGCAATTTTTCCTGGTGGGGGTCAAATTTATAACAATAGGTATTGGTGGCAATTGCCTTTAATTTATGGAGGAATGGCTACAAGCATTTATTTTTTTATAGATAGTAGTAATGAATACGATCGTTTTAGAACTGCTTTTAGAAGAAGAAAAGCAGGTTTAACAGATGAATTTACAGTTAATGGAGTAGAAATTATTTCTGAAGCTGGTTTAGAAAGTGCGCAAAGACAACTTAGACAAAATAGAGATCTATCTTTGCTCTCTACTTTACTTATTTATGTTTTACAAATTGTAGAAGCAAGTGTTACAGCTCATTTACTTCAATTTGATGATACAGATGATTTAACAATTACACCTACTGCAATACCTCCTAACAGATATTCAGTAGATAATAACCCAAAAATAGGTTTAACTTTAAAATATTCTTTTTAATATGAAATTAGCCTTATTAGGTTATGGAAGAATGGGCAAAGAAATTGAAAAAATTGCTCTAGAAAGAGGTCATGAAATAGTATTAAAGATTTCTTCTCAAAACACTTATGATATTTCGAAAGCAGATATTGCTATTGATTTTAGTATTCCTGAAGCTGCTTTTACTAATATTTCTACATGTTTAAACAACAATATTCCTGTTATATCTGGAACAACTGGTTGGTTAGATAAATATAACGAAATAGTAGATTTATGTAAAGATAAAAATGGTTCTTTTATTTATGCCTCTAATTTTAGTTTAGGTGTAAATATTTTCTTTGAACTAAATGCTCAACTAGCTAAAATGATGCGTTCTTTAGAGCAATATAATATTAGTATGGAAGAAATACATCATACTAAAAAATTAGACGCACCAAGTGGTACTGCGATTACTTTAGCCGAAGGTATTATTGATAATTCAAATAAAAAAGATTGGACTTTAGAAAAACCTACCTCTAATCAAATTATCCCTATTAAAGCTATAAGAACTCCTGAAGTTCCAGGTACTCATAGTATTTACTATGATTCTGAAGTAGATTCTATTGAAATAAAGCATACTGCTCATAATAGAAAAGGATTTGCTTTAGGAGCAGTAATAGCCGCTGAATGGTTACTAAATAAAAAAGGAGTTTTTACAATGAAAGATGTATTAAACTTAAATTAAAATATACTATTTCTATTTATTTAGATTTAAAAAATTAAATTAAAAAAATTATGTCATTAACCGGGTGGTTTATTTTATTTTTAATAGTACAAGTTATACACTTTTTAGGTACTTGGAAACTATATATAAAAGCAGGAAGAAAAGCTTGGGAAGCAGCAATACCTATTTACAATGCTATTGTATTGTTTGGTATTATAAAACGTCCTAAGGCTTGGACCTTTTTACTTTTTATACCAATTGTAAATTTAATTATGTTTCTTGTTTTATGGATTGAAACTTGTAGAAGTTTTGGTTATAAAACTACGAAAGATACCTTTTTAGTAATTTTTACATTAGGCTTTTATATTTATAAAATTAACTATAGTTCTCAGGTAGTTTATGACAAAGATAGAAGTTTAAAAGCACCTTCCGTTGCTGGTGAATGGATTAGTTCTATTGCCTTTGCAATTGTAGCTGCGACTATTGTACACAATTATTTTATTAGACCATACGTAATACCTTCTTCCTCTTTAGAAAAATCTCTCTTAATTGGAGATTATTTATTTGTAAGTAAATTTCACTACGGAGCTAGAGTTCCTATGTCTACTGTAGCTTTACCTATGATTCATGACAGTATTCCACTTGTAAAAACTAAGTCCTATTTATTTAGCGATAACTTTGATAAAAGGAAAACTTCATGGATGAACAAATTACAATTACCATATTTAAGATTACCTGCATTAACTAAGATAAAACGTAATGATATTGTTGTTTTTGGTCAGCCAGCAGATACATTGCTAGATATGAACAAATTAAGACCTGACAGAAATTACTATAAACCTATAGATAAAAAAACAAACTTAGTTAAAAGATGTGTTGGTATTGCTGGTGATAGTTTAGAGATTAGAGACGGATATATTTTTATAAATGGTAAACGTTCTATATTACCTAAAAGTGCTAAACCTCAATGGTATCATGAAGTTGATACAGATGGAAAACAATTTAGCCTTGAAGCTCTTAAAAGATATAATGTTCGATTATCTGAAGCTGGTACTTCTAACGGAAAGTACATCTTGAATTTAACCGATGATGAAGCAGCTGCCATAGCTAAGAATCCTATTGTTAAAAGTGTCACCAAAAAAATAAACCCTAAAGGAAGCTACGATAGTAACTTGTTTCCTCACAATCCTAAATACGCTTGGTCTGGTGATAATTTTGGCCCTATTTACATCCCTAAAAAAGGTGCTACTGTAACATTAGATTCAGAATCAATTCCATTTTACAAGAGAATTATTCAAGAATATGAAAAAAATGAACTTACTTTTTTTAATGATGATATATACATAAATGGAAAAAAGACAAATACCTATACTTTTAAGCAAGATTATTACTGGATGATGGGTGACAACCGTCAAACTTCTTTAGATGCAAGAGCATGGGGATATGTACCTTTCGATCATGTAATAGGAACTCCTATCATGGTTTGGTTTAGTTATGATAATGTGGAAGGTAAAGTTAGATGGGATCGATTATTTATGACCGTAACCAATGGGGAATCTAAATCATATTTTTGGGTTGGTATTGTTACCGCATTACTTGTTTTATTTTTAGTTTTTAAGCCTAAAAAGAAAAAAGCTGCATAAATTTTGAGTTTATTTATACCTACATACTTTTCACCTATAATTCAATATGCTAGTATATATGCATCTAATGAGATTATTTTTGAGACACAAGATAATTATCAAAAGCAAACCTATAGAAATAGATGTTATATATATGGAGCTAATGGAAAGCTATCTTTAAACGTTCCTGTTAAACACCTAAATACTGTTGGAAGAAAAAAAACAAAAGATGCTTTAATAGAAAATGACTTCCCATGGCAAGATCAACACTTTAAATCTTTAAAGTCGGCATACCAATGTTCTCCTTATTTTGAGTTCTTTGAAGAAGATCTTTTAAAAATATTTAATAAAAAATACGTATATTTAGTTGATTTAAATATAGATACATATTTATTTGTTACAGATGCTCTACAAATTAATCAAGAGTTTTTAAAAACAGATACTTATGAGTTGATACCAAAAGCGAATGATTATAGGGACTTTTCAATTGCTAAAAAAGGTACTTCAATAACTATTGACAGCTATACTCAAATCTTTGATGAGAAGTATGGTTTTATTCCTAATTTATCCATTTTAGACCTTCTTTTTATGGAAGGTGCTAATGCATTGACTATTTTAGAAAGCGTAAAAACTATAAATAATTAAATAAAAAAATTAATACAATTGGTATTATATTTATTCTAGAAGTAAATATAAAACATCATTATTACTAAGAAATTAAGGGATATTTTTCAGCTATCTAATGACACCCAATAAATTTAATTTTTAATATAAACAACTATATAATTTACAATTATTTTTTCTGTATGTAATAGTTTAAAAACTAGTACATGAATGATAGAAATTTCAATCTGTAAATTGTATTATGTACTATTCTATAACTCTAATGTATGCTTTTAACTTTTTAGAGAAGAAACTTTATTATTGTAGTAGAATATCTAGTAGTAGATAATATTTTGTTAATTAAATTTTATAAAAATGAAACGTAATATAGTCGCAGGTTTTTCTCGTTTTTACATGGAAAAAATTTCTGATGAAGGTATAGAGTCATTTTCAGAAATTCTTTCTTTAAAAACCTTTAAAACGGGAGAAGTTTTAATAAAACGAGCTAATGATTTTACTAAATTTTACGTTATAAAATCTGGTATTGTAGCAAGCTTCTCTAAAAATTTAGAGGAAGACAAAGAATACATAAGAACCATTCATGTTGAAAATTATGCTTTTACAAATTTGTTTTATTTAGAAAAATTAAGTGACAATAATGAGAATTTTTCTTACGACTATTTTAAATGCCTAACAGACTGTACTTTATTAGAAGGTAACTTTAAAGATTTTCTT
The DNA here is from genome assembly GCA_947498055.1 of uncultured Tenacibaculum sp. Classification (GTDB taxonomy): domain Bacteria; phylum Bacteroidota; class Bacteroidia; order Flavobacteriales; family Flavobacteriaceae; genus Polaribacter. The sequence continues at coordinate 17,949 of CANMJA010000008.1, forward strand.
GACCTAACCCAAAAAAACCATGAAATATCTATGTTATACAACTGTATAAATCAGAGATTATTACTACAAATGCTAATTAGACTGGATAGGTTGTCTCTTTTAGATGCTACTAAACGTTATCAAGTATTTAAACAAAGAATACCCAACATTGAAAATTTAATTCCGCAGTATCAAATAGCTAATTATTTAAATATTACACCAGTACAATTAAGTAGAATTAGAAAAAAATTGTATTCTGAATGATTTCTTAAACTATGTTTATTAATTAAACAAATAATAAAATATAACTTTGCAAACGAAATAGTCCCTTAATTTCGTTTTAGAGAAAGACTCATAGTTCAATTTTACTCCCCCATATAAATTGATATGAGTCTTTTTATTTTATAAATCTTCTTACTAAAGAATTAATTTGTTCTGATATTTTTAATTTAATTATTAAAAATAAATACACAATACTAATTACAATACTTTTTAGAATAATATTTAATAAAGGATGAATAGGTATTTTTCGTATATACATTTTTGGTAAGGAAAAATTCCAGAAATAAAATGCTAAAAACAAACTAATAATAACAACAATAACTAGACCTGTTTTCTTTGTTATTGGATTCATATTAAGTTTCTTATTAACAAACCAAAGCTTAAAACTATTAAAAATGAAAATAGTTAGTAAAGTAGCTATAGCCAATCCATCAGTATTCATATTTATTTTATGATAAAACAATACGTTTAAAAAGTAAACCAACAAAGCAGAACCTATACCAATTGGTAAAGTAATTTTATAAAATTTAGAATTTGCTAAAATAGAACCGTTGTTTCCCAAAAACATATTATACATCTTAGCTAAAGAAATTAATAGTACAGCGAAAACTCCTTGTTCATAGCCTGAAGGCATTACTCTATATAATTCTACTACGTTACAATTAATTAATAAAAAAAATAAACCACCAACAATTAATAAGTTTATAGAGCTTTTTTTATACAAACTCTCTACTTCATCAGTATCATTTTCATTCAAAGATTTTGAAGTTAATGGCTGTAAAATTTGATTCATAGCCCTACTAGGTGCTTCTATAAAAGAACCTATAAATACAGCTACTGTATAGTAAGCCGCTGCTTTAAATGTTTCTTTACTAATAACCATTACTTTATCTATATCTAATATTAAAGCACCAGCACTACCTGCTAAAATAATAAACATAGAAAAAGTTACAATTTCTTTATAATTTTGAGGCAGTTTGAAGTTTAGTTTAGGAAAATATACAGAAAAAGCATAAAACATCATTATTAAAGTTCTACACACATAAAAACCTGTTAAATAATATACAAAATCTAATTTTGTTATTATTTTAAAAGATACAGCTAGTATTAATAACATTACAGCTGCTCTATTATAAAATTCTTTTAAAAAATTACCTAACACTGTCTTTAAATGCACTTTAGCCCATGCGTAAAAGACTTCAAAATACGCGCAACAAATAGCTATAATGTATATAACAATTGTATATCCTCCTATTTCTTCGTTTTCTTTTGCTATAAAATTAGTAACGATATAATTTTGAATTCCATCCCACAAAAAACCAATAGGAAAAGCCACTAAAAGTGGTAATACCATAGCTAAGGATAAAAATTTATCTTTTTCTAGCTTATCTTTATAGCTGCTAAAAAATTTTATAATTGTATAATGTACTCCTAGTGCCATTACTGGCATTATTAGATTTGAATAAGACAATAGAACAACTACAATTCCTTGAAATTTATCTCCAATAATATCAGGATAAAAATAAATTGTATTTAAACCACCTATTAAAAACCCTAAATAGATTATCAATGTATTTTTAAACGATTGTTTTAAAACTATTCCCAAATTATTGTGTTGTTAAATCTTTTATTATTATTGATAACTGTTTTGTTAAACTTTTTCTATGGAATTTATTTAAATCTATGTTATTTACTTTTAATCCTACTGTTTTATATTCTTTATACAGTTTTTTAATTTCTGTTTTTGTTTTTTCTTTATTTGAAAAATCAATAGTTACCCCTGTTTTCGTTTCTTTTAATATTTCGGCTAAATCACCATCTTCTGGCGCAAAAGCTAATATAGGTCTTCTGGCTTGTAAACATTCAAAAGTTTTCCCAGGAATCATTTCTTTAGAACTAGGATAATCATTTACTACGATTAACAAAACTTGCGCGCTTTTTTGATATTTTTTAGCTTCCGTATGCGGTACATATGGTATTCTAGAAACGTTTTTAAAATTACGATTTTCTATTTCTTCTTGCCAAATTGTATCGTCTAATTTACCAATTAATTTAATTTCTAAATCTTCTGCAAACACATCGTCTTCTTCTGATAACTCTGATAAAACTTCCCATAAAAATTTCGGATTCCGTTCAGAATTCATAGAGCCTATGTGCGTTATCGTAAATTTTGTATCTAAAATAATATCCTCTTTTATTTCTTCTTCTGTATCAAATCCGTTTGTAATTACATTAATAGACGAATTAAAATTTTCATACTTCTTTTTAGCATGATTACTTACCATTAAAACACTGTCTGCACTTCTAACCACTTCTTCTTCTAATAAAAAATGTTTCTTTTTTGCTTTTTTAGTTAGGGGCAGTAAATGAAAATAATCGATACTTGTCCATGGATCTCTAAAATCTGCTAACCATTTAACTCCTAGCTCTTCTTTTATTTTTTTTCCAATTAAATGTAAACTATGTGGAGGCCCCGTAGTAATTACAGCATCTATTTTATTTTCTGATATATATTTTTTAATTCTTTTTACAGAGGGTTTTACCCAAAACATTCGAGCATCTGGTATAAAAAAATTCGCTCTTATATATAAGAGTATTTTTGAAAAAAAAGAAGGGTTCGGATCTAAGAAACCTGCACTTTTTTGCGCTTCACTTTTTTTTAATTTAGCAACAATATTGTTTGGCTCAAAAATAGGACATTTAATCACTTCAATTCCTTCAGGTATATCTTTCACCAAGCTTTCGTCTATAGTTGGATAATATGGATTATCAGCTGTAAAAACAACAGGTTCTATACCAAAATCTCTCAAGTATTTTACAAATTTTAACCAACGTTGCACTCCTGGCCCTCCTGCAGGTGGCCAATAATATGTTACAATTAATACCTTCAATTTAAATTTTTATACATTTCTATTAATTCTCCCGATGTTTTATCCCATGTAAAATGATTTCTCACAAACTCTTGCCCGTTATTTCCTAATTCTTCTCGTAATTTCTCATTTTTATATAACTCTACTAATTTATTGGTAAAATCTTCTACATCTTCCGCAACATGAACCAAACCAGCCTTTGCTTCTTCAACAATGTCTTTCTGTGCTATAACATCACTAACTAACAAAGGTTTTCCAATACTCATATATTGAAATATTTTATTAGCATACGTAGTATCATGGTGAATATTTCTATGAAGAGGCGACACACAAACATCTGCAATTCGAATCCACTCAGGAAACGTAGTATCCATTTTCCAGCCCATTAATTGAACTTGATCTTCTAGATGGTTATCTATAATTAGTTTTTCTAAATAGTTACTTGGTTTACCTACAATTACAAACTTTATATTTCTAATATTTTGTTCTTCCTTTAGTTTTAAAATACTAAGTACTGTTGTTTTTAGTCCTCTTCTTGTACCAGTATCCCCTAAATAAAGTATTATAAAATCTTCTTGCTTTTTTTCGTAAGAAATTCCCTCTGCTTTTCCTTCATAAAAAAAAGGACGGATTGTATTTGGTACTACTGCTATTTTCTCTCCTTCTACCCCTACTCTTTCTATTAATTCTTTCTTGGCATGTTTCGTTACTACAACCACCTTTGAAGCATTTCTTACAAACTCTTCTTCTTTCCTCTTCCATTTATTAATGGATATTAAAAGTTTACCATATAGTTTTTGTAGGTGTGGATAAAAACGCATGATTTCTGGTCTGTTTTCATGCAAATCTAATACCACTGGTAATTTTGCCTTTTTATTTGCTTTAAAAGAAGCTCCTGCAATTCGAATGTCGTGTATGTGAATAGATTCTACTTTATTCTTCTTTATAAAATCTACTATTTTAGATTTCATTAAAAAGGAATACAACGGAATTGTATAAGCCAACGCAGATAATTTATACTCTAATTTATTGGTTTTATATCTTCTTACCTCAATTCCTTGAACTATTTCTTCTTTTTTTTCATTCCCATAGGTTAAACAAAATAAAAAAACTTTATGTCCTTGTTTTAGAAGTTCTATCGCTTCATTTTCAACTCTTGGATCTGGTGGATATGTATCATCCAAAATCATTCCTATTCGCATACTACTTTTTTCTTTCTGCATACACCGCATAATATCTTGGTGTAAACTTTCTTAAAATAGGTCTAATTCCAATTTTATTTGTAGGATTTGTCCATTTTTCCGTTTCTTTAATCTCCCAGCCTGTTTTTTCTAATAACCAATCAAACTGCCAATCTTCAAATTCATGATAATGTCTATCCCACATATCTGTTTTACTTCTATAAGCAGAAGAAAACCATAATTTTAAAGGCACCGTTGTTATTAATTTATCACATTCTATTTGTTGTAAAACATTAAATGGCGCTAATAAATGCTCAAATATTTCAAAAGAAGTTACAGCATCTACCTTATACTCTTTAATTACTTCTGGCTCTATATCTAAATCTTCTCCGCTAGTATTAAAAACTGTATAGCCATTTTGCTCCATTATTTCGCTAAAGGGATTTCTAACTCCTAAATCTAAAATAGTTGCTGGTGCTGGTAAAACTCTTTTTAAAAGATGCAACGTTTCGTTATATCTTTTTTTCGGTAATTTCTTGTACATATCTTAATTAAGATTCCACATTTTTAAGTGTTCCTTTTTTTGTAAAAATAAACCAACCAATAGGAATGATTAGTAAAAGTATAAAAAACACCAATGAAATGGTACTTCCTTTTTGTATTACTTGTGGTTCAAATTTAAATTCAATAGTATGTTTTCCTGCTGGTACTTGCATACCTCTTAATATATAATCTACTTGATAATGTGGTTTTAGTTTCCCATCTACATAAGCATTCCATCCATCTTTATAATAAATCTCAGAAAAAACAGCAAATTGATTGTTTTTTGAGTCACTTTCATATACTAAATGGTTCGCAGTGTATTTTTTTAAGGCGATGGCTGCTAATGAATCTCTTTCAAATTTAGTTTCGCTCCCTAAGTATCGGTCTTTTCTAATTACTGCTTCATTTTTAGTTTGTAAACTATCTAAAGCAATCATTTCTTCATTCGCCGAATTTACCAATTTCAACTCTTTAATAAACCAAGAATTTCCATTCGCTTTCTCATTTGTTTTTATCTCTGCATCTCCTGCTATAAAATATTTTGCATTCAACATATTTATCATTTCAAAATTACTTTTTGAAATTTGATATTCAAATACTTCTTGGTAACGTTTCATTTTTGCAGCATGATATCCTCCTATAGATTTATGGAAATAAGAAGTTCTTGCTTCATTCATTAAATTAGCAGTAAAATTTGCTACTCTATAATGTGTTTTATCTTTTAAGATCTGCTTATCTGCTTCATTTGGTGTAAATGGTTTTTGCACTTTTCTGGCAGAAGTAAAGTCTTCTTTATTTACATATTTTAAATCTACAGATAGTAAATCGAATAAAATTAACACTCCCAATCCTAGTATAACCGGAATTGTTTTTAATTTCTCTTTTAAAAATGCCCATAATAACCCTGCGGATAATACGATTAAAACTAAGGTTCGTAAACTATCTTTAAATAACATAGATTTTCTATCAGAAATCATAGCTTCAATTAAACCTGGCAATTGTTTATAGTTTTCATCTCTTATACCTATGAAATCGAACAAACTACCTCCGAATATTATAAAAAACAAAGCAATTCCTCCAGAAATATATACTGCTTTTTTTAAGGCAAGTAATTTAAATTCTTTAGTAAGACTCTTATTTGTAAAAAACTCTTTTAATCCTAAAATAGCTAATAAAGGAATACATAATTCTGCAATTACTTGTATAGATGATACAGCTCTAAATTTATTATATAACGGTACATAATCGATAAAAAAGTTAGTTATTGTAGGATAATTTTTACCCCAACTTAATACTAATGATAAAGTTACAGAGGCCACTAACCATTTAACAAATTTATTTTTCGCTAAAAATATTAGTGCAAAAAATAGTACCACAATAAAAACTTCTATAAATAAACCAATTCCTGTAGCTGCTTTAAAAACAAACAATCGTATTAAAATAAGAATTATAGAGGCTAAAGACAATCCGCTTTTAGTATCTAATTTTAACTTTTCACTTTTCGATTCTAATAAAATAATTGCAAAAAGGAATAAAAATATAAGTATTGCTCCAATATATGCTGGTGCTTCTACAATAGGCTGCGTACCCCAATAGGTTAATGCTTCACTTGCATAATTTTCAGCAACTCCTTTGTCTGCATTTTGTTCTAATGTTTTATAAAACTCTGTATTTTTACCTAACTTTTCAACAGTTCCTCCCCCCATAAAACGAGGAATAAATAAATTAAAAGTCTCCCAAATTCCATAGCTATATTCTGTTATGTAAGAATTGTCTAATCCTGATGTTTTTTCTTTAGGGCTCCCATCAGGGTTTATCGTTAACTCAGAAGCACTTCTAGTACTATAGTTTGCGTATTCTTTCGTAGATAATAAGCGTGTTGCATTGGTTCCCAAACTAATAATAAAAGCAACTAATAGTATTCCTGCTTGTTTTGCAAAGGTTGGTATCGCTTTGTTTTTTACAGCTTCAATAAGTTCAACGATTCCTAAAATTAGCAAGCAAAAACTTAAATAATATGTCATTTGTATATGATTTGCGACAATTTCTAAAGCCATTGCTAAAGAAGTTAGTACAAACCCTAATAAATAACGTTTTTGAAAAACATATAAAACTCCTGCTATAACAGCCGGCATATAAGCAATTGCATGTGCTTTTGAATTATGACCTGCCCCAAAAATGATAATTAAATAGGTAGAAAAGCCAAAGGATAAACTTCCTAATATTGCTAACTTCCATTCTACTTTAAGTGCATTTAACAGTAAGAAAAAGCCTACAAAATATAAAAAAAGATAATCTGCAGGTCTAGGTAAAAACCGAAGTACATAATCTATTTGTTTAATAAAATCGTTAGGAAACTTAGATCCTACCTGATAAGAAGGCATTCCACTAAATGCATTTCCTATCCAATACGGTTCTGCTTTTTTTTCAGCCCTAAAATCATTCATTTCCTTTGCCATTCCAACATACTGTCGAATATCACTCTGTTTTATTTGCTTTCCACTTAGCACAGGGTTGAAATATAAAAGTGATGCAATAATAAATAGTATTAAAGCACCTAAATAAGGTAGAAATTTGTTAATTTTCATAGTTAGTCAATTTCTTCAAAATCGATGTATTCGCCTACATTTTTATTTGTTTGTTGGTGAGAGTTTGGTTTCTTGTCTATTATAGTTTCCCCTTCTTTCACTTTGTTTTCTGCATGTTGTTCATATTGTTTTCGTGCTTTTTGCTCCATTTTGCTTATTGCTTTTTTCATTAAATAAGGGCCAAATAATTTTGCCAAAAATTTAAACGCATAATACACAAAACATATAATAAGTATTGTTCTTAAAAAACCCATAGGACCAGCTTCTTGTATTTCTATCATAAATGTTTTTAATAAAAAAACAACCAAAAATAACAATTTGAGTGAAAACCTAGCGTTAATACTTTGGTAAACTTACAAAATTGAGTTTTTTAATGTATGTTTGTAGTACCCTTTATTATGTTTATGTTGAATATGATTAAACGAATTTTAAGTATACTTTCTTTATTATTAGTAACTTCTGTATGTGCACAGTATACAGACGTTATTAATTCTAATAGACCAGGGTTTTCTGAAAGTCCTTACAGTGTAGGTATTGGTATTTATCAATTAGAATCTAGCATTTTTCATAGAAAATTTGAAGCTACAGATCCTCTTTTTAGTAATCCTAAGGCTACAGGTATTGATTTACATTATAGAATGGGACTGTTTGATGAGAAATTAGAATTTAATTTAACTACCTCTCTACAGTCAAATGAATTCGCTTTTACCAATGTTTTTCAATCGTCTTATTCTGAGTTTGGTTTCGGACAATTAAGTATTGGAGCAAAATATTTGGTATATGTACCTAAATATGAAGATAAAGGAAAAGAAATTAGAAGTTGGAATAAAAGACATGGCTTTGATTGGAAAAGGTGGATACCTCATGTAGCTGTTTATGGTGGAATTAACTTTGGTTCTATTTTAAATGATTTTCATGCTCGTGGAGGTCTTACTCCTAAAGTTGGAGTTTTATTACAAAATGAATTTTCTAATAAATTAAATGTTGTTACCAATATTTATTATAATTACATAGGTAGCTTTTCACCTGAACTTTCTTATGTGGTTACTGGTACTTATAATTTTAATGATAAATGGTCTGGTTTTGCAGAACATCAAGCTATTTTTAACAACCAAGAAAAACAAAGTAATTTAGGCCTAGGAGCTGCTTATTTATTTAACCAAAACTTACAAATAAACTCCTCTGTAAGAGCTACTTTTCAAGAGGAGAATTTAGGATATTATACTAGTGTAGGAGTTTCTTATAGATTGAATAGACATGTAGATCAGTTTGAAGAATTAGATGAGTTTGGTAATAAAATTGAAGATGATGAAAAACAAACGTATAATAAAGGATTCTTTGGTAGGTTATGGGATAAAATAACCGGAGTATTTAAGAAGAAAGATAAAAAAGAAGTACAATTAGAAGAAGGTGTAGAACCAGTAGATACGAAAGAAAAACCAAGAGGAAGAGTTCGTCAAAAATCTATTTTAGATGATATTACTAAAGAAGATCAAAAAGCGAAAAAGAAGACTACTAAAGAAAAAAATAAAGCTGCTAAGAAAAAGAAAAAAGCAAAAGAAAAAGCAAAAAGAAAACTAGAAAAAGAGAAAGAGAAAGAAGCTAGGAAAAAGGCTAAAGAAGAAGCTAAACTGGAAAAAGAAATAAAAAAGTTAGAAGAAGAACTAAAAAAAGAGGAAGAAGAAGAATTGAATAAAAAATATAAAGAGGAGAAAAAAAAGAAGGAAGAGGAAGAGAAAAAAAAGAAAAAAGAAAAAGAGGAGAAAGAAAAAAAATAGAAATTATATTTTTGTTCTATGATTGAACTCAAAGAAATAAAAACTCAAAAGGAAATGAAACAATTTGTTACATTTCCTTTTTCTTTATATCAAAATAATAAATATTGGGTACCTCCTATTATAAAAGATGAAATAGCCAATTTTGACAAATCTAAAAATCCAGTTTTTGAATATGCTAATGCTTCTTTTTTTATAGCCTTAAAAGATCATAAAATAGTAGGAAGAATTGTTGCTATTATTAATACTTATGAAGTAGAAAAACAAGGGATAAAAAAAATGAGATTTGGTTGGTTAGATGTTATTGATGATATAGAAGTTACTAAGACACTAATTAACAAGGTAAAAGAAATAGCCCAACAAAATCATTTAAATTTTATTGAAGGTCCTATCGGTTTTAATAACTTAGACAAAACAGGAGTTTTAATTGATGGTTTTAACGAAATGGGAACTATGATCACTTGGTATAATCATCCATATTATAAAACACATTTAGAAACATTAGGTTTTACTAAAGAAAAAGAATATTTAGAAAACAAATTTTTATTTAGTGCCATTAACAACGAAAAATATGCTAAGGCAAGTGCATTAATTCAAAAAAGATACGAGTTAAATCCTCTTAATTTTTCTTCCACAAAAAAAATCATGCCTTATGTAGAAGAAATGTTTCAATTATTTAGCAAAACCTATAATAAGCTTTCTTCATACGTTCCTATTTCTGATGCGCAAATAGAGTATTTTAAACAAAAATATATTAGTTTCATCAATCCTGAGTTTATCAAATTTGTAGTCGATAAAAATCATAAATTAATTGCTTTTGCTATTATAATGCCTTCTTTTTCTAGTGCTTTACAAAAAGCTAAAGGAAAGTTATTTCCTTTTGGTATTTTTCATTTATTAAGTGCCAGAAAAAATCCTAAAGATGTTACCTTTTATTTGATTGGTGTAGATCCTGAATATCAAAACAAAGGAGTAACTGCTATTCTTTTCGATGAATTTTATAAATCTTTAAGAAATAAAAATATTAGATATTGTATTCGAACTCCTGAACTTGAAGAAAATACTGCTATTCATAAATTATGGTCTGGCTTTCATCCTAAAACTCATAAAAGAAGAAGAACCTATAAACTTAATTTATAATGCAACTTTTTTACAACCCAACTATTAACAAAGAAACTAAAGAAATCATATTTAGTAAGGAAGAGAGTAGACATATTATTAAAGTATTACGTAAAAAAGAAAACGATGAACTAAAAATCACCAATGGTTCTGGTTTTTTGTTTACTGCAAAAATAATTATTGCAAGCGATAAAAAATGTTTGGCAAAAATTATTGACTGTATTTTTAAAGAAAAAGAATGGAATTATAATTTACACATTGCAATTGCCCCAACCAAAAATATAGATAGATTAGAATGGTTTATAGAAAAGGCCACAGAAATTGGTATTGATGAAATTACCCCTATTATATGTGATAATTCTGAACGAAAAGTTGTAAAAATAGATCGCTTACATAAAATTATGCTTTCTGCCATGAAACAATCTTTAAAATTTACAGCGACCAAAATAAATGAACCAAAAAAATTAACTGATTTTATAAATCAAAATAAAGAAGATACTTTACTAATTGCTCATTGTGATACAGGGGAAAAAACACCTCTTAAAAATTTTAAGCTAAACTCTAATAACATCGTAATTCTTATTGGCCCAGAAGGAGATTTCTCTACAAGAGAAATTTCTGCTGCTTTGCAAAAAGAGTACGCTCCTATTTCTTTAGGAAATAGTAGATTAAGAACAGAAACAGCAGCATTAGTAGCTGTTCATACTATTCATTTATTATATTAGGAATACCTTTTTTAAGTGTTTTTGATAGTGAAAAATTAAAAATATTAGATTTTACTAGCCTTTAGACGTATTTATTTTATTAAATTTAGCTTTTCTAATCATATCTACTAATCAAATAACTTCAAAAATAATTGAATATATCTGATTTTTTTAACTTATTTCTAATAGTTAGCGCAGTTATTGGCTTTGGTTTAAGCTTGTTTATGTTTTTTTCTAAATATGGAAAAGATAAAAGCTTATTGTTTTTAAATTTAATGATATTAACCATATCTTTAAATAACTTTCAATCTTGGGCTTTAGAAAGAAATTTATTTCAACATAAATTTATGTTGGATTATATTCAAATACCTTGGCATTTTTTAAGTGCTCCTTTTTTTTACGCTTTTCTAATGAATTATTTAGATATAGCTGGTAAGCAAAAAAAATTACTGCCTTATTTTATTCCTGTTTTTTTAATACTGTGTGCTGCTCAAATTAGTTTTGTTGTATTTCATTCTGGTACAGGCACTAAAGAAGAATTAAATTATGCTTACGAAAGATACACTTCTATAGAAGAAGTTATTAGTTTAGTTGGTTCTTTATTTGCCTTTATTTATTCTTATATAATACTTAGATATAAAGAAAATTTGTTTCAGAAAATTTTGAGTTTTGATAACTTAAAATGGATCTATAATTTTTTTAGACTAACTTCTCTTGCTTATTTGTTATGGATTTTTGCTTTGGTAATTAAATTCAGTTTAAATTTTACTGGTTTTTTATTCTCTTATTATCCGTTACGTATCTCTACCACTATCATTATATTTTATTTAGGATACCAAGGATTAAAATATTTAACCATTCTTAAAGAGAGAAAAGATATTAGATCTGGTATTGAAGAAGATAATAATAAAGAAAATCTATCTAACAATGTTAAAGAAGATTATCGATCTAAATACGAAGAGCAGTTTTTAAATATCGATTTATACATTAAAACTAACAAAAAGTTTTTACAACCTAAATATACCCTTCAAAATTTGGCTAAAGAAGTTGGTTTAGGAGCTAGTACACTTTCTGCTATTATTAATAATAATGCTAAGAAAAGTTTTATTGATTATATTAATGAAATGAGAGTAGAACAAGCCAAGAGGCTTTTACTAAATCCTAAATACGAAGGGTATACTATTGCTTCTATTGGGCTAGAATCTGGCTTCAACTCAAAATCAGCCTTTTACGATGTTTTTAAAAAACACACCTTACATACTCCTCTAGCTTTTAAAAAATCTAAACTTTAACATTAAAACAAGTCCTAAAACATCCGATTTAGATGTTTTAGGACTTGTTTTATATACAAGCTTATTATATTTGTATTTACAATTTTAAATTAATTGTATGCAATGAAATGTATTAATAATAGTATTTCATTGTAAAATACCTAAAATTTATAGAGAGTTTAAGCTCTCTATGAAGAGGGAAAAGCGTTAACACTGTTATTTTTAACAGTGTTTTTTTATATAAACTTGTCCTAAAACATCCAAAATAGATGTTTTAGGAATCTACTAATGAATTACTTAGGTATATTTGTAACGAAAACTTACATAACCTAGTAAATATATTAAGGGATTTTATATTTACTATTACTTCACAAAAAAACATCATTACTGAAGGGAATGGTGTTTTTTTTATATCTTGTTCTAAAAAAGTAGAATGAAATTAATATTATTTTTATTTACCAATTTTATAATAAGTGTTGTAAGCGCTCAACAAGTAGGTATTTTAAAATATAATGGTGGTGGAGATTGGTATGCTAATCCAACCGCTGTTCCTAATTTAATAACTTTTACAAACAATTATTGCAAAACTTCTATTAGCAGTAATATAGCAACTGTAACTACCAATAACAATGACATTTTTAATTTCCCAATAGTTTTTTTAACTGGGCATGGTAATATTTTTTTCAATAATGAAGATATTGAAAACCTAAGAAATTATCTAATCTCTGGAGGTTTTTTGCATATTTCCGATAATTATGGCTTAGATAAATATGTAAGAAGAGAAATAAAAAAAGTGTTCCCTAAGTTAGATTTCAAGGAAATCCCAAAAAACCATCCTATCTATCATCAAACTTTTTCTTTTCCTAATGGATTACCAAAAATACATGAACATGATAAAAAACCACCTCAAGGTTTTGGTCTATTTTACAAAGGTAGATTAGTTATTTTTTATGATTATGAAAGTGATTTAAGTGATGGCTGGGAAGATAAGGCTGTTCATAATAATTCTGATAAAATTAGAAATAAAGCTTTAAAAATGGGAGCAAATATTATTGAGTATGCTTTTAAAAACTAAAAAGTATTTGATCTCTTTTTTTTATAATTATATTTCATAATTCAATAAGAATAGAAAAATAAAAATTGTTTAGCATAAAACAACAACACAACATCTACTTTATCCTATTAAATATATAATCAAATTCATTTACGTTTTTCTAAAATAGTATGTTCATTAAATAAAGATAGTTCCTAAAATATATCTTTATTTAATACTACATTCTAAACAAAACCAAAATATACTCTTAAAAAACAACAACTTACCAAAACATTATTTATTAATTTAATTTATTTCGCAATTTAGTTGCTTAGCTAACTATTTTTAATATATTTGCCTCATGAATGATAATGTATATTTTCAAATAGAACTTACAGCCAGGAAGATTAGGCAGTATGGACAAAATGTACTAAAAGCTCACAACATAGATATAACTATAGAACAATGGTTAGTATTAAACGTGATAAATGAAAATGAATTAATAAGTCAGATTTCTATTGGTGAGAAATTGGTGAAAGATAAACCGACTATTTCAAGAATGGTAAATCACTTAGAAAAAAAAGAGTTTATTATAAAAAACACTTCTCCATTAGATACAAGAAAAGTTGAACTATCTATGTCTAAAAAAGGCCGTGTTTTAATAGACACTTTATATCCAATAATTGAAAAAATTCGATTCACTGGTTTAAATAAATTAACAAAAGATGAAAACAAAAATATCAAAAGTATTTTAGAAAAAATTCAAAACAATCTAGATAGCTAATTTTTATTTATTTAGTTGTCTAGCTAACTTTAAGTAATATATAAATTTAAAAATCATGAAAACAAAAATTTTAGCTTTTTTAACTACTATTATCTTTTTCTCTTGCCAATCTAATGCACAAAATGGTAATACAAAAGATGTAAAATCTATGTTAGCGTCTTATATAAACGCAGGAGACACTAATAATGTAACAAAATTAAAGCCACATTTACATAACGATTTTAGAGTAACTTTATACGATGGAAAAAAGGATGGTACTTCTATTTTAGACAAAAAAACATACATTTCTTTTATAGAAACTAAAAAGTTTGGAGGTTATAAAAGGACTGCTAATTATGAAGACATTCAATTTATTGGAAACAATATGGCGTCTGTTAAAGTTACACTTACTAGTCCTGGAAAGCCTACATTAAAGAATTTCTATTCTCTAGTAAAAATAAAAGGTAATTGGTTAGTACTTCAAGATTACGTGACTCTTATTCCTTAAATTAATGAGAGTAGTATTAACTTTAGCAATTCTTGTTTTAGTAATTCATGGCTTTAAATTAAAGCAAGAAAATGCTGAAAATCAAAAACCTTTTGAAAAAAGTATCACCTATAAAAAAATAGGTGATACTAACTTAAAATTACATTATTTTTCTTTCCAAAAAAATGAGAAAATAAAACCTGTAATTGTTTTTTTTCACCCAGGTGGTTGGTTTTCTGGATCTCCATCTTTCTTTTTTGAAAAAGCTAAAGAATACTCAAAACTTGGCTATAACACAATTAGTGTTCAATATAGATTAGCAGATTTTAAAACAATAACACCTAAACATTGCTTAGAAGATTCCATAGATGCTTTAAAATTTCTAAATAAAAACAAAGGTAATTTACATCTCGATATGGAAAATTTATTTTTAATAGGTTATTCTGCTGGAGGTCATTTAGCTTTAATGTCTCAGCTCATGAATGACACACATACTCCTACAGCTAAAAAAATATTTACCATTGCTTCTCCTGTTGCTTTAATAGAAGATGAATTATTAAAAAGATCGACTATGACTAATAGTGAAAAGATAAAAATATCTCCTACAAATCATATTCAAAATTTAAACTCTAAACTTTATCTATTCAATGGTACTAAAGATGAATTTATAAAGTATTCTTCTATTGAAACTTTTATGAATAGAGCAAAGAAATTTAATAAAAATGTTGATTTAACAACTTTTAAAAACGGGCAACATTTTCTATTATCCACAAACCAAAAGGAAATAGAGACAAAAATTAAACAAGAAATTTTAAGAAAATAATAATCTTAAAAAAATAGTTCCTAAATATTTTTATTATGAGTTCAACAAATAAGATAACTGTTATAAATTTTATAGATCAAATATGGAATTTAAATCGATTTGAAAAGATGGAAGATTATATTTCTAACGATTTTGTAGATTATTCATTACCTGCAGCATTATCTAATAATAAAGAAGGTATGAAAAATTGGATTATTAATACAGGAAATTCATTTAAACATGAAACTATTATTAATACAATAGTAGCAGAAGGAAATCATGTAATTATAGAAATAACAATGCAACTTAAGCATATTGGAAATTGGAGAGGTATTGCTCCTACTGGTTTACAAATTACAACAAATGGTTACAGACACTATAAACTTAAGAATGGGAAAATTATAGCGCATTGGGCTTTAATAGACGGTAATGCTATTGCTAATCAGCTTACCACTTCTTCTACAAGTAAAAACCACTGTTAAATAGTTTCTTTTTCACTGAAATCAGCCTAATATATACTTTTAAAATTCTTTTATTTTGTTGTAGTAATTTAATTATTAAGTTTATTCGTTTAATAAAACTCAATAATCTATTCTATTTAGAACTAAATGAAGAAACGACTTTTTATTCTAGTCTCTAGTATTTTTATAATATGTTGTAAGAATAAAAAAAATTCTTATGATATAAAAAACACTACAGTTTTTGATACTATTAAGCAAGAAACCAATAATCATTTCAAATACGTACCCGTTAAAATCAAAGAAAAGATCATAAAACTACTAGTTCCTACTAATGAAGTTTTTAAAGAAAAATTGTATGATGAAGAGCAAGCTGCAAAAATAATACATCTAAATCTAGACTTAAATATTAAAAAGAAAATTGCTCCTTCTTTACTTTTAAAGTTACTTCGTTTTCAAGGTGATTTTCTTGAAGCTAAAGATGAAAAAAATCAAAATTACTTAGATTACAACGATGAAAATAGTGTGTTTTTAAAAGAACAAATGAAACTTATAGGTATCGATTTAAAACTATCGGAACAAGAAATAAAAAAAATCATAAAAATTGAATCATATTATATGGAACTTATAAACTATAAGTAAATATCCTTAAACTATAATAATTCACTGAAAACAGTTATAAATACTCCTTAAGAATTCTCTTTATTTGTAAAAAAAACTATTATGTTAAAACAAATTTATAGGTTACTTACTATATGAATTTTAGTTACCTGCATTAAAGAAACGAAATAGTCGACTGAAACAATAATTAAAATAATATTGAGAAATATTATTATAAAAAGTGGAGACCAGAACCCACGTAAATAAACGGGGTGATACGGAAAAACCTTACGAGTATGGAAACTAAATAAATTTTAAATTATGGATAATAAATTCTTAACATTCATTAAACCTTATTTGTCATATATTGACAATGGACATTTTTATCGTAAACCATTTCGTTGGCTTTACACAATATTTGCAATAATAAATTTGATATTACCTTTGTATGTTTTTTATGTGGCTATCGGTAATCAAATTTTTGATTTTCCTGCAAAATTCATTATTGTCTTTTTACTTGTGTGGATAATAATAGCTTTCGCAAGTTGGTTGAGTTTTCAACTGTGGTGGAATAGAAAATCAAAAATTACAAACACATCAGTAGAAGGTGCTGAGTTTATTGCTACTCCAATATTCTCGCATCTAATTCAAACTATCGGAGAATGGTTAGGTACTTGGGTTGGTATTGTCGGTTTTGGAACAGCTCTTTTAACAACAATCATATTTGGTGATGAGGGATATTATCTATCAAGACAAATAGGTTTTGGCTTTTTAAAAACAGGATGGCTTTTTATAGTTCTTATGCCGGTATATGGTTTTTTGATTATTGTGACAACAAGATTTTTAGCTGAACAATTTAGAGCCCTTTCTTCAATTGCTAATAATACAAGAAAGAATTAAACCAGCCCATAACATTGTTAAAAAACATATGGCGTTTTTGCTACTCCGAAAAGTCTGTGTTTATTTGCAAAGTCCACTAAATATAAAATTTGGCGCTTATAGTAAAAAAAGATAAAAGCAAAATATTTATATTTAATTAAGTTACAAACCCGAAATGTAGTGCATATCATCTGCCTACATTTCTTATACTGATCGTTGTAACCAATTTAACATGTTAAAATAACAAGTAATAAAATTTAAAAATTAATTTCAATAACTTTACTAATAACAACTTTGAATTTATCCTCACAAGAGTATTATGTAACTGCTAAATCAGGTCTTAATATTAGAGAAAGTCCAAATTTAAATGGTGAAAAAATCGGAAAGTTATTATATAAGCAAAAAGCTAATATATTAGAAAAAACTACTATCTCTCTTAAAATCACAAATAATGGAAAAGATTTGATAAATAATTGGGGTAATATTGAATCAAATAAAATCCAAGGTTATGTTTTTTGATGTTTTTTTGGAATACCTTACAATGAACATCTAAAAAAAGTAGATTATAATTTTGATGGTTTCTGTGATTTAATTTATCATGACACTGAAAATGTGTCTCATGGAAGTATATTGTTACTTCTTTAAATATGATATAATGACAAGATCTTTTGTAAAAGACAAAACACTTGCATTTCCTGAAATGAAAGCAGGTATTACAATAAAGACTAGGAAAAACAAGTGGAAATAATAAACCCCTCTCCTTGCTGTAATTCTGGTGGCGATTGTAATACTAGGAAAGTAATAAAAGATTTATCTATAAATTTTAAACTGTTTAAATAACTTTACCATAATAATTCAAATCAATCAACTCTCCTTTTGTTGTTCTATAATCACTTCTAATAATACCTTCTTGCTTAAAACCACAACGCAATGCTAAACGAATACTGCGTGTATTATCTTTTGAAATTCTACAAAAAAGCTTTTTAAATTGATGTTTTTTTATCACTTCTTCTAACAAATTATTAAAGGTTTTGGTTACAATACCTTTTCCTTCGTAATTTAAATCTATAAAAGCTCCTAATTCAGCTTTAGGTATACTCCAATCTATATTTTTAAAATCTATGAATCCAATAACTTTGTTATTCACTTCATCTATTATTAAATATGGTAAATATTGTTGGAAAGAAATTCTTTCATCCACTTCCAAACAATACTGAATTGTATCGGATAATGTATTCGTTCTCTTAACAGTACCTGCAAAAAAATCTTCTAGTCTATGCTTATTATTCTTTATCAATTCAAAAAATAATTCTGCTTTTTTTGAACTCAATAAACTAATTGTAGTATTCATTATAATAAAATTTTTATTTAATGATAAAGAAAGGAACTAAGCTAAAAATAGATATTGACTGAAATCAAGATTTTTTAATTCGACTTAATGTCTCTGGTGCCATTCGTAAATAAGAAGCAATATATTTATGAGGTATTTCTTGAAACAACTCTGGCATTCTTTTTAAAACTCTTTGATATCTCTGCTCTGGAAAAGGGAGTAATAAATCTTTTTCTCTATCTAATTGATGCATAATGATTTCCTCTAAAACTTTATTCCATAATTTAAGATATAATGGTTTGGAATTCACAAAATTCATAAACTCTTTTTTACTTAAATACCCTATTTCTGTTTTTTTTAATGCTTGAATTTCTAGCTTTGTTTTCTGTCCAGATAAAAAAGAATCTAATGCTGTAATAATAGAGTTACGATATCCGAAATACAATGTATGTTCTTCTAAGTTTTCAACAAAAAACACACGAACACTGCCATTCATAATAAAATAAACATTTGTATCTATAACATTAGCAACTTTTAAAAACTCTTCTCTTTTTAAAGTTTTCTTTTTAATTATAATTCCTTCATTATAAATATGAGTTTTTAAAGCTTTATAGGATTCCAAAAAACCAATTTAATTTAATTTAGTAACTGCTTCCTGAAGTACTTTTTGAATTTTTGTTCTAATATTACTATTTACTAATCCTCTATTTCTCATTGTTGGGTATACTCTGTTAGATAGAAAAACATATAAAAGCCCTGTCTCTGGATCTACCCAAGTATAGGTTCCTGTAAAACCACTGTGCCCAAAGCTTTTTTCAGAAACACAACCACAAGTTGGTTTTTCTCTAGGGTTTATTTGTGGTTTATCAAAACCTAAACCTCTTCTATTTCTAACTTCTGGATAATATCTTGTATTAAATTTATTAACCGTTTGTTCTTTAAAGTATTCCACTCCTCCATAGGTTCCTCCTTGTAAATACATTTGCATAATCTTAGCAATATCATTTGCATTGGCAAATAATCCGGCATGGCCTCCTACTCCACCTTGCATAGCTGCTCCCATATCATGCACATAACCTCTTAATAATTGATTTCTGTAATAATCATCTATTTCAGAAGGAACTATTTCTTTCCAATTAAATTTTTGTAAAGGCAAATAAGAAGTTCTATTCAAACCTAAAGGTTTATAAAACTCCTCTTCTACAATTTTATTTAATTTCTTTTTATACTTTCTTTCTACTATATCTTTTAAAATATAATATCCTAAATCACTGTATTTATAACCTCTTCGTTCTCTTAAATCTGAGTCTTTAATAATAGTATGAATAGAATCTTTATATACTTTATTTAAATATAAATTTTTAGCTACTTTAATTGGAAATTGTCTAGATTTTTTTGTCCTATAATATTCTTTAGAAATTTTTCCTGTAACAGTATCTAAAGTTCTAGTATAAAAAGGAATCCATGCTTTTAATCTGGCATAGTGAGATAATATTTGTTTTATATTTAAACCTCCTTTATTACTTCCTTTGTAAGCTGGTAATAAATCTTCTAAATCTGCAAATAATGATAATTTTTTATTCTCTTCTAACCTCATTATAGCTGGTAGCGTAGATAATATTTTTGTTAGAGAGGCTAAATCATACACATCTGATTTTTTCACTTTTCTTCTTTTACCAGTTGTCTGATATCCAAAATTTTTGTGATAAAAAACTTTACCATTTCTAGCGACCAATACCTGCCCTCCTGGCGCCATTCTTTGCTGTAAAATGGTATCTATATAACGATCTATAGGCTCTAAATCTTTAGACGATATTCCAACTTCTTCAGGAATTGTATATTGTAATCTATGTAAAGATGGAAGCTCTATACCAGACCCTACAGGAAAATCGGTGTTAATACTAACTGGAATTTTTCCTTTTACAGAAAAAGCACCAAAAATAGCTTGTGCTGTTAATTCTTGAGATAATTTACTATTTTGATAAGCAACTGTAATTGTTTCAATGTTAGTAAACGTTTTAATTTTTAATAAACTATATGGACTAGCAAAAATGTTTAATATTACATTATTGTTTCTTGCTATTTCTTGTAACCAAACTAAATCTTTATTAGAAAACTTATAGCTTTTCCATGGATTTTTATTCGATTTATGAAACCCTATAATAACTAAATTATATTTTCCTAGTTTCTTAGTTAAAGTAGCTAAATGTTTTTCAGAAATAACATCTACTTTTGTATAATTTTTAAGTGTTTCTACAAAATCATTTCCGGTAGCATCTCCTAATGAAACATATGCTATCTTTTTATTTTGTAAATCTTTTATTGGTAAATTGTTATTATTATTTTTAATTACAGATAATGAGTTTCTAATTAATTCACGATGCAGTAATTCATCTTCTACTGTATTTAGATCTGTAATAATATTTTCTTCTTCAATGGGAGTAAATTTATGTAATCCTACTAAAAACTTTGCTTTTAGTATTTTTTCCACAGATTTATTTAACCTTTCTTCTTTTAAATCTCCTTTCTCTATAGATTCTTTAAATAATTTTACTGTATTGGGTATATCTTGTGGTATTAATAGTATATCATTCCCTGCTAAAAAAGTAGCTAAATTAATTTCTGCAGCAGTAGCGTAATTAGCTGCTCCTTTCATATTTAAACCATCAGTAAGCACCAACCCTTGAAAGCCTAATTTTTCTTGTAATAAACCAGTAACTATATTTTTAGATAATGAGGAAGGTAAATTAATATTGGGTTCTAAAGAAGGAATACTTAAATGTGCTGTCATAACACTTGCTACACCTGCATCAAATTGCTTTCTAAATGGGTATAATTCAATCGAATCTATTCTCTTCTCAGAAAAATTAATACTAGGCAATGTTTCATGAGAATCTGTGGCAGTATCTCCATGACCAGGAAAATGTTTAGCATTTGCTAATACTCCTACACTTTGCATTCCTTTGGTAAAAGCTACCGATTTTAACGCTACATTTTCTTTTTCTTCTCCGAAAGATCGATTTCCTATAATTGGATTATCTGCATTTGTATTAATATCTACAACCGGAGCAAAATTCATATGAATTCCAACTCTTTTACACTGTTCTCCTATTCGAGCGCCTAATTTTTCAATTAATTTTTCCTCTTTAATGGCACCTAATGTCATATTCCATGGAAATCTATACGTGTTTTTTAATCGCATATCTAATCCCCATTCTCCATCAAAACCAATTAATAGAGGAACTTTTTGAGTAATCGCTTGGTATTTATTAGTTAATTTCACTTGCTTTTCGGGCGTACCTTTCATAAATATTAGATTTCCAACATGATATTTTGTAATCATTTTAGAAATAAATTCTTCATGTTTAGCATCTTTATTAGAATATGCTTGTATCATAAATAGCTGACCTATTTTTTCTTCTACAGTCATACTTTTTACAATGCTATCTACCCATTCTTTTTGTTGTATGTAATTTTCTGCTCTAAGTGGGTCTACTTGTTGCGCGTTTAAAAATTTCGTAAAAATTAAGGCAAGTAATATTATCTTTCTCCTCATAAAAAACTTCTCTTCTTGTTTTAAGAATACTTGTACTTTTACCATACAACTTTCTTAATAAGGGATTATTCTTTTGTTTTATATTGTAATTATGTACATTTACTATAAAACCATATTTATTCTGTATTTGTATAACTTTCTATAACAATTCTTATACCAAAAAACGTTTATGCCAACTTTCTTGCGCAGGAACTTCCCAATTATTTTCAAAGGCTTCCTTAGTATCAATCATATTATTAAATACAATAGTATTTGAAGTTATTTTCTGTTCTTTTGCATACTGTTGAAAATCAGTCAATTTAACTATATTGATATTTTCTCCATCTTTAAAAGAAACATTCATTTTATCCATTAAATCTATCTCTAATTCTTCTTGTAAAGATTTAACAAAACGAACTGAAGCATCTATAGAACACCCAGAGGCAGAATTAAAATTTTCATCGATCGCTATTACTAGAAACTGATTGTATTTGATCGTAAACGAACCTTTTAAATCGTCTCCATGACGTGTCCATTGATCTATAAACATAATTGCTTTCGCAGAAATTAATTCTACTTCCTCTTGTGCAAATGGTCTATCAGATTGATAGACCCATACTCTTGCTGTATTAGGTAGGTCTTTATATTGTACGTACATTTTTACTAAATATTTTTTCGTATAAGTTATATATTTATACTAAGTAATACAATGGGGAAAAGCCCATTAATTTATTATCTCATATTAAATTTCTCTTGCAAAGCTTTTAATTTCTCTTCGTCTGTCATGTGATCTTTCTTTGGCGAAGACATTCTTTCTTTTATTAACCTTAACACTTTTTTAGTGTATAAAGGGAAATCTGCTTGCTGAATCCATGAATTATATCCTGGATTTTCTTTTAACACTTCTTCTACTTTTCTTCCTTTATATTTTCCGAAAGAGAATATTTCTTCTTTTTCTTCATTAAATAAGATAAACCCTGCAAAATCTGCTCTTTTGGTATGGGCAGAAAATTCACTTAGTGCTTCCACTGTATTTTCTAAATCTTCGTACTTATCTAATTGGGCTTTTAAAATTTCATAGGTAGCCATCGTATCTGCTTCTGCAGAATGGGCACCTTCTAAATCTTTTCCGCAATAAAACTTATATCCTGCACTTAATGTTCTTTGTTCTTTTTTATGAAAAATAACCTGCACATCTATTGCTTTTTTATTATCCATATCAAAATCAATTCCTACTCTCAGTAACTCTTCTGCTAATAGGGGAATGTCAAATCGATTAGAATTAAACCCTGCCAAATCTGCATCTGCTATCATTTCATTAATTCTAGGAGCTAACTCTTTAAATGTAGGCTCATTTGCTACTTTTTCATTCGTTATTCCATGTACAGCCACTACATTTGCAGGAATTTCAATTTCAGGATTTACCAACCATGTTTTACTTTCTTTATTTCCATTAGGAAAAATTTTTAATATAGAAATTTCTACAATCTTATCTTTTGCAATATTAATTCCTGTAGTTTCTAAATCGAAAAATACAATTGGGTTTTCTAAGTTTAATTCCATTTTATATTTGTTGAAAAAGTTTAAAATTTTGTAGCACAAAACTACAATTTATTCTCTCTTTTAAACTTTTATAAATTCTATTTATTCGTTATTTAATTGTGCTTTAAATTCCTCTAATTTATCTACATCTTTTTGTTTTAATGTAGGTTCTTTAAAATTATATTTTTCAAATGCTTCTAATATAGTATTCGCTGCTATACATCGAGCAGAAGGTTTATCGTCTGCAGGAATTACAAACCATGGGGCGAAAGATGTTGAAGTTCTATTTAATACCTCTTCATAGCAAAACTGATACTTTTCCCATAACTTACGTTCTTTTAAATCTCCTGAAGAAAACTTCCAATTCTTTTCTGGGATTTGTAAACGACGTAATAATCTCTTTTTTTGTTCTTCTTTTGATAAATGCAAAAAGAATTTTAGAACTATAGTGCCACTATCTACTAAATGTTTTTCAAACTGATTAATTTTCTCCATTCTTTCATGGTAAAAATTAGCATTCAAATCTTCTAAACTCTTAACAGAAGGAATGTTTTCAGAAAAGACATATTCAGGATGTACTCTAGTTACTAATACATTCTCATAATGGGTTCTATTAAATACTCCTACTTTTCCTTTTGCAGGTAATGCTATATAATGACGCCATAAGAAATCATGACTTAACTCTAACTCGGTAGGCACTTTAAAACTATGCACCTCTACTCCTCTTACATTAAATTGTTTAAAAACTTCACGTATTAAACTATCTTTTCCAGAAGTATCCATACCTTGCAAACATATTAAAGCACTATATTTACCTTCGGCATACATGGTATTTTGTATCTCTGCTAATTTTTTTCGTGTTTTTTTAAGCTTTTTCTCCGCATTTTCTATATACTCTAAAGTATCTTTATTTAGAAGTTTTATTGCTTTAGTAACTTTATATTTTTTAATATCCATCTTCATTTTCAAATTATCCTATAAATGTATAAAAAATATGTTTCTTCCCTTTCATTTTGTAAGACTTTTATACTTTAAACTACTAAGTTTGTAACTTATATTTTTTTTCAAAATGAATCGTTATTTATCTATTTTCTTATTTATTCTTTGTTTTCAAGCCTTTTCTCAAGAAAAACCTGTAGTAGTTTTAGAATTATTTACCTCACAAGGTTGCTCTAGTTGTCCGCCAGCAGATGCTTTTTTAGCAGAAATTAAAAATACCATGAGTGATAAAGAAATTATACCAATTTCTTATCATGTAGATTACTGGAATTATATTGGCTGGAAAGATCCTTTTTCTTCTAAAGAATTTACAAATAAACAGAGAATTTATGGTGACAAATTTTATGCAAGATCTATATATACTCCTCAAATAATTATTAATGGAGATGAGCATTTTGTAGGATCAGATAGAGTAAAGATTCATAAAAAAATAAAACAATATTCTCGTAAAAAATCATCTTCTAATACAATTACGATTAGTAACTCAAAAATTACAGGTAAAAAAGTTAATTTTTCTTATAATATAAAAGGAAAAACAAAAAATAAAACCATTCACTTTTTGTTGTTGATTGATGAACGAGTTACAATTATAAAACGTGGAGAAAACAGAAACAGAATATTAAAAAATGCAAACATTGTAGTATTAGAGAAAATTGAAACCATAAAAAATGCTTCTGGTGAATATACATTAACTATTCCTGAAATTATTACTAAAAATGATTCTCTGCGTTTAGTTGCTTTAATTAAAGATAAAGATTGGTATGTAAAAACTGGTACACAGGTAGCTCTTTAACGTAAAAAGATTACTCAACAAGTAATATCAATATTTTTTATCATTAACACTATAAATTATAAAAATTGACAACTTTAATGTTTTGTTATTATTTTTATAATTTTTGTTTCTATGAAACCAACAACTACAGTTATTATTCAAGCAAGCGCTAATGTAAAAGGCAATACTTTCAAAACAGTTAATTATTTAAATAATGATAATAATTTTGATACAATTGATTTATCTAATAAAAATATTGGCCATTTTGATTATAGTTTTAAAAATTCTGAAGATGATTTTTTACCTCTAATGGAAAAAATTATAAATACTTATGATACCATCATTTTTGCAACTCCTGTATATTGGTACACGATGAGTGGAATGTTAAAAGTGTTTTTTGATCGAATGTCTGATTTATTACATTATAAAAAAGAGTTAGGCAGAAAATTAAGAGGTAAAAAAATGGCAATAATTAGTAATTCTGGAGAAAATGACCGTAGAATTGGTTTTGAAATGCCTTTTAAAGAAAGTGCCAAATATTTAGGTATGGAATATGTGGGAGATATACATGTTTGGTTTACTAAAGACGGACAAACTATTGATGAAAATGCAAAAATGGAGATCGATACATTTAGAAAATTATTTTAATTTTGTTTCCTATAAACTTTCTACAATTACAAATTCGTAATTAAAAATTCATAATTATAAATCCAATGCCTAAAAAAGGAAAAGAAAAAAACACCGTTAATAAAGCAAAGCACACCAAACTTTTAAATAGAAAACTTAATAAATTAAAGTTAGAAAAAGAACTTCGTAAAAAACGTTTAAAAGAAATTATTGCTAAAGCTAATGAGAATAATAGTCGTTAGTCAAAATTAAATATTTTGGTCATTGAACGAAGTCGAGATGGTGTTTGTTTTTTATTCTTCTTTATTGTAGTTTTGCCGACTAATTATAAAAAATAAAGTTATGAAAACAAAAGTTTTAGCTATTGCTATGATTGTATTTGGTTTTGTGGTAAATGCGCAAAAGAACTTCATTAAAGATGTAACAGTTAGTAAAACGGTTGCTAAGGAACTAACAGATAGTAATGGAAATAGTTTACCCCCTACCAATACTTATAAAATACGGTTAGTAACAAGAAACACAGGTACTGTTACTGGTTCTGAGTATTTAGCTTGGCCTGACAATTCTCAATGGAGATTAAGAGCAGTAAATTTACGAGGAACAACTTCTAATCATCCTATATTAATTATAGACAATAATATTATTAAAGTAAAAACCAATCATGCTAATAGTTACTCGGTTAGAGCTTTTGTTACTGAATTAGAAACTGCAACTACTCGTCCTTCTGGTACTATCTTTGGTAGCTCTTCGCAATGGCAAAGAGAAGTAAATAATTTATTTTATACAGATGGTAATGTGGGTATAGGAACTAATACACCTGACTCAAAACTAGATGTAAATGGTATTATTACTGCAAAAAATGAAGTTCGTTCAAAATCTTCAAACCCTGCAATATTATTAGATGAAACCGATGTAGCCGATAAAAACTGGCATATGCAAGTAAATAGTGGTGATCTTAAATTTTATGAAGTAAACGATGCTCGTTCTAGTTGGAGTCAAAGAATGGTAATAAAACCAACTACTGGTAATGTAGGTATCGGAACAAACACACCTTCTGAAAAATTAGAGGTGAAAAGTGATAAAAATGCTAGAATAAGACTTGAAAGTACTTCTACAACTCATTCTTCGGGAATTTCTTTTAGAGGTAAAAGAGACAATTCTTCAGTTTTTTCAAGTCATTATATTGGTACCGATGGAGACAGTCATTACAACTTAAAGTTAATTGCTGATGAAAATATGAAGTTTCAAACGAATAGTACTGTTAAAATGATTATTAATGGAAATGGTAATGTTGGTATAGGCACTGAATCTATTCCTTCTCAATACAAACTTGCTGTTGCTGGAAAAATGATTTCTGAAGAGGTAAAAGTGCAATTACAATCTAACTGGCCAGATTTCGTATTCAAAAAAGATTACAAACTACCAACTCTTACTGAAGTTGAAAATCACATTAAAGAAAAAGGGCATTTAGAAAACATTCCTAGTGCAGAAACTGTGAAAAAAGAAGGTTTCTTTTTAGGTAAAATGGATGCTAAACTTTTACAAAAAATTGAAGAGCTAACTTTATATACTATAAATCAAGAAAAAAAGTTAGAAACTCAAAATACTAAAATCGAAAAACTAGAGAAACAGAATGCTGTTTTAAAATCATTACTAAAAAGAGTTTCTAAACTAGAGAAACGAGTAATGAGTAATGAGTAATGAGTAATGAGTAATGAGTAATGAGTAATGAGTAATGAGTAATGAGTAATGAGTAATGAAAATTATTTTTCTTTGATAACTTAGTAAAATATAAATCTAATTTTTTTTTCGAAATTAGTTAACTATAAAAAATAAATGCTCTTTTTGTAAAAAGAGCATTTATTTTTTTATACATTTATCGCAATATTGCAATATATAAATATGGGAGTTACTAAATCGGAAATTTTTACGAAAGAACAAAATCAAATTGCTTCAATAGCTAAAGTATTAGGACATCCTGCACGCATTGCTATTTTAGAACATTTAGCGAAAGTAAAAACTTGTATTTGCGGTGACTTAGTAAATACAATAGGATTAGCACAACCAACTATTTCACAACACTTAAAAGAATTAAAAAAATTAGACATTATAAAAGGTAATATTGAAGGCAACAGTATTTGTTATTGCTTACATAAAGAAAAATGGGAAGAGTTTAAAGATATATTAAATCAATTTCTTTCTATTTTCTCTAATCCAGAAAATAATTGTTGTTAAAAAATAAATGTATCAAATTACAATGAACACTAAATTAATTGAAACTATCAATTTTATTTCTAACTTACCTATTAAAGAAGAAAGAAAAAATGTATTAGTTCCGCTCATCGAATATTTACAAGATAAATTAGATAAAAAAGAATCTATTAATCTTAATTTTATTTGTACACATAACTCTAGAAGAAGTCATTTAGGTCAAATATGGATGCAAACTTTAGCACAACATTTTAATCTAAAGACAATCACAACATATTCTGGCGGAACAGAAGCCACTACTTTGGCTCTACCTATTCTTAAAACACTAAAAAATCAAGGGTTTGAAGTTCATCAAATTAGTCAGAATATAAATCCAATATACGCTATTAAATACGACACCGTTTCTCATCCAATAATAGGATTTTCTAAAACTTATTTCAATGAATTCAATCCCAACTCAAGTTTTGCTGCAATTATGACTTGTTCGCAAGCAGATGACGGTTGCCCTTTTGTTAAAGGTTCAGAAAAAAGAATTCCCATTACTTATGAAGATCCAAAAGTTTCAGACAATACAGAACTAGAAGAACAAACCTACCTAGAAAGAAGTAATCAGATTGCTTCAGAAATATATTATGTTTTATCAAAATTAAAATAAACAAACAGTTATGACACTTTCAGAAATAAAAAATCATTTACAAAATTTAAAAACGATTGCTTTTCAATTACCTGATGGTACTTTAGTTCCTGAACATTTTCATGTTACAGAAGTTGGTAAAGTAACCAAACACTTTATAGATTGTGGTGGTGTAGAACGTATAGAAAATGTGATCAATTTTCAGCTATGGAATGCGAATGACTATAATCACAGACTGCATCCAGAAAAGCTAATTAATATTATTGAGTTATCTGAAAAAACACTTGGTTTTGGTAATCTAAATATAGAAGTAGAATATCAAAGTAATACAATAGGAAAATATGGTTTAGATTTTAACGGAACTAATTTTGTACTTACTAATAAAGCTACTGCTTGTTTAGCAGAAGATCAATGCGGAATTTCACCAGCCGAAAAACCTAAGATTACACTTTCTAATATTCAAAGTCAAGCACCATCTTGTGATCCAAACTCTGGGTGTTGTTAATTTTTTTATATATTTAGCTGAATTTAAAAATCAACTAATTATGAAAAATATCGGTATGGCACTCCTAATATTTGGAGGTTTAGCAACAGTATTAGGTTTTATGGGATCTGTTCCTAGATTATTACAATGGATTTACAACTGGGGAAATGGTGTTGCTTGGATTATTAAAATTGCGATGATAGTAGGTGGTGCCGTTTTATTATTTTTAGGTAGAAACGAAGTAGACGAAGACTAAATAGCATACAATTCAATCAGATTTCAATAAATTAAAAAACCGAGAGATTCTCGGTTTTTTTTATAATCAAAAAGTTTTAATTTGTTCATTAGAACACTATTTCAGCCGTAACTATATTCTCTGTAACCTTTATTAATCCAGATAAAGTTATTTTCTTTTGATTACATTTTATCTTTATTTATATCACTTTATTATTTTGACGTAGTTCTAATTTAACTTCTTGTAGTGTTTTGCTGCTATTTAATATTTTATCTATAATCTGTTGCTGTAAAATACTAGTATCAACTTCATAATATTGCATCCATTTAACATCTTTAAAAACGGTTTCAATTTCCTTTTTCTTTGTAAAGGCTGCGTGAATAGTATATAAATAATTTTCTGTTTTTACGCTTTCAGAAACTTTATTTATTTGTACTTTTTTTCGCAATAAATCAACTGTAATGTAAAAAACTTTGTCTACAGAGTTCAATGGAAAAAAATCTTTCCAAAGTGCAAAACCAACATAATACTTTTGCTGCTGGTATGTTTCTATCCCTTTTATTTTCCACCTGCAATTTGCAACTCTCCCCCAATGGTTAGAATAACGATACACACCATCTTCTGTATAAAAATAAGAACTACCAGATTTACTTTTAAAATGAGTTTTTAACTCTAAACCGTCCAATAACCTATGTTCAAATTCGCAATACGTATGTTTAAAAAAATTATATCTATCGTATTTTTTCATATTATTGAAACTTTATTCAAAACTCTTTACTTTCAATATTCCTTACAAAGGTAAATGAGTTTACATTCATTGTTAAAGTTTACTATGTAAAATTTGTAAATCAATTACATTATATAAAAAAGAAAAACGTAATCAAGTTACTGATTACGTTTTCTTTATAATAAAAACTATTCTTTTCTATTACTTAACTTCTTCAAAGTCTACATCTTCTACATTATCATTATTTCCAGAAGCTTCCGCATTTTCTGGCTGACCTTGAGGCTCTCCTGTAGCACCTCCAGCTTGTTGTTGTGCTGCATACATTTCTTCAGAAGCTACTTTCCATGCTTCATTAATTTTCTCCATTGCTGCATCAATTTGCGCTAAATCTTTGCTCTCATGTGCTTTCTTTAATTCTTCTAAAGCAGCTTCAATTGGTTCTTTTTTATCCGCAGATAATTTATCTCCAAATTCTTTTAATTGCTTTTCTGTTTGAAAAATCATAGAATCTGCACCATTAATCTTATCGATAGATTCTTTTGCTTTTGCATCTGCCTCAGCATTCGCTTCTGCATCTGCTTTCATCTTTTGAATTTCTTCTTCTGTTAATCCAGAAGAAGCTTCAATACGAATATTTTGTACTTTTCCTGTTGCTTTATCAGAAGCAGATACATTGATAATACCATTTGCATCAATATCGAAAGTTACTTCAATTTGAGGAACTCCTCTTTGTGCTGGTGGAATGTCTGCTAATTGAAAACGACCAATCGTTTTATTATCTGCAGCCATTGCTCTTTCTCCTTGTAAAACATGAATATCTACAGATGGCTGATTATCTACTGCTGTAGAGAAAACTTGCGATTTTTTAGTAGGAATCGTTGTATTTGCTTCAATTAATTTTGTAAACACATTCCCCATTGTTTCAATACCTAATGATAAAGGGGTAACATCTAATAATAATACATCTTTTACATCTCCTGTTAAAACACCTCCTTGAATTGCTGCTCCTAAAGAAACAACTTCATCTGGATTTACTCCTTTACTTGGTGCTTTACCAAAAAACTTTTCTACTGCTTCTTGAATTGCTGGAATACGAGTAGAACCTCCTACTAAAATTACTTCATCAATATCAGAAGTAGATAAATCTGCATTTCTTAATGCTGTTTGACAAGGCTCTATGGTTCTCTTTACTAAATCATCGATTAACTGCTCAAACTTAGCTCTAGTCATCGTTCTTACCAAGTGCTTAGGTCCTGAAGCCGTTGCTGTAATATAAGGTAAGTTTATTTCTGTGGAAGTAGTACTAGATAATTCTATCTTCGCTTTTTCAGCAGCTTCTTTTAAACGCTGTAAAGCCATAGGATCTTTACGTAAATCCATTCCTTCTTCAGCATTAAACTCTTCCGCTAACCAATTGATTAATTTTTCATCTACATCATCTCCACCTAAATGCGTATCTCCATCTGTAGCTAATACCTCAAATACACCATCTCCTAATTCTAAGATAGAAACATCATGCGTACCACCACCAAAATCAAATACTACGATTTTTTTATCGTCATTTGCTTTATCTAAACCATACGCTAAAGCTGCTGCAGTAGGTTCGTTGATAATTCTACGAACAGTTAATCCTGCTATTTCTCCAGCTTCTTTTGTTGCTTGACGTTGTGCATCGTTAAAATATGCTGGTACTGTAATTACAGCTTCAGAAACATCTTGTCCTAAATAATCTTCTGCTGTTTTTTTCATTTTTTGTAACACCATTGCAGAAATCTCTTGCGGTGTATACATACGATCGTCTATTTTTACACGTGGTGTATCGTTATCTCCTTTAACTACTTCGTAAGGTACTCTTCCTGCTTCTTTTGAAGATTCAGAAAATTTATTCCCCATAAAACGCTTAATAGAATATACTGTTTTTGTAGGATTTGTTACCGCCTGACGCTTTGCAGGGTCTCCAACTTTACGTTCTCCTCCTTCTACAAATGCAACTACAGATGGTGTTGTTCTTTTTCCTTCTGCATTTGGTATTACTACTGGCTCGTTTCCTTCCATTACAGAAACACATGAGTTGGTAGTACCTAAATCGATTCCTATAATCTTACTCATAATTTTATTATATTATTGTTTTTTGTTCAGTTTTATGCTGTGTTAATGTCAAAGGTTATGCCAACGATAGTTTTTATTTTTTTTGACAGTTTTACTAATTTTTAATGACAGGCTGTCACAATTACCAACTAATTTAAGTCAGTTTTACCTTTTTAATAGAAATTAAACGATTATTTAGATTAAAATTTCGAATACTAATCTTAATAGTAAGTTTAAATTCATTAGATTTTTTAAAGTAGAAACTGTAGACTGTAAAACAAATAACTTGTTCTTTTTTTATTAGAAGATATCAAATTATAGGTTTATCATTCACAAAAACTTTATACATTTGCGTTATGATTTTAAATAAAGATACTGCAAAAAAAACTGCTGAACTTCTTTTGCAAATAAAAGCCATTAAATTAGACCCTAACAATCCTTTTACTTGGGCTTCTGGTTGGAAATCTCCTATTTATTGTGATAATAGAATTACTTTATCTTATCCTTCTGTTCGCAATTTTTTGAAAGAAAAAATAGCACGGTTGGTGGAAGAAAAATACGGAAAACCAGATGTTATTGCAGGAGTAGCTACTGGAGCTATAGCTATTGGTGTATTGGTTGCGCAAGAATTAGGTGTTCCTTTTATATATGTAAGACCAGAACCCAAAAAGCATGGTAGAAAAAATCAAATTGAAGGTTTTTTAGAAAGCGGACAAAATGTAGTAGTTATTGAAGATTTAATAAGTACTGGTAAAAGTAGTATGAATGCTATAAAAGCTTTAAAAGAAGCCGATGCAACTGTTAAAGGAATGGTTGCTATTTTCTCTTATGGTTTTTCTATTGCTAAAGAAACTTTTGAGACTCATAATCTAGATTTTACTACTTTAAGTAATTATGAAGTTTTATTAGAACAAGCGTTAGATAGTAACTACATTACTGAAAAAGAATTAGAAACATTAGAATCCTGGAGAGTAAACCCTAGTGCATGGAAACAATAATCCTTTAAAGTTTTATACATAAAATAAGAATATGAATATTAATGGAAATACTATAGTTGTTAAAAAGTCGTCTAAAGACGTGTTTGAGTTTTTAATTAAACTGGAAAATTTTAAGCAATTAATGCCTGAAAATACAGAAAAATTTGAAGTAGAAGGAGACTCTTTTATTTTTGGATTAAAGGGAATGCCAGAAATTAGACTGGTAATGAAAGAAAAAACAGAATTTTCGAATGTTACTTTAGGTGCTGCTAGTAGTAAATTACCATTTACATTAGCTGCAGACATAGAAGAAATATCTGAAAAAGAAAGTAACGTTCAATTAAAGTTTGAAAGTAGTTTTAATCCTATGATAGCAATGATGGTAAAAAAACCTCTAACAAAATTCATAGAAACTTTAACAGAAAATCTAGAAAAATTATAATTAGTGAATTACACAAATGAAACTTCTTTTAAACCAAATTCTTTAATCGTTTCATTATTTAATTCTATTTGAAGTTTTCCATTTTGGGTATTAACTCCAACTATTTTACCCATAAAAAAAACGTTTTGAGTATCTTTAAACATACTCGGAACGTTTTTTTTAAACAATATACTCAAATACCTATCTTCTAATTTTTCAAATTGCTTTGTATTTAACAATTCAATATTCATTTGAAGTTTTTCTAAAATAACACGCAGCAACTCATCTAAATCTATTTCTTTATGCAATATTTTAGCTAAAGAAGATGCATTTGGTAAATTCTCTGGGAAATTTAATTGATTTACATTTAAACCTATTCCTACCACAGAAGAATCTATATGCATGCCTTTCAAACTATTTTCAATTAATATTCCGCATATTTTTTTCTTTTCTGACAGAATGTCGTTTGGCCATTTCACTGTCAATTTAGGCGGTTTTAATAAAGCAATTGCTTCATAAATAGAAATACTTATGGCAAAATTTAAAAATGTTTGATTTATAATATGCAACTTCTGATGTTTCACAAACACACTAAATATGAGATTCTTACCTTTTTCAGAAACCCATTTAGTATTCATTTGCCCTCTTCCTAAAGTTTGTTCTTTTGCAACTGCTACTGTAAAGTTATTAATCGTAGAATTTACTGACAAATCTTTTAAAAAAGAGTTCGTAGATTCGATGGCATCAAGTTTGATTATTCTCATACAATTGTTCTTGAGGTTTAACTCATTTCAATAATACGTAAATTACTCGCAAAAAAGTAATAACTTTGCTAAAACTAAAAATATTTAATGACAAAAACACAAGCAAGTACAGACGATTTAATTGCAACTATTATTAAAGGAATAGATGATGTTAAAGGTGAGAATATTCAATTATTAGACTTAAGAGAGATCGAAAATACAGTATGTGATTATTTTGTAATTTGCACAGGAAACTCAAACACTCAAGTTAATGCGATATCTGGCTCTGTTCAAAAAGTCGTCAGCAAAGAACTTAAAGATAAACCTTTTAATGTCGAAGGTCAAGGAAACTCTGAATGGGTTTTAATGGATTATGTAAATGTTGTAGTTCACATTTTTCAAAAACATGTTCGAGATTATTACGATATTGAAAGTCTGTGGGGAGACGCTAAAATTACCGAAATAACCCCAGCTTAAAAATCTCTAATTATTTCATATAAACTTTTATGGGCGAAAAGAAAAATAATACACCGAAATTTAAATTAAATTCATACTGGATCTATATACCTATTTTACTATTTCTTATAGGTATGAGTTTCCTCAATAATTCTGGAGGTTTATCTTCTAGAAAAATTGCAAGTAATGAATTTACAGAGATTTTAAATGATAATGATGTAGATAAAATACTTATCATAAACAATTCTCGTGCGGAAATTTATATTAAAGAAGAAGCACAAAAAAAAGAAAGACACGAAAAAATTACTAAATCTCCTTTTTTTAGAAAAGGCTCTTATTTATACGAGTACAATTTTGGAGATTTACAAAATTTCGAAAACAAATTGAACGAAGCCAAACAAAAAAATAATTTAAGTTTTGATTATTTTAACGACGAGAGAACTAGTTTTGCCGATACTTTAATTAATTTTTTACCATTTATCATTTTAATAGCCATCTGGTTATTTTTTATGAGAAGAATGTCTGGCGGTGGCGCTGGAGGTGCTGGTGGAGGTCAGATTTTTAACATTGGTAAATCGAAAGCCAAACTTTTTGACGAAAACACAAAAGTAAAAACTACTTTTAAAAATGTGGCAGGTTTAGAAGGAGCTAAAGAAGAAGTGCAAGAAATAGTAGACTTTCTAAAAAACCCAGAAAAATACACCAAATTAGGTGGTAAAATACCAAAAGGAGCTTTATTAGTAGGCCCTCCTGGTACAGGTAAAACCTTATTAGCTAAAGCAGTTGCTGGTGAAGCTGGAGTTCCTTTCTTCTCTTTATCTGGTTCCGATTTTGTTGAAATGTTTGTAGGTGTTGGTGCTTCTCGTGTACGTGATTTATTTAAACAAGCACAACAAAAATCTCCTTCTATTATATTTATTGATGAAATAGATGCTATTGGACGTGCTCGTGGAAAAAATAGTATGACGGGTGGTAATGATGAACGTGAAAATACCTTAAACCAATTATTAACAGAAATGGATGGTTTTGGTACAGATACTAATGTTATTGTGTTAGCAGCTACCAATCGTGCTGAAATACTTGATAAAGCATTAATGCGTGCTGGTCGTTTTGATAGACAAATTTATGTAGATTTACCAGATTTACATGAACGTAGAGAAATTTTTGAAGTACACATAAAACCTTTAAAATTATCTGACAATGCTAATTTAGAATTTCTAGCACAACAAACCCCTGGATTTTCAGGTGCAGATATTGCTAACCTATGTAATGAAGCTGCTTTAATTGCTGCCAGAAACAATAAACAAGCAATAGAACACCAAGATTTCTTAGATGCTGTTGATAGAATTGTTGGTGGTTTAGAAAAGAAAAATAAAGTTATTACTCCAAAAGAGAAAAAAGTAATAGCTTATCATGAAGCGGGTCATGCAACCGTTAGTTGGATGCTTGAACACGCTGCTCCTTTAGTAAAAGTTACTATCGTTCCTAGAGGTCAATCTTTGGGTGCCGCTTGGTATTTACCAGAAGAAAGAAAAATTGTTCAAACAGAACAAATGTTAGACGAAATGTGTGCTACTATGGGTGGTAGAGCCGCTGAAAAATTAATCTTTAATAAAATTTCTACTGGTGCTTTAAGTGATTTAGAAAAAGTAACTAAACAAGCTCGTGCAATGGTTACTGTATATGGTTTAAATGAAGAAGTAGGTAACGTTACTTATTATGATTCTTCTGGAAATGATTCTTTTGTAAAACCATATAGTGAAGAAACTGCTAAAACTATTGATGAAGAAATTTCTAAAATAATAGAAGGACAATATGCTAGAGCTATTGAAATTTTAGATGAGAATAAAGATAAATTAGATATTTTAGCAGATAAGCTTTTAGAGAAAGAAGTTATATTTAAAGATGACTTAATTGAAATCTTTGGTAAAAGACCTTTCGACAAAGATAATAAGGTTACAACTACTAATAATGAAGTTGGAACAAAAGAAGATTAAATATAAATATTAAAGTAATTCTTTTTAATGAACTTTTTAAAAAAGTTATTAAAATCATTTAAAGAATCGGATAAAGATAAACAGATTAACAAACAACCTGTGCAATTATCTTTAGACGATTCTTTTGTGCATCATTTTATTAACAAGGGAGGCAAATTCCTGTATTCAACTAAAATAGAAGAGGTTGCTGTTAATTTGAATCATATTTTACAAGAAAACAATTGGAATCAAATTATTTGTAATGATATTGATTTATTAACCCTTACAAAAAAAATGGATGTTAAAGTAAACAACGATTATAAACAAAAGTTACCCATATTCATAACTTGCGAACATTTAGTTGCTAATTCTGGTGAAATATTACTCTCTTCTAATCAAATTGGAAGTAATAAACTACCTAGCTTATCTGAGAATTTTATTATTTATGCCACCACTAGTCAATTAGTAAAAAACATTGGTGAAGGTTTAACAGGTATAAAAATGAATTTTAAAGGAAACATACCAACTAATATTTGCTCTATTAAAAATTATACACTCACAAATTCTGAGGATAATTTTTTAAGTTACGGTAATAGTAACTCTAAAAATTTATATTTGCTTCTTTTTGAAGACCTATAATATGAATAACTTTTTAACTCGAAGTATTTCAGCACTTGTATATGCTGGCATATTTATTTTTTCGATTTTCTTTTCTAAAGAAACTTATATTGGACTAATAACTATTTTTTCTAGTATTTGTATTTGGGAGTTTTCTAAAATTATAAACTCTAAAGCTAAAGTTTTATACTTATCTTTAATTTTACTACTAATAATAGCTAACTATTATAACTTAATTAATTATTCTTTTATTTTAGTAATGCTTGCTTTATGCTTGCTAAATTCTACTTTTTTAATTCTAAATTTATTTTCTAAATCTTATATCAGATTACGAGAATTTCAACGCCTTATCATACAAAGTAGTTATATTGTTTTATCTTTCTTTTTTCTTGCTTACCTTCCTTTTGTAAAAAAAATATACGACCCTTATTTAATTGCGTATATAATTTTAATTATTTGGGCTAATGATAGTTTTGCATACATCATAGGTAAAAACTTTGGAAAGCATAAACTATTTGAACGTATATCTCCTAAAAAAACTGTTGAAGGTTTTATAGGAGGGCTTTCTTTTTCTGTTATTGTAAGCTTAATAATTGCTAATTTCTTCAGTAATTACTCTGTACTAAATTGGATTATTATTGCAATAATTGTATCTGTTTTTGGTACGTTTGGAGATTTGGTAGAAAGTAAATTTAAACGACAAGCTAATGTAAAAGATAGTGGAAATATTATGCCAGGACATGGTGGCTTATTAGATAGATTAGATAGCTTGTTTTTTCTTGCTCCATTCGTATATTTGTATCTGCATTTTTTGCTTTAAAATGATATCTAAGCTAGACATAGAATTTAACAATGCTGTAAAAAAAATATCTGAAACAAAAGAAAAACTTGCGCCAGATATTTTATTAAGGCTTTATGCTTTTTATAAACAAGCAACAAAAGGAGATAATTTTTCATTAAATTCTTCTGATGAAGACAATTTAAAAAATGCTTTTAAGTTTAATGCTTGGGTACAATTAAAAGGAATGAATGAAATAGAAGCCAAACAAAATTATATCAAACTAGTTAACACAACCTTAAATAATTTATAATGAAATCAATTTTAACCCTAATGAGTTTATCTTTACTTGTATTTCAATTTACTTCATGTAAATCGGAAGAGAAAAAAGATGAGAAAAAAGAAACGCCTGTTGTTGTAGAAAAAACAGCACCTTATTCTCTAAAAAATGCAGAGAATAATATTAATTTCGTAGCCTACAAAACAACAGAAAAAGTTCCTGTAAAAGGTTCTTTTAAAGAAATTGAATTACTAAAAGGAGGAGAAGGCAACTCTATAAAGGAGGCCATAAATGGTACCGAATTTAAAATTCCTGTAAGTAGTATTGAAACTAAAGACAATGGTAGAAACCTTAAAATTAGAAAATTCTTTTTTGGTGTTATGGAGAATACTATTTCTTTAACTGGTAAATTAATGATTGAAAATGATAGTATGGGAAGCGCGTCGTTTACAATGAATAGTGTTACAGAAAAATTACCTTTTAAGTATTCTATTAATGGTAAAACATTTACTATGAATACTATTATGGATATAGATAAATGGAATGCTAAGAATGCTGTAGATTCTTTAAATGTAGCTTGTAAAGACTTACACAAAGGAGCTGATGGTGTTTCTAAAACTTGGAGTGAAGTTGCTATTAATGCTGTTTGTACTTTTAAGTAAAAAACCTATTTTTAATACCAAATTTAAAGCGACCGTTTGAAAATTAATTTTCAAACGGTCGCTTTAAATTTTAACTTATTTTATTTAGCTCATCAAACTTTAGTGTCTAAATCATCTCCTTTTTGTTTGGCTACAGCCTTATCATAATTCTCTTTGCTAGTGCTAATAATTTTCATATTCCTTCTATATTTGCTTTGATTGCATATACCTATCAAAACAAATAATAAAACTATCATTAATCGTTTTTAAATTGTCTTTATCGATATAATTTCCCATCGAAAATCACTCAATAACAATTTAAAAAGTTAAAACCCTTACCTTGAATTCAGGTAATATATTGCCTATTTTTAAGTTCATTCAATGAACATTTTGCATCCTCCTTTTTATGGGTTTTCTAAAAAGCACAACTAACAAACCTAAAGTTATCGAGATAACTCCAAAATTTGCATACACAGACACATAATTATATAATTGTTGAAAAGCTTCGTTTTTTTGAATAACTACCTCCCAAGAAAGACCTGTTATAAATTCAGAAACATCTCCATAGATACCTTCAGAAAACAAACTAGTTTCACCTTCTTTTACAGTTGTTAAACTTGCTATTTTTCCAGCAAAAAAATGTCCAAAGAAATTTGCAGAAAACCAAACTCCCATAATAAAGGCAATATATTTAACAGGGGATAATTCTGTCATTTTCGACAAGCCAATTGGAGATAAAAACAACTCCCCTATTGTTAATACTAAATACCCTAATAATAAATAAAACATAGGTGTTTTGGCGAATTCATCTACCTGTTGTGCAGATACTCCAAAAATTACAAAACCTAAGCCCAAAAAGAATAACCCTAATCCAAACTTAATTACAGAATTCGGATTCTTTTTCAACCTCGTAAGATATGTCCACAACATAGAAAAAGGAATCGCTAATAAAATAATAAATCCTGAATTAACGCTATTGGTTTGTGCTGCATTTAAACCTACTAAATTTACACTTCTGTCTGCAAATAAGGTTAAGGAGCTTCCTGCTTGTTCAAAGATTGCAGAAAATAATGTATACAACACTGTAAAATAAGTTGCAACCACTAGTTTTTTACGCTCAGATTCCGTTACTTTTTTAAGGGTTGAAGCCAAAAATAAAATTAAAAACAGCGTTACTACCCAAACTAAATAATGTTCAAACTCATAAAATCGAACAATCAATGCAAAAATAGGAACTGCTAAAAATGCACCAATAACTACCAAGTTTCCTGTTTTTATACCTACCCACTTCTGGTTATATTTTTCTTTATCAGGAATTAAACCTTTCTGTTCAAAAACATGATTATTTAATCCTCTATTAAAAACAAAAAGACCTAATAACATTCCTATTCCTGCTAATACAAACCCATAATGCCAACCGTAAGATTCCGCTAACCATGCACATAATAATGGTGCTACAGCTCCGCCAATATTAATTCCCATATAAAAAATGGTAAAACCAGCATCTCTTCTTGTATCATTATCTTCGTATAATTTACCTACAAAAGAAGATATATTAGGTTTAAAAAAACCATTTCCTATTATAATTAAAGAAAGAGAGCTATAAAAAAATATAGGAGCTTCAAAGGTTAGAAAAAAATGACCTAATGCCATTAATATTCCTCCTAATACAATTGCTTTTCTGAAGCCCAATATTTTATCAGCAAGCATTCCTCCTATTAATGGTGTTACATATACTAAGGACATATATGCTGCATAAATTCCGAATGACATTTCATCTGAAAACAATAAATGTTTCGTCATATACAACACTAATAAAGCCCTCATTCCGTAGAAAGAAAAACGCTCCCATAATTCTGCAAAAAACAAATACAATAATCCTTTTGGATGCCCAAAAACATCTTGTGTAGATCTTAAATTACTCATATAAAATAGTTTTAGGCGAATGTATTTTTCACTTCAACTATTTAAAAGTGTTGTAGTAAATTGTTATAAAAAATAAGACTTTGTGAGTTTTTGTGAGTTATCATTCCTTTTTTTTAAGCATTAACAGTTTATTAATTAAGTAATTTAAACTCTCCTTAAAAGAGTTTAAAAACAGTACTCTTAGATAAAAAAAGAACATCGTACTCTTTTTAAACAACCTAACAAGGGGTGGATACAAACCTATTTTAAAATATTGAATAATTCTAGATCTTATATTTTAATAAACCACTATGGACTGAAAGTGCCATAGTTTTTGTTACGACTGAAAGTCATTCTAATATGAAATTTGAACCGTCATCATCTGGCTTTCTATGACGTTCTAGATATTCATTTACCATTTCATCTGTAATATTACCAGTACTTCAACATCCATAACCTATACCCCAAAAATGACGACCCCAGTAACGTTTATTAAGTTCAGGAAACTCTTGTTGTAATTTCCTTGAACTTCTACCCTTTAAACGCTTTACCAAATCACTCACTGATAATGAAGGACGGTATTCAACATGCATATGAACATGATTCTTCGAAACTACTCCTTTCTGAATATGAACATTCTCAGATTCACAAACCTGCTTCAAAATTGTTCGACACCTTATCTTTATATCTCCATTTAAAACGTCATACCTATACTTCGTACTCCAAACTATATGCACCGTTAAACGACTTACTGAATGACTATTACTTCTTTGAACAACTGACATCCTATAAATGTAATGAAAGTTTTAGAAGCTAAAGCGAGATGCACTAAAGTGCATAGTTTTAACTATTTTTGAGACCAATAAAGGAAGGAAAATTTTAGTAGCTACTAAAAATAATATCATTTTAAAAGTTTATGCATTTATTAAAATGGAAGAGATCTTCGTTATGATTATGAATCCGCTAAATAGGGTTTCTCCAAAAGCACAAGGTAGAGTGGTTATTTATTAGGAAAACCTATTATAAAGATGTAATATTCAAATGGGGTTTAAATTGAAATAAATCAAAGTATGGAATGATTGTACAATTATTACTACTATTAAAAACTGCATAAATAGTAAAGACAAATTAAAAGTAATATTTAATTCCTATGTAATTAACTTTTTTAATTCTTTACCCATTGGATATAATAATCTATTGAATAATAACTCTTAGAAACATCTTTTTTAATTAAATCATTTTTTTGATATTTAAAACTAAAAGTGTTTAAATCTAAAAAACTTATTTCTCCTTCTGAAAGATAACTTAGTGTATTTTCATCATAAAAACTAAAATTAGAAATAGGGTGTTTACTAGCCGAGATTGGAATTATTTTTTTTATCTTTTGTTTTTTTTTATCTATTATATATAGAACGTCTTCATTAGAGCTCTTTATATGATCTGATGAATAATAAAGAAAAATAGATTTAGTGTTTTCTATAGAAATTTTAATATCTCTTTTTTCTTCAAAATTTAAAAAATTTAATAGTTCTCCTGTACGAACATCAATAAACAACAAATTCCCTTCTGTATTTTCCCAAAAAAAATCTTTTTTCTTAGTTGGTGAAAAATCTTTTTTAATTTTTTTTAAACTATTTTTTGTTTTTCTTTCCCATAAAATTACATCCTTTTTTGTATCATACCCTACTTTTAAACCTCTTTCATCTCCAAAAATTAAAACTTTATCTATTAATTTTTGTGAATTATAAAGTGGTACATGGTCAAGAGTATTTAAAATTTTATCTACTTCCCCACTTTTTTTATCAATTTTAAACATCTCGAATACTCCTGATTTGTAAACATATTTATTATCAAAAATAAATTTTCTACTTCCATAGGATCCATATTCTTGAGTCCATTGTAATTCACCATTATAGCGATTTAAACAATAAATATTTTTTCCATCATTTATAAATACTAAGTCATCTGACACTTGTGCATATTGACCAAACATCATATTGTTTCCTTTAAATTTCTTTTTAGAACTAGGATACAACTCAAAAGGAGCTTCTTTATGAGGAGTTAAAACACTCCAATAGACCTCTCCATTATTAGCGTTTAATGCTTGCACTCCTATTTCTGAAGCTACATAAATTACGCCTTTATAATTCGTAAATTTATTACGTTGATTTCCTCCTAAGTTTGGCGTTTCATATTTCCAAATTAAATTTGTTTTTTCTTTATCTAATGCAAAAATATTTGAAGTAGTGTTGTTGTAAATAATTAAAGAATTGTTGTCAATTTTGTTATCGTTAGGAACAATTTTGTTCAGTTCTGTTTTTATATTTACTTTTTTATTTGGAAGAAAATTATCAAAAGAGTATTTATAATTATCAAACCCTTTTTCTTTAGAGAATTTCACAGATTTAATAGCTGTTTTCGAATTACTACGTCTTAAATATTTTTTAAGGAAAAGAATATAAGTGTGTTTATTAAACTTAATGTTTTCTGAATACATTAATAAACCTTGTTCATGTAAATCAGTAAATGTTACATTATCTTTAAGTTCAAAACCTTTAATAACACAATTTACTTCAATATTACCTTTATTCTTTTTCTTAAACTCTGTTCTATATAAAATATTTTCTACATTTTCTTTTAGTTCATCGTATGCAACTTGACTTATTGGTTTTCCTATTCCAATTTGATATAGTTCAAATTTTATGCTCCCTACAACATGAAATTCATTTTTATTAATCTCTATAATAGAATCTTTCTTATGATAAAAAGAGTCTTTTTTCTGATTTTTAATAGCACTTTTTATAGATTCTTTAATTTTATCTAATTTATATTCAACACTAAAATTTTCTATGATAGGTTTCTTATTATTTATTATCATTTGAGCATTTAACCCTATGTTAACAAATACTGCTATAAAAAACACACATAAAAACTGACGGACTCTTAAACAAAAAACAATCATAAATTTGATTTTTTAAAAACGCTAATTTATTATTTTTCACAAAAAAAATGTTCTTTTCTATATTTTAATAAATTAGATATACTAAATAATGAAATCATATCTAAAATTATCATAATTCTTTTTACTTCCTTTTAAAATTCCATTAATCCTTTCAACTATAACCAATCCTTCCTCTTCATCATTTAAACTAATTATTAATTCTCCTTTTTCATTCCAAAAAGCACTTTTCCCTCCTGCTTTGGTATTCCAATGTTCTCCACAAAAATTACTCATCAAAATTGGCAATGCATATTTTTGTGCATACATTTTTAATTCTTCGTGTCCTTTTTCTATTCCTTCTTTAGAAAAAAATATACTTGGTAAGTACAAAGTAGCTTTATCTTTTTTAGCTTGCTTAGGA
Organism: uncultured Tenacibaculum sp.; assembly: GCA_947498055.1. Classification (GTDB taxonomy): domain Bacteria; phylum Bacteroidota; class Bacteroidia; order Flavobacteriales; family Flavobacteriaceae; genus Polaribacter. The sequence goes on from CANMJA010000008.1 coordinate 62,624, forward strand.
TGTGCTTCTTTATCGATATCAGCACAAATAGCAAATGCTAATTTCTCTTCTCCAATATTAATTTGTGGATTGTATAAAAATGAGCTTTCATAAAAAACTTCTTCTCCTAAATGTAAATATTGTTTGGTATACACCTCTTCTACTCCATTTGGCTTTATAATGAATGATCCTATATATAATTTTTTTTCTAATACAATTGGTGCTCCTACAATTATAATAATATTATGAAGGGCAGCTATTTCTCTTAGCGAATTTAATCTTGAATCATTTTTAGAAAAAGCTAACATAGCTCCCTCTTCTCTACAATAACCAGTTATAGACATTTCTGGAAAAATTATCACATCTACTTTTTCTTTTACTGCTACATTAATTAACTTAATGTGTGTTTTAATGTTATTATTTATTAAACCTATAGTAACATCTATTTGAGCAGCTGCTATTTTCATTAAAATATTGATTTTTTATATTCTTCTAATAAAGCTTCGTCAATTAATATATGTTCTGGTAAAATTCGAAGTCTGTATTTACTTTCTCCTATAAATGTTATTAAATCTTTTCGTTCCAACTTATTATCGTTCTGTAAAGTTAAAATTGAATTGATGTTATCTATAATTCGTGTTAAATACGTCTGACTTTTAATTTCTCCTCCTGAATTTACTATAATAACTTGTTCATTAGGTTCTAAAAATTTCCTTTTATAAGCAAAGTTTAATAAGTTTTTGTATTGTGTTGTTTTAGATCCGAAATCTATTTTCTCTTGAATAATTCCTTTGGATGGAATGGTTAGTTCTATTAATGACCAATCTAAAAACTTAATTTTTATCTCGTTTGGTTTTGGTGTATTTGCTAATTGAATCACCCAACTGGTTGCTAACACTAAGAAAATTGCCACTAAAGAGGTTTTGGTTATAATTCGTACTAGTTGATTTATAAAATCGTTATCTAATATTGTAAATACATCTGATAATTGAGAAACAAATAATAAAAAAACTACGATAACTGCTATTGTTGCTACTATTTTTAAATCTCTGAACACAAAAGTTCTATAAAAAGAGATTCCCATTAAGAAACATAAGAATGTGGTTAATAAAAAATCTGGAAGTGCAATTAATTTGACTCCATTAAAAGATTGATTTTCTATAAAAAATGACAGACTTATTGTTATGGAAGCTACTAGAAATATAATTATTGAAATAATTCTAACATTTTTCTCATTTCTATAAATAAATTTTGGCGCATCATACACATAATACAGTGCTAATAACCAAAATAAGTTATTTAATGTAGATAAAATATTAACTCCTATTTGGTAACTCAGTGTATTTTGAAACAAGCCATAATTTGCTATAAAAGCCCAACTACCAGAGCCAACCCAAACTAACATTCCTAAACTAAAATATAGCAATCCTTTATCTACTCTTTTAGTGGTGTTACCTTCTTCTAAAACCTGTTGAAAACGTTTTCTAATATTGTAATAAATAGCTAACAATAATAAAGCTCCAGTAAAAGAGATAAAAATATGGGATAGGTTATGAAATTGGGTTACTTCTTGCATATCCTATGCATGTTTAATAGCTTTTTAAAATCATTCATTTTATTAAAAAAATTGCTTTGAGGTCTAGTATTTACTGATTTTAAAAACCTGTGAATACTAAAAGACGTAATTTATTTCTTACCCCAATATCTTATTCACCAAATCATTTTTCTTTTTACTATCATCACCAAAAAGCCATTGTAAAACATTGCATTGCCACATTTCGTCTCTATCTTTTTCTGAAATAATATTTTGATCTATTGCTAAATCTAATATTTTCCCTGGGTAGGATGATTGAATTTCACTTTCCATTTCTCCTAACGGATATGGATCGTCTAAACCTATTAAAACCTGACTTACACCTTGATTTTTAATTAGCAAATCTAAAGAACCTGTATCATGTACCAACGTATCGAAAAATATATTTTTATGTCCTACTGCTTTTCTTGGGTGATTTTTACCCTCAAATAAATCAGGACGACCATCAAAACCTTGAATTCTACGTCCTAAGTTCATTTGTGCTAGCTGTCCGCCATGTGCAAAACATATTCTCATATTAGGATATTTTTCATAATATCCGTTTAAAGTTAAAAAGTGATAGGCATCTGCACATTGTGCTAACATCCAAATTAAATGAAAACGCCAAGAAGTATTTTGAAGTTTTATAAATTTTTCTCCATCGTACGGATGAACTTCTACTGCTAAATTATACTTATCTGCCAATGCAAAAATAGGTTCATTTTCTTCATCAAAAATACAACGCCAAGTACCAATAGTATCCATATAATGCGTTGGTAAACACAGTAAATTCATTCCTAATTGTTCTACACAACGTTCTATTTCCCAACAAGCACCACGCACAAACCCCGGATGTACTACAAAACCACAGGTGAATTTAGATGGATTATCATGTTGTATTTTTGCATTAAAATCATTTTGAAAACGTAATGCTTGTTTCATTTCTTCTAAACGAAGTCCATTTCCATATAATTGAGAAAGATTTAAAACTACGGCATGATCTATTTTAAAATGTTCCATCCATTCTAATTTTTCATCTAAGAAAAAACTAGAATCGGTTACAGGCCTACTCCAATCTTTTTGCAACATGTACTTACGATCTTTATCTACCCAAAATATTCCTTTATCTTTCATAAATTTAGGAATATCTTCTGGATAAGGAAGTAAATGTGAATGTCCGTTTATACGTAGTTTTCTTTGAATCATTTGATCATATTTTTCGCCAATAAATTACTTAATTAATTTCGTTTAATAACAACTTCATTGCTTTTTTTCCTTCTTTAAAAAAAGGTAGTAAAACCCAAATATGTGGCATCTGTTTTCCTATTATTGCTTTAAATTTTATATTGCTTTCCTTTAATTTTTCTATTAAAATTTGCTGATCTGGATACATTATATCGTGCTCTGCTAAGAAAAGAAGTGTTTCTGGAAAATGATTAAAACTACCGTGTATAGGAGAAATATTAGGTGCTGTTAAATCTTCGTTTTCAGCACACATTTTTTTAGCACTTAATACTCCTAATTTAGAAAGAATAGGATCTTTTTTATCTACCTCTTTTATTTCTGAATTTGATAAAGAAGCATCCATTACTGGAGTAATTGCTATTATTTTTGAAGGAGTTTTGTTTCCTTTTTTAATCAATCTTTGTACTAAAGCGAATATTAATGTTGCTCCTACTGAATCTCCTAATAAAAGTATATTTTTTGCTTCGTATGTTTCTAAAGCTTTGTCATAAACTGCATCAATATTTTCTGATATTTCATTTATTTTACTCTCTGGTGCTTTAGGGTAATCGCACAACCAAACTGTAAAATCAGTTTTTTTATGCATCTTTTTAACAGCTTCCCAATGATGTTGCACTGGACCTGAAACAAATGCTCCTCCATGTACAAAAAGTATTAATTTATCTGATTTCTTTGATGTTTTAATTTCTGTTATTCTACTATTAAAAACAGAAAAAGTATTCGCTTTTTTATATGCACTTCCTTTAGGCTCTTTTATATCTTCTTTACGTAGTTTTTTATAATCTATAGGATCTGTACTAAATATTTTTTTTACTCCTTTTATTTTAAGAACAGCAAGCACTAAATAGTAAGATATACTTTTTCGCATAGATTGGTAGTTACAAAAATTGATGTTTACTTCTTTGTTGGAGCTTCCATTATTGTTCCACAATTAGTGCAAGTACACTTTTCTTTATCAGAGTAATATGTATCAAAAATTATCGGCATGTCTTTTTCTATGTTATCTAATGCAAATTCTTCTCTATACAAAGGAGTTCCACAATTTTCACAATACCATTCTAAAGCATCCATCATTCCTTCAGAACGTGGGTATTCTATTACTAAACCTACGGTATTTTCTTTTCGTTGTGGTGAGTGTGGCACTTTTGCTGGTAATAAATAAATATCTCCTTCATTTATTTCTACATCAATCATTTTTCCTTTATCATCTATAATTTTTAACACCATATCTCCTTCTACTTGATAAAAGAATTCAGGAGTTTCATTATAATGATAATCTTTTCTACTATTAGGTCCACCTACAACCATTACTATGTACTCACCATTATCCCAAACTTGTTTGTTACCTACTGGTGGTTTTAATAAATGACGGTGTTCATCTATCCATTTTTTAAAATTTAAGGGCTGTACTAAATTGCTCATGATATTTTATTAATTAAACAATAAAAAGAGATTAAAGATAGTATAAAGTTACTTAAAAAGTTTTGCTTTTTTAACTTTTACCTTTAATCTCTTTTATTAACCGATTCCCTTAAATAATCGGAATAAAAATATGTTTAAATCAAATTATTTATTGAAGTTAACAAATAATCGTTTTTGATTTTTTCCCTTTATTTTTTAATGATATGGTATTATTTAAACTGTTCTTATATGTTATTTCAGTTTCTTTTCCGTTCGAAAACTTTACTATTTCTACTGGAAAAACAAATTCAGACACTTCTAAATCTAAGTTATTCATCTCTATCCCTTTCTTATACCCATCAATTAATAAATTAAATTCATTCGAAATCTTTTCATTTAAAATATAAAACTGACTTTCTTTTTTACTTTCCACAATTAAAGCTATTTCTTTCCTTTCGAAACCAAGAAATGATTTTTTCAACAAAGGAATAATACAAGAGTTCTTATTTAATTTCACCACCTCTTCTGTATTATAAATATATCCAGAATCATTTAAAAAATTAATTAATTTTTTATGTGTATTTATAAAACTATTCGATAAATTTGAAATAGTAGTATGACTCACTGTATTCCCTAATTTTTCAAAACCAGTTCCTAAATTGGACAAAGTTATAGCACTATCGTTTGTTAAAGCAAAACTAGGAAACACAGATAACATACTTGCTCCCATTATTCCTGAGGTAATAAATTTTCTACGATCCATAAATGTTATTTTAATAATTAAGTTAGTTGTTAGATTTCACAAAAATTGTTAAAAAAACATCCTCTTTAAAATAGATTTCCTCGAACGTAACCTAAACCGTCATGAATGTTGTTGCATTAGTCACAAACGCATTGCACTAAATACCAGAAAAATAAGATATATTGTAAACAGCTCTCTTTATTTATAATGATTTTGTTCTACCACCATCAACAGGAACATTTACCCCATTAATAAAACTAGCTCGTTCACTCGCTAAAAATACAATTGCGTCTGCTACTTCTTCAGGTTTAGCAAAACGTTTGGCTGGTGAAGCACTTTGCATAGCTTGTGTTACTTCTTCTACAGATTTCCCAGTTTTATTCGCTTTATTATCTATAATCTCTTTTAATCTTCCCGTTGCAGTAGCACCAGGGAGAACATTATTCACAGTAATGGCAAACTGACCCAATTCATTTGCCATGGTTTTTGACCAATTTGCCACAGCTCCACGAATCGTATTGGAAACTCCTAAACCGTCTAAGGGTTGTTTTACCGAAGTAGAAATAACATTAATAATTCTACCATAACTCTCTTTTTTCATAAAAGGAACTGCTGCTTGCACCAATACATGATTACATTTTAAATGCTGTGTAAAAGCACTTTCAAACTCATCAACTTTAGCATTAAAAATAGGCCCGCCTGCTGGTCCGCCTGTATTATTTATTAAAATATGGTAATTTAAAGAAGAAGCTTTTATTTTCTCTTTTAACTCCATCGGATTAGAAAAATCTGCAACTATATATGTATGAGTTTGATTATTATTAGGCAACTCAGCTAATACTTTTTTCAATTTTTCTTCATTACGAGCTATTAAAGTTATATTAACCCCTTCATTTGCTAAACCTATAGCAGCTGCTTTACCTATTCCTTGCGTACTACCACACACTAAAGCGTTTTTATTTTGTATACCTAAATTCATTGTTATTGGTTATTCTGAATCATTCTTTTAATTTTTATTGCTTTTTCAAAGTGATCTAATTTATGAATTGAAATCCACCATGTAGCAACCTCCATTAATAATTCGGGGTTATCATTTTTATTTGCAAAAAAAGCATAAAATGAAAGACCTACTTTATCTCCTTTTTTCTTTATTTTTTCTTCACAAATAGTAAGAATTTTTTCTCTAATTTCCTTATTCATGTTTCATCTAAATATTCTCTTAGTTCAGTGTAAAACTATTTAAAATCTCATTTCCTAATTCTATATAATCATTATATACTTCTGGAGTTGTCGTAAAAGTAAGTATATATACTTTCTCTTTTTTTATAAAGAAATATTGTTTGAATTTTAATTGACCACTACCTACATTACCAGACCAAATCATTATATATCTATTTTTCTCTTTATCAAAAGAACTTTCTAAAATCTTACTTCCTGGTAACTGTTCCTTAATTTGACTTTTAGTAATTTGTCCATAAGATTCTATTGTCATTTCTTGGTCTGTTAAATCTTGAACTAATAAATTAATATTTTCTCTAAAGGTATCTTCTTTCTCTAACTCAGAAAAAAGTATAAAAGTAGAATTCATTTGTCCAGAAACATTCAACTCCCAATTACTTGGATACGTTATAGAATAGTTATCTTTTTCATATTTCTTATTTGTGTTTTGCGCAAAACACAAACACGTACATACAATAAATAGTAATGTTACCTGTAATTTCATCTCTTTTTAATATTTAATACAAATATTTTTAGGTTCTGTAAAAAAACGTAAGGCTTCAAAACCACCTTCACGTCCTACCCCGCTCTCTTTCACTCCGCCAAACGGAGTTCTTAAATCACGTAACAACCATGTATTTACCCAAACAATACCTGCTTGTATTTGTTTAGTTATTTGCATGGTTCTATTCAAATTGTTTGTCCATAAAGTAGCAGATAAACCGTATCTAACATCATTTGCCATTTGAAGTACTTCTTCTTCTGTTTTAAAAGGCATAATCGTTACTACTGGTCCAAATATTTCTTCCTGATTCAGTTTGCATTGGTTGTCGGTTACTTCAATAATTGTAGGTTGTAAATAATACCCTTGTTCATTTCCTTTTACCTCTATTTTGTTACCCCCAAATAGTATTTTTCCTCCTTCTTGTTCTGCAATGTCTATATATGCTTTTACTTTTTCTAAATGTTGCTTAGATACCAAAGCTCCTATATTGGTATCTGGCTCTAATGGATTTCCTACCTTTAATTGAGATACTTTTTGAATAAAGTCTTTCTTAAATTTCTCATAAATAGATTTTTCAACAAAAATTCTACTTCCACACAAACAAATTTGGCCTTGATTAGTAAAAGAAGATCTAACTGTAGTTGCCAACATTTTATCATAATCACAATCTGCAAATATGATATTTGGGTTTTTGCCTCCTAATTCTAAAGATAATTTTTTAAACATTGGCGCGGCTGTACGTGCAATATGTGCCCCTGTAACTGTGCCTCCTGTAAAGGATATGGCTTTAATATTTGGGTGTTCAACTATTGCCTGACCTGTGGTAGTTCCTAATCCGTGTACAATGTTTAATACACCTTTAGGCAAACCTGCTTCATTACAAATTTCACCTAATAAATAGGCTGTCATTGGAGTAACTTCACTTGGCTTTGCTACTACACAATTACCTGCTGCAATGGCTGGAGCTATTTTCCATGTAAATAAATAGAGTGGTAAATTCCAAGGAGAAATGCATGCGACAACGCCTATTGAATGTCGTAGTGTAAAATTTACGGCATCTAAACCAACACTTTCATGTACTTCTGAAGAAAATTGGGTAATGGCATTTGCAAAAAACTGAAAATTAGAAGACGCTCTAGGAATATCTATCGCTTTTGCTAAACTTAATGGTTTACCATTGTCTTTAGATTCTGCTTCTGCTAAAAAATCTAATTTCTCTTTTATTAACTCTGCTATTTTTAATAGAATTTCGCTTCTTTTTTCTAATGTTGTATTTGACCAATCAAAAAATGCTGCTTTTGCTGCTTGGTATGCTTTTTCAACATCTTCTTTCGTTGAATTTGGAATTTGACTGTAGATTTCCCCAATAGAAGGGTTGTAATTATCTATATAATTACCTTTCATTGGTTCTACAAAGTTTCCATTTATGTAGTTTTTTATGTTCATGATTTACTTTCAACAGCTTCTCGACTGCGCTCGAAGTGACATTTATATATGATCCAATTTTTATTTAAACCTTCTTTATGTTCTTCAAATCTTCTTTCTATATTATTGGTTATACCTGTATATAAGAAGTCATCTGAACACTTTAATATATAAACATAATACTTTTTCATAATAATTAAAACTATTATTCTTTTTTCTTCAATAGCTTCTCGAGGCTCGAAGTGACATTTTAGAATTTCTTGTTTTTCTATTTAGTTCTTTGCCAAATAGAGCGCTGTTGAAATCCTTTTTTAAAATTCTAAAATGTTATATAATCTCTTTTCTCTCCAACCATTTCATTGGTATTTCTTTATTACAAAATTCTAAATGAATTACTCGTCTATCAAATTCTGAAATAGATTTTGAGGATGCGTGTAATAATAATGGTTTCATTAACATTACTCCTCCTTTTTCTACATTACACAATTCTTCTTCTTCTAAAATTTCTTTATTAAAATTTTCATCAATTCTAATACACCCTTTAGTATGTGTTTTCGAAATTACTTTTAACGCTCCGTTGGTTTTATCTGTGTCGTCTAAATGAATTCTAATGGTTATTGTATTTTCTAAAATTTCTTTAGGAGGAATAACTCCTAATTGACCATTCTTATTTGTCCAATTAGAAAAACCTTTCGTTTCTAACTTATTCTTCACACTAATACTCAAATCTTGATGATACCCTACAAACCAATTAGATTTACTTGGTTTATTAAAAAATATAGCTTTGCTTAAAAAATAATTTTTATCGCAAATAGTATTATATAACACTCTAAATTTTTTGCTTTTAAAAATTACAGTTAAAATCTCTGGTTTTTTATTAATTAATTGTCGTATTGCATAGTTCTCTTTTGAATATTCAATCAAACTAATTAATTCTAACAGTTCTTCACTAGTAAAAATAGATTTTGTTATGGAAAAACCTGTTTCTTTAAGTTCCTTATTATATTGAAACATTTTATTGTTTTTTATAAGCGGTAACCTTAATTTCTACCACCAAATCTGGATGCGGTAATTGATGTACTGCCACTGTAGTACGCGTTGGTCCAGTTTCTTTGTCAAAAAACTCTGCATAAGCTTTATTATACCCTGCAAAATCGTTCATATTTACTAAAAAAGTAGAAACATCAACTACATCTTTTATGCTCGCCCCAACTGTTTGTAAATTTTTATCAATGTTTTTTAAAACTTCTCTAGTTTGTGTTTCTATATTTAAATGTTTTGTTCCCATTTCATCGATAATATCTACTCCTGCAATGGTATTATCTGGTCTTCGTGAACTAGTACCAGAAACAAATATAAAATCGCCCACTACTTTTACATGCGGATATGCTCCTCTGGGTGTTACTTTTTTTTTACTCATTTCTATTTTATTTTTGAAAAGAACTAATGGAGTAAACCTCATTGATTTCTCTTAATAATTACTTTTCTCTTTTGTATTTCTTTATTTTCTTGATATAGGATTTTATAGTATCACAAGCTCTTTTTACATCTTCCTCTGTTTCTTCTTCTCCTTTTGTATAACGAACATTTTTTCCACAGGTACTTACACTTTGTTTACCGTTAAAAGAGTTTACAAATAACAACCATTTATCTCCTTTAGTAACAAATAAACCACAGTCTCCACCACCTAAACCTGTTGTCATTTGCATTGTTTTTTTAGAATTTCCTTTGTAGGAATCATATACTTTAAAAGTGATTATTTTTTTATAAGCTTCTTCATCAATTTCTATTTTTACTATTTCTCCTTTTACTATATAAGATGCTTCTGTAAAATCTCTTTTACTAAATTCTTCATAAATACAGGTACATGCTGAAACTGTAGTTCCTATTAATAGAACTAAAATTGTGATCATTTTTTTCATGTTGCTAAGGCTAATAGTTTTAATGTTGTTTTTAAATTTCGGGTAGTTGCTGTAACTTTTAGTTTTTTCTCCAAAAAATTATTATTCAATTTTGTTTTTCCATAACCTCCTACTGCATTTACATAAACTACATCGTCTATAACTTCATATTCATCTTCTTTTGAGTTTACTTCTATTTCTTTAATTTCTGATTTCTCAGATAGAAATGTAAAATATTGTTGTTTTTCTTCTACATTTTTATATGGATTATTTTCTATCGCTTTTTTCCACTCTTCTATAGTTTTCGCTAACACAGGAACATCATACCCATATTGCTTTTCAATTTCTTCTTTTATTTTTTTAACAATCTGTATTTTATTTTCTTTAGATTTTAAAATTATATTTCCGCTTTGAATATAAGTTTGTACCTCTTGAAACTGTAGTTGATTCAATAAATCTCTTAGTTTTTGCATCGGAAGTTTCTTTTTTCCCGAGACATTGATTCCTCTTAATATAATGATGTATGTTTTCATTTTTATCGATTTGGAGTACTCAGACCTCACAGGTTTTAGAAACCTGTGAGGTCTTTACTATTGTGAATTTTAGCTTAATCCAGCAATTTTATCTTCTTGTAATATTCCTTCTGTTTCTTCTTTAATTTTATTCAAGATAACTTGAAGTTCTTCAGCTGTTATATCTGATGAAGTCGAGATATTTTCATCTGCAATTAAATTTAATAATGCTTTATCTTGCGCTCTACCTTTTTGTAAAGCTTCTTTATATCCTATATTCTCATTAAAAGTAACCATTGCATATTTAGAAAAATATTCTGTAGGAAATGTTTTTTCTAAATCCATTTCTATTGTACGTTTCTTTTTAAATAAAGGGTTAGCAACATGATCACGCATTTCATAATAATTATCAACCGCTAAATCTGCAATAGCGTCTGTATCTTTTTTTCTTCTTTTTTGATACTCTTTAAAAACTGTTTCCCAATCTCCTTCAAACTCTTCTAAAATTGTATCAAAAATAGTTACATCTTCAAAAGAAGCATTCATTCCTTGTCCGTAAAAAGGTACTATTGCATGCGCAGCATCTCCCAATAGTAAGGTTTTATTTTGATACATCCACGGAGAACATTTTACGGTTCCTAAGGCTCCGGTAGGATTGTTAAAAAATTCATCTTTAATACTTGGAATCAAAGCTAAAGCATCTGGAAATTGTGTTTCAAAAAATGCTGTTACTTTTTCTTCTGTAGTTAAATTTTTAAAATTATAATCTCCTTCTTCATAACTTAAAAATAAAGTAACGGTAAAACTACCGTCTAAATTTGGTAACGCAATTAGCATATATGCTCCACGAGGCCAAATATGTAAATGCTCTTTACTTATTAAATGATTTCCATTTTTATCTGCTGGAATTTCTAATTCTTTATAACCGTGTGTTAAATATTCTTGACTGTAACTAAATAAAAATTTCTTTTCTAAATAATAACTTTTACGTAAAATAGAACCTGCTCCGTCTGTACCAAAAACAACATCGCCTTTTACAGAAAACTCTTCTTTAGTTGTATAACTTTTAAAATGTGCGGTTGTATTTTCTATATCTATGGAAGTACATTTATTGTTAAAATGAATGGTTACATTTTCGTGTTTTTCAGCTTCATTTAATAACAAAGAATTTAAATCTTGACGAGAGATGGAATTAATATATTCTCCTTCTCTACCTGAATAATTAGAAGCAAACGTTTGTCCTTTTGTATCATGTATTAATCGTCCGTACATTGGAATGCATATTTCTTTTGCTTTCTCTTCTACACCTGCTAATCGTAATGCTTTAAACCCTCTATCAGACAGTGCTAAATTTATAGATCGTCCTGCAGAAATATCTACTTTACGTAAATCTGGTCTGCTTTCATACAATTCAATTTTATATCCTCGTTGTGCTAATCGAAGTGCTAACAAACTACCACATAAACCTGCTCCTATAATTAGTATTTTATCTTTCTTTTTCATTTTACAATAACTTTTTTAACACATCCACCATTTTATACACATCCTCAAAACGAGTATACATTGGCACCGGAGCACAACGAATTACGTCTGGTTCACGCCAATCTGTTATTATATGATGTTCCGTTAATTTTTGATGAAGATTTTTATCGGCATTTTTAACTTGAATAGATAATTGACAACCCCTTTCTTTAGGATTGGATGGCGTAATTATTTTAATTCTATCTGTATTTATTTCATTTATTAAAAACTCAAAATAGCCTGTTAGTTTTTCCGATTTTTCTCTTAAAGCTTCCATTCCAACTTTGTCAAACATATCTAACGAAGCGCGAATTGCTGCCATAGATAATATTGGTGGATTTGATAATTGCCATCCTTCTGCTCCATCCATCACATCAAAAGGCTGACGCATATTAAAACGAGTTTCTTTATTATGATTCCACCAACCTGCAAAACGGGGTATGTCTTTCTTTTTTGCATATTTTTCATGCACAAACAATCCTGCTAAACTTCCTGGTCCTGAATTAAGGTATTTATAGGTGCACCAAGCAGCAAAATCTACTCCACTATCGTGCAAATTGGGTTGAATGTTTCCTGCTCCATGGGCTAAATCTATTCCTACCATGCAATTTTTTGCGTGTCCAATCTCGGCGATTCGCTTTAGATCTAAGTATTGACCAGTATAGTAATTTACCCCTCCAATTAATAATAAAGCTATTTCATCTCCTTGCTCTTCTACAATCGTTTCTAAATCTTCTATACGTAATAACTCTTCACCTTCTCTTGGTTTCCACTCTATAAGTCCTTCTTTTGCATGAAAACCATGAAATTCTAATTGTGATTGTACTGCATATCTATCGGAAGGAAAAGCATCACTTTCTATAACAATTTTAAATTTTGTTTTGGTTGGCTGGTAAAACGAAACCATTAACAAATGTAAGTTTGTAGTTAAAGTATTCATTACTACAACTTCTATTGGTTTTGCTCCAACTATTTTCGCCATTTTACCTGTTAAAAACTCATGATAAGGTAGCCAGGGTGTTTCTCCTTCAAAATGTCCTTCTACTCCATATTTTGCCCAATCATCTAATTCTTTTTGTATGTATTGTTGTGTTTGCTTAGGTTGTAAACCTAAAGAGTTTCCTGTAAAATATAACCAATCGTTCCCGCTTTTATCTTTTGGAATATAAAATTGCTCTCTTAAATAACTTAGTGAATCTTCTTTGTCTAGTTGTTGCGCGTATGCTAATGCGTTTTGATAATTCATTAAAGAATGATTTTAATCAAAGATAAAAAAACAATAGTTAGTAATATTATTACCTTAGAATAGTTTTTTGTATTTATTATTATCTCTTTTTAAAAAAGATTTACTAATTTTCTTCAAACTTGATTAAAAAACATACTCGTTTTGCTTTCATTTAAAACTGTTTTATTCTTCAATAATCTTCTTTTATGCTCTTCTTATCCACTCTCATGGTATATTTCTCTATGGATGTTTCTATTTTGAATAATTTTAAAATAGAAAACTAACTAAACTTTAATTATGAAGATTTTTACTTTACTTGGAACCTTGTTTCTACTATTTTTTCTAGTTTCTTGTGATAAAACAGAAAAAAGCAAAGGGTATGAAGCTGTAGTTATTGATTCTTATGAATATCCTTCAGATTCTATAACAATAAACAAATGGATTGCTAATGATAATTTTAAAGCTATGTACAAACATGGTTGGTATATTTGGCAACACTTAACAAATATAGATACTACCAATCAAAAATTAAGATACCAAACATGGTCTAGCCCAGCACAAATAATAGATAAATTAAAACAACCTATAAAAAATAAAAAAACAGAAATTTTATTTGAAAAACCTCATCAATTAAGTCATCATAATCCTGAATTAATTACAGATGATTTAAGTATTGTTGTTACAGTTGGGTATAACAAAGCATCGGAGAAATATGCCATTGATAATAAAATATTTTATTTATCGAGCTTAAAAGGTATGCAAGAAGGAAACTATAGTAGTATTCCTGAATTTCCTTCTAATGCAATTAATATTAAGCCAGTGTATAAAATAATTACAAGTGATAAAATATATGATGGCATATATACTATGGATTCTTGGAATGGCCCGAAATACTATGATGATGGATATCCTCAAACAAAATGGAAATCTTGTATTCATGTGAATATAAACGAAAATAAAAGTAATCCTAACGGAAATTTAGATTATGATTGTAATAATGTTAATGAGGAAAATATGTTTTATTTAAATGATTTTATTCATTATAAAATTTCTAAAAAACAAGCAAAATCTTACAATACACAAATAAAAAAAGGGGCTGAAAAAGCTAAAGAAGGAGATATCGCTTTATTAGTTGCTATGCATGTTACTACTAAAGAAATAAAACGTTGGACATGGCAAACTTACTGGTGGTCTCCTACTCCTTTGGTTCCTAAAACACCTAGTTCTAATGCTATTGCTTCTTCTAAAAATGGAATTAAATTACAAGGAGCAGCAAGCCATTATGCAATGGCGGTTGCGTATTCTATGATTACTCCTAGTCAACCATATATAAACGGTAAAAATGAAGGTAGCCCGCTTATTGCTTTCAATCCATATTTAGAAGCTCATTTTGGGAAAAAAACTTTCTCAGGTACTAATAGTTATGTTATGAATAATGGAAAAAAAATAGCTACAGATTTAGGGGTGAGTTCTAATTGTATGTCTTGTCATATTGCAGCAGCTGTAGACACTAAGAAAAGTAGTAATTTTAATGGCCCTAAATACCAAGGAGATAAATATATAAGTTATAAAGATAGTATTTTTAAGAATAGATTAATGTTGGATTTTGCTTGGTCTATACAAGGAAATATTGTTACGGATAAATAATAAAGGGCTTTAATACGATTTACGATAAAATTTAAAAATGCTACGGTACCACCAATCACAGATAAAAAGAACTCGACAAAGACTCAAAAACAGCTTCTTTTTATCTCTAACACAACGCTGTTGCCTTGATTTTCAAAATTTTTATCCATAAGCCGAGTTATAACCATATTTCTGCTTTTTAAATAAAAAAAGTAGTACCCTATTTTATGTCATTACAACCGTTTCTCAAAATAAAACCTTGTCTCTATAAAAAGGACAAGGTTTTGTTTTTTGCGTTAGCGATTGTAGTGGCATCCTTTTTTTGCTTTAACAAATGGCAAAAAAAGATATAACGAAAAGCGCGACCCTTTGGGTAACGCCCTTAATATTTTAATACAATACTCTAAATCGAATAGTACCTTCAACATCTTTTAACTTCGATATTACTTCTTGGTTATAATCTTTATCTACATCTGTGATTACATATCCTACCTTAGAATCGGTAGATAAATACTGTCCCACGATATTTAATCCATATTCGGCTACTACTTTATTTATATTAGCCATTACACCAGATATATTTTTGTGAATATGTAAAAAACGATGTGCATTCTGTTGTTTTGGTAATCGTAAATTAGGGAAATTTACAGCATCTACAGTGTTTCCTGCATTAATGTAAGCCATTATTTTACTAGGAACAAAATCTGCAATATCTCTTTGTGCTTCTTCTGTACTTCCGCCTACATGCGGTGTAAGAATTACATTAGGTAAGCCTTTTAAATCTGTATAAAAATCGCCATTTTTTCTTGGCTCTTCAGGATATACATCTACTGCTGCCCCTGCTAATTTACCCGATTTTAATGCACTGGTTAATGCTGGAATATCTACTACAAAACCTCTAGATAAATTTACTAAATGAGCTCCATTTTTCATTTGAGAAATTTCTTTTTCTCCTATATAATTTTTGTTTAATGAATTATCATCTACGTGTAATGTAACCACATCTGAAACAGCCAATAAATCTGCTAAAGAATTCATTTTTGTGGCATTTCCTAAGGCTAATTTATCTTCTACATCATAATAATACACATCCATTCCTAAGGCTTCTGCCAAAACTGATAATTGTTTTCCTATATTACCATACCCAACAATACCTAACTTTTTTCCTCTTACTTCTTTGGATCCTTGGGCTGTTTTATTCCATTTTCCTTCATGTATTTCTGTACTTCTTTGAAACACACTACGCATTAGCATAATAATTTCACCTATGGCTAGCTCTACTACAGAGCGTGTATTACTATATGGAGCATTAAAAACTACAATTCCGTTTTCTTTACAAGCTTCTAAATCTATTTGTTTCGTACCAATACAAAAAGCACCAACTGCTAATAACCTAGGAGCATTTTCGATTACTTTTTTTGTTATTTGTGTTTTAGAACGGATTCCTACAACATGAACATCTTGTAGTTTTTCAATTAATTCTTCTTCTGATAAACTTCTAGAAACTGTTTCTACGGTAAATCCGTCATTGGTAAATTTTTCGTACGCATCTGCATGTATATTTTCTAATAATAACATTTTGATACGATTTTTTGGGTAAGATATATTTCTTGGCAAATCGTTTATAAATAAAAATTCATCTAAATTTGGGGTAATATAATCAGCATTTTCGATTGTTTTTTTTCTTTGTACATTTTCTGTAAATGCAAAGAATGTATCTGCAACCCCTGCTTCCTTAGTTACATAATCGCTATAACCATCTCCTATTACTTGTATTTCTCCTTGTAATTTTAAATCTTTTAAGCATTGAATTTTTCCATTATGTGAAGATAATACGTTATCTCTATCAAACCCTATAATTTCTCCTTCCTCATTAAATTCAAAAGTATTGGCAAAAACTCTTTCTGAAGGAATATTATATGCTGCTACAATAGGGTCTATAAATTCTTTGAAACCCGCTGAGATAACATAAATATTATCGGAGAAGGATTCGAAAAATTCTTTATTTCTTTCTATAGAATTGGAAACATATTTTTTTAATTTTTCAATTAATAGTTTTAAATCGGATCGTTTAGCTTTTAACAATTTTATTCTTCGTTCTAAAGATTGTGTAAAAGATATTTCGCCATCGATTCCTAGGTTTGTTATTTTAATAATCTCTTCAATAATTTCTTCTTTCTGAGGGTTATTAGCTAAAGTTATTTCTGCTAAAATATCTAAACCCTCAACCTTTGTAAGAGTACTGTCAAAATCGAAAACATAATATTTATTCATGACTAAAAAAGAATATGTTACAAGCTAGAAAATTACAATCTATTTTGTAGATAAAAAATTAATATTAAAAAAAAGACTCATTTTTAAAAGACTGTTATTTATATGCTTCTATTTTAATAATAATACAATTTTTTACTCGTTTTTCACATAATTTTAAAATATAAATAAACCCTGCAAAGTAAAACACAAGAGACTTATAAACAACACTATATACATTTATCTGTTTTGTTTTCATTATCTATCTAACTTCCTCTTCTTAGTTGTAAAAAAAATAAATTTATTTTGATTTTTTCAACTAATAAAAAAAGCCAGATTATAAATTTATAATCTGGCTTTTTTTATTGATTTTTTTGTTCTATTTACAATAAACAGTTGTTTATTTAAGATACAAATTTGTTGTTCCTGAAATTTTTCCATCTACGTAAACAACAACATCATAACTTCCTTTATTAATTGATTTTCTATCAACAGATATTAACGAAACAACATTTAATTTTTGATTTTGATAATTTGTTATAATAGAATCGCTATAAGCTATTCGTTTTTCTTTTTTAAGATTTTCTTCTCCTTTTGGACTAATAACATTCTTATTTTCATCTAATACCTGAATTAAAATCTTCTTTTTTCCAGATTTAGCTATTAAGTTAGATGGTATATCAAATTTAATTTTAAACGCATCTGTTCTCTTAGATCTTGAAGTACTCTTAAACTTTCCTCTTCTACTTTCTTTTAAAGCTACAGCAGTTATTTTGTCTACTTTAATAATACTAGCCTTATCTATTTTTTTGCTAAGTATCTTTTCTTCTTTTTGTAGTTTTTTATTTTTCTTTAATAATACATTATTCGATTTTACATTAGCTGTTAATTTATCTTTAATGGTATTATTTTGATTTTGTAATTTTTGATTATTCGTATATAACGAATCTACCTGAAGAAACAGAGTTCTATTTTCTCTTTCTAATTTTACTATTGTTCTTGTGTATTTAGTTATTAAATGATAGTTTTTTTCATTTAATTGTTTAATGGATTTTTTAAGGGAAATGATTCTATTCATTTCTCTAATAAGCCTTTTAGATAAACTTTTCTTTTTTGTAGATAATTCTTTATAATCATCTAACATTCTATCTAATTGCAATTGAAGTTCTATTTTCTGTTTACCAAAGACACTTTCTAATTCATTGTGTTTTTCATACCCTTTGAATGAGTAACCAACTAACAAAATTAATACTACTAATGGTAAATACTTTAGCGCCTTTTTTAATGACGTACTTTCTATTTTAATGAACATTTTGGGGAATTATTAAATATTTAACACTAAAATAAAGATATTTTATGTATAAAGAAACTATTTCTTGTTTATTTTTTTCAACAAAATTCTAAAAATTGTTGAAAACAAAATTCAAATATTTAATTATCAGTAATTTATAAAAAAAAACTTAATTTTATCTATTCAAGATAATTTCTTCTTTTTAAGATGATTTAAAAAACATTCTTGATGAAGATTATCTTTCCTATTATATTTGGTGATTAAAACTTTTATTAAAATGAACAAGAAAATTACTTTATTTTTATTTTCAATTTTTATTTCTTTTACTGTATTCAGTCAAAAAAAAATAAAAGGAAATGGTGTTTTAACAACGAAAAAGACTTCTTTAAATACTTTTTATAAAGTAGATATTAAAAATGATTTTGAAATTACTTTAATAAAATCTAACGAAAATTCTATCGAGATTGAAACAGATGAGAATATTTTACCTGCAATTAATTTTAATGTAGTTGATAGTATTTTAGTGGTAAAAACAGATAAAAAAATCAGACCAAAAAAAGGTTTAAAAATCACTGTTTTTTGCACAAATTCTCTTAGAGAAATTCAAATTAACAATGATGTAAAAATGGAAACTTTAAACACTATTCATCTTAATGAACTAGTTTTAAAAATAAATGATTATGCTAAAGCTACTATGAGTATTCATTCTAAGAAATTTAGTCTTATCAATCATAATAAATCTAGATTACAATTAAATTCAAAGTCTAAATTAAATATAGATAGTCCTTTGGTTAATTTGTCTTTGGGGGAATCTAGTTATACTGATACTACTATAAAAACAGATAGTTTATTGGTTACACTTAAAGAAAGAGCAACATTAAAAACAGCAGGAAACTCTGATTATTTAAAAGTTTTAGCTAATGAATCTACTGATTTTAAGGGTAAAAATTTACATAGTAAAAAAACATTTCTTGCTGCTAAAGGAAGTGCAGAAATAATCATTAATACTTCTGAACACATTACTATGGAAGCTTCTGAAAATAGTGAAATAGAACTATATGGAAATCCAAAAATAATTATTAATAGATTTACTAATAATGCAAAGATTTTAAAAAAGGAACAGAAATAGTCTTTAATTTAAAAGAAATAAAATCTAAAATTTTAGATTTTATTTCTTTTATCTTTATAAAGGTAAAGATATTTGTAAATATTGTCCTGTATTATTTTCAAGAATTGTTGATATCGATACACTCCCATCTGTTCTAACTTCTCCTAGAGAAGTGCCTTCTTCCATAGCTGAAAATAAAACATTTATATTTCTCTTTGGTCTATATCCTTCTGGAAGCTCGCATATAATAAAGTTAAATATACCTTCTACAGAGCTTTTAACATCTTTAATAGTCAGATATAAAATTCCTGCTCTTACTTCTGCTTTAATTTCATTTACTATCACATTTGCATTTGGAGAAATATCTATTAATGGTAAATTAATTGTATTTTCAAGCTGTGGAATATTCTCTCTTACAACAGAAAAACTATATCTAATAGATTCTGAAAAATCAAATGTGTTTGGCACAGATGAAGTTGGATAAATTTTATAAAATAATATTCTCCCTTCATTATAAATTGGTTTTTCATTAGCCAAGCAATAAAAACCTATTAAATTAGATTGACTAAGACCATCATATAACTCAATACGTAACTCTAACATTATACCTCTTGGGTCTAATCTAGATGTATGTATATTATTTTTATTAACTCCCAAAAAGAATTCTTTTTGGGAGTTTTTTATAATTACATATGGGCTACCAGAACCAAAATATCTAGAATTCGAAAAATCATTATTATCTACGGTAAAAACATGTGCCCCTGCATAATGTAAAAAAAGCGTATTTATATTAGTAGAAGAACTCGCTTCCGTTAATTTAGAATCTAGATTTATTAATTCCAGTGAATGATCTTCATATATAGTAACAATATCTTCCTCACTAACCTGTCTTTCTCCAACACCTATTTTCCCTTTTCCTCCTTTTATTAAAAATTTTCCTCTCATTTTTTTTACGATTGAATAAGTTCTACTAAATTATAATCAAAAATTACTATTTCGTCTTCTGCTATTTCTATAGGTGGATTCAGCCTATTTACAACCCCTGCTAAAACTCTTTCTATTCCGTTTTCAATAACAGGAAACCCTCCTTGAATTGGTATTATATCTCTTAAATTACCTTCTACAACAGGAAATCGACCTTCTATTCTTCCTTCCCTACCTCCAAAAAAAGGCCTAGGATTATATCTAATATCTCCCAAATCGATAACTCGAATTTTATTATCTTGTTTGTCTTCTGTTATTGGTTTTTGAATAGATAATTTACCTCCATTTGATAAATTCACCGTAACATTTCCTTGGGTGTCTGTTTTTACATCAGATATGAAAATTCTAGTTTCATCATCTTGATGTACCAAACTATCGATTAAGTCTTCAAACTGTTTTTGAGTCGGTTTATCCCCTGTTTGAAAATATGTTTTAAGAACTGATTTTGATTTTTTCATATATTTTTCTATAATTTATCTATTGCATCTACAGCTTCAATTGGCTGTGCTTCAACTTTATTAGCAACTCTTGCAACTGCTCTTAAGATTTTGGCATTGTGTACCATCGTATTTTGTACAAAGTAATTATCTCCTGTTTCTAATTGTAAAATTCCTATTTCTAACGATTCTTTTACGGTTCTTTTAGATGCAATTTCCACAAGTTCTCCGTCTTTATTTACTACAAAATAGCCAGCTCTTAAATCATCTGGTAATAACCACGCCACCTCTTCTCCGTCTCTACTTGCTAATATTGGGTGTGTTGGAGTAATACTTAATATTTCATTATTCACTAACGTTATTTTTCTATACTCTTCTACTGTTTGTGTACCAAAGTCTGTTACTTTACTAGTTTTAACAGTAACACCCTTCATCAAGTCATTTAAAAGTATAAACTCCTCATTACCATAAGATAACTTACTTATAAAATCGTACACTCTTAATTCATCACCTACTACAATATTCTTAAGCTTTTTAGATCGTCCACTAGCCATTAAAACATCAGACTCTAAGTCGAAGCATCTAGGTGGGCCATCAATAATTGTTTGATCGTGACCCCATCGTACTATAACTGTTTCTAAACCATCTGTAGTTTCAAAAGTAATTCTACCTATTTTAGCAAAACTTCCCGCCTCTACCGTTAAAGAAACACTTGTTTGTCCTTCTGTACTTGAGCTTAAAGGATTTATTATAACATTTCCTGAGTTTTCTTTTACACGCCAACCTGGTTTTGCATTAATGGTTATTACTCTAGTACTATCAACATTAAAAGGTCCGAAATTTACTACTTGAAGAGGATTAACAGATGTTGTTATAGATGAAGTTGATTTTATTTCATATTCAAACTCTCTAGAATAACTACTAAGAGTCTCTTCATTATCTTTTACTTTTAATCTAAAAAAATGGGTTCCGTAACGTTTATTAATTTCTGTAGGTATTGTGTAAGAAACTGTACGTAAGTTTTCACCTTTAGCTAATTCTGTCCACTCTTCCTGTATCGTATTATTTGAAAAACATTTTTCCCATATATATTCCACTACAGAACCATCAAAATCATCAGAAGAGCTTCCATCTAATTTTACTACAACTTTATCTCCTTGAGCAGTAATTCTTGTCTTCTTAGAAACAGAATCATTCTCGTCATCAAATTTTATTTTGGCAATTGGAGCTTTATTAAAATTTCCTACATAAATAATAAATGCTAAAACATAGTATTTAGGTCTGTTATCAATAGCAGAAGGACTATCACTACCCCATTTAGTTGTTTCATAATCATGCCTAGTAACACTATCATGAGAAGCTTCCCATGAACCTGCTCTTCTAGTTGATTCACTATCCTCTGCCGAACCAAGTTGCAATAATTTATGAGTATGAGCTGGTATATTAGATTCACTTAAAGTGTAACTATCTTTCCCTTTTTTCACCCCCATACTATAATCACTATCATTAGCACTGTAACCTGCTACAAATCTTCCTCTTAAATCTGGTATTTTAATCGCATTTATAGCTGTTCTACCATCACATAGTACCCAACCTGTTGGCACTTTATTTGTATCTCCACTCCACATCATTACCATGCCTGGTGAAAAATCTGCACTACCAATACTACTAGTATTTTTACCAACATTTCCATCACTATCAATCACTAAAGGCGTTTGGCTATTTACCTCTTTAGCATTCGGCATATATACATCTCCATTTATATAGGTTTTCTCCCAATCTTGCTCGTGATTTACAGATAATACTTTCCCTCCATCTACCAAAGCTCTCCCTAATGGAGTGTCTGGATATTCTTTTCCTCTTCTGTCTGAATATCCAAGAAGTAAATCTGCAGCTCTTATTATAGCTGTGAATGTTTCATTGGTATCTAATTTACTTATTTGATTACTACCCAAATTCAAATCTCCTGTCATTGGTTTTGAACCATTTATTGGTAAATAATCTTCTTTTATAGTATTAATTTGACTACTATTATTAGAAATAATTCTCTCTAATGCCAATATAGAAGTAATAGGTACAAAACTACTTATATCTATGGTTCCAGCACCTGAAATTTCTGCTATAAATTCTTCATATACTTTTTGCGGATTTCCTTCTGCATATTCTAAATCACCATCATTTAGCCTTATATCTTTAATAGCTATTTTAGTACCGTTTCCTTTATATACTAATCTTACTAATTGAAGTTTTGTTTCTTTAATATGATCTTTTTCTTCATTTCCGCTTCCTTTACCTCTAGTTTGAATTTCGATAGGTAATATTAACCAACCATCTTCTTTGTTATTAGTAGGAACCTTAACCTTATATTTTTGAGTAACATCTAATCCCCATAAAGTAAACAAAGCCTCCAGCATATCTTCTTCATATGCTGTTTGAATTTGTAGTAATGTTTCTTGTTCTAATGGGAAACCTCCCTCGTAACCAAATACAACTCTTTTCATGTTTATTTTTATTTTTTTATTGACAACTTACTCGTTATCTATGTACATATATCTTTTTAAAAACTTATTTTCTTGTTGACTTTTCCGTAGACTATTTAACTCTCTTTTTTCTGAAAAATCATATTTACGTGTTTCATAACTTTTACCTGCTAATTTGTAATATCCAAGTACTTTATGAAATTTAGAAGTTACTATTTCAACTGCATCTGGGTGCGTACTATGCGATTTCTCTTTGTCTGCTATTACTAATAAATCGTTTAATTCTTGTGCTTGTTCTGCTACTTCTTTTTTACCTATAATACCTTTATCTAACTTACCCTGTAAACAAGCTAATACTGTTTGACATTTTTGAGTAGAAATTAATAAATAACTTGGTATTAAAATTCTGAAACTAAAAAATTCCGTACTATTAAAATCTGATGCTCCTGAGAGGTATAAAAAATTTCTTGATTTTAATTGATATTCTAATGATTCTCCATTATTGGTTACATCGATAGATTCTCCTCTTTTTTCTATTATTTCTTTATGTGTGTACAAATACTGTAATCTTGGTCTATGTGCATCTTCAATAACAATATATCCCAATTCCATTTTATCAGTAATAGAGGCACTATATTTATAAGCTACTCCAGGATTAAATAGTTCATTTAATACTTTTTCTAAGTACATTACTTGTCCATTATGCTGCATTTTATACAAAGTATCATCGTATAAACTTTCTAATGGTTTCGTTAATGCTTTTAGCCAAACTGCTTGCTTTTTCTTTCTCAATAAAGGGGGTAACAGCATTAAGAGTGTTTTACCCCAATGTATTTGTGTGTATTTTCTTAACATCTCTTATTATATATTAAAATTAGGGTTCGTTTGAAGGTTATAAGCTTTATAAGTAATTTTTAAGTCACTTTTTTCTAAATCGAAATAACCAGAGCTAGGTACAAAAAATGGAGATTCACTTTTACTGTCTATGTCATTATAAACTACCTCTCTTCTTCCTGTTTCATCTGAGTCTATAATTACACTTCTTAAAATTGGTAATTCTATTCCAGGTATTTGTTGAATTTTATCTATTAAATATGTAGGTACAAAAGCACCATTAAATTCTAATGTAGAAAGATATTCCTCTATCGTATCTTTTACGGGTTCTACGGATAAATTACTTAGTGATTTCCCTGAATTTGAAATTCCTTTTGAAGAGTCACTTCCTGGATAAATTAATAAAGGATCTACAAATACTTCTAACTCTATAGCTATAGCATTTCCTTTATTGGAAACGATACGTAATTGTGTACCTGCATCTTTAATTTGATTCATATAAGCTTTAAAAGCTCTAAGTTCAATACCTTCTAAAGGTATTCTATTACCTCCTTCTCCTTCTTTGGCAACTTTTAGTGTTAAAACACCTACTTGATTGTAGTAATATTCGCTAATTATATTAGATAAACTTTCGGTATTAGATGTTTCTATATCTTCAAATAATCTTTCAGAAATCGCACAATATTTTACAACACTTAGTTCTTCTATTTTTTCTTTAGATAGTTTTGGATACTGAAAATAACCGTCTCTCCATTCTAAATCTACTCCGTATAAAAAATTTAATGCTTGTTCTTTATACCAAAACAATGTGTGTGGGCGAGATAGCAATGCGTTTTTGTCTACTATTTTTTCATGCAACCAAATAGCAGTAGCTACAATATATACCCATAAACGCCATATTGCTGTTTTTGAAGTACTTGTTAAGACAGATAACTCACTATGTTTTTCTTTCTCTAATAGTATTTCTTGTTGTATTTCTGCAATTGTTCGAGCCATTTTGTTTTTCTTTTTAATGTTGAAAATGAATCATTAAGTAATTTTCATTATCAATAAAACATTTTCTATTTTTCAAATTTTATTTTCTTAACGCACTATATTATCTTCTGAAATAATCATAGAACCAATTCCTTCCCCTCTTTTACTGTAAATATGTTCTTCAATACATGTTAAAGGTGGTTCTTCTTGTGGATCGTATACAATGAAATCATCTTCTATTTCCATACACCCAATTCCTTCGCACTCTTTTGGTTCTACTAATAATTCTATTTCTTTATCAGTTAATGCCGTTGCTGGTTTCTTTTCTCTAGCTATATAATATTCTATTACATTTCTTTTTACTGTTAAACCATTTACCTTTAAATCATCATAAACAGACACTTCATTTTCTAAAGCGATATCTGTTATTAAATTCACTTCTAATAATTCAAACAAACCTTCGATACTTCCATATTCTTGTATGGCGGCATCAAATAAATTCTGATTTTCTTCTAGTTTAATAGTCACCATCTATATGTATATTTTCTAGGTTATTTACATCTACATCTTTTATGATAAAATTATCGTACTCTAGTTGATTACTTATTTCGTTTTCTAATCGAAGTCTTGAAATTATTTCTGGGCTTTTTAAGTAATCGGTAATTCCAACTCCTAATATTGGGTGTTCTTTAAAACTCCCTTTATGAGATAATAGAAGAAGTTCTATATTTTGTTGGTCTGTATTTTCTATTAAAAAATCTCCATTTTTAAATGCTAAATCTTTGCTTTCGTCTAGTTTAAAATCTTCCATACCTTTTTATGTTATTTTTCCTGTTCCTGTGCCTGCCTGAGTAGTTGCACTTCCTGTCGTTTTCACTTCTGTAGTTACCTCTCCTGACTTCACAAATACTTCTATTGCACTTGCCAATCCTGATGCTAAAGATTCTAATGAATCTTGAATTACTTTCTTCTGCTCTTTTTCCGTTAGTTTTGCATTACTAGCTATACTTTGATTGTTTTTTAAAAGTTCTTCTATTGTATCTTTTAATCCTTTTGTATTTAACGCCATAGTGCTTATTCTTTTCCTTTTAAAATTTTATTCAAATTCTGACTGATACTTGTTAAAGCTCCTATATTGGGACTTACTCCTTGTACCACAACTATTTTTTTAACTTCATCAATGAAAGCTTCTAATTCATTCTTAAGATTCAATCCTCCAGCCTCCACTTTAAACTTGTTAGTCATTTCTAATTCTATATTTTTTTCAGAATTTTTAAATTGCACTATATCTTTCGTAATTAATGCCTGGTAACCATTCATTTCGCCCTCTGAAGTAACTTCGAAATTCACAGATAACTTTGTTGGATCTAGTGTTGCTTTGTGTAAAACTGTATCTTCTTCTGGATGTATAAACTGTGTTTCTACTTTATTATGAGCAATGGTGGTTTGATGCGTTATTTTATTTTCCTCTTCATCTTCATTCCAAAATTTCACATCTAAAAACTTTTCCTCTCCATTAAAAGTTATACTTGTTTTATTTTCTAACGTAATTTCGCTTTTACCTTTTTCATCTGTTTTTGTTACTTCCTTCTTAAATAATAAGCTCGTTGTATTTACATCTGATTGTATTTCAAAAAACTGAGGAGAATTGTTTTCTTCATTTTCATTGCTCTTAATACGTAAAAATATTTTATCTATTTCTGAATATTGAGAAATAAAGGCACGAGTTTCTGTAGTTTCAATAATAGATATAAAAACCCAACTACCTAACTTAGGTACACAAATAACTCCTTGTTGTTTATCTTGTATAGATGCTTTTAAACGAACATTTTCTATCTCAGCTCCATCCGATCGAATTACGTTTACCGTATACGCTTCTTCTGGATTGTGTTGTGATTTTTCTTCTACGTTAATAGCAGTTACTTTAGCGGCGTATGTTTGTATATTTCCGTTTAGAGCTACTTCTTGTATTAAACTATTTGCATCTTCCATCTTCTTATGCCTCTTTTTTATTTAGTTGTCTGCCCAAAGTTATTCTTTGCCTATACCCATCTATACCATAAGTTCGCTCTACTTCTTCCACCAAAAACACCCCTTGTTTTTCTTTATCTTCTGCCTGCTCTAAACTAATAGAATCTAAAGGTCTCATGAATGGTTCTCCAAATGTTAAAACATTGCCTGTTAATCCCGTTTGCTTAAATTCTCCTAGTTTTAAACCTGCAATTACTTTCATTCTTCCTTTAATTTCTTTTTCTCTCTCTTGGTATGCATTGCTATCATCGAAATTTAATTCTTCTTCATTATTATGATATACATACTTTTTTACAAGTCGCCCGTCTGCGTCTCCTATTTCTGCTGGAATTGCTACATTAGAATTTTTGTAAAATATTTCTGCTCTTACTCTTACTTTATTTACCTCTTCCTTTTTTATTTTTAAATTATCTCTAATAATATTGTAATGAAAACGTAAACGTCCTTCTCCTATATAAGTTTCACTCTCTTGAAATAGGTTTAAAACATTACCTACTCCTGTAATAGAAATTGCTCTTTTCAATATTTTTTTAGATAAAGGAACTTTCTCTTCTGTATTCTTATATTTTTCTAAAAATGTATTGATTTCTCCTTCTTGGTATTGGTACGGATTATTCGTGATGTATAAATTACTTTTGTATACCTTATTATTTCCACCTCTATTACCTTCTTTACTTTCTTCTAACCTGAAATAAGAATAGACTCCAAATTTTTCTCTTAGAACTTTTAAAAATTCAACGATATTACATTGCCTATCAATAATTACCTCTCCTAGTTGTTCTGTATTAATAGTAGGAGGATCGACAAAAGGAATTTCTAATTTCTCTAATCGTTTTTTTAATGCTTCGATTGGGTTCTTTACTTTTTCAGATTTATTACTTGTTATTACATTTTTTTTATCTTCTTCTTTTGAAGTAGATTTTTTGATATCAACCATTTTGTACTTTTTTAAATAGTACATCATATCGTCGCAAAAAATTTGTACTGGTGCATCTCCTTTTACTTCTCTGATATATCCTCTAAAAGCAGGTTTTTCTTCGCCATTATATCCCAAAAAAACTTCGATATAATTATCTATTTTAAAAAACTCATGAATACTACGTTGTTCAAAATCTATAAGAGATCTTTTAGCCAGTTCTATTCCCAATGCATCGTTAATTGCATTCGTAACTACCGATTTTGGCATGGTAATAATTGCTGTATCTGTAAATTTTTTGTAAGATGATTTTATAGCTATATCTCTTACATGTGTAAATTGATATACTCTTCCGGAAGGTTTTAACGCTTCTGTTTCATATACTTTTATTGTGCAATTTAAATTAAGCATTATCTCTTATAATTAATTCTATCGGTTCATCTGAAGTTGCCTGAAATGAAAATTTCTGAATATTCTTTACACCGTCTATAGATGGTATATTGTAATTATCTATCACTATTTCATATACTCCCAACCTATTTAGTATGGCATGGGTTACACGTAAGGCATAAGGTGCATGTAAAAATTGCTTCAATAAAAACAATTTTCCTTTTGGGTATTCTTTGGTATTTCCTTCATTTGCTATTAATCCTTCTACCGAAATATTAAAATCTCCATTAGAAATATGTTCCTTTACGGTATGATCTCTTCCTTCTATGGCTGTTTTCACAATACTTTTAGATCTGCTTATTGAAACATTAACTGCATCTATGCGTAAAAAAGGAAGCACTAAGTTCTTTTTAATTAAGGGTTCAAAAATTAAAGGAGCAAACACGGGTAAATTAAACTCTCCTCCTTTTTTATCTACTATAAAATCTTTAAACTCTGTAACTCCTAAATCAACAGCTTCTTGAGCCGCAAATTCTATTAAGTTTTCGTATTGACTTAATGCATTTTCAAGCCTTATATTAAACTCCATATATTTTCTTTTTCTTTATTGATTTATTTTTCCTTGAAATGTTTTTAATAGAACGTTAGACATGGTTATTTCCAATTGTTTGTTTTTATATTCTTGTAACCATAATGCCTCAGCTACTAGCGTATAAAATTCATCGATAGGAAGCGCGTAAGGATCTACATTAAAAAAATGACGAACCATTGCTGCCGATTTTTTTATTTCATCTACTCCTATCTCTTTACCTATAGTACTTTCTGTTGCTTGTGGTATTTTTTCTATTAATGATCTCCCTGCAGATAGTATAAATTCATCTTCGTATTCTTTTTCTTCTAGTATACATTCTTTAAACAAATAAGCTATTGCTTTGTATAAATCATCGTCTTTTCGTTTTTTAAACTCTTGTACCGTAGCAACATTTGGTTTTTTTAGGTAAGCAATCTCTCCATCAGAAGTTATTTTAATAACTTCTTTGTGTTCTTTTTTCCATTCTTTTATTTTTATAGCTTCTGTCATCTCTATATTTGAGTATCTCTACGTAAAAATTCTAATTCTTCTCTTAGTGTCATTCTAGGTTTTTCTTCCTTTACTTTTACTACATTTATACTACCAATTATTATTTTAGATTTTTGGTTTTGTGCATTCATTATAGCTTTACCTATTATCGAAAGATCTGGCATTTCTGGATTTTCATTTAAATCGAAAAAATCATCATTTAACATATTTATATTCTTTTATCTTTTGCTTTATTTTTAATGAGTTTAAAGATAGAAAGAGGATTGTATACGATCAATTTTTAGAGAGGGGTTTTCCTGTCTTTGCAGTAGATTGTTTTTAAAATGGAATAAGTTACCTATTGGAAAGACACATAAGAAGTACCATTAAACAACTGAATATCAATTTGTTTTTTATTTTGAGATTTTAAAAACATTCTTGCCTTTCTTATTAAACTCAACTCTGATTTCGACTTCACTCAATAACCAGTAATAGATTTTAATTAATTGATTATTAGCAACCAATTATTGTTAATTAAAAAAAGATAAATCGCTGGATGAGCGGAGTCGAAGCTAGGTTTTTAGTGATAGTGATTTCGACTTCGCTCAATCACCTATAAAAGATTACCTTTAATTGATTATTGGTCACTGAATATTGTTAATTCAAAAAAGATAAATTGGTGGCTGAGCGGAGTCGAAGCTAGGTTTGTAGGTATTATTTTACTAATCCAGGAAAAGAACTTACTGGTTGTATTTTTATATCTGGAAAGTTTTCGGTGATATATACTTTTAAATTAGCTCCGTTTTCTACAATTTGCCATTCTCCGCATTCATCTGCAAAGTTTTCTACAAATCTTACTTTTAAATCTGCAAATGCATTTACTATTTGCACTTTTATATCTGCTTGCGACTCATGTTCTACTAATTGTATTTTTCCGTATAGTTTTTTACCTTCAAATTCACAAGAATTTAATTTTATGGTGGTTTCTTTTATTGCATCTTTTTTTTGAGTTGGAGTTGTCATAAAAAATGACATACAGATAAGAGTTATAGTAGTAATTAGTTTCATTCTTTAGTTTTTATTTATTTTTCTTTTTTGTTACTGCAAAAAGTTTGCCTTTTTATAGAAATCACTCTCATCAATTATCAATAACTTTAAATTTACCTTTCTCTTCATCAAATATTACTTTTTGATAGAGCGTATCAGGAAATCGAACATTTTCTCTTTCTTCTTTTTTTAAATAAATTATTTTATTAAAATAAATCATACTTTTTAAATTATATTCTTCATAATTTGTAAAAAATAAATCGCTTAACTTTCCTAACCTGTCGTAACATAAAAAAATATTCTGACTGAAAAATTCATCATCTATTTCATAAATTAGATTTAGTGATATTAAACTATATTTTTCAGTAGTACTTTTAAAAGTAAACCATATTTGAGATATCTCTTCTTTTTTTAACAACTGAATAAGTCTTTCAGTTTTATTACTTTTTTTCAAAAAAAGCTTTATTAATTCAGAAACATCATCTTTGTTATCAAGATTTATACTGTTAGAATAGTTATCTCTAAAAAAGTCTTCATCTAATGGCACTAATCTAATACTGTCTTTATGTTTTAATTCTGGTATTTTATTTAAAATATAATTGAAACGTTGTTTTTCTAATAACTTCTCTGATGTAGGTGTATAACTTTCAACTTCTTTAAAAAAACCATCATTCTTCACTATAAACCTCTTATATGAATTATATGGGTATCCATAACCTTGACTACATATAATTCCTTTATTAACAACTATACAGCCTCCACTATAATCACTAGTATTTAAAAAACTTACTGAAGTTCCTTTTTTATTAAAATTAACAATATGTGTTAACCATTCAGGATGTGCTATTAAAGAATGTATACTATCATTTAAATTCAATTTCTTATACGCCCATTCATAGCCATTAAATTCTAAATCATTAGTAAATTCAATTTCTTTTATCTCTACCCTATCTTTCATTGGGTATACGTATGGATGAAGCGGAATATTTATAGTATCTGAGCTATCTATAAAATCTATTTGTTCTAATATTGCTATGTTTTTAGATTCAGTTTCCTTTTTTTCTAAGGGTTTATGAACTGCTAATGTAGCAACGTTAGAATTCATCTTCTTCGTTTGTGAAAAAATTTTAATTAATGGTTTACAGAGAATTAAAATACTCAATAATAACCTAATACTTTTTAAACTCAAGAGCTTTTTATTATTTAATAGTAGTATATTTACTTATATTAATCTTCTTCTTTAGTTATCTCTCCTGTTTCATTAGATATAAAGTAAGAGATTGGATTATCTAAATCATAAAATATAATGTTATCTTTTTTTTCAGTGATTAGATTAGGATATAAAGATGCTTCAAACAATTTTAAATCTACTACTTCTTTATTTTCATTCAATACTGATACAATACAGTAATCATCTTCATATTTTATAAACGAAAGTAACACCGTATAATTTTCTAGGACATATTTACCATAAACAATTATCTGCTTATCAAACTGCTTAACCTCTTCTTCATGTTTTCTCTTTTTTATATTACTACTCTCTGAGAATAAAACATTTAGAAAAACTTCTCCTGTTTTAAATTCTAAAAATTTAGAAAGATGTTCATCATCATCTCCTAAATCTGCAGGAAGAACCCTAAAAAAATCATCAAGTATTAAAGTTCTATCAAATAAATCTACTAATCTTCCTTCTGGTTCTTTTTCTTCTACTAATGGTGCAGTGTATTCCTTTACAATGTCAAACTTACCTTTATTGTTTACGTTATACCACACATATGAATAATCTGGGTAACCTGTTTCTGTGTACCCATGTATAATCCCTTTAGGATCTATATAAAGTACTGGATTACAAGAACAAACCATACCTGAATACTCATTAAAACTTTTAAAATCTATTAGCTCCCCTTTACTATTATAATTTAATAATAGATAAGAATCTTCCGGGTTTTTTAAAACTAAAGTTCTGTAATTTTTATGTAAATTTATCTTACCATAAAGATTATAATATGTTAAATTAAATTCACGAATAAACTTTTTATATCTTTTCTGAGTTTCTTCATCTAGTTTTCTTTTTTTTAATAACAAATCGGGAAATGAATCTTTTAACTTACTATACTTTATCCCATTTTCTGAAAATTTAGTATCAAACCTTAAATACAAGGTATCCATCAAAGATATCTGATACAAACTATCTAAGTTTAATACACTTCCCGTAATAACTTTATTTTTTTGCTGTTTTGCATCTTTTTGTTGCTCTTTATATTCTTTCTGTTCTTCTTTTTTATGCTGTTTTTGTTGTTTACAACTACATCCAAAAATTGAAAAAATCAATATAGAGATGATTTTATAAATAGTACCATTCATAATAATAAAATAGGATTTTATCTTTTTTTAATTGTTCCCAAGACCATAAATTAGACTCTCCTTTCATATAAATATTATCTTTAGAATTACGCCCATCAATTCCATTTTCTTTATATCCTCCAGAACCACGTTTATCTTTTTTTCTTCCTTTTTCTTTTCTTATTTTAAAACTTGTTATTTTCCCATATGGATCATCAATAATAAGTCCTTCATCATTAACATCTACTAACCTTACGATATGACTTAATGTTGATAAAGATACTGCATAACCTTTATTTAGTTTTTCTTTAAGCATTGATTTATGTTTATCTTTATCAAAAACAACATCAACCATTTTATACTCCCCTTTAACACCTAATTCTTTAGCTATACTTATCCTAGTTCCTACATATACTCTATTCGATTTATTTTGTTTTAAAGAATCAGTTATAACTCTCATTAAAAAATCTTCTATTTTCATTTCTGGATCAGGAACTGGAATCATTTTCCCTAAAAAATCAAACGCCATAGACTCACTAACTACATTACACATACTATCAGCTAATTTTTTGTTATCAGCTCCCTTACTTTTAGCATCTCTTTGACTATTATATTTAATAAAGTAAGACAATATTCTATAGGCCTTAATTTTACTTTTATCATCTGTTAATTTAGTAATTCTCTTTCTTATTTCTGCTATTTGTTCAACATTAAAATAATAACCAACCAATTTTATATCTAAATTAAAAATATTTTTGGTATTATTTAAAATGGAATTATATGCATTAATCATTAAAACATTATTCTTTGCATAATCTCCCAAAAATCTAGCCTCTTTTATTCTAGCTTTCATTTCTCCACGAGTAAGTTCTCCATCCTTTTTTCCTCGTGCTCTTTTACCTGTTCTTTCATCATAATACTCACCATCTGCAGATTTATTGCTCCTATAATTTTTATCCTTGTTTATTTTACTCTTCTTTTCACTATAAATTACAAAATCATCAGATTTACCTACACCGTTAGGAGCAAAAATAGCCATATACATATCTGTAGAGTTATTAATCTTTCTCTTATACTTTTCTATATGCATTTTAAAGTAAAGCTTAACATAATCTAATTGCTCAATAGCGGTCATGTTTTTAAGTATCTTTTTGGTTAACTCTTTACCTCCATTATATTTACGTTTTAATTTCCTAATTCTTCCATCTTTTAATCTTTGAATTCCATTCATATCATCTATAGCTATTTGAGTAAATTGAATTAATCCTGTTGCCTTCGGGTAACCTATATCAGGAGTAAATTTATTTTTGGTTTCAACAGCCATACAGATCATTAATTCATTAGCCATTTTCATCTTTCTATGATCTCCCCATAACTCTTTACAAATCTCAATAACTTTTCTTCTAAATTCTGGATTAACTTTATTACCCCAAGCTAATTGAGGGTCAAATTCCTGAACAGAAGCTACTCTTAAAGAAGACAAAATTTCCTCTTTACTACTTATAATATTTTTAGTTGGTATCTCTGACTTTATATAGAAAAACTCACCATTATTATGATTTTCTTTTAAGCTATCTTCTAATAAAAAATCAACTACTACTTTTCCATCATTCGGTATAACAATATCTTTTATGTTAAAGATTTCTTCAACTGATTCTATTGGGAGAGTTTTAGTATTTGCTCTATGTACACTTATATTTATTTTTTCTCCTATTAAATTAACTGATCCTATAACAATTTGAGTAGTTGAACCATAATAGATAGCCTCTTTCTGAGAAACCCTTTTACCTGATAAAGCAAAAGAAGTAAATGTTATCTGCTCATTTACCACAACCGTTAACTCACTATAAGAGGTAAACTTATTTTCATTTTTTAATTTATATCCCCTCCCTCTAATGTTAAAACTTATTTTTTCTCCTTCAATGATTCCATCTAAAAACTGATGTACATTTATTTTATAATTCACCTTTCCTTTACTATCTGTCTTAGTTTTTATTGGTTTAATATTCAATCTTTTTATACCATTATATAGATCGATAGTTATTTCTTTATTTTCATAATATTCTATTGTTGCATTTATATAACTTTCTTCTTCATTAAAACCTATATATTTCTTTTCTATTCCGTTTGCATAAGCCCAATAAGCATTGGTTACCTCAGGATGAATTACTTCAAAAGTTGCATGTGCTTTTTTTATGACACCTTTAATAGTTTTAGAAGATGCTACTACTTTATAAGTTCCTTCAGTTAATTGTTTATTACTGTAAGTAATTTTATTCTCTCCTTTAAAAACTGCGATAGGAATTTCTCCAATTCCATAACTAGTATCTAAAATCTCCCATAATATACTTTCTTTATCTTTCTTTTCATCATATTTTAACTCATACTTATCTACTTTAAAAGAAATTTGGTCGTTCGTTCGGTAAAGCATATAATCTTTATTTAATGATGAAATTTCTTTTACCCAGTTACCACCAACAGTAACCTTCTTTTCTTTTTTCACACCTTCCAAAGTTTCTACAGATATTATATACTCCCCTTTTTCTTCAAATAAAACATCTATAAAACTAACATTTCTCTCTTTTTTTTGTGTCATTTCTGTTTCTCCAATATGAGTAATTGTCCAAACTAGATTTTTAAATTCATAATTCTTTATATCACTAATAGCTCTAAAAGTATATCCTTCTCCTTCTCTAATATGATCTTTTTTAAGTGAAGTTCCAATTTTAGTTAACTCAGGTTCTTTTACATAAATAACAAAATAAGGTTTACTCCATTTATTCTCTTTTAATTTTTTTATTCTTTTTTTTGTTTGATAATTCCATAATAAGCTCTTTTGTTTTGTAAAATTACTTCCGTAAGCTTCTACAAGATATATACCTTTATCATTAAACTGCTTGGTAAACTGAGAACCAACATCTACATAATTCTCATAATTTACCCATACATCCTCAACTAATTTTCGAACTATCCAGTTTCGATGTAAACGTTTTTCTTTAATTTTTGAACTCTTTGTTTTATGTTCTGAAACTTTAAAAGTTATAATACTCTCAGGGACATATTTTACTTGTTTACTATTTGATGTTATTTTATAAACATCTTGACCTACTTTATCTCTGTATGTACCCAATCTTACAAAAATTTCATCTCTAGAAATTCCATAATTGTATACATCAGTGAATTTGTGTAAAATATTAAGTTCTAATTTTAGCATTTCTGTTAAACTTACAAACTCAGGTAAATCTGTTATACTATTTAATACCAGAAACAGTTCTTTATGCTCGAAAAATAAATCTTGAAGATGTAATTCAGGTTTTTGTAATTGTTGAAGAATAAAGTTCCAATAATCGATTATCTTTTTATCTTTTTTAGGTTCTACATCTATAAAAGTTTTTTTAATTTTTTTTATTAACTTTTTTCTAATTACATTTCTATTTGGAGTTAAATTTTGCACCTCTCTTCCACTAGCTATTTCCTTATATATTTCTAATAAATCTTTATTGTTTTTTAAAATTTCTCTAAGTTTATTTGATGGGTTTTTAACTAAAGAAATTAAATCTTCTAATCGACGAATTTTAGGGTCTTCTGATCTTCTATTTGGAGATGAAATAGTTGAATATGTTGGTTTTTCTTTTCCTGTAGGTGGTAAAAAAGGAATGTTATTAATCTCATTTCTTAACTTCTCTTCTAATTTTTCTATTAATTTTATACGAATATTTTGTTCGTCTCCTTCTGTAAAAAAAGAAAAACTTGGTTTTGGTCTCCACTTTTTAGCATTTGATGTATCAAAATTAAATGAGTTATGACCAAAATCCTTCGGATTAGTTTCTTTAGTTTGTGGAAAAAGGTTTGATTGTAATGGTGTAAATACTTCTTTTTTAGAGATAAATGAAAAAGGATTATTTACTGAAAAACCTACTCCTGGTTTTGGCTCCGTTTGCCCAAGACCTATTTGCAATGCTTCGTTTCCTTTTTTAAACAAACTTTGTGGAGGGTAGTTTGATGAAGATGTATCTCCTCCATGCAAATATTGCTCTAACTCTTTTCTTTTTTCTAACTTTTCTAATACTTCTTCTAAAGCTTGTTTTATACGTTGTGCTATATATTCTTTAGTTTCATGAAGAGCTTGATGTTCTATTGCTAATTCTATAGTTTCTATTTCTATTTTTTCTTGAATGTTCTTTAACATACTCTTTATTTCTTTTAACTCTTATAACATATTTTTACATACAGTGAAAAAAACTATATCGCTTTTCCAATAAACATATAAATTAATGTGTAACTTAAAATTGTTTATTTTTCACTAAAAACTGAACTACAATCTATTTCTTCATTTTTTCATACTCTTAAAATAAAAACCTTCCATTATGTTATATAGAAAAAGTTAATTCTACTACCTTCAAATTCTATTGAAACTGAAAAAGAAATACAATGCTTACTATCTCTAACAACATAATATTCTGCTAATTCATCTAAATTTATCATCGGTTTGCATAAAATCCCTGAAGTCTTTTTTAATTTCATTCCTCTTTTTTTAAAATAACTAAAAATTTTTTCTGTAACTATACTAGGATTTTCTCTGCTCAGGTAATTTAAATTCCATTCTATTGTAGAATAAGGAGTATGATTATATCCTAACCAATTATATTCCACATCATCGATGTTTTTTATTATTGGAAAGTTATTTACTAAATTATTATCCATTATAGCAAACCAGACTAATGAATACTTTTGAATGTTATAATGCGATTGATTTCTTTCATAAAATCGATACAACACTATAGTTAGTAGAAAAAGAAATATAGCTAATACTTTTTTTGTTTTAGATTTCATTATACAGCTTAATTTATTAATCTTTCCAAGGTAAAAAATCTATTCCATAATCAGCTGGGGCATCACCATATTTTCTGGGAACTATTGGTGGTGTAGCCGAGTATTTTTTAGTTTTAAACCATTTTGGCCTCCAAGAATGATTCTCATATTTTTCATCTGAAAAAGTACCAGGATATTGTTTGTAAACTTCGAAGCTTTCTTCTGGTCCGTAAGCATTTAAATCTTTCAAAATTCTTTTTAAAGACTCTTTATAACCTGCATTTTCTAAATCATTGTTCATCACCTTATCAATATCTAAATTAAACCAATGATATACACCTAGCATATTAGAAGGTATATCAGAAGGCTCAAAACCAGAATCTGTAAAAAGGGATGGTAAAAAACCACTTTGCGTTTTTTCATGTTTTAACGATACCTTTAAAACTATTGCTCTAGCTATTGCTATTTTCCTTTTTTTAGACAATCCTTTTTTAACCCAAAAAGATGCTTGATCACTTAACAAATGAACAGAAGATTGTTTATAAGTAACCTTATACCCTTTTTTCCCTAAAATAGTTTTAGTTTCACCTGATTCATTATTTAATTGAGAAACAAGCTGCATAATACCTCCATACTTTGTATCTCGGTCAAATTTAAATCCATGAGCTATATCTATCCACCCATAATGTTTTGAAAAAACATATTTACCATTTAATATTTTAGTTCCCATCTTATCTTTGCGCCTTGATTTTTCAGGAAAATAAGAATTAGAAAAAACTTTTAGTTTATATACTCTATATACTGTTTTCCCTTCTCTTTCAAAATGACTAAATTCATAATAATCATTTTTATTCTTTTCAAAAGAAGGATTTATATCATCTTTAGTAAATTCATTTTTTAAAATTCTTTTATCTGAAGAAACAATAATCCTCTCCATCTCTTTTTTAAACCGAAGAATAGCATCATCTAATGTACGTCCTTTAAGTTGTATTTTATCTATATACATCCTTAAACAATTTACAACACCTCTACTTTTACTGGTTTTGGTTGAATAAAATCGGAAAAAGAAGTAGTAATATTTAATCGTAAATCGTCTTCTTCTTCTATTGCTTGATCTCCTCCTAAAAAGCAATTTTTAAATAATACCTCTAAAGCTTTAAACTCATCCATTTTAGATGCTTGTAATACCGCAGAACGAATAGCAATACTAGGTTTATGAAAATATGCGTATAAGGTAATTCCGTCATCATCTTCTACCGATAATTTAACGACTCTTTTATGCTTGTATTTCCAATGTTTTAACTGTGCTTCTGTAATTCCACCATCTAATACTGTAGTAGTCTCATTTTCCATGTCTCTTGATTTTTTTTTAGTTAAAAATCCCGCAGTATTTGATTTTCTCAATATAAGCGGGATCGTGTTTGTTTTTTAAATTTTATTATTACTATTCTTTCTTGCGTTACAACTAATTTCACTTTGAAATAGCTTTTGTATTGCTACTTTAATAAAGGAAAGCACAGAAAGATTGAATTTTTTATTTCTTTTATTCAATACATAGGTTATATCATTT
Organism: uncultured Tenacibaculum sp.; assembly: GCA_947498055.1. Lineage (GTDB taxonomy): Bacteria > Bacteroidota > Bacteroidia > Flavobacteriales > Flavobacteriaceae > Polaribacter. The sequence continues at coordinate 102,025 of CANMJA010000008.1, forward strand.
TACGTAATTTAATTTCGTATAATTTTTTTGTCGCTTCGAGTGAAATTATTCGTAATAAAATGAAGGATAGTTTTGTATCGAGAAGCTATCAAACTGTTCTATTTCGTTATCTCTTCATAAAAAACACTTGAACTGACATATGCGAAAATTTTTATCTTAAATCGTATGATCTTTACCATATTACTTTTAATATGATTTTCAGATTAAAATTTAGCATATCAATTCTAACAAGGAAATTACCCCTAATTTTCTTAAAATATTAAACCCAAAATAAATATTCGTAAATCGTATAACACTGTTTTTTTTATGGATTTAAACTACGTTAAATCATTATATTACCATATGAATGATATGATTTCGACTGCGCTCAATCACCATAAAAAATCTGTTCGATTTTTTCCTTTTTCTTAGAATAGTAATTTCTTATACTTAATTCCACTCAATATGAGAAACAATTAAATCTAACGATACTTCAATCTTAGTATCTCCTTGACTCATGTTTCTATTATTAGATTTAAATTCGCAATTACGAATAACGTGTGTTACCACTTCGTTACTTCCGTCTTCTAAAAAACTAATTTTAACATCAAATGGTGGTACATCTTGCATACGTTTTCCTCTTGCTAAAGATGCTTGTATTGCTTCCACTTCATAATTATACAAAGTTAAAGAAGCATTTGCTTCGTAACGACCTCTTCCTCTATGTACAGGCATATTACCTGCTCCGTAATGGTTTTCCTTCGCTTCTGAATCGTCATAGTTAATAGAGGTGATACCTGTTACTATACGATCTAATAAATTTACTTCTATTGATGACCAACTATGACGCTGACCGTTTATTAATGGTAATTGTGACATTCTTTTTCGTTTTTAAAATTATATATTTCTTACACTTTTAGAATTTGCTAAATTTTTAACATTTTACTGTTTATACAGTAGCTGTAGCATTTAATTGAAATGGATTTTTAAATCCTAAATTCACTACAATTCTTCGTGCGGTACCCATAGGTACTATAGACATTTGAATTTCTAATTCTGATTTTGCTAAAATATCTTGATTTTGATCTACCAATATGTCTATTTCAGAAACTTCTTCATTACTAATCATTCGTTCTAATGCTGATCTACATAATGTTTCAAATCCTTTAACTACAGAAGGTGCTAATTTACCAGTATCAGGATCTACCAAAACTGGAGAATTTAACTTTGGTAATAACGCAGTACGTGCAATACGAGCTGCTTTATTTATAGTTCTATTCGCTTCTATAAATGTAAAATCCGAAGTTGGTAAAGAACAAGTATGACTATCATTAAAATACACTCCTGGCAATCCAGTATGCTTACGTGTAAAAATGTATTTATACTCATCTAATGTTTTCATTTGTCCTTCAGAAACCAATTCTTGTCCTCCTACAAAACCTACAGAGCGAAAACCTTCTCCTGTAAGGTTAAATTTTTCTACCCAAGCAATATTTTCAGAAACTTTTGCTTTAGAAATTGCTCCTAATAATACACCTACAGCAGCTGTATTTTTGTAGTTTTCTTTTAAAGCCAAGTCTTTGTCCATTGCTATTACAACAGAAACATTTGTATCAGCTCCAGTTTTTAAATCTGTTGGATTTGAAATATCAAAACCTTTTCCTTCTAAAATAATCTCTACTGGTCTAAAATCTAAAAAAGCTTGTTTTGAAACATCTGTTCCAATTTCAATAGCATCTACAACATCATTAAATCCATTACCACTATCGAAGTTATAACATATTACTGCTAGTTGACGAATTTCTCCATCTGCTTTTACTAGCATTTCTTCTACCTTATTTCCTACCAATTCTGCATATTCTACTTCTTCTGATCTCATTATAAAAAGATCGCCAGAAGGATTCATTCTAAAAAACTGAGAAATTTGATAATACGCAGATACTCCATCTGTATCATACGATTCATCGATTCCTAAAGCTTTTGCATCTTTTACAGAAGCTAATCGATATACTTTATCTTTTTCTATGTTCCCCTTAGAATCGTTTGTAGAATTAAATAATAACCCTGAAACCATATCTTGGTTAGGTGTTCTTCTCCCTAGTCCTCCAGAGAGTTTGTTGATGACTACATCGTTAAATAGTACGCCCATATTTTAAATTTTTAATCATTTTTCTTAAACAGTTATAAAAATAGATACGTTTTTTTTATTAATCTATTTTTTTGAACAGTCTGTACTGTAGTTGCAGTAAAAAGTTATTGATTAATGATATTATATATGGTTCTTTCGGATATAAACAGTCTTTCAGAAAGCTCTGCAATGATTAGTTTCATCTGTTTTTCTTGGTTCTTTTTCACATAACTCTTTACAAAATCTTTTCTTTTTTCTAATAAACTCATATTTCTTCTCATATTTTTTAATTAAGGTTAACTTCTTTTTTATTTACATTTATTTTTTCGTTTATTTTTTTGAATACTAAAAGTTTTTTACCGTTCTCTTCTACTTCATAATAATCATTAAGATCATATCCTAATACTCGCAATGATTCTTTTACTTTTTCTTTTCTTTTTTCATTTCTTAAATTTGCTTTAGAAAAAGCACCATTTGTTACCATGGTATAACGTTTTTTGTATTCTTTTTCTATTAAAGTAGTTTTATAATTTATTTCCCATATAAAAAACTCATTTTTCTCCCAATTATCATCTTCTACTGTAAATTGACATTCTTTTACTTTGAAAGCAGAATTTGTTATTAGTTGTGAGGTAGTTTCTTGTTTTTCTAAAGCTTTCCTATTTTTTGTTAGTTCCAAATCTGTAGGATGCAATAAAATGGCTCTATCTATTTGTTTTGCTAAATCAAAACTTTCTAGATAATCGTTTTCAAAATCTGTGTTTAAAACTACAAAAACACTAAAGTCTACATCTGCTTTATATTCATTTTCAGAAGATGTTGTCCAATCAACATGATTATACTTAAACATAAGTAATGGGAAAGTAACTTTTGCTTTCGCTTTAAATACTAAATCATTAAATAAACCTATTGAAATTTGTTCTCCAGCGTTTCTTTTTTCATTAACTAATGTAGTGATAACACCCTTTTTTTGGGTGTAAAATTCTTTTAAAATCATAGTCTTTTTTCTTTTTATCGTCTTAGTAAATTTATTAAAAAAAAAGATGTCTTTTGTAAAAAAAAAGCTAATTTTTTGATAAAAAAAATATAAATATATTTCTTACTCTATTTAAAACCAATACAAAAAACTGTAAAACAACACATTAAAAAGCATTATCAAAATAAGCAATTATATGATTTTTATTTTTTGATATTCTAGAAGTATCCCTGATAATGTTTTTTACTTAAAAATTAGAAATATGGTTATAACTAAACTTAATGATAAAAATTAAAAAATCAAGGTAGCAGTATTAGCATAGAAACAAAAATTACGCAAGTAATTACTAATCTATAATTTTTTTAAAAACAAAAAGTTCAGCAACAAATGTTACTGAACTTTTTTATTCATATGAATTCTTTAAATTTTTACTTCACCTCTTTTAGTGCTGTAATAATTAATTTTCCTCCTTCATTTTTATTATAAACGATTTCAAATGTTTTCCCTATGAAATCTTCAGAAGCTAAATCAAATTCATCTAATATCTCTTGTGATACAAAATGAAAATTAATTTTTGTTCCATCTTTTACAATAAACTGATATCCTTCTTTTTCGGAAAATCCTTGGTATTTAGCAACAATAGTATTTTCTTTTTTTATGATAACTAATTCATTATCAGACAACATTTCTGCTGCGTTTGTAACTCCAAAAGTTAAACAGGTAAATAAAAATAGCATTGCTAAATTCTTAAAATAATTTTTCATTTTTGATTGCTTTTAAATAGTTAAACTAAAAATTGTAGTTCGTTAGAAATTATTTGCGCAAACTTTCTTATCTACACTTTCTCAACGCTACATTTACTCATCTATTTTACACTAAATCAAATGTTTAACTATTTTTAATAAAAAAAATGATAAATTAAGAGTATTTAACCTTTTTTAAGAATTCTTATTTTTATTATCTAATTAACTTTTTGTATTTAATTCGTTTAGGCATTAAATCTCCACCCAGTCGTTTTTTCTTATTTTCTTCATAATCGGAGAAAGATCCTTCGAAGAAATAAATTTGACTATCTCCTTCAAAAGCTAAAATATGTGTACAAATACGATCTAAAAACCATCTATCATGCGAAATTACAACTGCACATCCTGCAAAATTTTCTAACCCTTCTTCTAAAGCTCGTAAGGTATTTACATCTAAATCGTTGGTAGGCTCATCTAATAACAATACATTTCCTTCTTCTTTTAAGGTCATTGCTAAGTGTAAACGATTACGCTCTCCACCAGATAAAGTATCTACTTTTTTATTTTGTTCACTTCCTCCAAAATTAAATCGACTTAAGTATGCGCGAGAATTTACTTGTTTTCCTCCCATCATTACCAAATCTTGTCCGTCTGAAAAATTTTCCCAAATAGATTTGTTCGGGTCTATATTAGAATGTGCCTGATCTACATATGCTATTTTAGCTGTTTCTCCTACTTTAAAACTACCACTATCTGGAGTTTCTTCTCCCATAATCATTTTAAAAATAGTTGTTTTACCAGCTCCGTTAGGCCCAATAATTCCTACAATTCCTGCTTGTGGTAAATTAAATTCTAAATTCTCGTATAATAATTTATCTCCAAAAGCTTTAGAAACCCCTGTAGCTTCAATAACATTCGTTCCTAAACGAGGTCCATTAGGAATGTATATTTCTAACTTTTCTTCAGTTTGTTTTTGATCTTGACTCATTAATTTTTCATAGTTCTTCAAACGTGCTTTTTGCTTTGTTTGACGACCTTTTGCTCCTTGACGAACCCATTCTAATTCTCGTTCTAATGTCTTTTGACGTTTAGATGCTGTTTTGCTTTCTTGTGCTAAACGTGTTGATTTTTGGTCTAACCAAGAAGAGTAATTTCCTTTCCAAGGAATTCCTTCTCCTCTATCTAGTTCTAAAATCCAACCCGCTACATTATCTAAGAAATATCTATCATGCGTTACTGCAATTACAGTTCCTTTGTATTGTGCTAAATGATGTTCTAACCAATGTACAGATTCTGCATCTAAATGGTTAGTAGGCTCATCTAATAATAAAATCTCTGGTTCTTGTAATAATAATCTACACAAAGCAACTCTACGACGTTCTCCTCCTGATAATACACCAATTTTCTTATCAGAATCTGGCGTACGTAAAGCATCCATCGCTATCTCTAATTTAGTATCTAATTCCCAGGCATTAGAAGCATCTATTTGATCTTGTAGTTCTGCTTGACGTGCCATTAACTTCTCCATCTTATCGGCATCAGAATACACTTCTTCTAAACCAAACATGTCGTTAATTTTATTATACTCATCTAAAACTGCAACGGTTTCTGCAACCCCCTCTCGTACCACTTCCATCACTGTTTTATCTTCATCTAACAGGGGTTCTTGTTCTAAATATCCTACTTTGTAACCTGGAGAAAAAGTAACGTCTCCTTGGTAATTTTTTTCTACTCCTGCTATAATTTTTAATAAAGTAGATTTACCAGATCCATTAAGACCTAATATTCCAATTTTTGCTCCATAAAAAAAGCTTAGATAAATATCTTTTAAAACCTGTTTTCCTGTTGATTGATAGGTTTTTGAAACCTTATTCATCGAGAAAATAACTTTCTTATCGTCTGACATTATTTTGTTGATTAAATGATTGAATTATTCAAGAATAAAAAAACACTATTTTCTTATTTTTAAATTTATTTTTTTAAAGAATTAAGAACTTTATACTCTCCCTTTTAAGGCATTAAAAACCCAAGCTATTGAAAAGAACCCTAAACCTACAGCTCCAAATCCATACCCTGCAATATCATCATATTTAAAAATTGCTAGCGCTACTAAAAGAACTCCCATTATTACCATAATTAATGTAGCATAGGTTAATACTGTATTTTTGTTCATCGACATGTTTTACTTTTTTAAAAAAAGCACTAAATTAATCTCTCTATAGTATTAAAACATCAATTTTGAAGATTATTTCTATCTATACTTAGATATATAGCGCAAAGTGAAATACAAATATCGAGAAATATTTATATTATTCAATAATATTATTACAAAACAAAACTATAATAGATAGTTAATTTGTTACTTCCTTGCTAGTTTTCGTAATGCTACCCATTGCTTTAGCATTTCTCTTGAATCACACGCTGGATATCCTACTACTGTTTTTCCTGCTGCAACATCAGCAATTACTCCAGAACCAGCACCTACTGTAGCACCTGAGTGTATTGTTGTATGGTCTTTTATAGATGCACTTCCTCCAATAACAACCCCATCTCCTAAAGTTACTGAACCTGCTAAACCACTATTTCCTGCCATAATACAGAATTTTCCTAAAACTGAATTATGCCCTATTTGTACTAAATTATCTATTTTACAACCGTCTCCTAATATAGTAGAACTAAATTTACCCCTATCAATACAAGAGTTTGCACCTATTTCTACATCATTACCTATTACTACATTTCCTATATGTGGTATTTTAGTTAAGCCTCGCTCACTTGGTCTGTAACCAAAGCCATCGGCTCCAATACTCACATTGGTATGAAAAATACAATTATTTCCTATCTCACTTCTTTCACGAATCACTGTTCCCGACCATATTGTAGTATTGCTACCTATTGTTGTATCATCGAAAATAGATACATTAGGATATATTACTACATTATCTCCTAAAGTTACATTTTCACCAATAAAAGAGTTTGCTCCTATTTTACATCCATTTCCCATCTTTATAGTATCACTAACTACTGCTGATGGATGAATAGCTGTTTTAAACACTGGCGATTCTGGTTCAAAAAGTTCTAGAATCATAGCCATTGCTAAATCTGCATTTTTCACTCTTATAAATGCTCTTCCTTCTCCTGGTTCTATATCTATTTTTTCATCTACAACTGCTGCACTAGCATTGGAAGTATTCCACAAACGTGCATATTTTGTATTACCAATAAAAGTAATATGTGTTTTGTTTGCTTTTTCTATTTGCTCAGGAGCTTGTATTTTTTCTTCACAGTTTCCTTTTAATTCTCCTTTTAATACTTCAGCAATCTCTTGAATTGTAAATGATTTCATTCGGCGTATAAATTTAGTTATTCGTTTGTAAAATGTTTTTAATAATTCTAGTAAGAAAAAACTATTCAAAGTAGTTTTTTCTTATTAACTATAATTCCGCCGCTAGTCTACTTCCTTGGTCTATAGCTCTTTTAGCATCTAATTCTGCTGCTATATCTGCTCCGCCTATTATGTGTACATGCATTCCTTTAGCCTCTAGTGGTTCTTGTAATTCTTTAAATGGTAATTGTCCTGCACAAATAATTACAGTATCTACTTCTAATAATTTTTCTTTTTCATTTTGTGTATAATGTAAACCTTGGTCGTCAATTTTAGTATATTGAACTTCGTTTATAAACTTTACATTTTTCTTTTTAAGATTTGCTCTATGAATCCAACCCGTCGTTTTTCCTAATTTACCTCCAAATTTTCCTTTACTACGTTTCAACATAAAAACTTCTCTTGGAGAAGGGTGTATTTCTTTGTCTATATTTTCTATTCCACTTCTAGCTTCTAAACTTTTATCAATACCCCATTCTTTTAACCAAGCATCGATGTTTTGAGAAGTACTTTCTCCTTCATGTGTTAAATATTCTGAAACATCAAAACCTATTCCACCAGCACCAATAACTGCCACCTTTTTACCTACTGGTTTTTTATGTTTTAGTACATCTATATAATTCAATACTTTTTTGTGTTCTATTCCTTTTATTCTTGGGGTTCTTGGAGTTATTCCTGTTGCTAATATAATTTCATTAAACTCTTCTATTACTAAATCTTCAGCAGAAACTCTTGTATTTAATTTTAAAATTACATTGTGAAGTTCTATTTGTTTTTTAAAATATCTTAAAGTTTCGTAAAATTCTTCTTTGCCTGGAATTTGTTTTGCGATATTAAATTGTCCTCCTATTTCTTTTTCGCTATCGTACAAAGTAACTTCATGTCCTCTTTTCGCTGCTACTGTAGCCGCTGCTAAACCTGCAGGACCAGCACCAACAACTGCTATACGCTTTTTTTGTTCTGTTGGTAAATAATTTAATTCTGTTTCGTGGCAAGCACGTGGATTTACCAAACAGCTTGCTACTTTTTGTTCAAAAACATGATCTAAACACGCTTGGTTACAAGCTATACAGGTATTTATTTCATCCTCTTTTTCTTCTTTTGCTTTATTTACCCAAAATGCATCTGCTAAAAAAGGGCGTGCCATAGAAATCATATCTGCATGTCCTTCTGCTAATACTTTTTCTGCTGTTTCTGGCATATTAATTCTATTAGAAGTAATTAAAGGAATACTTACTTCTTCTTTCATTTTTTGAGTTACCCAAGTAAAAGCTGCTCTTGGTACTGAGGTTGCTATAGTTGGTATTCTTGCTTCATGCCAACCTATTCCTGTATTAATTATTGTTGCTCCTGCTTTTTCAATTTCTTTCGCTAATAAAACTATTTCATCCCATGAACTACCATTTTCTACCAAATCTAACATTGATAATCTGTAAATAATGATGAATTCTTCTCCTACTTTTTCTCTTGTTTGTTTCACCAATTCGATCGGTAATCGCATCCTGTTTTCATAGCTTCCTCCCCAATCGTCATTTCTTTTATTGGTTCTTTTAGCTATGAATTGATTAATTAAATAGCCTTCAGACCCCATAATTTCAACTCCATCATAACCAGCTTCTTTAGCTAATGCAGCCGATTTCACAAAATCTCTTATGGTTCTTTTTATACCCGATTCTCTTAATTTAAATGGTTTAAAAGGAGTTATTGGTGATTTTATTGCTGAGGGAGCTACACTTAAAGGATGATAACCATACCTACCTGAATGTAAAATTTGCATACAAATTTTACCTCCTTCTTTATGTACTGCTTCTGTTATAACTTTATGATTTTTCGCATGTTTTTGTGTACTCATTCTAGCAGCAAAAGGACCGGTCCATCCTTGCACATTTGGCGCTATTCCGCCTGTAACAATTAAACCAACACCTCCACGTGCTCTTTCTGCATAAAAAGCAGCTATTTTTTCATAACCTTTTTTTTCTTCTTCTAAACCTGTATGCATTGATCCCATTAAAATTCTATTCTTTAATGTAGTAAAGCCCAAATCTAATGGTTCAAAAATATGTTTGTACTTAGTCATGTAGTTTTATTTTTACGTTTATTATGCACGCATAATAAATGCAATATAACTGTATTTATTCAAATCTAAAAATATGCGTGAGTAAAAAGTAAAACAAAATAATTTTATTCATTTCTTTTATTTTTGATAGTACTGAAATCAAAATTTTAAATAAAATAAAGGGATACATGAATGCATCTCTTTATACAAAAAAATAAAGTTTTATTATCTTAAAACAATTACTATAGCTATTACATATGCCGTTCTATCGTCATGAAATTTAGCATTAAGACGATAAGCTGATTCTTCTTCATATCTATGCGGAACTCTTATGACGTTTCCATCTTACATTCTATGTTCTAATAAACCTATTCCTGAAAAAGATTCTTTCTGAATTTTATAGTCTGCAATTTCTTCCTTTTTAAAATCTGCTTTTTCAAGAAAATCTTCTAAAGTAGGTTCTCTTTGAATTCCTTTAAGATTCATAGGGAATTCATGAGCTTTTATAACACCATATTTCTCATGATAATCCAATCTTATTTCCTTTTCTTTACTATTTTTGTTAAGTACTACTGCTTCAGTTTTCTCAATTGCATTTTTTAATTCTAAATCATTATTTTCACATGATACAGTAAACAATATTAGAGAAAAGAAAACAGCATCTGTAATTAATTTTAATAGTTTCATAAAGTTAATAACACTGCAAAATTAATTAGCCTAACACTATTAAAAATCAGGTTTTTAAACAAAAAACTCATTATTATTTAATCAAAAAACACACCTAAAGTAAATAAAATGTTGTTTTATAAAGGAACTTCTATTAATAATAATTCAGAATTAGCATTTGCTTGAATAACAAAGTCTGCAGTTTCAGTAATTTCTAATGCATCTCTTGAAAACATCTCTTGATTGTTAACCGTAATTTCACCAGATATATTCATCAAATAAACCCCATGCTTTATGGATTTTAATGTATACGTAAAAGTTGTGTTCTCATCTAAGTCAATTCTAGATAATTTAGCATCTTGATGAATTTTTAACCCTTTGTAGCTTTCATCATCTATATCACTTACCAAGACTTGCAATTTATTTTTTCTTTCTTTTGGATTAAATAATTCTTGATTATATCTAGGTGTTACATTTTCTTTATTTGGTAATACCCAAATCTGAAAAAGGTTTAAAGACTCATTTGAAGATGCGTTTATTTCTGAATGATAAATACCTGTTCCTGCCGACATAACTTGTACCTCATTAGGTGCAACATACAACCATTCATCAGACATGTTATCTTTGTGTTTTAAAACTCCTTCTAATGGAATGGTTATAATTTCCATATTCTGATGAGGATGTGTACTAAACCCCATTTTAGGAGCAATTATATCATCATTTAAAACTCTTAATGCTCCAAAATTTATTCTTTCAGGATTGTGATAATTTGCAAAACTAAATGAAAAATTTGCTTGTAGCCAACCATGGTTTGCTGTTCCTCTTTCTGATGCTATATATTTATTTACAATCATATTTCTTAGCGAATCTTATCTAACAAATCGCTTAATTTTTGCGCTTCATTTTCCGATAGTTTATCCAGTAGATTCAAATCATCTATAAACTCATCTATTTTCTCCAACAACAATAATCCTTCTTCTGTTATTTTAACATAAACAACTCTTCTATCTTCATTACAACGTGATCTTGTGATTAAATTTTTCTCTAATAACTTGTCCATCAACCTTGTTGCGTTAGGAGCTCTTTCTATCATTCTATCTTTAACAACTTGTACTTTTGTTTTTTCTGTAGCTCCTCTTAAAATTCTTAATATATTATACTGCTGTGGAGAAATACCATATGGCTTAAAAAACTCTACCTCTTTACTAATTAAATAATTAAAAGTATATTTTATATTTAAAAATGCTTTTAATTTATTATTAGTAAACTTCGTATTTATATCTTTAGAAAGATCTCCCATTTAATTCAATGCTTTTTCGAACTCTATAATTTCCTTCGTTAGTTTTTTTACATACTCATCATTAAGTAGAACCCCTTCTTTAAAATTATCATAAAATTTAGGTAATGAAAAACTGCCAGCAACTTTTGCTCCCATATGCGGAAAAGTAGTTAATGCAGTAGCTAAAACTGTAGCTCCTCCTCTTCCTCCTGGCGAAGTTGCCATTAATAAAATTGGTTTATTTCTAAAAACCTCTCTATTTTTTCTAGAAACCCAATCAAACAAATTTTTAAACGCTGCAGCATAAGATCCATTGTGTTCTGCTAAAGAAACTATAAAGCCATCATATGCATCTAAAAGCTCATTAAATTTTGTTGCTCCCTGTGGATAATCTATTTCTTTTTCTAAAGTTTCGCTAAAAATTGGTACTTCAAAATCATTTAAATCTATTACATTAAAATCTACATTCTTTAATTGATTTGCTGTATGAGCTACCAATTGCTTGTTTATTGATGTACTGCTTGTGCTTCCTGCAAATGCTAAAACTTTTTTCATATTAACCTTGTTTTTAATTTAGAAATTATTAATTTTTTTGAACTTTTTTACCAAAAATATAAGAAACCAACAATAAAACTAGTGCTATTATTGCTCCCATTTGTTCTCCATCTTTAATCATAACATGTGCGAAAAATGCTAGAATAAAATTAAAAAAGAAACCTGCATATGCCCATTCTTTTAAAGATTTATTATTTAAAAACCATATAGTAATTAATCCTAAAAACTTAGCCACTGCTAAAGGGTATATGATATAAGTAGGAAAACCAAAATTTGTAAAAGCTGTTACTATTTCCTCATGCTTAAAAAGATACATTCCTATAGACATTAGCATTAAGGCTGTTAACAGACCTGTTGAAATGTAATAAATTATACTGTTTTTTTTCATCTTATTTTATTTTATAGATATTTCAAAAGTACAAAATATTTTCCAAGGGAAATAAATTAATGAAAATTACTTTTACCCTGTCTTTATATAAAAATGATGGATCTAATTTTAATTCTGTAAAAAAAGCTAAAAATAAAAAGAGTATTTAATATATTTGCATAAGCACTTATATAAATACAAATATTATGGATCACTTAAAAGGAATTGGTGAAATTGGTATTGGATCTAGATTAAAAAGATTAAGTGATTATATGATGAAAGAAACGCAAATTGTATACGACACTTTTAATGTAGATTTCGATCCTTATTTATTTCCTACGCTTCAAATCATAAAACATAAAAAAGAAGTTACTAATACAGAAATAAATCAGCGACTTAAAACTTCGCAACCTGCAACTACTCAAGCTATCAATAAATTAGAAAAAAAAGGACTTATTATTTTAAAAACACATGCTAATGATAAACGAAAAAAAATAATTTCTTTATCGGAAAAAGGGAAAGATTTTATTCATAATGTAACTCCTTTATGGAAAAGTATGGAATTTACTATTAAAAAATATACTAGAATTACTTCGGATTCTTTAATTGGGCACATAAACATCTTAGAAGAAAAATTTAACAAACAAGCTTTTAGTAATGCTATTATAGAGCACTTTAAAATGAATAATACAACACAATTAGAAATTGTAAACTTTAACAACGAATATGCTAAAAATTTCTATGCTTTAAACATAGAATGGTTAGAAACGTATTTTTATGTAGAACCTTATGATGAAGAGGTATTAAGTAAGCCTCAAAAATATATTATTGATAAAGGTGGACATATATTTTTCGCAAAATTAAATAATGAAATTGTTGGTACCGTTGCTTTAATGCCGTTAGATAAAAATGGCACATTTGAACTAACAAAAATGGCAGTTTCTCCTGAGCATAGGGGTCATAAAATTGGGCAACAATTAATTACAAAATGTATTGATTTTTCCAAAGAAAATGATTTTAAAAACCTTCTATTATACTCCAATACTTTATTAGAAAATGCTATTTACATTTATAGAAAGTATGGTTTTGTTGAGGTTCTGTTAGAAGAAAACTCACCTTATAAAAGAAGTGATATTAAAATGATTTATAAAGGGTAATTTAAAAAAAGGAATTAAGAAGTTATTAAATTTTTAACTCAACTCCTAAAACTACTAAAATTCTTAACTATTAAAAAACTATGAGTAAACTTCAAAATAAGATGTTTCAAGAAATTGAAAACAAGGAATTATTTAAACAAACACAACAATTTTCATTAGATTATTTAGAGAGTATTTTTAACCGTAATGTATATCCTACAGAAGAAGCATTAGCAAACTTATCGAAATTTGATGAAGAGCTTCCTCTTGATAGTACAGATGCTAAAAATATAATAGAACAATTGCACACCTATGGAAGTCCGGCAACAACCGCTACTCTTGGAGGAAGATATTTTGGTTTTGTTTGTGGTAGCTCTTTACCAGTAGGGCTTGCAGCAAAAAATATAGGAACCTTCTGGGATCAATCTCCTTCTATGAATGTACTTTCTCCTATTAGCAATAAATTAGAATCTGTTGTAGAAAAATGGTTTATTGAACTATTTAATTTACCTAAAAATTCTTCTGCTGGTTTTGTAAGTGGTACTTCTATAGCCAATTTATCTGGGTTAATTGCTGCTAGGTATCGAATTCTTAAGAACAATAATTGGGATATTAATCAAAAAGGATTAATGGGAGCTCCAAAAATAAGAATTGTAACAGGTAAACAAGCACATTCTACCGTGTTAAAAGCCATAGGAATGTTAGGTTTAGGACACGAAAATATAGAATGGGTAGAGGTAGATAATCAAGGTAGAATTATTCCCGAGTTACTTCCAAAATTAGACAGTAATACTATTTTAATATTGCAAGCTGGTAATGTAAACAGTGGTGCTTTTGATGATTTTAATAGTATTTGTAAAAAAGCTAAAGAAGCAAATGCCTGGATACATATAGATGGTGCTTTTGGTTTGTGGGCTGGTGCTGTAAATGAATTAAAACACTTAACCAAAGGAATGGAAAATGCTACTTCTTGGGCTGTTGACGGACATAAAACATTAAATACACCTTATGATTCTGGAATTATTCTTTGTGCAGATAAAGAAGCCATGATAGCAGCTCTTCAAATGTCTGGAAGTTATATTATAGAAAGTAAAGAAAGAGATAGCATGTTTTATACACCTGAAATGTCTAGAAGATCTCGTGTTATTGAGTTATGGGCTATTTTAAAATATTTAGGTAAAGAAGGAATTGATGAAATGGTTTTAACATTTCATAAAAGAGCTACATTATTTGCCAAAGAAGTAAGTAAAATAGCTGGTTTTTATGTTGAAAATGATGTTGTTTTTAACCAAGTTATTGTTAGATGTGATACAGATGATTTAACAGAACGAGTTCTAAATAAAATTCAAGAACTTAGAGATTGTTGGTTAGGTGGTTCTGTATGGCATGGTAAAAAAGTAATGCGAGTTAGTATTTGCTCTTGGGCTACTACAGAGGAAGATATTCATTTAGCTGTAGCATCTTTTCAAAAAGCTTTAGAATTAGAATCGATGTAATTGTTTATGTATTATAACTTTAGAAGTCAGTAATTGCTTTGGTAACTGAGCGGAGTCGAAGTCATTATTTGGTTTTCACCCGAAAATGATACCAATAAAATAATCTAACTCTTCTATTTCCTTCATTATTTATTTTTCTTTACAATTAAATTCTCCATCAAAAATTTTAGATTCAACATCTTTTCCTAACCAATAATCATCTTTTTTTTTATACATATATCCTTTTTTTATTTTTCTAATTGGTTTTTCGATAACAACAATGTTTTCTGTTTCTATATCTTGCGACACTATTGATGTTGACATATAACTTGTTCCTATTAATTTACTAGTGTCTTTAGTATAATGATTAGTTTTATTATTAACTTCTAATAAGTTAAAAAAATAAGTCCCATCTACTTTCTTATATGTCTGAATAATTTTGTGTGTTGTTTTAGAATCATATTTTACTCTTTTGCGCGAACCTTTTTCTCTAACTATACAATGTTCATATTTTAACACAGCAAAAGTTTCTCTATCTATATAAATAATTCCATATGATTTTTCAGGTGCAGGGTACCCAAACCCAGTAGAGTAAGATCCAGGGGAATTATTAACAAAACGTACCTTATAAACCTGCCTTCCATCATAACTTACTACCCCATCTTTATATACATCGTATAAATTTGTCCTATATAATACATTTGTTTTACTCAAAATAATATCACGATTTAAAGACACCCAAAGATTTCCAACACCCGACCATTCCGCTTTACTAAAATTATTTGTTGTATTAGTTAAATGTTGTATCTCTGAATAAAACTTACTATAAGCATTACTAGAACCATTAATCCCTTTTTTATTGTAAGTATTTACTAAAGCTTGTTCGTTAAATGTTAATTTCCCTTCTGGACTATAGATTTGATTTTTAACTAATAAAGTCTGATTATACGGATTTTGAACATAATTATTTTTGATGCTTTCCCGTGCTTTCTTAACAATTTCAGAAGCAGTTAGTTTTTCCGTTTTTCCAGTAATAACAACTTCATCTAAAGTATTTAAATTCTTAGTAGGCTTTAAAAAAACAGTATACCTAGTACTCACATTACTAATTTTAACAGAATCAGTATCATATCCTACACTAGAAAAAAAGATAAAATCATCTTTACTTTTACTTCTATCTATTAAATAAGTGCCCCTTGCATTTGATACAACACTCTTATTACTATTTCGATAATAGACATCCGAATACCCTATTGGTTCTTTAGTTTCAGCATCGAGTATTTTACCTTTTACGATTTGTTGAGCCTTATTTAGCTTTTTATTATTGAATGTGTTAGATAAATATTCTATATAAATAGGTGGGTACATTTTTGGTATGTAATAAATACCATCAAAAATAGTTTGCCAATTTGCCAACAATGGTAAATACCCTAAAACAGATGCATAAAACTCTTTATCTGTATATTGATTTAAATCTATTAGTGTCTTATTTATTTTTTGGTTTTGCAATTTCTTTTCAATACTATTTTTTGGAGCTGCAACTATTTTAAAATTCTTGTCATGTGTACCTTTGTATTCTCCTTCAAAAGAAGTAAAAGCAATACTATACAATTTATTTTTATATTTATCTTTTAAAATCTTTCCCATAGGTATTGACAACTTCAATTCCTTTATTTGATTAATCAAATCTGGCAATTTTGTATCATTATGTTTTATAGCTTCTTCTTCTAATTTATGCTGTTTTTTAATGTAGTCTTCTGTTTTGGGTGTATAAGAGAATCCTGAAAGATTATTAGCAAAGTGATAACTTGCTCCCCAAGCAATAAATTTTTCATTTGGAAACTGATTTTTTAAAAAAATAAAGTTCTCAGCCATTTGCTTATCTCTTGGGTTTTGGATGACAATCTTTTTTCCTGATTGGTAATCAAAAGATAACTTTAAATCTGCTAGTGTACTTATAAATGCTTGCGCTATTACTTGCTCTTCTAAATTTTTATTTGAAATAGCTCTTAACTTTTGAGAAATACGGTCAAAAGAAACTAAAAGCTTCTCAAATTCTTTCGGTTTATGAATATACTCTTCAAAATCTTTGAAAATTAAAACTTTGTCTAGCTTTTCAAAGATATTATCTTTAATTATTATTGAATGTTTTGAAAGAATATTTTTAAGATCTTCCAAATAAAAATTCTCAAAAAGATGAGATTCCTGTGAATCAAACCCCAATAGTTTAATTTCAGGATTTTCCTCTACATAATTTAACAACTCTTGAAAAGCTTTTGTACTAGACCACATCGGAAAAATACTTTGATGATAGATATTAATCTTTTCTTTTTGTGTACTAAATAATTGATGAGCTTTAAAATTATCATACAAACCTGACTCAAAAACAATAATATTGAAGTTATGGTTTTTGTGTAATTCCTTAATAATTTTTACTTTTTCGTCAAATACTGCACCATCTCCATGAGTTTGTTCCCCTAATAATATTATTTCACTTTCTAAAATATTATTGTTAGATAAACTTATTTGTGAATGAGAAATATTTACTTTAAAAAAGCAAAAAATCGACAATAGAAATAACTGACTATTTATCAGTCTTTTGCATTTAAATAAAATATCTATTGAAATCATAAATTGGATAGTAAAAACATTTGGTTAAAAAAAGTAAAGAAAAGAATGGTGATTTTAATATTATTCTGAATATTGATTTTCTTCTCATTGTTTTCTATAAAAATAGAATTTTATATGTAAAAATCCGAACCCGTTGCGCATTTAGTTTAAAAAAACAAAAACACACATAACACTATTAAAATCAATAAATTAAAACAACCACTCTATAATTCATATGTACAACTTTTAAGCAAATTACGGTAAAATACTCGAAATTTTAAAAGGATTAGATTCTAAAATGAATTATCTAAATCAAATACGTAAACCTAAGATTCGAAATAAAGAGCTTATAGCATTAGATTTAACTTCAGAGCATATGGAATTAAATACTGATTGTCAATTATTTAGAGCTAAACCATCAAATTCATCTAGTAAAATAGATAGAAGTGTTTACAATAGAAGAAAAAGAAGATTCTTTTCTTTTAGAAAATTACTTCGTAAGGTAATAGTTGTTAAACTCAATCAATATCAAGATTGTTATATTGTTGACAGTGGTATTCTATTAATTTCATAAATTACAATACGAAAAATTAACTAAGAAAACTAGTAGATAAGCATCTAATTTGAATTAGCAATGAACAATTATCAATGATAACTGATAACTGATAACTGATAACTGATAACTGATAACTGATATTATTAAAATAAAACATCTTTAAAACAGTCATTATCCCTAATTTTGCAGCTTTTAAATTTAAAACTAGTTTAGTATGTGGATGTATTTAGGCTTACTTTCTGCTTTGTTTTTAGGATTGCATAATTTATGTAAAAAACATGCTGTTCAAAATAACGAAGTGTATCCTGTACTTTTAGGTACATTAATTGCCGGACTTTTAACTTTACTTCCTTTTTATATTGGTTCTAAATTTTTTCCTGAGCAAACACAACAAATAGGTTTTTTAATTGAGGATATTCCAATACAAAAACATGGTTTTAT
The DNA here is from genome assembly GCA_947498055.1 of uncultured Tenacibaculum sp. GTDB lineage: Bacteria > Bacteroidota > Bacteroidia > Flavobacteriales > Flavobacteriaceae > Polaribacter. The sequence continues at coordinate 120,377 of CANMJA010000008.1, forward strand.
ATTTATAAAATCGATGATTATGTGTTCTTCTTGGATTTTAGCGTATCAAGCTTTAAAGCATTTACCTATTACTATTGTAACTCCAATACGATCAGCCGGACCTTTTTTTACTTTTATTGGTGCTATATTTTTATATCAAGAGAGACCTCAATTTTGGCAATGGATTGGTTTTTTCTTAATTATTTTTTCGGTGTATTTATATTCTAGAATTGGAAAGAAAGAAGGAATCGTTTTTAAACGTAATAAATGGATTTATGCCATAATTGGAGCTACATTCTTAGGTGCTTCTAGTGGTTTGTATGATAAGTTTTTAATTCAAAAACTAACCTTAAATCCGCAAACATTACAATTTTGGTTTTGCTTTTATTGTATTGTTATCTTATTAATTGTATTAAGCATTATATGGTTTCCAAAGATTGAAAAAAGAAAAGCATTTGTTTGGAGATGGTCTATACCTGCGGTAGGTATATTATTACAAACCGCCGATTATTTTTACTTTAAAGCACTACAAGATTCTGAGGCATTAATTATGCTATTATCGGCTATCAAAAGAAGTCAGTTGATAATTGCAGTAGTAATTGGTGGTATTCTTTTTAAAGAGAAAAATAAACGTAAGAAGTTAATTCCTTTAGCTGGTATTATGATTGGGGTTGCATTGATTTTATATTCCGTTTAATATATTATAAGTTTATAAAACTTATGCATACTATTTTCTTTCTCTTAGTCTAAAAAATCATTCCAGATGTAACATTTTAGTTTTAAAACAGTTCATTAGTAATTGAATGTGAATAGAATTAAGCTTATTAAATATTCCTTTTATTTCTTTCAAATTAATATTCAATCTAGCTCATAAAAAAAGAAGCCGCCCCCCCAGACAACTCCCTTTTCAGTAATGAAACTTTATAGATTTGACGAAAAGAATTATGAAACTTACAAAAGTAAACAGGGGAAAATCCCCTTTTTAAAAGACAATTATACCATTTATAACAACTATACTGTTTTTAAAATAAATAACTCAGAGTAGAAATTAGTTCATCAAGCATTTTAAGGAATCCATGTTTTATCTGTGTCTAGTAATGCCGTAGTATTTTTTGAATTTTTAGCATCCGTCTTGATTTTTGTTTTCTTGTACTGAGCGATAGTCGAAGTATTTACATCAAGGCAAAAGAAGATAGAAGTTATTCACCTTAAGTACCTAAAAACAAATAAATAATAAAGATTCTCGATATAAATTTTCTTCGTTTCTCTTCGAAAACTCACTCGAACTAACATTCTTCCTATATTAATAAAAACCTTAAAAACACCGTGTTAATTTATTCCAATCTTCACCTCTATATTAATCTAAGAATATTTACTATAACATTCATCTCATTTTTGTATAAATTCAAATGAATTAAAAATTAAATCAACTTCTTTAAGTGTTTTTTTATCTATTTCCTTTCTATGAGTATAAACCAAGGTATATAATTTTTCATTATGATAATAATAATGCATTAAGTGAATTTGATCTTTTGAAGGTGAATCTGCATTATTTTTATCATTAAAAATCATTAGCTCATTTACATAATGAGTATCACTTATTTTTTTAATAGTCCCTTTCACATAGTCTGTCTGTTTTATTCTCTTTTTTCTCTTCTTTATAAATTTGGAAAGTTTTTTATCTTTAAAAGCTTCAATAGAAAGATTAAATTGATTTTCAGCAAAACTTGTTAAATACGTTGAGTCTTTCAAGTATTCAAGAAATTCTTCTTCTATTTTTTCTTTATCATGCTCATATGGAATTATTCTGGCATCAATGTAACCGCCTTTTTTATCTTTCCTACCAGGGATTATGAATACTTTCTCTATTTCTTCTTTTTTTGCTAATCTTAAAACGACATCTTTTTCAAAAAAGTTAGTTTCAAAACTATTCCATTTTTTAGGATACTTTATTTTAAACTCTTTATGATTAAAAAAGAGTATTTCTTTTTCCTTATTATTCTGTGCTATTAAACAATTCACAAAGAAAAATAAAGGAATTATATTTCTAATTCCCATATTTTATTTCTCTCCCAAAGCCTTCAAAGAATCTATTTTTTTCTGAAGTGCTTCAATTTCTTTGGTGTTTTTCTCTTTTCCTAATGTACTTTTTATAGAATCTAGTTTCTTCTTTGTGTTTTCTTCGAATAAATTAGGGTTTATCTTAAAATAATCATTCGTAGTCTCACTAGATTTCCATGCTTCTCCCAATTGTTCAAAAACATTCGCATCCCATTTGCTTGGATGCTTTGCATCTATCCAAACTACATCTCTATATTCACTATCTACCAATGCTAAATCTGGTGTTGCAGATCCATCAAAATTGCTCGATTCTTTTCTAATAGCAGAAATAGTACCTAAGAAAAATAAACGCTTTCTTCCTGCTATATTTTTAATATATGGTCTAAATTCTACTGGTTTGTTTACCGACCAATCAAATTCTTTACGAGACTCTATTACTTTTAATGGCATGGCTGATACACCTGCATATCCTTCTTTTTTAGCTGCATGATCGTAAAAATATAATTTATCACTTCCATCTGCAGGAATAAATACGCTATGACTTAAACTGGTTCTTTCTTCTCCTACAGGTTCTAAACCAAACCAATGGTATAAGCCGTTATAAGCACCTGTTTTTGTCTCTGAAAAATCAAAATCTGTTACAAATGGTTGTTGATTTTTATCATCTTTTAAATCTGGAATTTTAATAGCTGTTTTCATATTCCAAGGTAACGGATCGCTAAATCCGCCTAAAAACTTTAGCGATTCTGCTTGTAATCTAGATACTTTTTCAGACAGTGTGTTTTGCCTTGTTAAATATGGATAATCTTTCATTTCTTCTGGAGAAATATACGTTCCTTTTCCTATTAAAATACGTTCTATATAATCGTTAAAATCATGTTTCCCGTTTTCTATTACCATCACTCCTCCAAAGGTTGGGTATGGAAAAAAGAATCCTTTCCATTTTATTAAACTCACTACTTCTACCCATGCTCCTTTATCATTTTTCATGTAATAGGTATCGCTAGGTTCCATAGAAAATAACTGGAATAAATTGAATCTTTGTACTACTGCATTATAGGTATTTCTACTAAATTTTAGCGATTCTCCAATAGAAAAAGTAACTGGAATTCTATTTTCACTAGAAAATCTAGGAAATGGTGTGGTACTCGATACTGCAAAAATCTCTTCTGTATCGTCTGTCATTCCTTGCCAAGCATATTTTTCTGTAGGTTGTATAGCCATCGTCCATTTATTTACAGAATCGATACGAACCAAATGTGGTAAGGATACATCTTTTGTTTCTCCTACAGATTCGTTTGCCATAGAAAAAATATTCATTAAAGGCTGAATACGCTCATTTTGAGTTAGTGGTAGTTCATTTATTTCTAATTTATTTAAGTTATTAAAAACATTGTATGTTTTTAAGTAATCGTACATTTTAAAATGCCAACCTACTACATAAATAATTCCAAAAAATATTACAATACTTACTAGAGTAAACAATCTTTTTCCTACTCCTATTGTTTTTCTAAATTTTCGTATTCCTACAAATAAAACAGTAAAAGTTAAAAGTAATAGAAATATGTATTTTCTAATAAATAATAGAAAAGGTTGGTAACCGTCTCTTAAAACAAATAAAGCTATTACTAAAACTAGTAATAAGAAAATAACGATACGTTTTTGTTTTCCTCCTTTATTCCAATATCTTTTTATCATTTTTGTTTATTTAATAATGATTGTAAAAAATTTCTTTATCTAATTTATAGATCTTCATTTAAATCTTCAATAATAGATGTAACCTGTTTTTTGTTTTTAAGATAAACACTATTCTAAAAAAACATCCTATAAATAGCCTTTATCTTTTAAACGATCACGAGCACTTTTTTGTTCTTTTTTAGGTGCTTCTTCTACAGTTTTTGCATCCTCTTTAACTTCCTCTTTCACCTCTTCTTTATCCGATTTTAAATCTTCTATAAAATCTTTTCCTTTCTCTAAGGTTTCTTGTACCATGTTTCCTAAAGAATCGGAATGTTCGTCAATAACTTCTGCCGATTTAAAAACAAATCCTGCTACATACGTTCCTAATAAAGTACCTACAATCATAGAAGTAAAAATAGATACTGTAGCTACATTTATTGGAATTATAAATCGAATTACTAAAATTCCAATTAAGAATAACGCACTAATAAATACTAGTCTTGGTAAAAAAGATTGTTGGTATATAAATCCTTTTACCTCTGTATCTTTCATCTGCAGTTCTTTAGAATTCATCAATTTGTTGAAAAATCGATATACTTTATTTCCTTTAGATTCTCTCCAATACAATACTATTCCGAATAAAATAGCTGCTACAAAAAAAATGATTTCTAGTGTCATGATAAAAGTTTGTTATTAGAAGTTAAAAGTTAGAAATATGTTTTCAATATTATGTCAGTTCTATTTTTTTACTCTTCTTGTAATTATTTTTTTTAGACTTAAAATATACGATTAAAAACTTCCTTTAATGGTTTTAATCACCCAATCTTGCATAGAATCGTTCCATTCTTTATACTTATTGTAAAATTGTTCTTTGTCATACCAATATAAAAATAAAATATCTTTAGGTGAAATAGTAATAATTAGTTTCCATATTAAATCTTGTTCATTTGGTTTTAAGGAAGAATGCGGACTGTGTAGTGAAAAATAGACATCATCTGGTATTATGTCTTCTATTTTCGTTTCTTTGTTTGCTTTTTTTCTTTCAAAATACCTATCTAAAGACATTACTTTTTTACGCGCTTTAATATCTATTTTATTCAAATAACTTTTAAAAAGCACAGGATCATCTAAAATATCTTTTATTGGGTGTCCTATTTCCCACAACGATTCAAAAAGCAATAATTTTTTAATACGTTCATATCTTTTCAGAGTCATATCAGATTCTAAATCACATTCAATAATTAAATGTGATTTTAGTTTTTCTATTAATTCTCTTTGAGAAATATGATACATTAATACATCGTGTGCCGTATCGTTTATTGCTTCTTTGTAAGCTTCTTTGTCTTCAAAAATTAATATTGGTGACAAAAAACTTTTAATTACAAAAACACCACCAAAAGCTTCTGTATAAAATGAGTCTACCGTATAATTTATATCCTTTAAATTTAAATTTCGCTCTCTTAAATCACCATATTTATTTGCAGAATCTAGTAACTGTTTATGTATACTTTCGTCTATAAAATTATTATCTTTCTTAAAAAGTTTAATTAGTTTTAACTGTTCTTCTCTAGCTTTATCTAAATTGTCTATCAATCTAAATTTTACAGTAATATTATCGTACTTTAAAACATCTAATGGTTCGTAGAAAACGTCTATATCTTGATCGAAATCTACACAAATAGCAGAATCACGAGTAATATTTTCAATTTTCTTTTTGTGCGTTTTAAACACCTCTTTCATTAACTCTCTATCAAAAGAATGAAAAGGATTGTATACAGGTAATCCTTTTTGTAATGGTGTAATAATAATACAATGCGGATTGGCTTCTCCATTATTTAAATAGTGAATTTCCTTTTTCTCTTCTGCTACTTCAGGGCTCCAACCAATTCCGTCTATAAAAAATGAGGTTAAATTTGTTTTTGTAAAACCTAATTTTACCAAGCATTTATTATAACGCTCTACTAATTTACCATTTATAGGTATTAATTCTCCTTTGTATAAATCTGCTTCTTTTAGCTTATCCATTATATTTACTTTTTATAACTGTTGTATCAGCTATAATATCACCTAATCTATTACTATTTTTATCAAAAATTGCGATTACTATTCCTCTAAGAAAAATAACATCTATAAAACCAAGAAGAAATCTAACACATCCTCTACCAATAGTCATCTCTTTATCTTTATTTCCTATTACTTTAATATCCATAAATCTTTTTCCTATGGTTTGTCCGTATACTCCTTCACTAATAGGCCATAATAATAAAAACAGTACTAACAAAACCAACGCAGGAAATCCTGATATCACAAAATGAAATCCCTCTATTTTTTGACCAAATAAAACTCCAAACGCTATTATTAGTAGCCAATAAATAATAACATCAATAACAAAAGCTATAATTCTACTATAAATTGGTGCTATTTCTAACTCTTTGTTCTCTTTCTCAAATTCCTCAAAATCTGACATTTATTCATTTTATTTCACTATAAACCTGGTTGTAATGACGCATAGTTTCATTTACTGTTTTATTCCACTCTTCATACTCTATAGGTACAAATTTATTGTTTTTTAAAACATCTATGGCATCTGTAATCACATTCATTAGTTTATTATACTTTGGTAATTTAAAACCATATCTTTTTTTTATTTCTAAACTATTTAGAGACCAGCTATAATTTCTATTTCGAAATGCTTTATCTTTTATTAACTCATTCAATGTTTTTTTAGAAATAAATTGATTTTGTTGCTTGGGATTGAATAAAATCTTAATCTCCAACCACTTCTCTTCTGTAAAAACACCTCTCTCTGGAGTAATAAATAGTAAAAAACCCTCTATATAACCGTAAACAGATGTTTCTATCTTGTAAAAACCTGCAATAACCAAATCGTTAAATAGTTTTTTTTCTAGCGTTTTTTTCTTTCTCTTTAAATAGTATGCATCTAAGAATCTAGATTTTAAAAACCCCAAAATAAACGTCAACACTAAAATAAGCAGTATCATTACCATTATTACCGCCAATATTTCTTGCTTTTCTATTTTTTCTGTAAAAAACAAAGGTAAAAAAGCTAACAATATAGCTCCTGTTACATATAATAAAGCTGGTAAGTAATGTGTTAAAAAAATACTTTTTATCTTCACTATATTCTAATTTATACCTCTAACAGTTTATTAATTTGAGCATATTGCAACAACATAATTGTTTTTGCGTCTTTTATTTCTTGAGAATCTATCATTTGAAGTGTTTTTAAAAAAGGCATTTCTATAACCTCAATTTCCTCTCCTTCTTCTTCAACACCTCCTCCAGAATGTATTTTCATATCTTCTGAATATTCTGCTATAAACATAAATAACTTTTCTGTTACAGCCCCTGGAGACATGTAGGATTCAAATACTTTTTTTACTTTTTTTATTTGATATCCTGTTTCTTCTTTTACTTCTCTAAGAATACAATTTTCTGGTTTTTCATTATTTTCTATAGATCCTGCACACACTTCTAAAGACATACTTTCTGATAAATTCTTTTCGTCATACAATGGCATTCTCAGTTGTTTTGTTAAAATAACTGTTTCTTTTTCTTTGTTATATAACAATACACAAGTACCGTTTCCTCTATCATAACTTTCTCTTGAAAGGCTTTTCCAAGTTCCGTCTTTAAACAAAAAATCATAATCGATTTTATATAATGTCGCCCAATCTTTAGATAAAATGTTATATACGACATTTCGTAATCTATTTTTCATTTTTAGTCTCTAATTTTCTTATTACTTTAATATGTTCTTCTATTGGCGTAATAGAAACTTCCCTTTCTTCTTGAGTGACATAAAAAACATATAAACTATTTTTTCCTAACATATACACATCTTGTTTTTCTCCATCTTTAAAAATTAGTTGGTGTGTTACTGCTATTTTTTCTTTAGTTATTTTCTTTTTTGTTCTTTCTCCACTTGCAGAGCCAAAACCTACAAATATTCCTAAAACACAAAATGCTGTCATGCCAACAAACGTGTATTTTGAATTAATAGACTTCTTCATTTTCTCTAATTTTTCTTTATTTTTTTCGGTTTGAAATTTTTTCATTTTCCCTAACCATTTAAAATAAAGAGGCATAATTTTAACATAGCCCAGTGCCAAAACAAAACTAAGTACTATTCCTAACAGCAAGGTTAACCTTCCTGCGATTAATGAAATTGGACTAATTAAAACATCTAATACAGAAGAGTACTCTAAAATATTAATACCTAAATATCTATAATAAATAGTTTCATGAAAAATACCGACTATTAATAAAAAGATATATCCTATAGATGAATAATCTTGTAAAGATAATCGAGTCTTTTTTACTAATTCTTTGTCCATAAAACCTATTTCTAATTCTTATCAAATCGTTCTCTAGCCTCTAACTCTATATTCATTTGATTAATTCGTGCATCTACTTTACGCTTAAAATCGGTATCTGCAATCGTTGCTACATTATCTAAATAACGAACTACTTCCTGTCTTCTAATATCTGAGAAATTCAATCCTTTCATATTAGATTTCATTAACTCTTGTAACATATGAAACTTTGTTTCGTAGTCTTTTTTGAAATAAATTTCAGGGTTTTCAAACCAATCTTGTTCCAAATCGAAATCAGTTAAACGTAATGATATTGCCGATTGAATATTTCGAACATCTCTTGAAGAGAAAAAAGGAAATATTTTCTGAATTTCTTTATATAAGCTTGCAAAAAACAAGTGTGCATCTGTTTTATGCATGCTCTCTACTTTATCATACACTTCTAAAACACGCTCTTCTGTTGGTTTTTCGATACTATCTAAAATATCTCCCATGTTTTTAGCCAATCCTTGATCTTTTAAATACTCATAATCTGAAGGATTCGACATATTTATAAAATCTGGCATTGTTTTTTGTAATTTTCGCCACCAAATATAATCTTGATCTAAAAAATCGTGTTCTGTTCTTGCTCCATCAATTTTAAATCTTCCTTGTACACGAGAAATTACTGCTTTATCTAACATTTCTGGTAAATTGGTAAATAATCCTATAGAACTATTCCCATAATTAACCGCATATGCTCCTTCTGTATAACGTAAGAAAACACCAATTACTTCCTTAACACCTGCAGAAACACCTTGTGCAGTTCGTTCTTGTAAATTATTTTCTGCATCATCGATTGGCGCAAAAATTAATTTAGTTGGATCTTGCATTGGCTTCATCCATTCTACCATTTTTTCTGCAGATCCTCCTTGAAATGTAGAAATTAAGGTATCTGGCATTGGATGAAATAAAAACGGAATATCTAAAGTATCACAATGTTCTTTTAAACGTGTAGCAATGGCGGCAATTAGCATACTTTTTCCTGTACCAGGAATTCCGTACCCCATAAACACAGGCATAAATCCACCTAACTCTTGAAACGGATTTTTCTGTGCTTCAAAATCGTAACTTAACATTCTTTCTGTTAAACGACGTGCAAAGTGTTTTGCATCTTTATTTCCTACAATTTGTTCGAATTTAATTTTATTAAACTCAACACTTTTAGCCGTTCCGCTAAAGGCATTCTCCCAACCAGAAATTGCAAACTCTGTGTTCTCTAATTTATAGGTTCTATCCGTAATCGTTTCCGTATGTTCTAAGCTACTTTTACGAAGTTGAATTTCATCTATTAATGCTTCAAAATATACTGCTGTAAAATCGATAACATCTTTATCTGATTTTATAATATCTGGATGCGATAAATATTTATCATAGTAATACAAACTACAAGAAATTCCTTTTAAAGGTGAGAAAAATGATACCTCTGGAATTCCTGCAAATTTTTGTTTCATTACCGATAAATCATCCGATGCATGTGGTTTTATATCATGTAAAATCTTATATGCTGTTGCAAATAATTGAAAAGCTGTAGCCGTTTGCATTTTACTTTCAAATTCTCTTTTTCCGTTAGAATCTAAAGCTGATTTTCTTTCTGCTAAACTAGATAACCCTGAAGCATCTGTATAGCTATCTTTTATCCACACTCCTAAAGTTAATCCTTCTTGTACTGCAAATAGTGTTTGATTTAAAAATACAGGGATCGCAATAGAATCTGGTAATAATCTTTTCTTTAAGGCTAGAATAGTTTTTGAAACGGATGTTATTTCTGTTCCTCCACTTCCTCCTTTTGCTCTTGATAAAAATAATAGAATTGAATCGTCTTTTGCATCTTTATCTTTGTTCTTCGCGCGTTGCCCTTGTTCCCATTGCACACTTTTTAAATAGCCACTTGCTTCATCACGAAGCATATCTAATTCGTTTTGTTTTATTGGGAAAGTTGCGTTATGTTCCATTTTCAGTTATCAATTATCTGTTATTAAATTATCCGTTATCTCTAAAGCGAGAAAACGGTATTCTAAAATATTTTTATTTATTAATACGTGTTTATTAAGAATTGAAAATAGATTTTTTGCTATTGTTTCTGTTCTTTCAAATAAATATTTAAACGTATCTTGTTCACTACAAGCAAAGCAAAATCATAAGACTTATTTTGTAATGAGTTATTTTCTAATTTCCTATTTCTTTTTTTCTAGCATTTTTTATTGATTTTTATTCATTGATCACAGATCATTGATTTTCAAATCAGACGTTTGAATAGGTTCTTTAGCTAGTTTTCGTAATGTATCTGGTACTTTATTATGTAATAGTTGTATAATTCTATGTGGGGCAAATACAAACTTTTTAAATTCTACTTCATTCCATTTTTGTAATGTTTGTTTAGAAAAAAAGCCTCCTTCTGTAAACGTATCGTTAGAAAAAACCTCCGCAGTTTTAAAAGAAATAGCATACGATTCTAAAGGAATCTCCTTTTTACCTATTCCTTCTAAAATAGCATGTGTTATTTTATTTTCATCTTTAGCAAACACATTATGTATAGGCCCTAAATCTATTCTTTTAAGATATTTAGGATGTATGTCTGTGTTTTTTCTATCAATCGTATATGCCATGGTATCTAATGACATACTTCTGTCTGCACTTTCTTTTAACGTTTTATATAAGTCTGTTTTATAATCCTTATTCTTTTTGCCTTCATAATCGAAGTACATAAAACAAACATAAGGTCTATTATCAGACACATCATAGAAACTCCAACTAGTTAATAAACTTGCCGGACTATTTTCTGGTGCTTCAATAATTTTCCCTTGTACAAATCTGTTAAATATGTATTCTTGTTTTACTGAATTGTAATAAACGATAGAGGATGCTTGAAACAATTTTCTTTTAGATATTGTTTCTCTTTTTTTAAGTAAAATATCTAAAAACTGATTTTTTAAATCTTCTACATCTTCTAACTTTTCTAAATATTCATTTCTTAATTCTAAATCGTTAAATAAATATCGAAATTCTAAGTAATTTGGAAATCCTGATTCTGTTAAATCGATTTTCATATTATCTTCCTCATCATACATATATTTTATACGCATGGCTTCTATAGAATACAATAATAAATCGGTGTATTGTTTAAAAATAGTAAGTTCTTGATTGCTACATAAGTTTTGTTTTTGAATATTAACAATCAATTCTTTTAAAACAAAATCTACCATTTTATGGTAAAAAACATATTGCTCTTTCGAATCTAAAGTAGCAGAATCTAGAGGGGTTACAATCATATTTATTCAATTATCAGTGATCAATTATCAGTAATCAAAATTAGTAGAATGTAAACTGATCATTGATTACCGATAATTGTTTATTGTTTTATTATTTAAGATAAAAGATCATCTCCTGCTTCTGGTTCCGGATCATTAGACGGTTCTCCATTATTTTCTGGAGTTTCATTTTCATCTGCTTGGTAATAATCTTCAAAAAGTTCTTTCATATCAATACCATAACGATCTGCAAAATTCTTTTGAATTTCAGTATCCTTTTTACGAATTTCTTGTAATGCTTCAGCATACGAACCATAAACACCTTGCATTACTTTTTCATGCACAGGAATATTATCCATCATTTCTTGACGTGCTTTAGCACTTGCAGTATGCATTGCTGCTAATGTTTCTCCAATATGTTCATCTGTTTTAACACCTAAATGCTCTAAAATAGCAGCAAATTCTTGGTCTGTTCTTGCTTTTAAAGCTACTACATAACCATCGTAATATTTTAAACGTTCTTCTGTATCTGATTTTAATTTAGCTCTATGTGTTTGTAAATTACTACGTAAAGACGTTAAAACTTTAATAGTTAAATTATGTTTGTGTACAAAACTATCTTTACTCGCTGCTAAAGTTGTGTAAGCATTTTTAAGTCCTTCTAACTCTTCTACTTTTTGCTCTAAAGTAGTTACTTTACCTACGGCTTGTGCATATTCTGCAGTTTGTTTATCTGCTATTTCTTCCAGTTCTTGACGTGCTTGTTTTAATAAAGCGTATTGTTCTTCTAACTTCCCTTCTACTTCTTTCTTCTTTTCTAATGCTTTTGTATGATTTTTAGTAGCTTCAACAATCGCAGTTTGTAATTTATCTTCTACTTCCTTAATTTCTACTTCTCTATTTTTTAATCGAGAAACTGCTGCTTGAGATTTGTAAGAAAGTTCATTTAATAATGTTTGCGTATCAGCACTTTCTATACGTTCTTGAAATATTGCTTTTGCTTTATTATCTGCACTACTACGCACTTTTTCAGCATCTTTTAAAGAGACCTCTGCCTTTTTAATTTTGCTTTTTCTACCCCACAGATTATTCCACCAAGTATCTGGTTTGTTTTGTGCATCTTCTAGTTCTATTCTTGCTCTTTCTAATGCTTTTTGAGCATCGTCTATTATTTTTTGCTCTTCTGCATTTAATGAAGAAAATTTTTCAAAAATAATACCCACTTCATCTTGGTAATCTGTAAGATCTTTTATGGCATCTAAAAGCGTAGTTCTATCCTTTTCCGCCATATCTACAACATCGTCTAATGTTGCATTTAATATTTTTTGTCGAACCTGTGGATCATCTTCTTGAGCCAATTTCGACTTCATAGTATCAATAGCTTTTCCCCAATTAACGTCAACCTTTTCCGTTTTCTCGTTAGAATTGGTTTCTAATAAATCAAAATCATCAGACATTTTGTATAAGTTTTAATAGTTGTACAATTTTTAAAAGTAGCAATTTCGTTAAAAAAAATTACTTGAAATAATTATTTTTCAAATATATGTATCTATTTGGTGTAAAATGTTACATCAAAATCCATTTTTCATCGTTTTTCAACTAATTTATACATCAGGAGTCTTTCTTCTTTTTCTTTTTAAAGTAAAAAATCATCTAGTAATTATAATACTTACCAATTTTTATACTTTATGATCCGTGATAATCTACACTATCAATTTATAGTAAGTTTTCAATTAAAATATTTATTTCTATTTCATTTGATAAACTTACAATAAAGAGACTCTATTTTTTAAACAAGATCATTTTACAAAAAAATTACTTTGTTTGATTAGCTTTGTGGGCACGGAAAACATTTCCGCGCTATCGGGATTTCTACATTACTTTTTCTTTTGCTCCCGATAGCGCGGATTTGCAATCCGTGTTAATCTACAACATCAATTTATAGTAAGTTTTCAATTAAAATATTTATTTCTATTTCATTTGATAAACTTACAATAAAGAGACTCTATTTTTTAAACAAGATCATTTTACAAAAAAATTACTTTGTTTGATTAGCTTTGTGGGCACGGAAAACATTTCCGCGCTATCGGGATTTCTACATTACTTTTTCTTTTGCTACAAGTATTCATTTATATTCTAATTATACAGATATCTTTTACTCAAATTCGGCACGGAAAACATTTCCGCGCTAGCTGGGTTTTTCATCTCCTTTATTGTTATTTTTCACATCTCAAAACTCTAACTAACTACATACAACACTCGAAAGGATTTAAGCGTTAGCGTTAGCTATTGGTTTAGTACGAATGGTATACAGATTCTAACTATCTGTTTATAATACTTACCAGTTTTTATGCTTTATGCAACTTTAAAAGTTATTGGTAAAACACATCCAATTTTTACAAATTCATTTTTAGTTTCCTTGTTGATATTTACTACCTTTTTAAACCTTCTATGTGGAAAAAAACTCATCACGTAACATGCTACAAAAACCACTGAATCAACAGCTTCGTAGGCTCGGAAAGCATTTCCGAACCTACGAAGGTTGTCATTTCTTAATATACTTTAATCAATTACATTGTAAATTCTTTATATCTATATTTATTCCATCTGTTGTAGTCTCTTTAATACATTCAAAAGGTGATATAACATTAATTTTATTATTTGAGATTTCTAGATTTTTACATCCTTTGTCTATTCTAATACCATTCGAAGTAGTAGATTTTATTATATTGTTATTTATTTTTCCATTTTTATAATTTACAAGTCTAATACCACCTTGATTTATACTATTCTTAACAAACTCTAAACCAACCACATTACTAATAGTACTAGTATTATTAGACTTTAAGGTATTGTTAGAAATAATTAATTTAAAATTATCTTGTCCGTTTTCATGATTTGTATTTTGTATTTGTAAAGGAGCTCTGGTTACTTCAATTATATTTCCTTTATTTTCATCACCAATAATAACGTTATCCATATATTCAGATCTTGGATGGCTAACTATACCATTACTATTTTCTCTGGTACTTTTTATTGTATTGTTATATATTTTAGCATTTCTAACACTATTTATTCTTAATCCGGTTTTACAATTTATTATTTGATTGTTATAAGTATCAATATCTTTATTAGTTACAGATATACCAATAGCATAATTTTTAATGATATTATCATAAACTCTACCATCATAATTTTTGTCAAATAAATCATCTCTACCGGCAACTATTGCAGTACCATTATTGATGTTTTTATAACTAGTAGCTGTAATTTCATTATTTCGAATAATTGTACCAATGGATACAGAATAAGAGATCGATCCCTCAAGTTTATTGTTCTCAATTGTAACTCTATCACCCGTGTGAACAGTAAAAGCTCCAATACGTGATCCATCCTCTGTATTATCTCGAATAATAATATCTTCAGCAATTTGAGGGATACCACCTGGATGTCCATGCCTTACAGCTTCTACATCTATTGCAAATCCAGGAGCAACACCTCTAGATTTTGAAGTATGAATACTAGCATCTATAAAATTATTTTTTTCTACAATTATATTTCGACCATCAGTTATGGAAATATGATTACGACGACTTCTAATCATTGTATTGTTAGTAATTAAAACATTATCTGAAAAAACATAATTAGAATCAAAAGAATGTCCAGAAGCAATAACATCAACAGCATCACCTGTAGCATCTTCAAATCGTATGTTTTTAAAAACAGAATTTTTAGTTCCAGTTATTCGTAGCAGGTGTCCCCACTCATGAGTACTACCATCTGAATAATCATGTTCATCTCTATCGCCGTGTAAAACACCACCCTCAATAGTTACGTTATTAGCCTTGAAAGTAGCTAATAAAGTAGGTCTTTTGTATGAATTTGGTTGCATTCGAATGTGTGTATCACTTGTCATCGATAGATGAAAATCGGACGGCACATTTATAGCAGCTAATGAAGGTATGGGGCTTCCTGAAGGCTCATCAACTTTGAAATAAGCATCTAATTTATTAATTGTAAATTTATTACCTCCTATCTCTTTAATTTTATGCATGGTATTTTCAAAGTTATCTCTGTTAGATCTTGCAATCTCATCACTAACTTTGCCCCCTACAATTCCCCATCTCGATGGAATAAATTCAAATTCATCTTTAATAAGTTGAACATTGCCATTTAAACCTAGCGACGCACTTAATAGCTCTCCATCAATTTTTCCATTACTAGCAAAATTTAATGTACCATTTTTAACATCACCCCCTTTATATATTACAGAAGTATTACTAGGTATATCGATAGTTTTACCATTAAGATTAACAACACAATTAATTGTAATTTTATCATCAATAATATTTGTCCAATCAAAATCATCGCATGAAGCCATTGGATCTTCTTCTGGATCATCAGAACCTGTAACAGTTTCAGGAACATCTTCCTCTAAATCTTGTTCTTCAAGGTTATCAGTACTACAAGATGTAAAATGTATAACTGATAAAAGTACAAGTAGACAATAAAATGTGTGTTTCATTTTAGTTTTCTTTTAATTGTGTATTAAAATAACGGCATTTAATCTACCAAACTTGCAATTTATCCATAAAGCACATAGATATTGTAGGTAAATTAACTTTTTTTAACTTAAAAAAACCTTCAAAATTAAATATAACCGAATTTTCTTAGAATAACGTTATGTTCTCAATCATAGTATAAATAAAATTAGAGTATTATTTTTTTTCGAAATATATTGTTTCAACCATAGTGCGGATTTATAATCCGTGATAATCTACACCATCAATTTATAGTAAGTTTTCAATTAAAACATCTATTTCTATTTCACTTGATAAACTTACAATAAAGAGACTCTATTTTTAAAACAAGATCATTTTACAAAAAAAATACTTTGTTTGATTAGCTTTGTAGGCACGGAAAACATTTCCGCGCTATCGGGTATACCCACAAAAGTAGAAAGCAATGAAAATATATTTCGCTCAGACAAATTCATTACTATAAAACTTCTTTTTTAAAAATACTCAAAGCTATTTTTATTTTAACTCTTTCTCAAAAATATGTAGAATCTTAGAACTATCAAGAACATAAAGTTTGTTGTCTTTCATTTGTGGCGCTTCTTCAAAGTAAATACCAGGTTTACATTCAGTAGACCAAAGAATTTCTTTTGTATTTCTATCAATCACGCCTGCTACCATTGGAAACTTACCTAAAACATTTGCTCCCGAAAAAGTAATGTAGTCATCATAAAGTCTACTGTGCTTAAAATACCACTCTTGCTCTGTTGATTCATTGTAGTCTTTTATGAGTTGAGATTTCTTAGTATTAAGATCTAACTCAAATAGGCAGTTTTGCACAAGTAAATAAGCTTTGTTTTCTGCTTCTGAAAGATGCCATTTAACAAAACCTGACATAGAACCACTTGAAAAATCAAAGATTGGGTTTGATGATACTTCTTCAATAAAATCATCTATCCTCCAAAGCTCCTTACCTGTTTCTAAGTCAAACGAAACAAGTCTAAACTTTCCTATGAATACCAAAAGCTCGTTTTTCCATTGACCTATAATCTGAAAAACTTTCCCATCAAACCTTTCTCCTTCTATATTAGACCACTGTTGATTGGTAATGTCTATTGTGTAAAATTTAATAGTATCGGAGACAAGGAAAACATTGATTTTATTAGCTAATGCAACTTCAGCACATACGTGCAAGTTTTTGTTGCTATAGTAACTCCCAGATCTAAATTCTTTCTCAAAAACTACTTTTAGTTCTTTATTTAAAAATTGTATATATTTCTTTCGTTCTTTTTTGTAAGTGGAAATCAAATAATCTCCTATTTCACTACGTGAATGAAAGTCTTTTCTTAATACTTCTTTGCCATCCGAAAAAAACGAACATTTGTACTTATTTACATTTGAAAGAATCAAATAGTCATTCCAATAAAAAGGATTACCAAAAACCTCTTTATCAACCTTAGTCGAGTATTTTTTAGTGAAAATTTTGAATTCATCCTTTGCATTGATTTGAAAAAAAAGGTCTTCAACTTCTAAATTGTAACCTTGTATTTTATCTTTTTTTTCTAGAATTTCGTACATTATTTCACATTTATGAAGCCATAAAGCTCCGTATTGTTAAGATTAGGAACTACTACATCTATAAAATCATCCCCCTGCTCGCGCCCGAATCCTTTCGGATGACAACCCTACTAATAATTAAACTCATTGATAACACAAGATCATTTTACAAATAAACTTACTTTCTTTGATTTACTTTGTAGGCACGGAAAACATTTCCGCGCGATCAGGTTATTTTACTTTACTAAGCTGGTACGGTACTCACGGTACTCGACAGAGTCAAGCACTAGCCGTTACTTTTTATTCATTCTCGCGCGATCTGGGTAATAGTTGTTAAGCGGTCATAAACCTTTTCAAAGACAATAGGTATATTTTTATAATGTTCATACCCCTTTTCTTTTGATAGCTCAATGTAGTCAGTGAAAAAAGATTTTTCTTTATCACAAATCTCTTCAAACAAAGGATTACCTACAAGCTTAGCTATTATTACTCTTCTAAATAAACCACTATGGACTGAAAGTGCCATAGTTTTTGTTACGACTGAAAGTCATTCTAATATGAAATTTGAACCGTCATCATCTGGCTTTCTATGATGTTCTAGATATTCATTTACCATTTCATCTGTAATATTACCTGTACTCCAACATCCATAACCTATACCCCAAAAATGACGACCCCAGTAACGTTTATTAAGTTCAGGAAACTCTTGTTGTAATTTCCTTGAACTTCTACCCTTTAACCGCTTTACCAAATCACTCACTGATAATGAAGGACGGTATTCAACATTCATATGAACATGATTCTTCGAAACTACTCCTTTCAGAATATGAACATTCTCAGATTCACAAACCTGCTTCAAAATTGTTCGACACCTTATTTTTATATCTCCATTTAAAACGTCATACCTATACTTCGTACTCCAAACTATATGCACCGTTAAACGACTTACTGAATGACTATTACTTCTTTGAACAACTGACATCCTATAAATGTAATGAAAGTTTTTAGAAGCTAAAGCGAGATGCACTAAAGTGCATAGTTTTAACTATTTTTGAGACCAATAAAATCCCATTTGAATTTACGTTATAACTATCAAGGTCTCCTAATTCAATAGATGAATTAAGTTGTTTATCTAAAGTTTTTAAAGAACGATAATCCTCCAATTTAGGTAATAATTCTTTTTCAATAATAAACTTTATTACCTTTCTAAATTGCTCTATTCCTGTTTTGCTAATGTCAAAGCTTAGCCATCCTGTTTCTTTAGTATTATTCGGAAATTTATCCTTTATTATTAGTTTATCATAACTTACTGAATAAGTTGGAGGGATTTTTTTTTCAATTTCTTTTTGATAGTTCTTATCTTCTAATACAGGATTAACTAAACTTTTAAAATCATTCCATATATTTTCAACTTTTAATACAGAACAAGAAGCACTTAATGTTATTTCAAACTGATTATCATAAACACCTAAAGTTCTCGTTTGTGAAAGACTTAATGAGTCAATATATCTCTCTGATTTCTTACGATTAGTCCCTCCAACTTTTCCATCAATAGTTTTTTCATTTAAAAAACCTTTATGGCTACACAGCTCTTTAAAAGTATCAGTAATTATCTCTTCTAATTCCTCTTTTCGCATTTTCTTACTTAAATTTCATTTCTAATGTAATTTTATCTACTGTAAATTTCTTTACCTCATTTATAATAAAACTCTGACCTTCTGGAACTATTTGTTGGCCTGATATTGCATCAATAATTTCTCTACCATTTTTTTCAATAACAGTAGATGGTAAATTGTTAGTGATGCCCCCCTACTCGCGCTCGAATCCTTTCGGGTGATAACACTGTGTTTTTCATATTTTTATTGTTATTTTTCACATCTCAAAACTCTAACTAACTACATACAACACTCGAAAGGATTCGAGCGTTAGCTCTTGGTTTAGTATGAATGGTATACAAATTCTAACTATCCGTTATAATCAAACATCATTCCATTTAGCTTTCTCTCTGCTCGCACCCATATCTTTTCGAGTAACAATCCAATTCAATAATTCATTTTGTTGATAACTCTTTATTTTTATTTTACACTCAATTAAGATTTGAATCCTTAACTCATAGAATATCTAGCAATTATAAACCACCGCTTTTTATATTCTATTGTACCTTAAATGTTATTGGCAAAGAATAATTAACTCTCACAAATTTATTTCTATTTATTCCTGGTTTCATCTTTGGTAATTTTTTAACCACGCGAATACCTTCTTTTTTTAATCTTGGGTGCGGTGCTTTTGCCGAAATAACATTTATATTTCCCTCTTTATCTACTTCAAATACTACATGAATTTTGTTCTTCCCCTGAAGCCCTATTTTGTTAGCTATCTGAGCATCAAAAGTTCTTCCTACATGTTTATTTAATTTTTTCTGAAAACATTTTTGATAATATTTTATCTCTTTATTTTCACAACCAGGAAAAATAGGAAACTGATCTATAGAAATTGGTAGTTTTTTAAACTCTTTTACTGCCATGCTATACTGTTCATCAAAATCTTGTCCTTTTTCAAGAAACTTAATCATCTCTTTCAAATCGTTAATTAATACAATCACACTTTCTGTCTTCTCCGGAATTGGTTTTTCTATAACCACATAACCATCCTCTGCTAACACTGTTAAACTCGCACCTTTTTCAGGGTATTTAATTTTAAAACTCCCTTTTTTATCAGGTTTTCCTGAACTTTTATTCTCCTTTATATAAATTTTAAATGCTGAATTTTTAGGTGTATCTGTTTTTTCTAAATTCACAAACTTCCCTTTAAGTTCTTTTGCACTGCTACAGCCCACAATAAGAAGAACAAATAACAACTTTACATACCTCATACTTTATTATTTTTTTACGAAATTAAGTTTTTTATAGAAACCGTATACTTATTAAAAAGTAACGCTTAATAATTAGTCATAAACGTTCACTCATATAGAAACCAACAGTATACAAGCAAATAATAAATTTGAAAAAACTATAATTCAAAAAACATGAAAACAAAAAAAATACTTTCTCAAATACTAGCTTGGTTTCCTTCAATAATAATAGTACTCTTTTTTATACCCAATGCTTTAAGTAAAATACTTTACCCAAGTAAAATGGAAAAAATTGTTACAAATAATATTGTAATAATAATTGCTGGAATGTATTTATTAATTGCAATCATTCTGTTTTTAAACAACAAAACAATACTTACAGGAACCTTTCTTTTAACTTTATATATGACTTTTATTGTACTTATTCATATGTATAAAGGAAAACCTTATGAAATAGCAATTTTAATTGTTATGTCTACAATATTTGCTTCTTATGTTAGAAAACCAAAGTTATTTTCATCTAGTACAGAATCATTAAAAGGTTAATCCAAAAATTTCACAATACTATGATAATCAGTATTTTTTTTAAACATTTGTTAATGAAACATAAATAAAACGAGGTTCCTTTTTTGTATTCTTAAAAAACTCATGCTATTTTAGTATTTTAGCTGTTGCAAAACAAACACAACTTATGGACATCAACTTCAATAAAAACGAGGATTACAATAAATTATTAGTTTCTGATTTAAGGCAACGATTTGCCAAAGTTAAATTAGGTGGAGGCGAAAAACGTATAGAAAAACAGCATGCAAAAGGTAAAATGACTGCTCGTGAACGAATAGATTATTTACTTGATGAAAATGCCAATACTATTGAAATAGGTGCTTTTGCTGGTGATGGTATGTACAAAGAACATGGCGGATGTCCTTCTGGTGGTGTGGTTGTAAAAATAGGGTACGTAAAAGGAAAACAGTGTATTGTGGTTGCTAATGATGCTACTGTAAAAGCTGGTGCTTGGTTTCCTATTACTGGTAAAAAGAATTTAAGAGCGCAAGAAATTGCTATTGAAAATAAGTTACCTATTATTTACTTGGTAGATTCTGCAGGTGTATATTTACCAATGCAAGATGAAATTTTTCCTGATAAAGAGCATTTTGGTAGAATTTTTAGAAATAACGCCGTAATGAGTAGTATGGGAATTACGCAAATTGCTGCGGTTATGGGAAGTTGTGTTGCTGGTGGTGCGTATTTACCTATTATGAGCGATGAAGCTTTAATTGTTGATAAAACAGGAAGTATTTTCTTAGCAGGAAGTTATTTAGTAAAAGCTGCCATTGGTGAAAGCATTGATAATGAAACTTTAGGTGGAGCAACTACCCATTGTGAAATTTCTGGTGTTACCGATTATAAAGCTAAAGACGATAAAGATGCTTTAGATACGATTAAAAACATTGTAGATAAGATTGGTGATTTTGATAAAGCTGGTTTTAACAGAAAAGAAGCTGTAGAACCAAAGGAAAACCAAGATGAAATTTTTGGAATTTTACCAAAAGCTAGAAATGAGCAATACGATATGATGGAAATCATAAAACGTATAGTAGATAATTCTGAATTTGACGAATATAAAGCTGGTTACGGACGAACAATTATTACTGGTTATGCGCGTATAGATGGTTGGGCTGTTGGTATTGTTGCTAACCAACGAAAATTAGTAAAAACAAAAAAAGGAGAAATGCAATTTGGTGGCGTTATTTATAATGACTCTGCCGATAAAGCCACTCGTTTTATTGCAAACTGCAACCAAAAGAAAATTCCTTTAGTATTTTTACAAGATGTTACTGGTTTTATGGTAGGCAGTAAATCGGAACACGGTGGTATTATTAAAGATGGTGCTAAAATGGTAAATGCAGTTAGTAACTCTGTAGTACCAAAATTCACCATTGTTATTGGTAACTCTTATGGTGCTGGTAATTATGCTATGTGTGGTAAAGCCTACGACCCTCGTTTAATTGCTGCTTGGCCTAGTGCTGAATTAGCGGTTATGAGCGGAAATTCTGCTGCGAAAGTACTATTACAAATAGAAACAGCCTCTTTAAAGAAAAAAGGAGAAGAAATTACTAAAGAGAAAGAAGCTGAGCTTTTTGATAAAATTAAATCACGTTACGACGAACAAATTTCGCCGTATTATGCAGCTGCAAGAATATGGACAGACGCAGTTATTAATCCGCTAGATACTAGAAAATGGATTTCTATGGGTATTGAAGCTGCTAACCATGCTCCTATTGAAAAATCATTTAATTTAGGAGTTATACAAGTTTAAATATATGCTATATAAATTTTCTTTTCTCGTCTTTTTTTGTCTTTTTAACATCACAATAAAAGCACAAACAGAAAACGTACTACTTATCGAAAAGTATCTTAAAAAATCGAAAGAGTTGTCTCAAAAAAATGTAGACAGCTCTTTCTTATATATTGAAAAAGGAATACGCTTAGCTAAAGAAATAAATAGAGATTCTTTGCTTGCCAAAACGTATTTACAGCAAAGTAGTCTTTATTTACTTTCTAATAAGTTTAAAGAGGCTGATTCTATTTTAAAGTTAAATTTTAACAAGAATATTCCTAAACACTTAGAAGGACAAACATGGCATAATTTAGCAACGATAGAGTATAAAAAACAACACTTTGAAAAAGCTTTAGATTTATATATTACAGCAGCAAAGCTTACCGAAGAGTCTGGTAACAAAAAGTTATTAGTGAATACCTATACTAATATGGGTATTATAAATGCTCGTTTAGGAAATTTAAAAAACGCTCAAAGATATTTAGAAAAAGTAATTACTTTTTTGGATAAAGACACTCCTTTAGAACTTCAGGTACTCGTTAATTTAATAAGTATCTACAAACAGCAAAAACTATTTAAAAAATTTGAAGCTGGTATTTTAAAAGCCGAAAAATTAGCCCAAAAATATAAGTCAAAAAGAACTTTATCTATTATTTATAATAATTTATCTGATTATTACACTAGTGATAAATCTAACTTTAAAAAGTCCGTTTTTTATGGTGAAAAAGCTATCTCATTAAAAAAAGAATTAAACCATAATGCATATTTATCATTGCCTTATAATAATCTAGGTCATGCTTATTTAAAAAACAAGAAATATAAACAAGCTATTCTGTATTTAGACAGTGCTTTACCTAATGCTAAAGGTCTTTTAAAAAGTTATGTTTATAATAATTTAAAAAACGCATATTTAGGTCTTACTAATTATAAAAAAGCAATGCATTTTGCAGAGTTAAAAGATGTTATTAAAGACTCTTTAAATAATGCAAAGCAAAAAGAAAAGGTAACAGAGATTACAGAAAAATACGAATCTGAAAAAAAAGAACAGCAAATTACCTTGTTAAACACAGAAAATCAACTTCAAGAAAGTAAAATACACAACCAAAAAAACTTATTAATTGGAGTTGTTTTAACTATCTTTTTATTAGGAAGCTTGGCTTTTTTGTGGTTTAAAAATCAAAAAACAAAACAATCTTTACAACAAGCTTCTTTAAAACATAAATTATTACAAACACAATTAAATCCGCACTTTTTATTTCACTCTTTAAACAGCATTCAGTCTTTTATTTATCTAAATAAAAAAGAAGAATCTTTAGATTATTTAGGAAACTACAGCAAACTAATGCGATCTATTTTTGATAATTCTTCTACCGATTTCATTACAATTAATAAAGACGTAGAAGCCATGAATGCATACCTAAAATTACAACATGCTAATTTTGAAAACAATGTTTCCTTTTCTTTAGAAGTAGCAGAAGATATTTCTGATTTTTTAATTCCGCCTATGTTTGTACAACCTTATATAGAAAATGCAATACAACACGGTATAAAAAATATAGAAAACGGAAAAGTTTCTATAAAATACCACAATAAAAAAGATGCTATTGAGGTTATTATTTTTGATAATGGAAAAGGGATTAAAACGAAAAACAATAATTATTTACTAGAAAAAAACTCTAGTTCTCATGTGATTGAAGAACGAATTAAAATTCTTCAAAAAACACATAATTACACCATAAAACATCAAGTTGAATCAAGTTCTAACGGAACTACTGTACTTCTTACTTTTCCTAAAAAACGATTAATATAATGAAGTATGTTATTATAGAAGATAATCAAAATACGGTAACCGTTATAGAAAATATTATTCTAGAAAACTTTTCTGAAATGAATTTTAAGGGAAATACTTCTTCCGTTAAAAATAGTATTCAATTGATAAAAAGTACCAATCCTGATGTTATCTTTTTAGATGTTAATTTAGAAGATGGAGAAGGATTTGATGTTCTTAGAGCATTTCCTACCCCTCATTTTAAAATTATTTTCATCACTTCCTACAGTAAATATGCTATAGAAGCTTTTAAATTTAGTGCTTTAGATTTTGTATTAAAACCTTTTACTCCATATGAAATAATAAATGCTATTCACAAAGTTATAAAAGAAAATAGCAATACTAATTATCTTGAAAAAATTAGCACACTATACCACAATCATATTTCAAATAACAAAAAAATTATTTTATCTAATCTACAAAATATACATGTAGTTGCTATAGACGATATTATTTATGCGGAATCTGATAATAGTTACACTACTGTTCATACAAAAAATGGCGAAAAAATAGTAGTTTCTAAATCTTTGAAGTCTTTTGAGGAAAAACTTTCTCCTTATCTTTTTTTTAGAATACATCAAAAATTCTTAATCAACTTAAAACACATTCAGCGTTACCATAAAAAAAACGATGAAATAATACTTTTAAACAACATTACACTTTCTGTTTCTAAAGGAAAAAAAGAATCCTTTCTTCACATTTTAAAAAATTTATAGCAATTGATAAAAGACTTAAAAATCAATACAACAACATTCGTATAGAAACAAAGCTATTTGAGTAATAGAGACTTCTTTTATTTACGATTAATGATTCTACAGGATTTTTCAAATTTTTGTCATCCTTTTTTATTTTTTCTTCTTCTTTATTTCAAGGAAAAGAAAATAGAAGTTTAAAAAAGCAACTAGAATAAACCCTATAGAGTTCTCAAACAATTATTTAATAAAAAGTAATAAAATTAACACTTAATTAATCTTTTATTAAAATGATTTATATTTGCACTCAGAAATAACCCCATACGTTTAATTTATGAAAGTATTTAAAAAACATGTAACAGCTCTGTTATTGAGTGGTATGTTTTTATTTATTAGTTGTTCTGAATGTAATAACGAGAATCCCAGAGCAAGAGTTACAAATTTCAATACAGAAGAAGTAAGCCTTCAAATTAAAACTACAGGAGGCAATACTGAAAACCTAAACAATATAGAATCTAAAAAATCTTCAGAATTTAAAAGTTATTCTCCAGGAGAAATTACATTTATTATCACACAAAAAAATAATAAAAAGATAGAAACATCTTTTGATGTAGATTTTTGTACTGATTATGAAGTAATTTTAAATGAAGACGACTCTATTGAAGTGATACCAGAAACAAGAGAATAAGTTTTTAGCTAAAATAAAAAGAAATCCCAAAATTTAAATTTTGGGATTTCTTTTTATTTATCATTTTCAAATGAATATTTATTCTTCCTTTTGTAGGGTCTTATAATCAATCTTGTTTCTCTATCAAACCTAACATAATTATACACCCAATTTAAAAACACCACTGCTTTATTTCTAAAACCTATTAGCGAAAATAAATGTACAAACATCCATACAAACCAAGCAAAAACCCCTTGAAATTTCCATTTAGGTAAATCAACCACTGCTTTATTTCTTCCAATAGTTGCCATAGAACCTTTATCATTATATACAAAAGGTGTCATTGATTCTCCATGTAAGTTTTTAATCAAATTTTTAGCTAAAAGCCTCCCTTGTTGTATTGCAGGTTGTGCCATCATTGGATGCCCGTAAGGATATTTTTCAGTATTCATACATGCAACATCACCAATTGCATAAACAGCATTACTAGAAATCACTTTATTAAACGCATCTACTTTATATCTGGCCGCTCTTTCTACAACACACTTTTCTTTTAAACCAGCAATCGATTCTCCTTTAACACCTGCAGCCCAAATTACGGTGGCTGCTTTAAAATTATCTTCTCCGTTCGTTTCTACGATATTTCCATCATAATTTAATACCCTTAAATTTTTCCAAACATCTACCCCCAATTTTATTAAAAAATCTTCTGCTTTTTTAGAAGCCTTATCACTCATTCCTTTTAACAAACAATTAGAACTTTGTATTAAGTTCACCTTCATTAAACGAATATCTAAATCTGGATAATCTTTTGGTAAAAACCCTTTTTTCATTTCAGCTAATGCACCAGCTAACTCAACTCCAGTAGGACCTCCTCCAACAATAACAAAATTCATTAACTTCTTTCGTTCTTCTAAGTCTGAAGTCAACAATGCTTCTTCAAAATTTTCTAGAATTAAACTTCGAATATTTAACGACTGTGGAATGGATTTCATTTCCATTGTAAAACGTTCTATATTCTTATTTCCAAAAAAATTTGTGGTAGAACCTGTAGCAATCACTAAATAATCATAAGCTAAACTACCTATTGAAGTTTCTATTTCATTATTCTCATCATTAATTTTGGTTACCTCTGCTAACCTAAAATAAAAATCTTCTATATCATTAAATCTTTTTCTTAAAGGAAAAGCAATACTATCTGGCTCCAATCCTCCTGTAGCAACCTGATACAATAAAGGCTGAAATGTATGATAATTATGTTTATCTAAAAGTACTACCTGTAACTCTTTATTCTCTAATCCTCTTGCAACCGCTAATCCTGCAAAACCTCCTCCTATAATTACAACTCTAGGGAAGCTGGTTTGAGGTATATTCATTTAGTTATTTTTTTTCTGTTTATTTTATAGAAATACAAATTTAACTAAAAGTATTTGTTTACTAATTATTTACTTCACTCTTATTACAACTTGTAGTAATTATATCTATAATTCTATTAAAAAAACAGGATTTTCCTGTATAAAAACCACTAATATTTTATAGTTTTACCCTCTTAAAATAAAAACCATAACTTAGTCTTATGTTTAATTTTTTTAAGAAAAAGAAGCAAAAAGAAATTATTATTATTTGTAAAACTAATGAAGTTTTCATAAATGATGTACCTCTAAATTTTCCAACAACCATAGAGCAATTAATTACTATTTTTGGAGAGCCTAGCAGAAGAATAGATAGTAGTGACCAATATATAATTTGGGATAACTTTGGTATTTCATGTAGTTTAAAAGGTTACAATGAAATTCTTTCTATTAGTGCATACCAAAGCAATAATGTAAGTGAATATGTTTCTAAAAAACCATTTACAGGAAAGTTGTTCTTAGAAGAAGAAGAAATAACCTTTACAGAGTTTAGCAAAATTGGCCTAAGTAAGGTAGCAATTCTTCGCTTAGGAAGTGAAAGTGAAAATAGATTTGGCTTTAGTATTGGTGTTAATAATGATTATAAATAGTCAATAATCAATAGTCAATAGTCAATAGTCAATAGTCAATAGTCAATAGTCAATAGTCAATAGTCAATAGTCAATAGTCAATAG
>CANMJA010000009.1 GCA_947498055.1 uncultured Tenacibaculum sp.
GTGAGTAGTGAGTAGTGAGTAGTGAGTAGTGAGTAGTGAGTAGTGAGTAGTGAGTAGTGAGTAGTGAGTAGTGAGTAGTGAGTAAAATAAAAAATATAATTGGTAAAGACACTAATTAAAATTGTTAAATTAATAATAGTTCTTGTCTTAAATATTTATAAACAATGAAAGGAGTTTTATTAGTAAACTTAGGATCACCAGATAGTACAGATCCAAAAGATGTAAAAAAATACTTAGGTGAGTTTTTAATGGATGAAAGAGTAATCGATGTTCCTTATTGGTTTCGTTCTTTTTTAGTAAAAGGAATTATTCTTAATACTCGTCCAAAAAAATCTGCTGCAGCTTATAAAAAAATATGGTGGAAAGAAGGTTCTCCATTAATTGTATTATCTGAAAGATTACAAAACAAAGTACAGGCAAAAACAGAATTACCTGTTGCTTTAGCAATGCGCTATGGATCTATGTCATTAAAAGGTGGTTTACAAGAGTTATACGATAAAGGTGTAAAAGAAGTTTTATTAATTCCTTTATACCCTCAATTTGCAATGGCAACTACTGAAACCATTGTTGTATTAGCAGAGGAATTACGAAAAGAGTTTTTCTCTGATATGAAAATAACAGATGTGCCTGCTTTTTATAAAAAACCAGAATATATTACTGCATTGTCAAATAGCATTAAAGAATACTTAGCAGATAAAGAATATGATCATTTATTGTTTTCTTATCATGGAGTACCAGAAAGACATATTCGTAAATCAGATATTACAAAATCACATTGTAAAATAGATGGTAGCTGTTGTAATACCCCCTCACCTGCTCACGAATTTTGTTATCGCCATCAATGCTTTCAAACCACAAAAAATGTGATTAAGGAGTTAGGTTTAGATGAAAAAACGGTTTCCACTTCTTTTCAATCAAGATTAGGTGTCGATCCTTGGTTACAACCCTACACAGATAGAACTATCGTAAAAAAAGCAGAAAAAGAAGGTATTAAAAAACTAGCAATAGTAACACCAGCTTTTGTTTCAGATTGTTTAGAAACACTAGAAGAAATAGCAATGGAAGGTAAAGAAGAGTTCTTAGAAGCTGGTGGAGAAGAGTTTTATACAGTTCCTTGTATTAATGATAATGAACAATGGGTGAATGTGTTAGCTAACTGGATTACAGATTGGGAAAAAGATAATGGAAATACAACATTTATTTAATTTAATAGTTTATACATTTATCAATCATTAAATAAAATATAAAAATGAAAAACTATTTTAAAAAAACTATAGCAATGGTAGCTATAGCAATTATTTCTGTAGGTAGTATAACTGCTCAGAAAAAATTAGGTAAATTCGGTGGCTTAACACAAAAGAAAATAGCCTTTAAAAAAATTAGAGTTCCATATACAGATGTAGTTTCTTATAAAGGTTTTGTAAAACCTGGAAATGAAGATGAAGTTAAAAATGGTAAAAAATTCTATTATTTATACGTGTGGGTTCCTGCTGTTGCTCCTGAATTAGGAGTAAGAATGGTTTCTCCTGTAGGAAAAAACGATCCAAAAAACGCAATTGTATCTGCCGATTTTGAAGCGAATAAAGATTCTAAAGATTATTTCGATACCTATATTACTTTAGAGCGTTCTGATATTGTTACTAAAGGTTCTATTACAGAAGAAAAAGTTAAAAATGCAAAATGGCATACACTTGCTAAAAATGATGATAGTGGAGAAATGCCTAAGCTACCTAGTGGAGCTAAGTATAATTCTTTATTAAGATATAAAAGTAAAGTTGGTGATCCTTTAAAAGCATTAACTGCTGGTTTATATAGAATTGGTTTTACTACTTATAAAAAAGGAGAAGTAAAAGGTTCTTTTTTAGCTCAAATAGGAGCACCTGTAAAACTTCCTGGAGTTGTTGTTGCAAAATCTATTGCTGAATTAAAAAAGCAGATGTAACATTTATTATTTTGTTATAAAAACAGTAAATTTGAGACCTTAAAACACGTAGTTTTAGGGTCTCATTTTTTATTATGAATTTTGATTATATAAAATCTTTACATATCATCTTTGTTGTAACATGGTTTGCTGGTCTTTTTTATATGGTACGTTTATTTATTTACCATTCAGAAGCTGAAAAAAAAGAAGAACCTGCCAAAGAGATATTACAAACTCAATATAAATTAATGGAAAAACGATTGTGGTATATAATCACATGGCCTTCCGCTATTTTAGCTAGTATATTTGCTTTTTGGATGCTCTACCAAAAACCTTGGTATTTAAAAGAAGCTTGGATGCATGTAAAATTAGCTTTTGTATTAGCTTTGTATTTTTATCATGGAGCTTGTCATGCAATTTTCAA
Source organism: uncultured Tenacibaculum sp. (assembly GCA_947498055.1). Taxonomy (GTDB): domain Bacteria; phylum Bacteroidota; class Bacteroidia; order Flavobacteriales; family Flavobacteriaceae; genus Polaribacter. The sequence goes on from CANMJA010000009.1 coordinate 2,346, forward strand.
TCAGTTACAAAAAAATGAAATTAAATATAGTTCTTTTAAACTTCGAATTTGGAATGAAGTTGCTACCATTATTTTATTTGCAATCGTTTTTTTAGTGGTTTTAAAAAATGCTATTAACTGGATTTGGGGAGTAATTGGTATTGTTTTAGTATCTGTATTACTTATGTTAAGTATTAAACTTTATAAAAAAATAAGAGATAAAAAAAAATGGGCCAATTATGAAAAAGAACTTTTAGATAATAAAGAAAAATAAACATCTCGCAGAAAATTCGTTACATTTGTAGTATAATAATTTTTAAATCCCCAATAACTTATGAGAAAAGTATTTTTATTTTCACTCGTCTTTATGTTTTTTTTATCCTGCTCTACTAATGAGTCTGAAATGAATTTAGATGAAGATGGACAAGGAGAAGAACAAGTAGATGGAAATGGTAATTCTGATGGAGGTGCATCTTCAGATAAAGACATAGTAATAGGCACATGGACTCTTTACTTATCGACAAGTGGTACTGAAGTTAATAATTGCTTAAAAAAATCAACTTACGTTTTTAATGAGGATAATTCTTATACCTATACAGAATATGATATTGTAGATGATGAATGTAAAGAAATTGTAGATAAAAATCATAATGGAGAATGGACAAATCGTGAGAATGGTAAATATGGAATAAGAAGACATGGATATACATCTGGTCAAGATATTCCTTTCAAATTTGAAGACAACAATAGCAAAATGATTCTTGTTGGTCGTACTTATAAAAGAAATTAAGTTTAATTTTTAAATTATATTTTTGAAATGAATCGAGTTCTAATTTTATCTTTATTAATATTCACTTTATTTTCTTGTTCAAGTAATGATGAAAATGAAAACAATGAAGACCCTATACTTGGGAAATGGTTTCTTTTTTCTATAAATAGTGTAGAAGTTTCTGATTGTGAAAAAAAATCTTCTATTGAATTTAATAGTAATGGTTTAACTATTTCTGATACTCATCAAGTAGCTGGAACAAATGGAACTGATTGTTTAAATATTAGTATAATTGAAAACAGATGGGAAAATAAAGGCAATAACCTTTATTCTTTTAATAATATTGAATCTGTTATAGATTTTTCTTCTGATGGCAATTCATTTACTATAACTAGTGGAAATGTGATTTACAAAAAGAATTAAATTTCATATAAAGCATTCTTTAAAAACAGATATAAACTTTTAGTTTATATCTGTTTTTTTTTATTAAACTCACAATTATGATAACCTCGAAACTATAAATAGTAATTGGAAAAATAATGTTAATAATTCTTATAGAATTGGTTCAGTAAGTTGGATAATTAATTTTTCTAATAATTTACTGTAAAGTGAATAATTTACTGTAGAGTGAATTATTAAAACTAGTTATATTACCCTTTAATAGATTGAACAAAAGGGATTCTATTAACAATACTTCTTCCCAAAGTAATTTCATCTGCATATTCTAACTCATCCCCCACCGAAATTCCTCTAGCTATCGTAGAAGTAGTTATTTCATATTTTTCTATTTGTTTAAAAATATAAAAATTTGTAGTATCTCCTTCCATTGTAGAACTTAAAGCAAAAACTAACTCTTTTACCTCTTTATTTTTTACCTTTTCTACTAACGATTCTATTTTTAAATTTTGCGGACCAATACCATCTATTGGTGAAATTTTGCCTCCCAAAACATGATACAAACCTCTAAACTGGCCTGTATTTTCAATAGCCATTACATCTCTAATATCTTCAACAACACAAACAATTTGTTCATTTCTGTTAGTATTACTGCAAATATCACATAGTATTGTATCAGAGATATTATGACATTTTTTACAAGACTTCACCTCATTTTTAAGCAAATTTAAAGCCTCTGTAAGGTATTTAGTATTTTCTTTAGGCTGTTTTAATAAATGTAAGACCAAACGAAGTGCAGTACGCTTACCAATTCCTGGTAATCTACTCACTTCATTTACTGCATTTTCAAGAAGTTTAGACGAAAAATCCATAGCTACAAAATTACAATAATCCAAAAGAAACAACTAGGAAAAAAGAACTAAAGACTTAAAAGTCTTTCATCTTTATTATCTACTCTAAAAATCTTAAAAAACGTACCTTTGGTAATATCAAATCAAATTACAATTTTAATGAGCTCAGAAATAAGAAATATAGAACCTCAAGCTGTTTGGAATCATTTTGCTGATTTAAATGCAGTACCTCGTCCTTCAAAAAAAGAAGAACGTGTAATTCAATTCATGGTTGATTTTGGTAATAAATTAAACTTAAAAACCATCGTAGATAAAGTTGGTAATGTTATTATTACAAAACCAGCTACTGCTGGCATGGAAAACAGAAAAACTATCGTAATGCAAAGCCATTTAGATATGGTACATCAAAAAAACTCAGATACAAACTTTGATTTTGATTCGGAAGGTATAAAGATGTATATAGATAAAGATTGGGTAAAAGCAGAGGGTACTACTTTAGGTGCAGACAATGGATTAGGTGTGGCTTCTATTATGGCGGTTTTATCTTCTACAGATATTCCTCATCCAACTATTGAAGCTTTATTTACTATAGATGAAGAAACAGGAATGACTGGCGCAATGGGTTTAGAAGGTGGAATTTTAACAGGTGAAATTTTATTAAATTTAGATACAGAAGAAGATGATGAAATTGGTATTGGTTGTGCTGGTGGAGTAGATATTACAGCTAAAAGAGTATATACTCTAGAAGAAACTCCAAAAAACACGACTGCTTTTGAAATTTCTGTTACAGGTTTAAATGGCGGACATTCAGGAATGGATATTCACAAAGGGTTAGGAAATGCTAATAAAATTATGAACCGTTTATTGTTTGATGGTTTTACTAATTTTGGCTTACGTATTTCTGAAATTAATGGAGGTAGTTTACGAAATGCTATTCCTAGAGAAAGTTTTGCTACTGTTACTATTGACAGTATTTCTAAAGAACCTTTCTTATTTGAATTAAACCAATTAATTAACGAAATTAAAATAGAATTTTCTTCTTTAGAACCTAACTTAACAATTGAGTTAAAAGAAATCGAGTTACCCAAAAATGTAATGGAACTTGGTGTTCAAATAGGCTTAATAAAGGCCATTTATGGTTCTTTAAACGGAGTGTATCGTATGAGTCCTGATATTGAAGACTTAGTAGAAACGTCTAATAATGTTGCACGAGTTATAGTAAAAGAAGGAAATATTAAAATTGGATGTCTAACTCGTTCTTCTTCTGAAACAAATAAGTGGGATTTAGCAAATTCATTACGTGCCGTATTTGAATTAGCAGGTTTTGAAGTAGAATTTTCTGGCACATACCCTGGTTGGTTGCCTAATAAAAATTCTGATATTTTAAAGGTTTTAGAAAACTTATATACAAAAATGAACAATTCAGAGCCACACGTTGCAGCATGTCATGCTGGTTTAGAGTGTGGAATTTTAGGTCAGAATTATCCTAAGATGGATATGATTTCTTTTGGACCTAATATTCGAGGTGCGCATTCTCCAGATGAACGTGCACAAATCTCATCTGTGAAGAAATTTTGGAGTTTCTTACTAGAAATACTACAAAACATACCTCTTAAAAGCTAAAAATTATTTAATTATTATAGTTTTTCTTTTTATTACTGCTGAAAAACAATTTATTATTTTTAACATATAATAAATTGTTTTTTATTTAATATAATTAGTATTTTAAAACAAAAAAAATACACTTCCTAACAAAAAAAAGCAGTATCTAATGCTTTTTTAACACTTTTATTAAATATATAATCATATATTTGATTAATCAAAATTTACCAAACTAATCTGCTATCAATGAGAAAAATGCTTCTGCTCATTTTTTTATTATTGACTATTTCTGTTGTTTTTAGTCAAAAAAAAAATATCGACAATCTATTTTATTCTTCTTTTGATAAAAGTATTGATCAAAGGAATACTAGATTAAGTTATGGCTTAGTTTTTAAAGAAAAATATCGTAAAAAAATTAAAAACAATCATAACTTCTTGTTTAATGAACAATTTAAAAAAGGGAATATTTATTATAGAAATGAACTCTTTTATGATATAGGAATTAAGTACGACTTAGCGGAAGATAATGTGGTTGTGAAAATTTCTAATAAAGAACAATTATTAGTATCTATTATTCCTGAAAAAAAATTTGTTACCTACTTTGAACTAAATAATTTAAAGTTTATTTACACAAAAGAATATGGCTTTTTAGAAGAGTTAGCAAAACAAGAAAATTTTACTGTATTTAAAAAACATAAAAAAATAGTAGAAGAAAATAAAGATGAAGATTTTATATACCATACTTTCAAAAAAACAACTCAATACATCATATTATATAAAAACTATTATTATTCTGTAAAATCTAAAAGAGATTTTATAAAAATATTTCCTGATCGAAAGAAAAACATTAATAAATTCTTTAAATCAAACAAATTTTTATTAAAAAATAATTATGGAAAATTTATTGTAAAACTTATAAATCAACTTCAGAATTAATCTAAAAATAATAAAATATGTTATGAAAAAAATTTTATTAATTTTATGTATGCTTCTTTTTTGGTCTGTTTCCTCTCAAGAAACTATTTCTTTAGAAGTAAATAATCTAAATAAAAAAGAAGTAATACAATTGATAGAAAAAAAGACAAATTATCACTTCTTTTTTATAGATAGTTGGCTAGATAAAAAGACTATTACGAATTCGTTTATTGATGTGAAAATTTCTCAAATTTTAGACACTATTTTCAAAGAAACTTCAATAAATTATTTTATTTTAGAAAGTAAGTATATTGTTTTAACCAAAAATAACTTAATAAAGAAAAGTGTTTATGAAAGTATTAATAAAGATAGTATCATAACTGTTTTGGTTGACAATAAAACTAATTCAGAAAATCAAATAAAAAAAATAGGTAAAGAAAAAACACTCAAACAAAAAACCTACATATTATCTGGTACTGTTATAAATTATAAAACCGGTACTCCTATAGAAGGCGTTACTATTTTTGAACGAGAAAAAAACATTTACACTACTACAAATAATAAAGGTTATTATAAAATTAAACTTCCATATGGAAAAAATAGAATAGAAACTTCTTTTGTTGGTTTTGATAGTCAAATTGAAGATTTAATACTTTATAATAATGGAAAACTAAATTTTTCTATTAGTGAAAAAGCGGAACAATTAGATGAAGTGATTATTGACGCTAACAGAAATAGAAATGTAAAACAAACTATAGCTGGTATTACACAAATTAAAGCACAAGAAATAAAAAATATTCCTTTAGTTTTAGGGGAAAGAGATATTTTAAAAGTAGCAATAACATTACCAAGTATAAAATCTACTGGAGAAGGATCTGAAGGTGTAAATGTTAGGGGTGGAAAAGTAGATCAAAATTTATTTTTATTAGATAATGGAGTTATATACAATCCTTCTCATTTTTTAGGTTTATTCTCTGCTATAAATCCTTTTACTACTAATAATTTAAAAATATATACTGGAAACATTCCTGCAGAATATGGAGGCAGACTTTCTTCCGTTTTTGACATAAAAACAAGTACTCCAAATACAAAAAAATTTACAGGTGAAGCTTCTATTGGACCTGTTACAGGTAATGTTAATATAGATATTCCTATAGTTAAAGAAAAATCTGGTTTAATATTAGGAGTAAGAAGTACTTATTCTGACTGGTTATTAGGTCTTGTAGATAATCCAGATATAGAAAATAGTAGTGTTTCTTTTTATGATGTTATTGCTAAATATAAACATACTTTTAATGATAAAAATAACCTGAAAGTTACTGGTTATTTTAGTGAAGATCAATATCAAATTGCTTCAGATACCATAAATAAATATGGAAACTCTTTAGTTTCTTTAAATTGGCAACATAAATTTAATGATAAAAACAGAGGAGATTTAATTCTTTCAAATAGTAATTATACTTTTAATATAGATTATGAAAGTCAAAATACTAATAAAGGTTTTAACCTTAAATATAAAATTAATGAAACAGATTTAAAACTTAATATGAAATATGATCACTCAGATACTCATCATTTCACTTATGGTTTAGAATCGAAATTATACAACATAACTCCTGGTTCTATAGCCCCTAATGGAGCTACATCAGAAGTAGTTCCGCTGAACATCCCAAAAGAAAAAGCGCTTGAAAATAGTTTATTTGTATCTGATGAAATAAAAGTAAATAAAAAATTAAATTTTAATGTTGGTCTACGATTTAATCAATATTTAGCATTAGGACCATCTGATCAAAGAGTTTATCAAGATGGAGTTCCAAAAAATGAATCCACATTAATCAATACAGTTACACACAATAATAATGATATCTTTAAAACATACCATGGCTTAGCCTATAGACTATCTGGAAGATATTCATTAGATAAAAGCTTATCTATTAAAGCTAGTTATAATAAGTCTTTTCAATACATACATCGTTTAAATAACAATACAACTGCTACCCCTATTGATACTTGGAGACTCTCAGATGCCAATATAAAACCACAAGAAGGTTCACAGATTTCTTTAGGTATTTTTAAAAATATTGAAGGTAATAAATACGAGTTAAGTGTCGAAAGTTATTATAAAAGGTACGAAAACTTATTAGACTATAAAGTTGGTGCAAATTTATTATTAAATGAAAATATTGAAACTGAAATTATACAAGGAAAAGGAAAATCCTATGGCGTAGAATTTTTAGCTAAAAAGAATAAAGGAAAGTTAAATGGATGGCTAGGCTACAGCTACTCAAGATCTCTTATTCAGCTGAATAGTAAATTTACAGAGGAAACGGTAAATAATGGTATTTTTTTTCCTACTAATTATGATAAACCTCATGATTTTAGTGCTGTTTTAAATTATAAGTTTACCAAGAGATATAGTTTTTCTACAAATTTCACCTATCAAACGGGTAGACCAATTACCTACCCTACAGGAAAATACACATTTCAGGGTTCTGAATTTTTAACTTACAGTAATCGAAATCAATTTAGAATACCAGATTATTATAGGTTAGATATTGGTATTAATATTGAAGGAAATCATAAAATAAAGAAATTTGCACATAGTTTTTGGAATATTTCTATTTATAATGTTTTAGGTAGAAATAACCCTTATTCTGTATATTTCGAAACGGTAAATGGTAATGTAAAAGCTTTTAAAAGCTCTATTTTTTCTGTTCCCATTCCTACAATAACTTATAACTTTAAATTTTAAACTATGAAACTAAAAAAAAATAATTTGTGGTTTTATTTTACAATATTAGTATTAACAAGTTGTGTAGAAACGTTTGAAATAGAAGATACTACTCCAGAAAGTAATTTGGTAATTGAAGCAATTTTAACAGATGAGCTAAAAAATCATACTATTAAATTATCACGAACAACGACAATAGATGCTACTGGCATAATTCCTGAAAAAAATGCTTCTGTATCTATTTCAGATGAATCGAGTACAGTTTATGATTTTCAAGAAATCGAAGATGGTATTTTCAGATCTATTTCTTCGTTTTCTGCAGAATTAAATAAAACTTATACCTTAACAATTATAACAAATGATGGAAATAAATATACCTCTACTCCCGAAAAACTTCCTTCAAAATCAGACATTGAAAATATTTTTATTACTGTTGAAGAAAATGATTTAGGAGAACCTGAAGCTATTATAAAAACGAATAGTGTAAGTTCTAATAGTGAAGGTCAATATTATCGCTATGAATATGATGAAACTTTTAAAGTTAGAGCTCCTGTATGGAGAACTAAAAAAATTAATATTATCTCAGATACTCCTCCTTATCAATTTGAGATAATTAATAAACCGCCTGAAGATGGAATTGGCTTTTGTTATGGTACTAAAAGTTCAAAAAACATTATTCTAACAGAAACCAAAACATTATCTCAAGATAAAGTTTTAGAGTTTCCTGTAAGATATATTCCTATAGAAAACTACTTAATAGGTATAAGGTATAGTATCTTTTTAAAACAATATGTTTTAAATAAAAACACTTATGATTATTATCAATTACTTAATAAATTTTCTGATCCAGATGATATATTCTCTCAAACACAAGTAGGTAATATTCCTAGTAATATTATTTCTTCTCGTTCGGGAGAAAAAGTAATTGGTTTTTTTGAAGTATCTACAATTACTCAAAAAAGAGTATTCTTTAATAGAAGTGATATTACACCTGACAAAGATTATACTAATTATGTCAGTGTTAGTGAATGCACTAACTCTTTAATTCAACCTCAAATAGTAAATTCTTTAGGACAATCCCCTTTATTAAACCTATTAAGTACGCATGTTTTTCAAGGATTTCCTGAAGATCCAAACCCTCCTCCAAATATACCTTATATATTAGTTGCAAGAGTGTGTGGTGAATGTACACATATTGGGCCTCCTTTGAAACCTGATTTTTGGATTGATTAAAAAGATTAAACTATGATAAAAAAAATAATATTTATATTAACTTTAATAACTTTCTTAGAAGGGGTTTCTCAATATAATTCAGCTTTATTATCCAAAAATTTTGATAAACTCCCCGAAGAAAAAATTCATTTACATTTTAATAACAATCTGTTACTTACAGGAGAAACATTATATTATAAAGTTTACTGTTTATTGACTGAAAATAGTTTTAGCAAATATAGCAAAGTAGCTTATGTAGAACTTATTAACTCAAAAAACAAAAAGGTTATTAAGCATAAAATTAATTTAATTAATGGTACTGGATATGGAGATTTTTTTATTGACACAAAGTTAGAATCTGGTTCTTATAAATTAGTTTCCTATACTCAATGGATGAAAAACAAACAATCTTTTTTTGAAAAAAATATTACAATTATTAATCCTTTTTCTAAAAAAATAAAGAGTAATAATGATTCAATTACTCCAATTAATCAATCTAAATTAACAGTTAATCTACCAAAAAAATCAAACTACATACTATCAAGCCCTATAAAGAAAAGATATACTACAAGAGAAAAAGTTTCTTTATCTGTTTTTAATGATTCAACAAAATACCACGGAACATATTCTATATCTGTAAAAAAGAAAAACAACACTAATTTGAATTTAGAAGTAACTGCTTCTAATTCTGATTTTTCAACTAATATAAAAAAAGAAAAAATTTATCTGCCTGAATTAAGAGGTTCTTTAATACAAGGAAAAGTAACCTCTAAAAGTTTAAAAAACACTTCAGACATAAAATTAGCTCTATCTATAAAAAACAGTAATTTTCTTACGCAAACTGCTACTACAAATGATGCTGGTGAATTTTATTTTAATATTCCTAATTTAACCAAAGACAAAGTTTACATTCAAATTTTAGACAAACAAGAAACTGATTTTGAAATTACTTTAATAGAAAACAATGGATTAGAAAAAGAATTTAATAATTTTCAAAAATTTACTCTCAACAAAAACTTAATAGAAATAATTAAAAATAGAAGTACTTACCTGCAAGTAGAAAATGCATACTATACCGTTAAAGAGGATTCTATTATTAACTCTCCTCTAAAGAACATGCTATTAAATCAAAAAGTGAGAGTTTATAAATTAGATGATTATAAAAGATTTAAATCTATGAAGGAAACTTTTATAGAAATAATAGATGTTGCTAGAATTTTTAATCGTCAAGGAAAATCTAAAATTAAAGTGATAGACGAAAAAGCTTCTCAAACACTAAGTTATTTACCTTCTTTATTAATAGTAGACGGCCATATTCTTTATGATCATACTCCTTTTATAGATTTTGATACTAGAAATATTAATACAATTAGTATTATAAAAAATAAATATTTTTATGGTAATGCTATCTATCAAGGAGTTGTATTAATAGAAACTTTTAAAAAGGATTATTTTCCTACTTCTAAAGACATAAAAGAGTTTAATGTTATGCAAATACAACCTCAGAAAAAATATTTTTTTCAGAAACACGATCAAATTAATAAAAGAATACCAGATTTTAGGACACAATTATATTGGAATCCTAATTTAAATACAACTAAAAAAGAAATTACTTTTTATACTTCTGACGTAACAGGTGATTTTGAAATTGATATTCACGGCTTTTCAAAAAAGGGGGAATTGATTAAAATTACAAAAACCTTTTCTGTAAAGTAAAATGCAAACCTAAAACTTTAATCATGCTTTTTGTTTACATTTATAGTCATGAATTTTTTAGCACATTTATACCTATCTCCTAATAATAAAGAAATAATGATTGGTAATTTTATTGCCGACCATGTAAGAGGAAATAAATTCAATCATTTATCCCAAAATATTCAAAAAGGAATTCAACTACATAGAAAAATAGATACATTTACAGATGCTCATAAAACCGTTAGAATTAGTAAACGTAGATTACACGAACGATATGGTCATTATGATGGTGTAATTATAGACATTTTTTATGATCATTTTTTAGCTAAAAACTGGAATACTTACTCGCAAATACCTTTAGATATTTTTTCGCAAAGTGTATATAAAATGTTACAAGATTACAATGACGTTTTACCACAAAAAACAAAAGAACTTCTTCCTTATATGAAACAATATAATTGGTTATATAATTACCAATTTATAGATGGTATGAAAGATGTTTTAAATGGTATGAATAGACGTACGAAAGGCAAATCTCAAATGAATTTAGCTATTGAAGATTTACAATTATATTATACCGACTTAGAAAACGATTTTAATAGTTTTATTATTGATATTAATCATTTTATTCAATCAGAGATTCCAAAATTATGAGAATACTTATTTTATTACTCTTTTCCTTATTATTCTTAATAAACTGTACAACAAAGACACCAGAAATTGGTGTAACTAGCGAAAAAGCAATGGTAGTTTCTGCTCGTCAAGAAGCTTCTAAAATTGGAATAGCTATTTTACAAAAAGGAGGAAATGCTTTTGATGCTATGGTGGCAACAGAATTAGCTTTGGCAGTTGCTTATCCATATGCGGGTAACCTTGGCGGTGGTGGATTTATGGTATACAGAAAAGAAAATGGAGAAATTGGTGCGCTCGATTATAGAGAAAAAGCGCCTTTAGCTGCTACTCACGATATGTTTTTAGATTCTATTGGTAATGTTATTGAAGGGAAAAGTATATTAGGTGCTATGGCAGTTGGCGTTCCTGGTACTGTCGCTGGAGTTTTTGAGGCTCATAAAAAACACGGTTCCTTACCTATTAAAGAAATTATACAACCAGTAATTAATTTAGCTAAAAAAGGAGTAATTGTTACCGAAAAACAAGAAAAAAGGATTAAAAAACACCAACCAAACTTTTTAAAAGTCAATAAAACCCCTATTCCATTTGATAAAGCTTGGAAAAAAGGAGATACTATTAAATATAATGCTCTTGCAAAAACCCTTCTTAAAATTCAACAAAATGGTAGCGATGAATTTTATAGAGGAGAAACGGCTAAAAAACTGGCGCAATTTATTCAAGAAAATGGTGGAATTATTACAGAAGAAGATCTTGCTAATTATAAAGCAAAATGGAGAACTCCAATTACTTTTACTTATGATGATTTAAAAATCATATCTATGGCTCCTCCATCTAGCGGTGGTATTTGTTTAGCACAAATAATGAAAGCTATAGAACCTTATGATATTCATACCTACGGACATAATTCTGTAAAAACAATTCAAACCATAACAGAAGCCGAAAGGAGAGCTTATGCTGATAGAAGTCATTTTTTAGGAGATCCAGATTTTGTAAAAATCCCAATTAAAAAATTAATTAGCGAAGAATATGCCACACAAAGAATGGCTAATTTTTCATTTAAAACACCTACTCCATCAAAAACAATAGCACATGGTAGTATTAATTTTTCAGAAAGCACAGAAACTACTCACTACTCTATTGTAGATACGTTTGGAAATGCTGTTTCTGTTACAACAACTTTGAATGCTGCGTATGGATCTAAATTATATGCTTCTGAATTAGGTTTCTTTTTAAACAATGAAATGGATGACTTTAGTAGTAAACCTGGCGTGCCTAATATGTTTGGACTTATTGGTGCTGAAGCTAATAAAATTGCTCCAGAAAAAAGAATGCTAAGTTCTATGACTCCTACTATTGTAGAAAAAAATGGAAAATTATTTATGGTCGTCGGTACTCCTGGAGGTTCCACAATTATCACGTCCGTTTTACAAACTATTTTAAATGTACACGAATATAAAATGGGAATGCAAGAAGCTGTAAATCAGCCTCGTTTTCACCATCAATGGTTACCAGATGATATTAAAATGGAACCTAATGGATTTTCTGAAAACACAAGAAATAAACTAAAGAAAATAGGATATATTATAGACGAAACTAATTCGCCAGTTATAGGTAAAGTAGATGCTATTTTAGTATTACCTAACGGAAAATTAGAAGGTGGTGCAGATCATCGCGGAGATGATACTGCAGTTGGATTTTAATTTTTAATTAAATTCCCTTTCATTCTCTTTACATAACATAAACTTTATAAAATAGATAACACAACATTCTAAAAATTCATAAACAACTGAATATCAAATAAAATATAATTACCAACACTTCTAATAAAAACTCTACAATGAATCTAAGAGAAAAAATAATTAATGCTACTTCAGAATATTTCGAAAATAATATTGATTTCTTAAAACTATCAGATGCTTCTAAAAAATACAAACAAGTTTTAGAAGAAATTAGCGATCAAAATATGAATATTGAAAAAGGTAGAAACGATATTCATTTCGATAACGGTAAAGCATTAGGTACTTTTTGGGCGGCTCTTTGTTTAGATGATTTAATAAGAACAAGACAGTTTATTCGAGGAATAGATAAAGCTATTAAAGAAAAAATTAATACACAAAAACCATTGCATATTTTGTATGCAGGTACAGGACCTTTCGCCACTTTATTACTTCCATTTATTCTCAGATATGCTAAAGAAGATATAAAATATACGTTTTTAGAGATAAATCCATTTAGTTTTGATCTCCTAAAGGAGCTCATTTTAAAATTAGATTTAGAAGATTATGATATTACTTTAGTAAATGAAGACGCTACTAAATACCAAATAGATACTAAAAATGAACCCGATATTATTATTAGTGAAACAATGCAAAATGCATTAGTGAAAGAACAACAAGTTCCTATCTTCTTAAACTTAATGAGTCAAGTAAAAAAAGATACCATATTTATACCCGAAAAAATTGAACTATCTATTGGAATGCAGAAAGCTGGACTTCCTATAGAAGCCCCAAATGAAAAACGTTTTTTTAAAGAAGAGTCTGTATTTGAAGTAAGTAAAGACAGTTTATTTCCTTTGACACAAGAATTAAACGAAAAGTTTACTTTTGATAAAAAGCAGCTTATTATTAAAAATGAAAAATTAAAAGGGTTTAATCATCTTTTGCTAATTACAGAAATTCAAATATATAAAGAGGAGAAAATTACTATAAATGAAAGTGGCTTAACTACTCCAATGTTCATAAAAAATATTCCTGAGAATTTACAAGATTCTATTGTAATTGATACACAATATCAAATTTCTTCAGATCCTAAATTAGACTATACAATAAATTTTATTGAAGAAGTGTAAAAAATAGATCTATAATTAGTTATTTTTTATCCACTATATAATTCTAAAGAAGATACTTTTTATACAATTGCAATAATGTATCTTTGCTTTAAATTGTGGAAGATTTTTATGCAGAAAAAAATTAACATTCAAAATAAAAAAGCTCGTTTTGAATACGAGATATTAGATAAATATACCGCGGGTATACAACTAACAGGTACCGAAATAAAATCTATACGTCAAAGTAAAGCAAGAATTACAGAAAGTTTTTGTGAATTTAACGATCGTGGAGAATTGTTTGTTATCAATATGTATATAGAGGAATATGCTTTTGGAAATCACTACAATCACAATCCAAAAAGTGAAAGAAGACTTTTATTAAATAAACAAGAGTTAAAAAAATTAGCAAGAGAAGTAGAAGCAAAAGGAAATACCATTGTTCCTCTACGATTATTTTTGAATGAAAATGGCTGGGCTAAACTAGAATTGGCACTTGCTAAAGGTAAAAAAACGCATGACAAACGAGAAACAATGAAGGATAGAGATAATAAACGTGATTTAGCTCGTATTAAAAAGAATTTTAGATAATGCTTGCACAAAAACTATCTAAATTCCATATCATACTCGCTTCTGGCTCTCCTAGACGTCAACAATTTTTTAAAGATTTAGCATTAGATTTTGAAATACGAGTAAAAGAAATAGAAGAAGTTTTTCCTGACAACCTAAAAGCAGAAGAAATTACCGATTTTTTAGCAGATTTAAAATCTAAGCCTTTTGATGATGAGCTAAAAGAAAATGATTTATTAATTACTTCAGATACTATTGTATGGTTAAACAATAAAGCTTTAGGAAAACCAAAAGATAATAAAGATGCTTTTGCCATGTTAAAAAGTTTATCTAACAAGAAACATCAAGTTATTACTTCTATTAGTATTAAAAATAAAAACTTTCAAAAAATTATAAACGATACTACCAATGTTACTTTTAAAAAACTAACGACAGAAGAAATTGATTTTTATATAAATAACTATAAACCTTACGATAAAGCAGGTGCATACGGAATTCAAGAATGGATAGGAAAAATAGGAATTAATAAAATAGAAGGTAGTTACTTTAATGTTATGGGCTTACCTGTACATAAATTATATAAAGAATTAATGAATTTATAGTTTCTTTTTACTTAAAAGATTATTTTTGGGCAGAATTTACAACACGACAATGAAAAAATATACATTTACAGAAAAAAAAGACACCCGCTCTGGCTTTGGTGATGGTTTAACAGAATTAGGTAAAACAAATCCTAATGTAGTTGCTTTATGTGCTGATTTAACAGGTTCATTAAAAATGAATGAATTTGAAAACAATCATCCAGAACGTTTTTTTCAAGTAGGAATCGCAGAAGCTAATATGATGGGGATTGCAGCTGGTTTAACTATAGGTGGTAAAATTCCATTTACAGGTACTTTTGCTAACTTTTCTACAGGTCGTGTATATGATCAAATTAGACAATCAATAGCTTACTCTGATAAAAATGTAAAAATTTGTGCTTCTCATGCTGGTTTAACTTTAGGAGAAGATGGAGCTACGCATCAAATTTTAGAAGATATTGGGTTAATGAAGATGTTACCTGGTATGACAGTTATTAATACTTGCGACTATAATCAAACAAAAGAAGCAACCATAGCTATTGCAGATTATGAAGGACCTGTATACTTACGTTTTGGTAGACCAAAAGTTCCTGTGTTTATGCCAACTGGAAAATTTGAAATTGGAAAAGCTGTAAAATTAACAGAAGGAACCGATGTAACTATTGTTGCTACTGGTCATTTAGTTTGGGAGTCTTTACAAGCTGCTGAGCAATTAGAAAAAGAAGGTATTAGTGCAGAAGTAATTAACATACATACTATTAAACCTTTAGATGAAGAGGCTATTTTAGCTTCTGTTGCTAAAACAAAATGTATTGTTACTGCTGAAGAACATAATAAATTTGGTGGTTTAGGAGAAAGTGTAGCTCGTTGTTTAGCTACAAACAATCCTACTCCTCAGGAGTTTGTTGCTGTAAACGATAGTTTTGGAGAATCTGCTACACCAGCAGAATTAATGAAAAAATATAAAATTAATGATGAAGCTGTAGTTGAAGCTGTAAAGAAAGTCATTAAAAGAAAATAAACTGACTATTAAAACGTTTTAATTTAAGTAAATATTAAAAAACCATGAAAAAACTAATTTTATCTTTATGCTTGTTTTTGGCTGCTAGTCAATTAATACAAGCGCAATTAGACTTCGGAATTAAAGCTGGGGTTAATTACAACTCTGATTCGTTTCAAAATATTGACGATGTTGCCACTGAAATACTTGAAGATCAAACAAAAAGTAAAACTGGTTTTCATGCAGGTATTTGGTTAAGAGCGAAATTACCAGTAATGGGATTATATATTCGTCCAGAATTAGTATACACTGCTTTAAAAAGTGAACTTACAGCAAACGATGGTTCTAACACAAAGGCTTCGTATGATTTTCAAAAAATTGACATCCCTGTTTTGTTAGGTAAAAAGATATTTAAGATTGCTTATATACATGCAGGTCCTTCTTTTCAATATATTTTAGATGGAGATTTAGATTTTGATACTGTTGGTACTATTGTTGATAATTTTGAAACTGAAGTAGATGGATTTACAGTCGGTTTAAATATAGGTGCTGGTATTGAATTAGGAAAAATAGGATTGGATGTTCGTTGGGATAGAAGTTTTTCTGATACTGAATCTGAAATAATATCTAGAGCAGCCGGAAGTTCTGCTACTACCAAATTCGATACAAGAGTTAACCAGATAATTATTGGATTATCTTATAGGTTCTAACAAATAGAAAATAATATTATAAAAAAACACGATGGTTTTAATTCATCGTGTTTTTTTATATCTTAAAATTGAAAAACATTATAGATTTAACTATGAATAGTTCGGAAGCAAATTAGAATTTACTTTCTGCCATTCACATAGCGAGATCTTTTTGTTTTGTTTTGTTCTGCCTAGTGTTTTTTCTACTCAATTTGCAATCACTTCATAAGGTTTCTCCGGAAATCCAAAAAGAACTGCTTTCTCTTTGTCTATTTCCTTAATCCCAATAAGCGTTCTTCTTTCTCCATTATCGTAAATTGAAGCGAAATATGTTCCTTGCAGGTTTTCCAACAACAATTTTCGTCCTTCTTTTTTTTGTTTTTTATTGATTTCCTGAATAATTGGACTGTCTAAATACTTATTGAATACAAAAGGAATTTTTTCTCCATTCCATTCTGCTTTGAATTCTAGTTTTTGAATTTCAATATCCGTCAAATTTGTTTTAGTAGGCTCAATCCTTTCATAATCCGTTGTGAACTCAGTATGTTCAGTTATAGATTCTGTTTCACTAATAACAGTATGTGTTTTTCCCATTCTAAATATTCTTATCCGATTCTTGTTTACGATTTCATATTTAGATTCAGAAATTTTTTCACTCCAATTAATAGCTTTTTTTGAAAGCTCACTTCGGTTTGTCTTTTCCAATTCAAAATGAAGAACTTTATCATTTGAAAATTCGATAAACTCAGGCGAACAATAGTCGTCACCAGTTTTAATCATTAACCAAGTTCCTTGGATATTTTCCATTTTTTAAAGGTTCTATGACATTCAGCACAACAAAAAGCTAGATTAATTTCTTTCTTTTAATACAGCCTCAATATCTTTTAAAGTAAATCCTTTTGCTTTTAATAAAATGATATAATGATACATTAAATCTGCTGCTTCATTCGTAAATAAATCATCGTTATTATCTTTAGCTTCAATAACTAATTCTACAGCTTCCTCTCCTACTTTCTGAGCAACTTTATTCATCCCTCTTTTATACAATTTATTAGTATAAGAAGTTTCTACATCCTTATCTATTCTTTCATGAATAATATTTTCTAATTGATATAAAAAACCTTTAGATGTTTCTTCTGCAAAACAAGAAGTAGTTCCTTTATGACAAGTAGGTCCTTTTGGATCGGCTTTTATTAAAATAGTATCGTTATCACAATCTATTTTAATATCTTTTACAAACAAGAAATTACCACTTTCCTCACCTTTAGTCCATAACCTGTTTTTACTTCTACTAAAAAAGGTTACTTTTTGTTCTTTTTGTGTTTTTTCAAAGGCTTCTTTATTCATATATCCTAACATTAACACTTGTAATGTATTGTTATTTTGAATAATTACAGGAACTAATCCTCTGTCATCAAAGCTTATATTCATCTTGAAGTATTTTTATTTTTTTTAAATGAATAAGTAATAAAACCATATAACATGGTAATTAAAACCATTCTTTTATTAATTGCATTATTGTATATTTCTTTTACTCTTAAATTTGATAAAAATGCATTTTCTATATATTTTCTATTATATAATAATGATTTACTAAAACTTAATTTAAAATAGTTTAATTCATTATACTGAATCATTAACGATTGGTATCTCGTTTTCTTCTGGGTCGCATTAATATTTGTAAGACCTCCATCTAAATAATCTTTAACTACTAAAGGTGTGTTTATACAAAGTGTTTTACAAATGGTAGAAACTCTATTATGTAGAATAGAATAAATTACATTTTCTCCTTTAATAACTGGAACTCTAAATTGTTTCAATTTAAAAGATTCGTAAACCATTCCTTTATCTCCCTTTATATTATCTATTCTCCTTATCTCGTAATTATCAGAAATTTCTTTTATAAAACGATCTCCAATAATTTTCCCATCTTCATATTGACATAAATATTGAATAGCTCCTATATTATTTTCTTTAGATGTATTGTCCCAAGCTTCTATAACCACACTTAAGGCATTTGGTAAAAAATAATCATCAGAATCTATTTCTAGAAAAAGCTCTGTTTCTACTTCATCTATTGCTCTATTATACGCTACATTTTTTCCAGAATTTTCTTGATAAATATAACGGATCTTAAAATTACCTTTTTCATTCCATTCATCAATTAATGCCTTTGTTTCATCTGTAGAACCATCATCAATAATTAAAACTTCAAATAATTTATATTCTTGAATCTTTAACGATTCAAATAATATAGGCAAATAATTAACCCTATTATAGGTTGGTATAAATACTGTAATTCTATTTTTCATATAATGGTTATCTTACAGAAATCATTTGTGTTGTTTTAATTTGAACAAAAGTATTTATAAATACTGAACTGTTCTTGATCTTTTAAAAGTAATTATAAGAATATTCACTATTGTTCTCTTTTATTTAAAAACGCGATATAATTATTTAACAACCCTCTTATTTGTTCAGCAGCTACTGGGTTTGCTGAATGTACTTTAAACTGTAAATTTCTTATATCTAAACCCGATTCATACACTAACCATTTTGCTGCTGCATATCCGTCTAGAGCAATCTCTCCTTTATCATTCAACCCTAAATCATTATCAAAACTAATAAAATTTGGTAGTCCATTCATCTTTATGTAAGAGACAAAATCATGATAATTTCTAACAATGTCGAACTCTTTTTCAACAGATGCATCGTATACCATTTCAATAGTTCGTATATCATCTAGAAATAGCTTTTTCATAAACGCACTGGAATATTATTTTTCTGTAACTCCTTTTTTAAATCTGGTATCGGAATTTCTCCAAAATGAAAAACACTTGCAGCTAAAGCAGCATCTGATTTTCCTTCCACAAAAGTATCTATAAAATGCTGTACGGTTCCTGCTCCGCCAGAAGCTATAATTGGAATATTTAATTCGGTAGATAATTTAGCCAAAGCTTCATTTGCAAAACCTGCTTTTGTTCCATCATTATTCATAGAAGTAAACAAAATTTCTCCTGCTCCTCTTTTTTCAACTTCTTTTGCCCAATCAAATAAATTTAATTCGGTAGGAATAGTGCCTCCTGCTAAATGTACAATCCATTCACCATCTATCTTTTTTGCATCAATAGCAACCACTACGCATTGGCTTCCGAATTTTTGCGATAATTCATTTACCAGTTCAGGTCTTTTTACTGCGGAAGAATTAATAGATATTTTATCTGCTCCACATTTTAATAAAGCATCTACATGTTCTACAGAAGAAATTCCACCTCCAACAGTAAACGGAATGTTTACTTGCTCTGCTACTTTTAAAACCATATCTAAAGTAGTTCCTCTATTTTCTAAAGTTGCTGCAATATCTAAAAACACTAATTCATCGGCTCCTAATTCCGCATATTGTTTTGCTAAAACCACAGGATCTCCAGCATCTATTAAATTAACGAAATTCACTCCTTTTACAGTTCGTCCGTTTTTTATATCTAAACAAGGTATTATTCTTTTTGTTAACATTTTCTAAAGTTAAATTTTTGATATCAAATAGTAGAAGTTATTAAAACACTAAATATTTATTTTTTAACTTTTAATATCTAATATTTACCTTCTAAAATTATACTATTTATTTATTATAAAATTCTCTAATTGTTTTAAACTGATTTTATTTTCATAAATCGCTTTTCCTATAATAACTCCTTCACAACCTAATTCTGCTAGTTTTGGTAGTTCTTCAAAAGTAGAAATTCCTCCAGATGCAATAAGCTTTATTCTCGAATCCGCTCGAATACCGCTCGATTGCGTTTGAACTGACAAAATTTCTTCATAAATTTTAAAACTCGGTCCTTGTAACATTCCGTCTTTAGAAATATCTGTACAAATTACATATTGAATTCCTTTAGATTGGTAATCGTTTATAAACGGAATTAATTGCAAACTACTTTCTTCTTGCCATCCGTTGGTTGCTATTTTTCCTCCTTTTGTATCTGGATAAAAATCGGCTCCTAAAATAATTTTTTCTGCTCCGAACTTTGCTATCCAACTTTCAAAAACAGTGGCATTTTTAACAGCGATACTTCCACCTGTTATTTGGTTTGCTCCTGAATTAAAGGCTATTTCTAAATCTTGATCTGATTTTAATCCGCCTCCAAAATCAATTTTTAAATTCGTTTTAGATGCTATTCGCTCTAATACTTTATAATTGATAATTTTACTTGCTTTCGCTCCATCTAAATCTACCACATGTAAATATTCAATACCAGCATCTTCAAATTCTTTGGCTACTTCTAACGGATTTTCGTTATATATTTTCTTGGTGTTATAATCGCCTTTGGTTAAACGAACACATTTTCCTTCTATAATATCTATGGCAGGTATGATTCTCATTTTTATAATATTAAATTTTAGAAGTTTGATATTAAAAGTTTTATTTTTTACTTCTAAATTATTATGGTCTAACTTTTAATACTTCTTATTTTGATTTCTTTTAGCTGTATTTATGGATGCTACTATTATTGCTAATAATTCCGATCCTTCTTTTTTCAATCTTAAAATTTCTTCTTTATGCTCTGGAATGACTTCTTCAAAAATCTCTAACCAATAAACACTTTCATCTGCCTCTTCCTCTACTATCTTTAATTTATTTATAAAATCAGCAGTAGATTTTGCTCTTTGCGATGCTCTATAATTAGCCCCTACTGAGCTAGAACTTCGTATTAACTGATTTACAAAAGCATTGTATTCTCTCGATTTTGGAACTTTAAAACAAAACTTCCAGCATTCTAAAGCGAAATTTTTTGTTCTATTAATAATTTCATTTTTCATAACCATGTTTTTATATTAGATATACGAAGTTTGATATTAAAAGGTTTCTACTCCTTTTTAGTTTCTTATAAAATTATCTTACACTTATAACACCTTATATCTTTTATTTCACTATACAAAACTAAATACTTCTAATATCCATGTTTTTATATTAGATATACGAAGTTAAATATTAAAAGTTTTCTACTCCTTTTTATTTTTTATAAAAATTATCTTACACTTATAACACCCTATATCTTTTATTTCATTACACAAAACTAAATACTTCTAATATCATATATTTAACATCTAACATATTGATACTTCTAATATCGTATATCTAACTTTTATATATTCAAAAAATTCTTTAAAATCTGTTCACCTGCAACACCACTTTTTTCTGGGTGAAACTGAGTTCCATAAAAATTATCTTTTTGTAAAGCTGTTGCATATGTTGTTTCATATGTTGTAGTAGCAATAGTTTCTTCACAGTTTTCTGCGTAAAAACTATGTACCAAATACATAAACTCATCTTCCTTTACATTTTTGAATAAGGGTGATTTTAAATTATAAATGGTATTCCATCCCATTTGTGGCACTTTTACTTCGTTTGAAAAACGTTTAATATCTACATTAAAAATTCCTAATCCTTTTGTATTTCCTTCTTCCGAAGAATTACACATTAATTGCATTCCTAAACAAATACCTAAAACTGGTTGTGTTAAAGTTGGAATGATGGTATCTAATCCGCTTTCTTTTAATTTTTGCATAGCAGAACTTGCTTCACCAACACCAGGAAAAATAACCTTATCTGCATTTTTAATTTCATTTACGTCTTTGCTTAAAACAGCATCAAATCCCAATCGTTTAAACGCAAATTGAATACTTTTTATATTTCCTGCTCCGTAGTCTATTATTACTAATTTCATTCTACTAAATATTAAATTTAAGATATTAGATATTAAAAGTTTATACTTCTTATATCTAATATGTAACTTCTAACTTATAAAACCCCTTTTGTTGATGGTAAAAACATTTTATTCGCATCGCGTTTTACTGCCATTTTCATTGCTTTTGCAAATGCTTTAAAAATTCCTTCAATTTTGTGATGTTCATTTACACCTTCTGCTTTTACATTTAAATTACATTTTGCCCCATCTGTAAACGATTTAAATAAATGGAAAAACATTTCTGTAGGCATGTCTCCTATTTTTTCACGCTTAAAATCTGCATCCCATTCTAACCAATTTCTACCACCGAAATCAACTGCTACTTGTGCTAAACAATCATCCATAGGTAAACAGAATCCGTAACGCTCAATACCTAGTTTATTACCTAATGCTTTATTGAATAATTCTCCTAAAGCAATCATGGTATCTTCAATAGTATGGTGCTCATCTACTTCTAAATCTCCATTTACTTTAATTGTTAAATCCATTGCGCCATGGCGCCCAATTTGATCTAACATATGATCAAAAAATGACAAACCTGTACTAATATCGTTTTTACCAGAACCATCTAAATTTAATTTGATATAAATTTGAGTTTCATTAGTATTACGAGTAATTTCTTGTACGCGATCTTCTAGTTTTAAAAACGCATATATTTTTTCCCAATCGGTACTTGTAAGTGCAATACAATCGAAAATTTCTTGCTTAGAACTCTCTATTTCCTCTGCTCCTAGTTCTGGATTTTCAGATAAATAAATTCCTTTTGCTCCTAAATTCTTTGCCAATTCCATATCTGTAATACGATCTCCTAATACAAAAGAATTTTCTAAATCATATTCCTCAGAAAAATACTTTGTTAATAAACCTGTTCTTGGTTTACGTGTAGGTGCATTTTCATGCGGAAAAGTTTTATCGATATGAACTTCCGAAAAAACAACACCTTCTTTCTCAAAAGCACTCATTACCTTGTTTTGAGCTGGCCAGAAAGTATCTTCAGGAAAAGAATCCGTTCCTAATCCGTCTTGATTGGTTACCATTACCAATTCATAATCCAATTCTGTAGCTATTTTAGCCATGTATTGAAATACCTTCGGATAAAACTCTAACTTTTCTAAACTATCTAATTGATAATCTACTGGTGGCTCTAAAACTAATGTTCCGTCTCTGTCTATAAATAATACTTTTTTACTCATGATTTATTTAGTATTGAGTAGTTAGTATAGAGTATTAAGTAATTATAAACTCGTACTAAAACTACTTTGTACTAAGTACTATGTACTTAATACTATTTTTTTTATCTATTATTTTAACTCATTATTAAATTGTTACATTGATGCAAGACTTTCAATCAATTTCTCATTCTCCTCTGATGTTCCAACGGTAATTCGAATACAATTATTAACTAACTTATTTCTATTTCTAATGATTACTTTTTCATCTATTAAATACTGATACGTTTCGTTTGCATTGCTTACTTCTACCAATAAAAAATTAGCATCTGATGGATAAATTTTATTTACAATTTTTAAAGATGCTAATTTCTGTTTTAAACTTTCTCTTTCTTTTAAAATAGCGGCTACATTCTCATTAAATACTTCTAAATTATTTAATGATTTTAGTACTGCCTCTTGGTTTAACTGACTTACATTATATGGTGGTTTAACACTGTTATATAATGTAATTATTTCTTTATTAGCATATGCAGCTCCAACACGAACTCCTGCTAACCCCCATGCTTTACTGAAAGTTTGACTTACAATTAAGTTTTTATAGTTGTTTATTTTGGTAATAAATGATTCTTGTTCACTAAAATCGATATATGCCTCATCTATAATAACAATTCCATGAAAATTTTCTAAAATATATACTACATCTGCTATGTTAAATGTATTTGCTGTAGGGTTGTTAGGAGAACAAACAAAAATCATTTTTACTGCCGGATCGTCTAAATAAGGTTGTAGTTGATTTAAATTGATTTGAAAATCATTAATTAAAGGCTGTTTAATTAATTCTACATTGTTTATTGCAGCTGATACATCGTACATTCCGTAGGTAGGAGAAAATGTCAATGCTTTGTCTTTTCCTGGTTCACAGAAAATACGAAAAGCCAAATCGATTACTTCATCACTTCCATTTCCAACAAAAATTTGATCTTGAGTTACTTTTTTTATTTCAGATAGTTTCTTCTTTATTTTTTTTTGATGCGGATCTGGATACCTATTTAATGTTCCATATGGATTTTCATTTGCATCTAAAAAAACATCTGCACTTCCTTTAAATTCGTCTCTAGCGGATGAATATGGCGTTAAATTCCAAATATTTTTACGTACTATATTTTCTAAACTAAACATCTTATTTAAACAGTTTTAGTTGGTTTATTTTTTATTAGAACTCTCTTTTTCTAAAAGCATTTCTATAAAACGACTGTATTTATCTTTCATAGGTAAATCGTAATCTATTTTTAACTTTCTTCTTTTTGTAGTTGTTATCTTTTTTGTCTTTTCATTAAAACCTTCTTTATCATAAGTTCCCCAATATAAACCCACTCCTCTTTTTTGCCAATTAGGTAACTTATTAAAGTTTATTTCATTTTGAAATAAAAGCTCATTTTTAGAAGCTATTGAAATTCCTTCTATTTTTTCACTTGCTTTTTTAGCTGTTATTCCTTTTTTTCGTAGCATCCAATAACAATTAGCATTCAACGAATTTCTATAGGCATCTTCATTTCTCCATCTAAAATAATCAATCACTAATTTTTTCGTTGGTAACTGTGATATTCTTGAATCAAATACGCCAATATCTTTTAACAATAAAGAAAATTTAGCACTAGCTTCACCTGCTAATATCGAATTATATTTTCTTGTTTTTCTTTTAAATACACTTTCATTTATTGAAAATAGTAATGAAATCTCATCGCTTTCAGTGTAACCATATATTATATTAAAACCACAATTCATTAAATGCTCAGTTGTAGCTACCATTAAATCTCTAAATTTTATATCAAAAGGTGCTTCAAATTTATGCTTTTCTTTAGTTAATTTTGTAAAACTTCTTCCGTCTATTCTTGCAACCATATATATATTAGGTAATACACAATAATCGTTAGTAGTTTCGTATACTCGCATTTTTTTATCTAATTCATCAAACTTCATCTTGCCATTCTTTTATTACAAAACCACCCTCTTTTTAATCTCTACAAAATATATCTCATCAAAACCTTCAGAAAAAGTAGGATATTCCAATTTCTTTTTGGTTGAAAATATTCCCATGTCTGGAATTTTTTCTTTTCCTCTTCTTTTATTATTTCTTTTTAAAGATTCTTCTACTTTTGACTTAAAATAATACCCAATAGTTTTGTATTTATTTTCTTTAAATTTTTGAATATATTTTATTCTATCTTCTTGTGTTGGATTTGTATTATCAATAACAACTTTTTGCTGTAAGCTTATACAAGTAGCTAATAATTGGTTTTCCTTATTTCTTGTATTTAATAAATCCATACTAATTCGAAAATGTGTATTGAAAAAATTATCCTTATAAAAAGTCGATTTTCCACTTGCTTGAATTCCAATAAATATTACTCCTTCCATAAGTAAAATTTAAATCTTATTATTACTTCAACGATTCTAAGCGTAATGTAACCGCATTTTTATGTGCCTGTAAACCCTCTGCTTCTGCCATTAATTCAATAGCATTACCTATATTTTTAATTCCTTCTTTAGATAGTTTTTGAAAGGTTATTTTCTTTACAAAACTATCTAACGATACCCCGCTATAATTTCTTGCATACCCATAGGTTGGTAATGTATGGTTTGTACCAGAAGCATAATCGCCAGCACTTTCACAACTATAATTTCCTAAAAATACAGAACCTGCATTGGTAATTTTATCTACCATCGTTTCTGAATTTTCTGAAGCTATAATTAAATGTTCTGGAGCATAAAAATTACTAAACTCTATACATTTATCTATAGTAGGGAAATATAATATTCTACTATTTTCCAATGCTTTTGTCGCTATTTCTTTTCTTGGTAATTTATTTAGCTGTTTTTCTAATGCAATCTCAACTTTATTAATTACCTCTTTATTATTAGACAGTAAAATAACCTGACTATCTGTACCGTGCTCAGCTTGCGATAATAAATCGGCAGCAACAAAACTAGCATTGGAGGTTGCATCTGCAATTACCAATACTTCACTTGGTCCTGCGGGCATATCAATTGCCACTCCTTGTTGTTGTGCTAATTCTTTGGCTTTAGTTACAAACTGATTTCCTGGGCCAAATATTTTGTACACAGCTGGTACTGTTTCTGTTCCATACGTCATTGCTGCTATGGCTTGTGCTCCTCCAACTTTAAAAACCTTCGTTATTCCTATTAAATTAGCTGTAAATAATATTGCTGGATGTATTTTTCCTTCTTTATTTGGTGGCGTACATAATATAATTTCGTTACAGCCTGCTATTTTTGCAGGAATTCCTAACATTAAAATCGTAGAAAATAACGGAGCTGTTCCTCCTGGAATATACAATCCTACTTTTTCTATTCCAATGCTTTTTCTCCAACATGCAACTCCTTTTGTAGTTTCTATAACTTTAGTAGTTTCTGCTTGAGAAGCATGAAATTTTTCTATGTTATTCTTTGCTAGAGCTATTGCTTCTTTTAATTCTTTCGAAACTTCTTGTTCAGCTGCTTTTAACTCCTCTTTTGCAACCTCTAAAGAAGATAATTCTACTTTATCAAATAAAGAAGCATATGTATAAAGTGCTTTGTCTTTATTTTCTTTTACATTCTCTAAAATTTCATTTACTGTATCCGTTAATGTATTCTTTTCAATTTGAGCTCTCTCTGATAATAAGTTCCATTGAGATATATCTGGATTTATATATTTTTTCATGAGTAAGAATATATATTTATTGAATCATATTTTCTATAGGACAAACTAAAATCCCTTCGGCTCCTGCTAATTTTAATTCATCTATCATGTTCCAAAAATCATTTTTATTAATTACAGAGTGAATAGAACTCCATCCTTCTTGCGCCAATGGTAAAATAGTGGGACTTTTAATTCCTGGTAATATTTTTATGATTTCATCTACCTTATTATTAGGAGCATTTAATAGTACATATTTATTTTTACGACCAGCTAAAACAGATTGTAATCTAAATTGAATTTTATCTAAAATTAGTTGATTTTCTTTGGAAATTTTTGGTGATTTAACTAAAACTGCTTCCGATTGTAATAGGACTTCTATTTCTTTTAAGTTATTTTTGAATAAGGTACTTCCGCTAGATACGATATCACAAACAGCATCTGCCAGGCCTATACTTGGCGCTATTTCTACTGAACCATTTATAATATGTAAATTAGCAGATATATTAGCTTTATCTAAAAAATTTTGAACTGTATTAGGATACGATGTTGCTATTTTTTTTCCATTTAAATCAGCCAAACTTTTAGCATTTGAACTTTTAGGAACTGCTATAGAAACTCTACATTTAGAGAAACCTAATTTTTCAACAACAGAAATTTCACTTCCTTTTTCAACTATTAAATTTTCGCCTATAATTGCAATATCTACTACGCCATCTCTTAAATACTGAGGAATATCGCCATTACGTAAAAAGAAAACCTCTAATGGAAAGTTTCTAGAAGAAGCTTTTAATTGATCTTTTCCATTATCAATAGAAATTCCAATAGCTTTCAAAAGTTTTAATGATTCTTCATTAAGTCTTCCTGATTTTTGTACTGCTAATCTTAATTTACTCATGTTGCTGTTTTTTGCTTTGTTAGTTTGAGTAAATCTTCGAATTTTCTTTTGTTAAGAAACAAAAAATCCGCTTGATTTACTCAAACGGATTTTTTAATTTTATGTTTATAATTACATACATAACATTATCAATTCGCCTGAGTGCAAATGTGATGATGATGATGTAATTTAGTAATTGACATTATATAAATTTTCACAGTTGCGAATTTACGAGATATTTTTTTACAAATCCAAATTTATTTTAAAATTTATTTTTTAAGTTAACCGTATATTAAAATAAGGCTTAATATTACTGCATTCACTAACTTAAAATAGCTACTCTTTTACAAAACTCATATAAAAAAACCATTACTTT
The DNA here is from genome assembly GCA_947498055.1 of uncultured Tenacibaculum sp. GTDB lineage: Bacteria > Bacteroidota > Bacteroidia > Flavobacteriales > Flavobacteriaceae > Polaribacter. Next base: position 30,665 of record CANMJA010000009.1, read on the forward strand.
CGTAATGGTTTCCATAATTTATATCTTTAATATTTTACAAGTCAAACATTGCGCCTGCATTTAAATAACCTCCAGATCCAATTCCTGAATATGATGCTCTTAATGCAATACCATTTCCTAATTTGTATTCGAACATTGGTCTAAAATAAAAACCATTTCCTGAATTACTTAAGCCAATTGCATACCCCATGTCTAATCCTAAATCTATTTTATTGGTAGCATGAAATCTACCAGCACCCGCTAAAGGTAAAAACGTTGAATTAAAGTTATCGTTAATTACAAATACCAATCCAGTAGCTCCACCAACACTAAATTTAGATTCCACATTAAATAAATAATCAACATCTCCACCAATTACAAAAGAAGAGCCTCCATTAGTTGTAAAACCAACGTTACCTCCTACTCTCAATTTACCGTCTTGTGCATTCATTTTACAAGCTAAAGCTAAAATTGCTACGATACATAAAAATTTTTTCATTTTTTAGATTTTTAAGTTTGATTCATTAATCTTCAAATATAATACCAAAGTAGGTTCTTTAAAAATAAAACAAAGTTTGATTATTATAAAATATTGAATACTTATCTACTTTTATAGAGCATTAAGAACCTTATTTCAATTTATAATCAATTGTTTTACAACTAAATTGCCGTGTCAGGTCTTCAAAAAAAATTTTGAGAAACGATTGTTATGACACAAAAATTGAAAATAAAGATAACAGCTTTGAGCTAGAGATAAAAAATGTCAATGCCTGTGATTTTTCAGACTAAAAGAAAGAAAAATGGTATCGAGATGTTATCAAACTATTCTCCACACTTCTCTTTATAACCGACAATAAGTAATTTAGAAGTAATTGTTTCATATAATTGAAATCTCGTTAAGGGACAAAAAATTCATCATTACTCTTATTATAGAATACTATTTGTAGAATGAAACAAATATCTAAAAACAAAAAACCGTTGCAGAAGCAACGGTTTTTTGTTTTATAATGAATAGGAAAATTATTTTCCTTCCATTTTTCTTTTTAATTCAGCTAAACCACCAATATCACCTAAAGTTGTTTTTTCAGATTCTTGTGCTTTTTTAGCTGCAGCTTTCACATTTCTTTGCTCTTCTTCTCTAAAGATTGAAGTATGCGAAACTACTATTTTACGGTATTCTTTACTAAATTCAATTACTACAAACTCTGCAGAATCTCCTTTAGCTAATTTACCACCATCTTCTTTATCTAAGAAACGTGAAGGAGCAAAAGCTTCTAAACCGTCTTCAAAAGTTACAGTAGCACCTTTGTCGTTTTTGTTTGTAATTGTACCTGTAAATTTAGATCCAATTGCATACGTAGCTTCATGTGCATCCCAAGGATTATCTTGCGTTTGCTTATGACCTAAGTTTAACTTACGGTTTTCTACATCTAATTCTAATACTTGAACAGCTAATTTATCACCAACAGTTACAAATTCAGAAGGATGCTTCACTTTCTTAGTCCAAGATAAATCAGAGATATATACTAAACCATCAATACCTTCTTCTAATTCTACGAATACACCGAAGTTAGTATAGTTACGTACAGTACCTTCATGTTGAGATCCAACAGGGAACTTAGTAGTAATATCTGTCCAAGGATCTGGATGTAATTGCTTCATACCTAAAGACATTTTACGCTCTTCGCGATCTAATGTTAAGATTTGAGCTTCTACTTGATCTCCTACTTGTACAAAATCTTGTGCCGAACGTAAATGCGTAGACCAAGACATTTCAGATACGTGAATTAATCCTTCAACACCATCTTCTACTTCTACAAACGCACCATAATCAGCTAAAACAACTACTTTACCTTTTACTTTATCTCCAACTTTTAATTCAGAGTTTAAAGCTTCCCATGGGTGAGCAGATAATTGTTTTAAACCTAATTGAATTCTTGACTTGTTATCATCAAAGTCTAAGATTACAACGTTTAATTTCTGATCTAATTCAACAACCTCACTTGGGTGGTTAATACGAGACCAAGATAAATCTGTAATATGAACTAAACCATCAACACCACCTAAATCAACAAATACACCATAAGAAGTTACGTTTTTAACAACACCTTCTAATACTTGTCCTTTTTCTAACTGGCCAATGATTTCTCTCTTTTGTTCTTCTAAATCAGCTTCAATTAACGCTTTATGAGATACAACTACATTCTTAAATTCGTGATTGATTTTAACAACCTTGAATTCCATCGTTTTTTCTACATACTGATCGTAATCACGGATAGGTTTCACATCGATTTGAGATCCTGGTAAGAATGCTTCGATACCGAAAACATCTACAATCATACCTCCACGAGTTCTACACTTCACAAAACCGTTTACGATTTCTCCTGTTTCATGTGCATTATTAACTCTATCCCAAGCTTTAATTACACGAGCTTTTTTATGAGATAATACTAATTGACCTGAAGAATCTTCTCTTTTATCAACTAATACTTCTACTGTATCTCCTACAGCTAATTTTGGGTTATAACGAAATTCGTTTAATGAAATAACTCCTTCAGATTTAGAGTTAATATCGATAATAGCATCACGATCTGTAATACGAACTACTGTTCCTTCTATTACATCACGCTCGTTTACGAAACCTACTGTTCCTTCTAATGCTTGTTCAAACTCCTTTAATTTAGATTCATCTACTTCATCAATACCTTCTTCGTATTTATGCCAGTTAAATGTTGCTAAAAATTGTGCTGGGCTTACATTTGTAGTAGCTTCTGCAGCCTCTGGAGTTGTTGTTTTTGTTTCTTCAGACATGTCTGAAATAATTTTTGTATCTTTTTATTAGTCAGATTATTAACGATACTAATAGCAAGAGATATTAAACTTAATTAATTTATTTTTTAGTCCTTTTATAAATCTGTTCTCGTAAAAAGGCGTGCAAATGTACGGGTTTTTAGTTAGTTATACAATTAAACCTGTGTTTTTTATTGACACTTCATATTAGATATATCTTTAAACATTCTGTTTTTTACAACTCTAGATCTAATTTTATATTTTTCTTCGATATTTGATTTCACTATCGTTATAAAAACATTACATTCTTTAAAATAGGGTAAGATTTTTTTCTTGAAGATTTTTTTGTCTCTTCTATTGTTCCAAGAAATTTTCATTTTTTTCTCTTCAAACTTACCTGTAGCTTTGTTGGTTATATATGCATAATAAAAGCCTCCTTCGTAATATTGACTCAAAAGATATGTATCACTTTCCATTACTATTTCATGAAGCCTTTTAAAACCAAACATGCTCCCTATTTTCATTCTCACATATCTATTCTCTTCTGTTATTAATTCTTTTATTTTAGATTGTGCTATCTTTTTTAACTCACCTTCTTTATCGTGGTACCAAAGATAATATCCTGTTAAAGCATAGTCTCCACTTACAATATGAGTATTTGTCATATGAGATTCTTTTTTTATATTTTCATATAATATTGTTTTATCTCCATTAACATTTATAAAGTAACTTTTTTGACCGAAAAGATTTAAGCAACAAAATAGTACTATTACTGTTATTTTTTTCATAGTATTTTTACGTTTAAAATTTTGAGATCGCAAAGGAACAAAAAAATATAGTAATCTAACCCATTGTGCTTTTAGGAATTTTAAAAACAATAAATGTTAGTTCGAGTACTTTTGAGGTAGGAAAAAGTGTATTGAGAACTATTTTAGAACTAAAATGATGATTCTCGATACAATTTTTCTCCATTTTATTCTGAAAAATCACTCGAATTGACAGAATTTTAATCCAAATGCACAACGTGTTAACCTATAATTTTTATTTTAAACCCTTTTATAAAAATCCAGAAGGGTAAAAACAACTGAATTAAAGCTATGGGGATCAGTAAATTTGAACTTATACTAGTTCCCATGATTATTAGAAATACCATATTAACAGACATCAAAATAACAGCTCCCATTCCGAAAACAGCTATAAATCTTGGAATTAATTTTGTTTGATAAAATATATAGTATAAAACAAATACTGGTAAACAAGAAATTAACAAAGATATATAATGAACTAATTCATGTCTGTTATAAGCTATATTTCCTAAGTTTTGTAAAAAAGAGTTTGTGTTTGGCTTATTCTTTACATATTCATTACTTACTTCTAGTAAAGATAAAGCGGCATAATTTTCAACTATCATTGCTATAAAATATACAATAGAAAATGATACATATAAATATCCTAAACGGGTACTAAATTTATTAAAAACAGGTAAAAATAATACCGCTACAATTAAAGAAATAATACTACCAACCATTGCTAATAGAATTGAAAAAAGAATTTGTTTGGAGTGCATGGAAGTATTTGTGATATAATCTTTCCCAAAAAGAATAGGGCCTCTTAAAAACTGATACACTGTTACACCGATAATAAAAACAAGAAGGAATAAAAAACCTATAATTTTTTCATTTTTTTGTATTGCATTCATAAATAGTTAGTTTGATTTTTCTTACGACGAACTAACTATCAAATTGTTACACATTATTCTGATGATATCCTAATACTATTTTAGAAATTCAAAAAATGATTAAACTTACTACCTAATCATCCGCTATAAAAAAGTCTTCAACCAACTTATTCATTCTCTTTAATCTCTACTTTAAATAAATTAGTAAACATTGTAAAAATAGCTTCTGATTCTTTTTTACGAACAGCAATTATATATTCACAATTTAGTTCTAACTTTTGTTCAATAATATGTAATTGCTGTTTTTTAATAATCTGTTGCACTTTATTCATCCTATCGTAACCAAACGTGAGTATGTACTCAACATTAATTGTTTTTTCTACAATATCTGATGCTTCCAGAGCTAGTTGTGCTGAAGTTCGATAGGCATTTATTAATCCGCCCACACCTAGTTTTGTTCCACCGAAATAACGAACCGATACAATTAAAACATTAGTAATATTAAAAGCTTGTATTTGACCATAAATTGGCTGACCTGCTGAGTTATTTGGTTCCCCATCATCGTTTGCTCTAAATTGGGTTTTCTCAGTTCCTAACTGCCATGCATAACAATGATGACGCGCTGTATGATGTAGTTTTCGTAACTCTTCTAACCTCTTTTTAATATCTTCTTCTGTTTGTACAGGAAAAGCATACCCAAAAAACTTACTATTTCTATCTTTAAACAGCGTTTCTTCTGAAGGTTTTGTTATCGTTTTATAAACATCTTCAATCATATTCATTATTTTCTGACCGCACAAAGTATGATATTCGTTTCTTATCTGAAAATTATTATAATAAAAAAGTGTGATCTATAAATTATAGATTACACTTTAAAGAACTTATGAAGTATGAAATTTATTCTTTTATTAAATAATCCTCGGGGCAAGCCCACGAGGCATTCAACGGAAGAAAGTTTATTTTTAATTTTATGAAAACCTTAGGTTTTCAAACTTTCCTCTTAAACACCGAAGCATCGGGGAATTCTAATTTATTAAATTGAGAGAAGTATTTTTATTACTTCTCTCTAAATTTAGTTTACTATTATTTTTTTAAAAACTTTTTGAATGAACGTCCATTCACTTGGATAAAAAATGTTCCTTTTGACTTTAATTTTGAAACATCTATAATTGCATTGTCTTCAGATTTAATTTTCTGTTTAATCACAACTTGACCATTTAAGTTTATAATAGTAATTTCATCATTCACATGAACTCCTGCTACTGTTATTTTATCTATTGCAGGATTAGGGTATAAATTCACTTTAATTTTATTATCATTTAATTCTTCTGTAATAGAACTATCAATTACTTCTTTTCTACTTACACCACATTTAGCTATACCTCCAACTCCTGCAGCTACACTATTTGCACATAAATTAAGAACCTTCACTTTTCTTCCTGCAAATGTTCTATCTGCATACCATGATGCAACACCAGGGTTAGATAATCTAGATCTGTTTTTAGATATTTTCGTTAGCTTATTTAAATCTTGACTACTTAACCCCTTTATATATTGATGATTATTTGATCCATTAAAAAGTCGAGTTGCACTACCATAACGTGTACTAACTTGCTCTATATTTATGTTTTTATTAGCTCTTAAAAACAATGACTTATTTAAACTAACTTTAGATGTAATATTAGAAGACCAATACATAATATCTGATGCTTTAGCATTATTAATGTTTGGTTCATTATTATAAAAAATAGATTCACTAATTACACCTTTTTGGAATACATCTTGAAGAAATAAAGCAGAGCGAGTTATATCTACAGCATTACCAAAACCACCTACGTATTTAGTATTTGCAAATACATTTTTTTGAAAATTAAAATTATTAATCATTCTAATATTAGCCTGACCTACTGTATTATTATCAAAAGTTGTATTAGTCATTTTCATAGTTCCTCCTTTAAAAGAACCACTAGTTCCTCCTGCATGAAAAATAATACACGATAAAAAACCAGATTTACCTAACTGAACACCAGCTGCAATATTGCTATTTCTGAAATTATGGAATTTATTATCCATAAAAACACAACCATCAATAATTAAACTATTTCCTTTAGGAAACAGTTTTAAATCTTCTTTACCATTTACTTTTAATGGACGACTAAAAACCTCTATCGTAGAAACTTTAGTATTCGCCTCATTACCTTTAAAAATAGATTTATAAATTTCAATAGATTCTATAGTTCTATCTACACGTATAGCTCCTGCTCCTTCTACTACTTTCATATACGCAGAAGAACCTGACCTTTTATCGATGTAACCATTAGATATATTCTTATCAAAAAAACTATCAATAATAATTAGTTTTCGTATTGAAGTACCTCCAATAGCTCCGCCAGTTACTGCTCTATTATTTTTAAAATAACATCCAAAAACTTCACCTGTAGTGTAATTATTTAAACGAATACCTGCTCCATTTAAATTTTCACCTATACCTTTAAAATGACTTACTTTATTATCTATAAAATTACATTTTCTAACACGTAAAGAAGCTCCAAAAATATCTTTTACTTTACTTCCTGGTGATACAGGTACTGCGGTCATATTTATTTCTATAGCTCCACCTCCTTGGCGGTAACGATGAATTTCAGGTCCTCCCGACCTTATATTACTCATAGAACCTGGGTTAAAATTCGCATTCTTAAATGTAGCATTTTGAATAACAATTCTAATATTTCCTACAACTGTAAAAATAGTAGTCTTATTCTGGCCATTAAATGTTATTCCTTTACCTTGAATTACAATTGTTCTTGTTAGTTTTCTTGTACTATAGTCATGAGCTAATCGGATAGGAGTATTAAAATTAATAGTAGCATTTCTACTAAATTTAATCATTCCTCCGTCCTTCTTAATCATATCATTTAATGTATTCTTAAGAGTGTTGTAATCTGGATTAATTGTTCTGACATCAACGTTCCCTACTCCATTAACTGGTATTTCATTGGGTAGTAAAGAACGGTTACTTTGTTTTACGCCATAGTTATCCCATAACTTATTAGCTGCATTTCTTTTAGCTGCATTTGTTTGGGCATTTAAATTAGTAAGCGTAATAGTACATGTTATAAATAATACTATAGTTTTAATTAATTTATTGGTCTTCATTTTTAAATTTTAATTAGGGTTAATTATTTAGTATGATAAACTTGTACAATACTACTCTAAGTAATTAATTCATTTAAAATTTGAAGGAAGACATTAGGAGTGCTTAGCATCATAATTAAGAGTACATTTAGTAGACATTTTAAAAAAATGAATTTTAAAGTAGGGAAAAAACCTTTTTAAGTGTATAAGAGACAAATATTATTATCTTTAAAATTTTTTATATAAAGTAGTTTTTTTTAACTCTTTTATATATTATGTAATTTTAAACAAAACCTCCCCCTATTATGTTTTTTTTTAGTTTTATAAAACATTTGTTTTTACTTAACGTATTTCTTTTTCAAACAAATCTTTTCACATATATATTACCTAAAAAAATAGTAGTATTAATTTCTTTAGGAGTACAAAAAGAAAACTGGACTAGCTTTATAATTTTAAGTAACAAGTTTTTCTTATTGTTAATTATCTTATACTTGCTTTATTTTTTTTATAAGAAATTAAACCTTTTTTATCATTCTGATGATAATCATTTTAAAATTCAAAAAGGGAAACTTTTTTTTTCTAAAATTTATAAACCCAAAATAGATGAAACATTAGCCAAAGACACTACTAATCTAGAAGAAAAGTTTAATCAAAAAGAATATACTTCCCTTAAAAAAAATAGTTCAGAAATATTAGAAAATGAACTTCAAATTTTAACTCCTCAGAAAGAAAAAATTAAAGCTTTAAAAGATATTAAAACTGAACTTAATGAAGTATTATCCTCTAAAGATTTAGATAAATTAAATAACGTAAAAGAAAACATAAATGTGATTATTGAAGATAGTTACACAAAAGAAAATGTTGTTTTAGGTAGAATAGAATCTCATTATCTTGATTTGTATCACAAATTAAAAAAAATGCATCCTAATTTATCTAAAACAGACATTCGCCATTGTATACTTGTAAAAAACGACTTTTCTTTAAAAGAATCTGCCGAAATGTTAAGTGTTACTATTAACACAGTAAAAAAAGGAAGAAGTAGAGCTAAAAATAAAATTGACATTACTCCTAATACTTTATTAAGGGAATATTTAAATACTATTTAACCGTCTTAAATCTATGATTAGAGTGTTATTAATAAAATACTTGCAATTGCCACTACAATTCCGATCCAATTTCTATTCTCTAATTTTTCTTTAAAGAAAATAAGTCCAAAAATAGTGCTCAATAATACAATACTTACATTATTTATTGTAAATAAAACAGAACTTTCTATTCCTTCTGTTTTTAATGCCTTCAATAAAAATTCAATAGAAAAATAATTAGGTATTCCTAAAACAATACCTCCTATTATATTTCTAATTTTTAACGGTTGTTTTTTACTAATTAATTGATATAATATAAAAGGAACACCTAAAATAAAAGCAATACCAAAAATTGATGTAGTAAACATGGAAACATGGTTATGATCTACATAATTAATTTCTGTATACTTTAACAAAGTATCTATAGCTCCAGATCCTAAAAAAAGAATTATTGGAAACAATAAATATGATAATTTTATCTTTTTATTACCTGTACTTTTAACTGAGGTTAAATAAACCGCTATTAAAGCTAAAATTATCCCTAGTATTTTAATTGAATGAAAAGATTCTTTATATAAGTAAATTCCGAAAACTATCGGAATTACCACAGACATTCTTCCAGATACAGAAGCAACTGAAAGTCCGTTTTTTTGAGAGGTTAAAGCCATCACGTTAAAAATAGCAATAAATAAAATCCCCAATACACTAGCTCCTAGAAACCAAGATTGCTCTGGTATTTTACTAATCGGTATTTTAACTTCTGAATATAAATAACCAATACCAAAAGCAACAATATAATTTACTACTATTGCCTGAAAAGTATTGATTTTATAAATTTCAAAAAACTTAAATATTACGTATAGACTACTAGAAATAAGTACACTTAAAACTAAATAAATCATTAACTAAAATTTTGTTGATTTAATAAATTCACTACATCTTCTTTTTCTGGATTAATATTCCACACGTGAATTCCTAAAGAATTAGCTGCATCTGTATTTTCTTTTGTGTCATCTATAAAATAAGTTTCTTCAGCTTTTAAATTATTTTCATGTAAAACAAACTCGTAAATATTTGTATTGGGTTTTCTCAAGTTAATTTCATGTGATAAATAAAATTGCTCGTAACACTCTTTAAACTCTGTATACAACTCCATTCCCCAATTATTCATGATCCAATTAATGTGTAAATCGTTCGTATTACTTAGCAGAAATAATCGGTACTTTTTAGAAGCCGCTAGTTCTTTTAAAAAACGGAGTCTATGCAAAGGAAAATCTAATAAAATGGCATTCCAAGCATGTATTAAATCTTCTTTAGCTATAGAAAATTGATCGTGAAAAACGCCCACAAATTCATTGGTGGTCATTAATCCCATTTCATATTTATAATACACTTGCATCATTTGCTCGTTTACTTCTGTAACTCCTAATTTTGCAATTTCTCTGTAGGTTGCTTGTTTGTCTAAATTGATGAATACATCACCAAAATCGAAAATGATATTTTTAATCATTATTATATATTCTTAAAATGTCTTTATTTATTTGTTCTTCGGAAATTATTTTTGCTAGTATTTTAGGTGCTTTTATTCCTTCTTTAAACTCATTTTCTCCAACAAAAACTCTAGCTTCATCCCACATATTTTCATCGATAAAAGTTTGTAAAGTTTTCGTTCCACCTTCAATAAGAATAGATTGAACTTTGTGTTTGTGCAGTACTTCACAGAGTTGTTTTATAAGATCTTTTGAAAAATCTATTTGTTCAAAAATTAAGTTCGCTTTATTAACAGCTTCTTTTTCAGTAAAAATAATTGTAGGTATTTCTCCATTTAAAAGATGTGATTCACTAGAAATTTTTAACTGTTTATCTAAAACAACACGAATAGGGTTATTGCCATACCAACTTCTAACATTTAATTTAGGATTATCTGCTATTGCGGTATTAGTACCTACTAAAATGGCTTGCTCTTCTGCTCTCCATTTATGCACCAATTGTTTAGAGTATTCATTAGATATCCAAACAGGTTTTTGCTCTTTTTTTTCTAACGGAGCTATAAAACCATTTCTAGTTTCTGCCCATTTTAAAATAATGTAAGGTCTCTTTTTATTTTGAACAGTAAAAAAACGCTTGTGGTGTTCTTTACATGCTTCTTCTAATACACCAACGGTAACATTACAACCTGCTTTTTGCAATTTTTCTATTCCTTTTCCTGCAACTAAACTATTCGTATCTGTAGTACCTATAACCACATTCGGAATTTCTTTTTTTATAATTAAATCTGCACAAGGAGGCGTTTTCCCATAATGAGAACAAGGTTCTAATGTTACATATATTGTTGCTTTTTTTAACAATGATACGTCTTTTACCGATAAAATGGCGTTCACTTCAGCGTGTGCTTCTCCGTATGGACTCGTAAACCCTTCTCCTATTATTTTATCGTTGCATACTATTACTGCTCCTACAGAAGGATTGGGTCTAGCAGTTCCAATTCCCTTTTTTGCCAGTTCAAGGCAACGATGCATATATTTTTCGTTGTTCAATTAGTTTTAGTGCTTATGTTAGAATTATTGTTTTGTAAAAATTGTATCTAAAAAAATTAAAGTTTAATTTTAATATCCTTTGTTTTATTAATTGAGTATGTGTTTGAAAAGCCTAAAACTTTATATTTGATATCTCCTTTAAATTGCACTTTTACACTTTTATTTAATACTGAATTTAATAAGCCACCTAAAATTCCTCCTTTATTGTTTTCGAAAACCTTTTTTGTAGGAATCATTACATTTAAAGGAACTGCAAATTCTTTATTTGCCGGAACTTTAAACTCTTCAGAAGAAACTTTCGCCATTTCTGTTCCGTTTACAATTACTTTTATTTCATCTGTTGCTATTTTACCTCCAACAACATTTTCATTTTTAAAATAAGCGTTTGCTACTAACCGAATAGTATCTACTTTTACAGATACTACTTTTACATCATCTACTTTTATAAAAATTGGTTTCTTTTTAACCGAACATGCAGAAATAAATAAAAATATACTTACAAAATAAATTAAATTCTTCATTTGTTTTTCTATAAATTTGATAAATCAAAAGTAGCACTTTTACAACGAAATTATGAGGCTAAAAGACTTCAGAATATATTTTAATAACGAATTATCTAATTTATACCCAAAAACGGAAGTAGATGCTTTTTTCTTTAGAGTTATCGATCACGAATTGGATTTAAATTTAATGGATGTTTTCACAAAAGAAGACTTCGTTATTTCTTCAGTAAAAATAGAAGTTTTAGAAGGAATTATAAAGCGATTACGAAATGAAGAACCGATTCAATATATTCTTGGAAAAACTGAATTCTATGGTTATTCTTTTAAAGTAAATAATCAAGTCTTAATTCCGAGACCAGAAACAGAGGAATTAGTTAGTTGGGTGTTAAATGAAGTACAAAACACAAAAGAAGAAATAAAAATCCTAGACATAGGAACTGGTTCTGGTTGTATTCCTATTTCTTTAAAAAAAGAACGAAACTTATTAGATGTTTATGCTATAGATATTTCTAAAGAAGCAATAAAAGTTGCTAGCGAAAATGCAAAATTACATGACACAAAAGTTACTTTTATTGAATGTAACATTTTAGAAACTTCAGGTTTACCTCATCAATTTAATGTGATTATTTCTAATCCTCCTTATGTGAGAGAGCTAGAAAAAAAAGAAATTAAAAACAATGTATTAAATAATGAGCCACATTTAGCGTTATTTGTTGAAGACACAAATCCTCTTATCTTTTATAACAAGATAGCCGATTTAGCAAAAACACAATTACATAAAAACGGATTGTTATTTTTCGAAATCAATCAATATTTAGGAGAAGAAACAAAAAATATGTTGTTACAAAAAGGATTTAAAAACGTAATTTTAAAAAAAGATCTTTTTGGAAACGACAGAATGATAAAAGCAAATCTTTAAATATAATTATTTATGGAAGAAAATCTTCAAAACGAATTAGAAGAATTAAGAAGAGAAAACGAAGCTTTACGAAGTGAAAGAGATAAAGCGAACTCTAAAGAAAAACGTAAAAGAGAACGTAAAAAAAGTACCTTAACTTGGACTTGGAAGTTATTTACAGGTGCTAATTTAAGTAATAGCTTTAACAAATGGTTTTCTGAATACCATTCTAAAGAAACAGTATCTCCTGATACTTCTGCAAATTTATTAACAGCATTGGTTAAAAGATTTGTTCGTGTTCGTTTATTAAGCTTAATTTTATTATTGTTTTCTATTCTACCATCTTTAGTTACTTTATATATTCTTGTAAAACAAAACCAATTAATTGAAACACAAAATGCTTTAGTGGAAGGCTCTCGTAAAAGTTCGTATAGTTTTCAAATTGCTGGACTTTTTGATGCTATAGACAATAAAGGAATTAATGGTAAAAATATTATACCAAGAATAGCTGCCTTATCACATAGTTTAACTCCTTATAGAATACTCGAAGAGAACGGAAAGCTTTCTGAAAGAATGTATAGCCCAGAAAGAACGCAGTTATTATTGTTTTTAATTCAAGCAAAAATTAGTCCCGAAAATTTAGATAAAATTTATGCTCGTGCTGATTTTTCTAACTGTAATTTTAAAAATACCAATTTATCTGGTGCTTATTTAGCTGGAATTAACTTATCAAATTCTAGTTTTGAAAATGCTGAATTACATAGAGCAAATTTGAATGAAGCAAATTTAACTAAATCTAATTTTGAAAAGGCACAATTCTCTAATGGTAAAGCAGTAAACGCCATTTTTTCAGAAGCTAATTTAACCAATGCAAAAATTACGAATACGAACTTAACTGGCGCTGATTTTATAGATACTAGAACTAGAAATACTAATTTTGATAGATCTACATTAAAAGACGCTAAAGGATTGTAAATTGTGTATATTATAAATTTAAAAGCCGAAACATTCGTGTTTCGGCTTTTAGTTTGTCTATTAATTTTCTTAATTTAAAATACATTTTCTTCTTCCTCTAATTCCATAACCGCATTTTACATCTCCTGGGCCTAAAAAAGGATGGCCTTGGTAACAATCACTATCCGTTGAACAAAATATTCTACCCAAACCAAAACGTCCGCCGTTTATCTCCTTTTGCTCCTTGTTTGAAAGTTGTCTTCCTAAATTTTTCATTTTATTTTTAATATATTTATAGTTAATTAATTACTTTTAGAATCAGATATTATGTATTTGAAACACATATAAGACCATACTCTCTTGAGCGAACACATGAGTAATCATTAGTTGGGTTCATGTGTATTCCAAAAACATACTGGCAATCTCTAGCTGTTCTACAACGTGAAGGCTCTATTCCTCCTTTAACTTTTTTCTGCTGCTCTTTTGTTAAAGGATTTCCAAGAAAAATTATTTTTTTTGTCATTTTTAATATATTTATAGTTAATTAATTACTTAAACACTAAGTTAAACATATCAAACTTAAATATTTGTTAAAAATAGTAGTTTGTCTTTTTTTTGAGGATAAGTGTAAATAATATTTCTATCAAAGTAATATGAAACTGATTGATTATTATGAATAAAATTAACTTTTAATTATTTATCATCAGTTCAAGTGTTCACTAAAATATTTTTTTTTAGAAAATTGTTTTTTAGCTACTTACAAAACCTTAATTCCTATCTTCTTTACCGTGATGCAAATACTTCGACCATCGCTTAGTACAGGAAAGAAAAAATAAAGACCGATGTTAAAAATGCTACGGCAATACCAGCTACAGATAAAAAGAACTCGCTAAAGGTTCAAACAGCTTTTTATCTCTAGTCCAAAGCTGTTGCCTTGATTTTCAAATTTTTTATCCATAACAAGATACTATCACTCTTTTAATATCTTCTAAAAAAAAAAGAGTGAATAATTTTTATAAAATTGATTCACTCTCTTTTGTATCTGCATTTTATTTATAATGTTATACTTTCAAGTGTCTTTTTGTTTGTCCATAAAATCCTATATAAGCATAACAAATTATTGTTAAAATAAATGCCAATTTAAATCCAATAAAATCAATTAATGTTCCAAAAACAAATGGAATAATTGCTCCACCAACGATTGCCATACACAATAACCCTGATGCTTGTGCTTTTAAATCACCTAAACCTTCTAAACTTAATGTAAAAATAGTAGGAAACATTATTGAATTAAACAAACCTACTGCTAAAATAGACCACATAGAAATTAAACCAGAAGTACTAATAGATATAACAATCATTAAAACAGCTAAAGAAGCAAAAATTGCCAATACTTTTCCTGGAGATAATATTTTTGTTAAGTAGGCTCCAATAAATCGCCCAATCATTGCTCCCCCCCAATAAAAAACTACAAAAACCCCTAGTAAAGACTTAGGGTCTTTTCCTGAAAAAGATTTATTAAAAAGATTAGCAATGGTATTTGCTATCCACATCATCGTTTCATTACCAGATACTACCGTTGCTAATTTCATATCCATAAAATAGTTTACTAGAAAACTACCTATTGCTACTTCTGCTCCAACATACACAAAAATACCCAAAGCTCCCATTAGCATCAATTTGTTTTTCAACAACTTAGCATACCCTCCTACTGGCACTTTTTCTATTACTTTTGGTAGCTTTACAAAAAAGAAAACCAATGCTAAAAAACCAATAAAAGCTGCTATTAATAAAAATGGTTTTTGCACTGTAGCAGCTTCTGCTATGTAGTAGTTCTTTCTTTCTAAATCGCTTAACGTTGCTATTTCTTCAGAAGATTTCACAGAATCACTTAGTAAAAATAAAGCCCCAATAATAGGTGCAATTGTTGTTCCTAAAGAATTAAATGCTTGTGATAAATTTAGTCTACTTGAAGCTTCTTCTTCTCCTCCTAATAAAGCTACATAAGGGTTAGCTGCTACTTGTAAAATAGTTATACCTCCTGCTAGTGTAAAATATGCTACTAAAAAAACAGGAAATATTCTACTAGATGAAGCTGGGTAAAATAACAAACAACCTACTGCCATAGTTACCAATCCTAAAATAATCCCTCTCTTATATCCTATTTTAGCTAAAATATTTCCTGCTGGTACCGAAAAGACAAAAAAGGCTAAAAAGAAAGCAGATTGTATTAATACTGTTTTAGCATAAGTCAATTCAAAAACATCTTTTAAACGAGGTACAAGAGAATCCACCAAAACAGTTATGAATCCCCAAAGGAAAAATAAAACAGTTAAAAAAATAAAGGCACTTTTATACGATTTATTGGTTGTTGACATAATAATATTTTACGTTTTTAAATAATAGTCTGATTTAATGTTTTTATTTGCTCCTTCTTTATACACGTTATAACTGAACCATTCATGAATAGAATACCCTCCTATTTCTCCTCTTTTATTCACAGCAATATATCCAACTTGAAAGTTTTTATAATTACTATTGGGTTTACTTACAATACGCTTAATTGCTTCTTCGCAAGCTTCTTGAGGGCTTTTTCCTTGTCGCATTAACTCTACAACTAAAAAACTACCTACCGTTTTTAACACTTCTTCTCCTAAACCTGTTGCTGCAGCCCCTCCTATTTCATTATCTATAAATAACCCGCCACCAATAACAGGTGAATCTCCAACTCTACCTCTCATTTTATATGCTAAACCACTTGTAGTACAAGCACCAGAAATATTTCCTTCTTTATCTATTGCCAACATTCCTATAGTATCGTGATTTTCTATATTAATAATTGGCTTATATTCCGATTTTACTTTCCATTCTTCCCATGCTTTTTTTGAAGCTTCTGTAAGCAAATCTTCTCTTTCAAACCCTTGAGATACTGCAAATTGTTCTGCCCCTCTACCTGCTAATATTACATGTGGAGTATCTTCCATCACTTTTCTTGCTACAGATATAACATGCTTTATATTTTCTACGCAAAGAACTGCCCCATAATTCCCTTTATCATCCATTATACAAGCATCTAAGGTTACATTTCCGTCTCTATCTGGTAATCCTCCAATACCTACAGTTTGGTTTTTTGCATTCGCTTCTTCTATTTTACACCCTGCTTCTACAGCATCTAAAGCAGAACCTCCACTTTCTAAAACTTCTGCGGCTGCATTTACAGCAGTAGGTGTATTCCAGGTAGCAATAACCAATGGTTTTATATTATTTTTTAAAGGTACTATTGGTTTTTCTTCTGATTTTTCATCATCAGACCCCTTGCAACCTATCATCGCCGAAGCGGCTACCAAACTTAAACTAGAAATAGATGTTTTCTTTATAAAATTTCTTCTTTTCATTATCTTATTTTATCATTATTTCATCTATAAACAACCAAGATTTACCATTATGTTTAAATCCTAAATGCCATTCAGGAAGGTCTCCTAACTTTTTTGCTACTACTTTTACGTATCTAACAGAGCTTCCTTTTAATTGAATTGTTGCTTCTTTTATAGAAACTTCTTCCGAAGATTTGGTGGTATCATAATTAAATTCTGCTACTTCTTTATATTTTTTACCATCTTCCGATATATAATACATAACATTGGTAGGTAAGAAAATCCAACTTCTCTGATCTTCCAAAAAGTTAGCAGATATTGTTTGTACCCATTTTTCTTTTCCTAAATCTACCACTGCTATTACATCTTTATCAGCATACCCTTGCCAAGTTCCCGTTCTAAAATCTTTGGTTCCTTTTATTCCATCTATCAGTGCATTTTTACCTCCTGCATTATACTGATTTGCATATTCTGTTTGTAGCTCTATCTTAATATTTGCATCTATTTTAAAGAAATCTGTACTTACTGTCTTACTTTTTAAACTATTTTTTTTAGCATAGGTTTTTAAAGTTATTTTTTTATTCACTTTAAAAGGTTCTTTATACTCTATAAACTCATCTTCTAATGCATAATATATTTTTGCTTCTTTATCAGCAGACTTTAATACAACAGTTGTTTCTCCTTTAAAAGCTACTTTTCCTTCGGCAATAAAAGGTGCAGGTACAATTAAATGCTCTTTAATTTCTGTTTTTGGTTCTTCTCCTTCTTTTGTTCCCCAATCACTTGGTACATTAGTCATGTAAAACTCAAGCACTCCTCCGTCTAAAATTTCTTCGTGTGTTACATAAGTTCTATCTAACTTATTACCATTTAAATACACTTTTTCTACATACTTATTTATAGAACTTAAATTATTCGTTATAACAGTAAATTGCTTGCCATTTTCTAAATGAATAGTTCCTTTTTCTAGTAATGGCGTACCTATTATATATTGATTAGAAGCTGGTGTTACAGGATAAAAACCTAAAGAACTAAAAATATACCAAGCACTCATTTGTCCACAATCTTCATTTCCAGATATTCCTTCAGGAGTGTTTGTATACTGCTCTGTTAAAATCTGATATACTTTTTCTTGTGTTTTAGATGGTTTATTAATAAAATTATATAGATACGCCATGTGATGACTTGGTTCATTTCCATGTGCATACTGTCCTATTAAACCAGTAATATCTTTTTGATGACGACCAGAGGTATTAGATACTGCTTTAAATAAAGTATCTAAGTTTTTTTCTAATTTAGACTTTCCTCCTAATAATTTTATATAACCAGAAATATCTTGAGGAACATAATTACTATACTGCCAAGCATTTGCTTCTGTATAGTTAAAGTTTACCTCATAAGGATCGAACGGTGCAAACCATGTATTTCTGAAGCGCCCTCTCATAAATTGAGATTCTGGATCGAATACATTTTTATAATTCTGTGCTCTTTGCATATATACTTTATAATCTTCTTTCTTTCCCATCGCTTTTGCCATTTTAGCTATCGTCCAATCATCATATGCATATTCTAACGTTTTAGAAACCGATTCGCTTTCTTCTTCTACAGGTATAAAACCTACCTTTTTATAACTTTTTAAACCTAGTTTATCTCTAGTTGCAGAATGTTTCATTGCTTTAAAAGCTTTATCTATATCATAATCTCTAATTCCTTTTAAATAAGCATCTGCTATTACAGGAACTGCATGATAACCAATCATACAACCAGTATAACAACCTGCCAAATCCCAAATAGGCATAATACCACCTTCTTCATATTTTGCTAAAAAAGTGTTTATAAAATCATTGGTTCGTTCTTGCTCTATTATAGTATATAAAGGATGCGTAGCTCTATAAGTATCCCATAAAGAAAATACTGTGTAATATTCAAAATCTTTTGTTTCGTGTATTTTTAAATCTACTCCTCGATAACGCCCATCAACGTCTTGATAGATATTAGGAGCTAAACTAGTATGGTACATAGAAGTATAAAAATTCGTTTTATAATCTTCATTAGAACTTTCAACTACAATTTTACTTAATTGTTTCTCCCAAGTATCTTGTGCTTCTTTTTTTATTTCTTCAAATGTTTTTTCTCCTATTTCTTGCTCTAAATTTTTCTTTGCTCCATTTTCATCTACGGAAGAAATTCCTATTTTAATATAAAATGGTTCATTTTTAGGGTTTATAATTTTAAAAGCATAACGTTCTGCATTTTTCTGTGCATAATTTTGAAAATTAGTATCGAAAGGATGAGAAAACTTAATAGAATAAAATAATTTTTGATTTGTTGCCCATGCCTTTGAAGAACGTTCTCCTTTCAATTCTGTATTAGAAACGATATTTAAAAGCCCTTTTAACAATTCATCTCTATGCTCTAAATCTAAAATAACTACTTGATTTTCTGCAGAAGGAAACTGATATTTATGTATTCCACTTCTTTTAGAAGTAGTTAATTCTACATCAATATTTGTATCCTCTAAATGTACTTTATAATACCCTGCTTCTGCTACTTCATTTTTATGAGAAAATTTAGAACGATATCCTTCTTTTCCATCTGCTCCATTATGAAATATTACTTTATTCGTTGGCATTAATAAAACATCTCCATAATCAGAAACTCCTGTTCCGCTTAAATGTGTGTGAGAAAATCCATAAATATATGTATCTGAATAATGGTAGCCAGAGCAACCATCCCAACCGTCTAAACGAGTATCTGGACTTAATTGCATCATTCCAAAAGGCATCGTTACTCCTGGATAAGTATGCCCATGCGCTCCTGTTCCTATAAACGGATTTACATAGGAAATTAATGGTTTATCTATTTCAGCTATAGCAATTTTTTTCTGATCACAACTAAGAACAACAAATACTGTTGCTATTAATAATAGTGCTTTAGATTTCATTTGGTTTGGATACTTAAATTTAGGGTTCTAATATAGTAAAATGAAGTTGTTTCTATTTTTAGAATGATTGTTTTAACATATTTACTTGAAATTTATACCAACCTCTTAATTCAAAATATTTCAGATATACATTGTAAAACTTCAAATATTAATTCTATCATTATTCAACTACTAAAATGTTAGATATTCGTTAAACACATTTTATTAAAAAATAACACAAAATAATATGTCGAAGCAGTTGTCTTTTATAATTTTTAAAACATTCTTTTTCTCTTCTATTCTAGGCATTTTTGCACTATATCTATTTTTAACAAACCAACCTGTTGATCGTAATCGTATGCGTTGTGATATGTCTGGTATTGCTTTTGCACTTTATATAGCATATCAATTGTATTTAATTTTATTAAGCTTACTTGCTTTTTTAAATCTAAAAAAGAACATTTTTTTTAATTTTAAGCATTCTTTTCTTTCTTTTTTCGGATTGCATATTATTAGTTTAATATACCTACTTTTAATAGCTCCATTGCTATACTCTCAAGAAGCTTTACCATTTTTAATAGCTAGTATTCCTTATTTAAGTTTCTTTTATTATTATTTTATACAATTCAGAAAAGAACTTATTAAAAAACAATAGTTTTCTCTAATAGAAAAAGTAAAAACTTAACCAATGATGAATATTAAAAAACAATATAAACCTCTCTTAAAAATAATACATACTATTCCTCTTTTTTTTCTTTTACTCATTTTTATGTCTTGCAAAACACAAAGTACTTTAACCAATGCGTTAATTGTTTCTAAAAGAGAGAAATTAGATACTTTAAAAAATAAAAAACCTGATATTATTTTAGGTGATGTACCTTCTGTTGTTATATACAAACCCACAAAAATGGGTTTAGAAAATTCTTTTTTATTACAAGAACAAATCAAGAATTTAGAGAAAATAATTGGTAAAGAACAGTTAATTAGTTTCCCTTACATGATTATAAATGAAACAAGTATTCGTTACAATAATCAAAAAGGTTCATATTTAGTAAATAATAACATAGCCAAGCCAAAAACGGGAATTGTTTTTTCTGATGGAATAAATGAACCTTCTATTTTTGCACTACATAACACCAATTTTCTAGATAAATTTAAAGACTTTTACAACATTCATAGCAAAAGGCAATTAAAACAATACATAAAACGAAGAGAGAAAACAGTTTATAAAAACTATAAAAAGAAATATAGAACGTATTACAATAAAGTTTTAAAAGTCATAAAATCTAAAGTTATTCCTCAAGTAAATACTACAGAAAAGAAACAAATAAATGCTACTTTATTAAAACATTTCGATTTTGTATATGGTTATAATTTTAATGAAGGTTATTTTACAAAACCATACCATAAACTATACATAAAAGTTACAGAAGGTTCTTGGAAAGGGAGAAAATCTAAAGTAGTTTTAGATGATGAAGGAAGACGAATCTATAGCGATTGGTTAATTTACGATGATACAGATTTTTCTCAAAATTATTTAAGCTACGATAACAATGGTTTGTTAAAACAAATTAAAAAGTTAAACTATCGTGAAAAATTCGATAGCACTAGCGAAAATATACTTCATTTTTCTTGGGTTACAGATAAGTTGCTATATACTTATTTAATTAAACCTGAAAAAGCATCTCCTTATCATTCTAATGATTTTGACAGAATTACCTGTACCAAATTAAAATTTAATTCAGATTATACCTTAAAAAGTAAAGAAGTTCTTAATTACAATGCTAAAACAGGAAAAATAACCTCTTTAAATCCTAGTTTAAAATATGAATGGGAATACAAAAAAAATCCGATTACTATTATAGAAAAACAATATTCAGGAGATTTAAATCATACTGTTTCTACTCGTGTTTATGAAAAAAATAAACTGTCTGAAGAAATAGTAACCATTAATAGACCTAATTATTTCTTTTACTCAAAAGGAATTACTAAAAATGGAGTTTCTACAAGCTATAATGAAAAAGGAGAAAAACTACCTTTCAACACTAAAAAAACGATTCATAAAAAAGGGTTCCTTATATCTCAAGATCGGTTTGAAAATGACAAGCTTGTTGAGCAAATAAAATATAACTACAAGTAAAATATTGAATGAACCGTTCGTTTAAAAAAACACCTTGAATTTAAATCAAGAATGCAGACATTATAAATAAATTAGAACTTAATCTTTTGATGTAGTTTAGATTCTTAACTTTGGTTTTTCAACACAATAAAATGAAGCCATCTCTTTTTTTATGTATTTTTTTTCTCGTATTCTCAAGCTGTAGTATTAAAAACGAAAAAGCAATACAACCACAAATAATTCCTATACCTTATAGTCAAAAAATTTTAAGTGGAAACTTTATACTCTCAAAGGAAACTACTATTATTGGTGATCTTGCACTAAAAAATGTTACAAATTATTTAAATAGTTTTATTACTACTAATTTCAACATAAAACCAAGTGCTAAAGAAGCTAAAAACAGTATCCATTTATTAATTGATACAGCTATTGAAAATGAAGAAGAGTATCATTTATCTATTCGTAATAATAAAATACTTATTAAAGCTAAAACAGCTAAAGGAGCATTTTATGGAGTACAAACATTATTACAATTAATACCTGTTACTGTTACTTCAAAAAACATTCCTATTCAGTGTATAGAAATTAAAGATAAGCCTCAATTTTCTTATAGAGGAATGCATTTAGATGTTGGAAGGCATTTGTTTTCTGTCGTTTTTATTAAAAAATATATCGACATATTATCTAAGTTAAAAATTAACACCTTTCATTGGCACTTAACAGAAGATCAAGGTTGGCGAATAGAAATTAAAAGATATCCAAAACTACAAGAAATTGCTGCTTATAGAAAGGAAACTTTAATTGGCCATTATAATGAGCAACCACATAAGTTTGATGGTAAAAAATATGGTGGTTACTATTCTCAAGAAGAAATTAAAGAAGTTGTAAAATATGCTTCAGATAGATTTATTGATATTATTCCTGAAATAGAAATGCCAGGTCATTCGCAAGCAGCTATTGCTGCATACCCTGAATTAGGTTGTACTGGAGATTCTGTAAAAGTTGCTACTAAATGGGGTGTTTTTAAAGAAATATATTGTCCTAAAGAAACCACTTTCACTTTTTTAGAAAATGTAATTGATGAGGTTGTAGAATTATTTCCTAGTAAATATATTCATATTGGAGGCGATGAAGCCCCAAAAACAAATTGGAAAAATTGCAATCATTGTCAAAAGTTAATAAAAAATAAAAACTTAAAAGATGAGCATGGTTTACAAAGCCATTTCATTTCTAGAATGGAAAAATATATAAACAAAAAAGGAAAACAGATTATAGGTTGGGATGAAATTTTAGAAGGTGGATTAGCACCTAATGCTACAGTAATGTCTTGGAGAGGCACAAAAGGAGCTATTGAAGCCGCTAAACAAAAACATACAGTTATTCTTACTCCTATGTCTCATTGTTATTTTGACCATTACCAATCTGAAAACGAAGAAGAACCTTTAGCTATTGGAGGTTATTTACCTTTAAAAAAAGTGTATTCATTTAATCCTATACCAGAAGAACTAAATGAAGAGGAAGCAAAATATGTTTTAGGAGCGCAAGGAAATATTTGGACGGAGTATATGAAAACATCTGACAAAGTTGAATATATGGCCTTTCCAAGAATCATTGCATTAGCAGAAGCTACTTGGTCTAAACCAGCATTAAAAGATTATACTGATTTTAAACATCGTTTAATTCATTTTCAAAAAAGATTGGATGCTCTTCATATTAAGTATGCAAACCATTTGTATGAAATTGAAGGTAAAATAATACCCGTAGAAAATAATATCAACTACCAACTAACTTGCAATACTAAAGGAAAACAAATTCATTACACTACAGATAATTCTGAACCTACTAGTAATTCGTCCATTTACTCTTTGCCAATACCTGTTAAAGAATCTACAATCATAAAAGCAGCTAGTTTTGATGGTTCTAAAAAAATAAGTACTATTCATATTGCTAAAATCAATAAACATAATGCCATTGGTAAAACCATAACATTAAGCAAACCACCTCACAAATCTTACAATGCTGGTGGAAAACAAGCTTTAATAAATGGCGTTTCTGGTAGCAGTAAAAGATATGGAGATAAAGAATGGTTAGGCTTTTGGGGAGATGATATTACCATTACTATAGATTTGGGCACTCCCCTAGAAATACATTCTATTGCTACTCGTTTTTATAATGCAAACGGTCAGTGGATATATGCACCAAAAAATATAGAAATCACCTTAGATAACAATTCTTCAATTAAGGAAATAATGAATACAGAAACTGTTAGTAATAATTTAATTGTCAATTATAAAAAAGAATTTAATAATAAAAAAGCACAATTTATTACACTAACAATTCCTAATTATGGAGTTATTCCAGAAGGAAAACAAGGTTCAGGAAATAAAGCATGGACTTTTATTGATGAAATAATTGTTAATTAAAATAACCATAGCACATTACAAAAACAGCTTAAACACATATAAACACCTGGTTATTTCACTTATAAAAATCAAATTGTTCTAATACTATAGGTCAATTTTTGTCATGCACTTAGCTAAATAACATATCTTTTTCATCATAAAATTTCGATAACAATTTTAGCTAATGAGTAAACTTTTTCCTCTGTTTAAAGTATAAATTCTTTCAAAAATTTTATCAAAAAAATGAAAAGGCTAAAAATATCATTAAATATTTTCAGCCTTTTATTATTTAATAAATATGAAAAATCCTATCTAGATTAATTTAAAAAATTTTTATCCTTAAAAATTTTTTCTAAAGATTTTAAACTACTGCTATTAGCATTCATTTTTGTGCTTTTCATCATTTTCATAATGGCTGCAGGATTCATACTATCTCCTAACAATCTTACTATTCCTACCCCCATTTCATTTACATTTGCAAAACCAACGATCTCATCAATTGCTTCCGATTCTCCTAAATAATAAATAGTAGCTTTTCCTCTTTTATCATTAAACTTCATTAATGTTTTATAGTCAGAATTTTTGAGAATGTTTTTAATTTTATTTTTTTCTACAGCTATTTCTTCCTCTGTAGCAGCTCCTTTAGGTAAAAAAGCAACATTTACTTTCTTAATACTTTTAAAGGTTTTTATGTCTTCTTCAGACATATTATCATTCATTTCAATAGGTAACATACTTGTAGAAAAATCGAACGTTTTAAAGTTTTCTTTATCTTGACTTTCTACTAAATAAGCTTGTAATGAGTCTTGCTTTTTACACGAAAAAAGTGTTATAGCCAAAAGTAATACTGTAATAATCTGTAATTTTTTCATATCTATATAATTCAAATACAACTAAACTTTAGTAAGTTTAGTTGTATTATACTTGTTTTAATTATTTCTTTTTATAATCGTTTGCTATCTTAGATAACTTATTTACATCTATTTCTCCAATTAAAGAAATAATAGTAGAAGATCCTTCTTCTCCTGAACTTTTTACATACATTAAAACTTCGCTAACAATATCCTTGTTTTTCGTAGATTTAATATAAATTTTAACTCTAGAGCCTTTATCTTTAACTCTCATTAATTGTGTAAGGCTCGATTTTTTAATTGCCGTATTCACCATACGTTCCATATCTGCAGCTATGCTCACATTCTCTGTTGAAAAAACTTTTAATTCTTCTAATCCTTTTGCAGTATTAAAAATCTCCATATCCTCATCTAAAGCATCAGGGAATTTCTTTAATAACTCAAAGGCATCTTTTGTTACTACAACTGAAGAAACATCTTCTAAATCTTCTAGTTTATCGAACATTGATTGGCTAAATGCGGTATTAGCCACAAATATAAAGGCTAATAATATAATTACTTTTTTCATGATCTTTAATTTTAAAAACTTGGGTTTACTTTTTTTACTTTTTTTAATAATTTACTTTATTTAATACTGTTTTCACAGTTTTATCATAAGTATCTAATTTGGCTACTGCTTCTGTTCCTTTATTTAAGTTATTTGAAACTGCATATAAAGCATCGTTTCCTTTATTTAAATTATTTGAAACCTTTTGTAAAGCATCTTTCACCTGCGCAAAATATTCGAGCTGTTTTTTTCGTGTTTCCTCTTTTGCATCATACGCTTGTTTACCAAAATACATACTTATTAACAAAGTTACAGATGCTGCTATAGATATCCATTTTAAGTTCTTTTTTCTAGTTTTCTCAGGTTTTAACTTAATGGTTTTTGTGCATGTTTCACTTTGATTTTGTTTAAAATAACCAAATAACATACCATACTCTTCTAAATGGGGAGCAATATTGTCAGAGGTAAAATAATCTCTCAATACTTTCTCTTCTTGTAAAGAGGTAGTTGCTTCTAGGTATTTTTCTAATAACTTTTCTATGTTAGCTAACTCCATAGTTATGTTTTTTAATTAATGCTTCTCTTATTGTTTTACGTGCTCTTGATAATGCTACTCGAACAGCAGTTGGTTTCATATCCAATACTTTACAAATTTCATCAAAACTATATTGTTCTATATCTCTTAATTGCATAATTACTCGTTGCTGTTCTGGCAAGTTTTCAATGAGCTTGTGTACTTGGTTTACACTATCTTTATATTCTATTTTCTTATCTAATGACGTATCTTTCTCTTTATAATTACTATGAACCAAACTTAAATTATTTGCTTGTTTCGATTTCAATCTATCAAAACAATAATTTTTGGTCATTGTCATAGCAAAAGCTTCTACATTTTTATACTCAGTCAACTTCTCTTTATTTCTCCACAATTTAAAATAAAGCTCTTGCGTTGCATCTTCTGCTTCTTCTCGAGATACAAGCAAACGTTTTGCTAAACGAAAAACTTTATCTTTAAATGGTAAAACCGCTTTTATAAAATCTGACTGGTTCATTGTTTGGTTACTTGATAATTAGTCTGTATCTATATTTTAATCTATTAACTTTACACCATTACGACGACACAGTTATTTTTTTGTTACATGAATATTTAAAATAAATACTATTTTTTATATAAATTGCGTTACTTAAGTAAGATTACACATAAATTAACAGCTAATTTATAGCTATATTACTTTGTTTTTACATTTACAGTAAAAATAGTTTAAATTGGTATAATGATTGTGGACTTTAGTGAATACCCTAAGAATAAAATTATGAGAATAACATCTTCAATAAAAAACCTTCTTTTTATAGTAATTATTGCTTCTTTATTTAATTGTAGCAAAGAAGAGTTTGTACCCGATTCTATTGAAGTGAATGATTTTGCTTGGAGAAGTATGAATGCTTATTACAGATGGCAAGGAGAAATTCCTGATTTATCTGATAGAAACTTTTCAACTAGAGAACAATTAAATACTTATTTAATGAGTTTTGAAGAAGAAACTGATTTATTTCAAAGTTTATTATATAGACCTTCTGATATAGATAGTGTTTCTATTTTTTCAGAGGATTTTACTATTTTAGAAGAGCAGTTAAAAGGAGTAATAGAAACTACAGGAATGGAGTTTGAAATTGTAAATTTTGAAAATCGTTCTGATAATGTTTTTGGGTATGTTACATTTGTTCATCCTGGTTCGAATGCTGCAACGAATGGCGTAACTAGAGGTATGATTTTTACAGAAGTAGATGGTAACACATTAACAACTGGTAATTTTAGAAATTTATTATTAAATAACACTCCTAATTTCTCTATAACTTTAGCA
The DNA here is from genome assembly GCA_947498055.1 of uncultured Tenacibaculum sp. Classification (GTDB taxonomy): domain Bacteria; phylum Bacteroidota; class Bacteroidia; order Flavobacteriales; family Flavobacteriaceae; genus Polaribacter. Next base: position 58,302 of record CANMJA010000009.1, read on the forward strand.
AATAATTATAATAATGGAAATCCTATAATTACAGCTCCTACTGTTGTTAATTTAACTTCAGAACCCTTAAATCCAAATCCTATTTTAATAGATAAGGTTTTTACAGAAGGTAGTACTAAAATTGGTTATTTATTATACAACGAATTTAATAGTGCTTTTTTAAGTGAATTAAATATCGTTTTTGCAAACTTTAGAACAGAATCTATTAATGATTTAATTATTGATTTACGATATACTTCTAATGGAAACATAGAGGCGGTAACTACTTTAGCTAGTTTAATTGCCGGACAATTAAAAGACGAAGTAATTGCTTCTGAGGTATGGAATGAAAAAGTAAATTCTAATAGGGTTGCTCAAATTTTACAAAGTGTTGCTACTGATAAGTTACCAAATGGAGAAACTTTAAATTCACTGGGGCTTATTAGAGTTTATTTTCTAACTTCTAATAAAACAGCCTCAGCTGCAGAAGTTTTAATAAACGGATTAAGTCCGCTTATAGATGTAGTTACCATTGGAGAAGAAACCAAAGGAGTATATAATGCATCTGCTTTATTGTATGACTCTGAAGATTATCAGAAAACAAACATAAATCCAAATCATACTTATGTGATGTTACCTGTAGTTGCTGGAGTTACCAACAAAGACGGACTAAGTGATAAAATACCTGCTACACAAACACTAGCAGAAGATTATAACAACTTAGGGGTTTTAGGAGAAAAATCGGATCCAATCTTAAATTTAGCGATTGAAAATATTTTGAATGGTACTACTTCCGATATTCCTTCTAATTTTAGACGATTAGGAAACTCTAAAGAGAACTATATTACGAATGAAATTTTATTAACTCCTTTGAAGTAAAAATATCTAAAAAAATACCTTAACCGAAATTTACCAAAATAGTTGTTTATGCAAATTTTCTTCGTTTCTCTTTGAAGATTCACTGCCTTTTACATTTTTTATCTATCTATTATTCAATTATTTAAAAATTCTGATGCTAGTTCGAGAACCCCAACAAAAATTTTGAAAAACGGCTGTAATGACACAAAATAGGATACTGCTTTTTACTTAAAAGGCAGAAATATGGTTATAACTCGACTTATTGATAAAAATTTTGAAAATCAAGGCAGCAGCGTTGGGCTAGAGATAAAAAGTTGTTTGAGCCTTTGGCGAGTTCTTTTTATCTGTGCCTGGTGGTGTCGTAGCATTTTTTAAATTTTTATCATCTGTCTTGATTTTTGCTTCTTTGCATCAAGGCAAAGAAGATTAGCTTTGTTTTACACTAGGAAAAAATCTAAAAACAAAGTATTTATTTTTTTAACTACTACACACTTTAGAAAAAGTAATAATGAATAGAAAACAAATAATTATAGATAACATATTAAATCTTCCTTAAAACAATAGTCGCCATACTTCTTAGATCTTCAACAACTGTTGTTTTAAAAGGCTCTATCAATTCTAAACTATGTTCTTTCAATAAAAAAGAAAGCATCTCTTTGGTTATTAAAAACCGTTTAGAGCCATCTTTTAAATCATAAACTCCATTAATATTATTATAAATAGTATCTGTTACTCCAACATCAGTGGTCATTCGAATAAATAAGGTTCCATTTCTTTTTAAAACACGAATTAATTCAGAAAACATCTTATAAAAATGGGATTCATCGGTTGCAAAATGTAAAACTGCCGAACAAATAATATGTTCAAATTTTTCATTCAAAAATGGTAAATCGTCTATTTTACTAGACACTAATTTGACAGTTGGATAAATACTTTTTATTTCTTTAATAGTTTCTTCATTACTATCTATACCATATAGATCGAATTTTCGTTTAGAAAACCATTGTAAGTTCCGACCAAAACCACAACCTGCATCTAATATAGAATTCCCTTCAAGATACCTTCCTTTTAAAATTTGATCTAACAGATAAATATCTATGTTTTGTATTTCTTCTAATTTATTCAAAATAAAGATTGTTGTTGTTGCTCATTAGGAATTGTTAAAGACAAACCTAATTTCTTATTTAATTTTTCTATAAAATATGCAGCTAATAAAGGAGATTCTACTTCTAAATTTTGATGTACAAAAAAGTGAATATTTTTTAATCCAGCTTCTACCCAATCATACAACCTTTCTACCCAATCTTCTAAACGTTGGTAATCTGTAGGATGATTTGCACCAACATATCGAATAAAAGCTTCATTATTGGTTAATCGCATATGCATCATATCTCTCCTACCTGCTGTATCTACTATTGTATTTGCTACATTATTTTTTTCTAGTAAACTAAAAAAGTCTCTCGAAATTTCTGCTTCTGTAAACCAATCGGTATGACGACATTCTACTGTTAAAGGAATATTTTTAGGCCAACTTTCTACAAAATTTTGTAATCTATCCAAATTTTTGGGTCCAAAATTAGCATGTAACTGTAAAAAAATAGTTCCTAATTTTTCTTCTAATTTAGTAGCTGCATCTAAATAATAATTTACAATTTCAGCAACTCCTTCTAACCGCTTCCAATGACTTATTTCTTGGGTTAATTTCGGAAAAAATTTAAATCCTTTAGGCGTTTTATTTTTCCACTTTTCAAATTGTTCTGGTGGAAATTGCCTGTAAAACGTAGCATTTAGTTCTATCGAGTTAAATTGACTCGAATAATATATTAACTCATCTTTAGTTCCTTTCGGATAAAATCCTTTTAAATCTGCTTTATTCCATTTGGCACAACCTACATATACCGATAAATCAGCATTATTCTTGTTATTAGATAATACTCTAAAAGTATCTTCATGCGTATTTGGCATGGAAAAATCTATCGTTTCTGGATGTGCTACTTTACCAAATTTCATTTAATTAAAATTTAAAATGTGTTATAAAATAAGTCTGAAGAAATGATTTCGACTTCGCTCAATCACCAATAACCGATAATTGATAATTGATAATTGATAATTGATAATTGATAATTGAAATTAACCTTCCTTATTATCAATTAAATCAGGTCTAAAATCGTTCATGATAGATAAATCTTTCATTTTAGCATACTCATAACCTTGCTTCCACCACCCACTCATTTGTTTTTTATCAAAAATTAAAGAATTAGTAGTTAAAACAGTAGGTGTGTAATATAAATTTAATTGTACATCTTGGTATTTTGCAGATAATTTACCAATAGTAACATTGTGTTTTTCTACATGCTCTAACATAAAACTAAAAACATCTAACATTAATGAAAAAGGATTTTTAGAAGGCATTCTATTTATTTGATTCACTTCCGTTTCTAAAATAATAGCATCTACTTCTTTAGCTCCTCTTTCAATGGCCTCTCTAATAGGTACTAGACAACCAAAGCCTCCATCTGCATACTGACAATTATTTTTTTCTAACAAACTCATAAAAGGTACATAATTACACGAACCCCAAATCCAATCACAAAAATCTTCATAACTACACTCAGATATCGCTTTATATTCAATTCTATTTGCTGTTAAATTAGAAATAGTTACTACTACTTCTTTATTACGTTCGCGAATAATCTCATACATTTTTGGAGTTACATTGGCACGAATTAGCTTTCTTAAATTTTTACTTTCTCCAAACGTTTTTCTTCCATTTAATAAATTCCAAAAAGTATTTCTATGACGTATAGAAATTACTTTAACACCATGAACTTTTCTAATTTTAAAAGGATTGTTACTAAAAATACTTTTCTGATTTACATTCGTATACAACATTTTAAGTTCATCAATCATACCCACAGCTAAGTGAGATACCATCAAACTTCCTGTAGAAGTACCTAAAAACAAATCATACTCCTTCTTTTTTTCTTTCATTAAAAATTCAACAACACCACCGCCAAACGCTCCTTTACTACCTCCTCCAGAAATGACTAATGCTTTTTTCATCGAAATTTACCTATTTTAGTTTTGTAAAAGTATCAAAAATATGAAACCATTTTCCATTATACTACTTCTCCTGCTATTATTATCTGCTTGTAAACAAGAATACACTCCACGAAATATCAGTCGTGTAAACATTGAAGAGTTTACGATTGATAGTACGAGTATTAGAGCTATTAAAGTTTTTAATGAACATACAATGTATTATGCAGGTTCTAACGGAATTATAGGTATGACTACAGATGGTGGTAAAAATTGGGGGAAATTAATTATCAAAAGTCCTACAAATAAAAAACCTGCTTTTAGAAGTTTAGCCTACAATAACAAAAATCTTTTTGCGCTTTCTATCGGAAACCCTGCACTTTTATATAAAATTCCTTTGCATAGAACTAAAAAGGATAGTATCAAAAATTTCACAGATTGGTTTTATAAATTAATATATCAAGAACATCATGAAAAAGTTTTTTATGATAGCATGCAATTTTTTGACAATGGAAAAGACGGTATTGCTATAGGCGACCCAACAGAAAACTGTCCTTCTATTATTATTACCAAAGATGGTGGAAATACATGGAAAAAAATCCCTTGTTCTCAATTGCCAAAGTTTAAGGAAGGAGAAGCTTTTTTTGCCGCTAGTAATACTAATATTAAAATAATTGAAGACATTGTTTGGATAGCATCTGGAGGTAAAAAATCGCGTATATTAAAATCGACGGATAAAGGAAAAACTTGGAAAATATATGATACTCCTATCATTCAAGGAAACGGCCCCCAAGGAATGTATTCTATCGATTTTCACACTAAAAATAACGGAATTGCTATTGGGGGAGATTATTCTAATGCAGAAGATAATTGTAAAAATAAAGCGATTACAAATGACGGTGGTAAAACATGGAACATTGTTTCTGATAACGTGCCTCCAAATTATAAAAGCTGCGTTCAATACGTTCCTAACACCAACGGAAAAGAAGTTTTTGCTGTCGGAAAAACAGGCATTTCTTTTTCGAATGATGGAGGTATTACTTGGAAAGAAGTGTCAGACCAATCATTTTATACCATCCAATTTGTAAACAGAAATGTAGCTTGGTTATCTGGCAACGAAAAAGTAGCCAAATTATCTATTCCTTAAATCTTAATTTTATGTTAAAGGAAATTGATTGTCAATTATAATGAATACTTTTAGACGTTAATTCAATCAATCAACTTTATAATGAAAAAAATAATACTACTACTGCTCTTGTGCGTTTCGGTAGGATATTCTCAAGAATACTTTCCTACAAATACAGGAGTAAAAACAACGAAGAACACTACTATAGCTTTTACAAATGCTACTGTTTTTGTTACTCCCAATAATCGTATTAAAAACGCCACTTTACTTATTAAAGATGGTAAAGTTTTACAAGTAGGAAAAAATGTTACTATTCCTAAAAACGCAAAAATTATAGATGTAAAAGATAAATTTATATATCCTTCTTTTATTGATGTATATTCTAGCTTTGGAATTGCTCCTGTTAAAAGAAATCAAAATTTTGGCAGATCTCCACAATACGACGCTTCTAGAAAAGGGTATTATTGGAACGATCATATTCGACCTGAAACAAATCCTATTTCAGAATTTAAATTCGATGCTAAAAAGGCAAAAGAATTAATCAATGCCGGATTCGGAGTTGTGAATACACATGCAGAAGATGGCATTATGCAAGGAAATGGTTTTTTGGTTTCTTTAAATGAAAATTCTAGTAACGCATACCGCATACTAAGTCAAGAAACTACCAATCATTTATCTTTTTCAAAAAGTAAAAAATCAAGTCAAAACTACCCTACTTCTAAAATGGGTGCAATGGCTTTATTAAGACAAACTTATTTAGATGCAGATTGGTATGCTAAAGGAAATGCAAAAAATAACGATTTATCTTTAGAGGCTTTAAATAAGAAAAAAAGATTGCCTCAAATTTTTAATGCAGGTAGTTATTTGGATGTATTACGTGCCGATAAAATTGGAGACGAGTTTGGTATTCAATACACAATTCTTGGAGGTGGTGATGAATTTGAGCGTATTAATGCCATTAAAAAAACAAACGCTACTTTTATTTTACCTATTAATTTTAGAAAAGCATACGATGTTAGCAATGAATTTTTAACGGAAGTAATTTCTTTAAGAGATATGCGTAAATGGAATCAAGAACCTGCAAATCCATCTATATTTGCTAAAAACGGAATCTCATTTGCTTTTACTACACACCAATTAAAATCACCTAAAGATTTTAGCAAAAACTTACAAAAAGCAATTAAATATGGTTTAAGTAAAACAAAAGCTTTAGAGGCATTAACAACTGTACCTGCAAACATTATTGGTAATTCTAAAATTGGAAATTTAAACAATGGAAGTTATGCTAACTTTTTAATTACTTCTGGCGATCTTTTTGATAAAAAAACAACCATTTATGAAAATTGGGTACAAGGAGATAAAAATATTATTAATGATAGTAGTATTAAAGATCTTTCTGGTAATTATTATTTACTTGTTCAAGGAAAAAAGTACGTTTTAAAAATTAACGGAAAAGGTAGTAAACAAAAAGCAACTGTAAAATTAGATGGTAAAAAATTAAAATCTACTTTTTCTTTTAAAGATAATTGGATGCAGTTAGCAATTAATAATGGTAGTAATTTTTTACGTTTAACTGGCTTTATTAACGAAACAGATAGAAAAGTGTTTTCTGGAACGGGAAAAGATAATTTTAACAACGATCTTACTTGGTCTACAACAGCGGGTGCTGAAGATGCTATGGAAAAGAAACCTGCTTCTAAAAAAATGGTTCCAGAAGTAGTGCCTGTACATTATCCTAATGTAGGTTTAGGTAATCTTTCAAAGCCGGCACGACAAAATATTCTTATAAAAAATGCTACTGTTTGGACGAGTGAGAACGACCAAGTATTAACCAATAGCGATGTACTTATTAAAAATGGTAAAATTGCCAAAATAGGTACTAGTTTATCTGGTGGTAGTGCTAAAGTAATTGATGGTACAGGAAAATTTGTAACTGCTGGTATTATAGATGAACATTCTCATATTGCTACTTCTGCTGTAAATGAATCTGGACATAACTCTACTGCTGAGGTTACTATTGAAGATGTAGTAAACCCAGATGATATAAATATTTATAGAAACTTAGCTGGTGGTGTTACTTCTATTCAAATTTTACATGGTTCTGCCAATCCAATTGGTGGGCGTTCTGCTATTATTAAATTAAAATGGGGAGAAGATGCAGAAAATATGATTTATAAAGATGCTCCTAAGTTTATCAAATTTGCTCTTGGTGAAAATGTAAAACAATCGAATTGGGGAGATAGACAAACGATTCGTTTCCCTCAAACCAGAATGGGAGTGGAACAAGTATATATCGACTATTTTCAAAGAGCTAAAGAATATGATGCGAAGAAAAAAAGTGGAAAACCATATAGAAAGGATATTGAGTTAGAAACATTAGCAGAAATTATTAATAAAAAGCGCTTTATTTCTTGTCACTCTTATGTACAATCTGAAATTAATATGTTAATGAAAGTAGCAGAACAATTTAATTTTAATGTGAACACTTTTACACATATTTTAGAAGGATATAAAGTAGCCGATAAAATGAAAAAACATGGTGTTGGTGGTTCTACTTTTGCCGATTGGTGGGGATATAAATATGAAGTTAACGATGCTATTCCGTACAATGCCGCTATTATGCACAGACAAGGTGTTACTGTAGCTATTAATTCAGATGATGCTGAAATGTCAAGAAGATTAAATCAAGAAGCAGCTAAAACAGTAAAATATGGTGGTTTAACAGAACAAGAAGCTTGGAGAACTGTTACTATTAATCCTGCTAAATTATTACATTTAGATAATAAAACAGGGAGTATTAAAGTTGGAAAAGATGCCGATATTGTAGTTTGGAGCGATAATCCTTTATCTATTTATGCCAAACCAGAAAAAACAATTATTGATGGTACTATTTATTTTGATATCGAGAAAAATCAACAAAAACGAAATGCTATAAAAGCAGAACGTGCTAAATTGATAGAAATGATGTTACAAGAAAAGATCGGTGGAGCTCCTACACAATCTCCTTCTAAAAAAGAGCATAAATTATTTCACTGTGATACAGAATAAGAATCTAAAACGAAACAACATGAACAAACAAATAGTATATATAGTACTGAGTTTCTTATTCATTGGAAATCTTAGTGCACAACAAACACCAGCATCAAAACAAACTACCGATTATTCTATTGTTGGCGCCACAGCTCATATTGGAGATGGTACCGTAATAGAAAATTCTTTAATTGTATTTTCTAATGGAAAAATAACTTATGCTGGTAAAGCAAGTACGGCTTCACAAAAGGGTACCATTATTAATGCCGCCGGTAAACATGTGTATCCTGGCTTAATTGCAGCTAATACTTCTTTAGGACTGGCTGAAATTGATGCTGTTCGTGCTACAAGAGATTTTGATGAAGTTGGTGGTTACTTACCTCATATTAGAAGTATCATAGCCTATAACGCAGAAAGTAAAGTAATAGAAACCATGAGACCAAATGGTGTATTAATGGGGCAAATTACCCCTAGAGGTGGCACTATTTCTGGTACTTCTTCTATAGTGCAATTTGATGCTTGGAACTGGGAAGATGCCACTATTAAATTAGACGATGCAATTCATATTAATTGGCCACAAAGTTTTACTAGAGGACGTTGGTGGTTAGGAGAAGATCCTGCTTTAAAGCCCAATAAAAATTACATGAAATCTGTAAACGAAATAAAAGATTTCTTTAATAATGCTAAGATTTATCTTAACGGTAAAAGAATGCCAAAAAACCTTCCTTTTGAAGCTTTAAATAATGTAGTTAACGGAACTCAAAAAGTTTTTGTGCATGTTTCTGGTAAAAAATCGATTGTTGATGTAGTTAACACATTCAATAGTTTAAAAATAAAAAATATAGTGTTGGTAAAAGCAGATGGGGCTCATAAAGTTGCGGAGTTATTAAAAAAGAATAGCATTCCTATTATAATAGAAAGAGCACATAGATTACCAAATAGTGAAGATGAAGAGTACGATTTACCATATAGAACTGCTAAAATATTAGTAGACAAGGGAATTTTAGTTGGTTTAGGAATGGATGGTAGTATGGAACGCATGAGCACACGAAACTTACCATTTTATGCGGGTACATATGCTGCTTACGGATTAGGAAAAGAAGAGGCACTAAAATTAATTACTTCTAACAATGCTAAAATACTAGGAATTAATAATAAAGTTGGTACTTTAGAAGTAGGCAAAGATGCTACTCTTTTCATTTCTGAAGGTGATGCTTTAGATATGAGAACAAACATTGTTTCCAATGCTTTTATTCAAGGTAGAAAATTAAGTTTAGAAACGCATCAAACCAAACTTTGGAAGCGATACAGTACTAAATATAAAAATCAATAAATTAAAACGTTCTTAAATTTTTATCGTATTTATAAAAAATGGTCAGAAAATATTCTGATCATTTTTTATTTTACACTAAGCTTTATAATTATATTATAAAAATAGTTGATTTTTTTAAAATAAGTTGTCAACTTAAAATAATTGTTGTTGTTTTGTTGACTATATATGATTTTTTTACGTAAATACATATCAATACTTGTAGTAGTTTCTTTACTATCACCTATGGTAGTTCAGTTATTCTGCTGTGAGCATGAAGAAGTTGAAGTATGTGTTTCTAAAGACGAGCAGCATTTTCATAAATATGAATCTGAATCTGAATGTGAAACTTGTAAATTTCATGTAAATAATTATACACTAAATGAATTACCTTTAATTCCTTTAGTTATTTATAAGGAGATTTCTTCTCCAGAAGCTTTCTTTTACTCTTTAGAAAGTGAATTAGTAATTTCATTCCGTTTACGAGGACCACCAAACTTAGTTTAGTTATTTAATTTACATATAAAATAATTCAAACTGAAATTATAATAATGAAATCAAAGAACCTTTTTTTGATTTTATTACTAAGTTTTTACACAACATTAGTAATAAGTCAAAATTGTACTAATACTTTTTCTGGAATTGTAGAAGATTTTCACGACAAATCTCCAATTGTTAATGCAACTATCTATATTAAAAGTCTTAATAAATATACAACTACCGATATAGATGGGAAATTTATCCTTCAAAACATCTGTTCTGGTAAAATAACTGTAGAGATATCTCATTTGGCTTGTGATACTAAAACTTTACAGATAAATCTTACTAAAAACATTTATAAAATTATTGATTTAGAACACCATATACATGAATTAAATGAAGTTAGTTTAAAAGCAAGTTCCGGAAAAAAAACAAAAACATCTCAAGAAACTATCTTGAAAACAAAAACATTAGAACGTTTTAGTGATGCCAATTTAGGAGATGTTTTAAAAGAAGTATCTGGAGTCTCTTCTATTAATACAGGGAACTCTATTGTAAAACCAGTTATCAATGGCTTACACAGTAGTAGAGTATTAACTTCTATTAACGGCGTACGTCTTCAAGATCAAGATTGGGGAATAGAACATGCACCAAATATAGATATTAATGCTGCTAGCAGTATATCTATTATAAAAGGAGCCAATGCTTTAGAATATGGTGGAGATGCCATTGGTGGAGTTATTGTTTTAAATCCATCAAAAATCATTAAGAAAGACACTCTTTTGGGTAAAACAATTATTTCTCAACAAGATAATGGAAGGCTTTTTTCTGTAAACACGAGTTTAAATAAGAACTTTGAAAAAGGTTGGTTTGTAAATGCGCAAACTTCATTTAAAAGATCTGGTGATTTTAGAACACCAGATTATCATTTAACTAATACAGGTATTAAATCATTTGGAGCAACCTTAACTGGTGGTTTTAAAAGTTTTGAAAAGGGATTCGATGTTTATTATAGCTACTTAACTAATGAACTAGGAATATTAAGAGCTTCTCATATTGGTACTTCTGGTGATTTAGTAAGAGCAATTAATAATGGAGTTCCTTTGATTATAGAAGATTTTAGTTACGCAATTAACAATCCGAAACAAGACATTACACACCAAATATTTAAAACAAAACTATACAAACGTTTAAAAGGTCTTGGTAAGTTTTCAATACAGTATGATTTTCAGCATAACAAGAGATTAGAATTTGATATTAGACGTGGTGATAGATCTTCTAAAGCTGCTGCAAATCTAACATTAAAAACTCATGTAGTTTCTGCTGATATGAAGTTAGATGCCAACCCTAATAGAATTTATAAAATAGGAATTACTGGTGGATACCAAAATAATTTTCCTGAATTAACAGGAGTGCGCAGACTAATACCTGATTATGATAAATATAATGTAGGTGCATATTCTATCTTTGAATTTGCTTTTTTTGATCAGAATTTAATTTTTAATGCTGGTACTAGATATGATTTTAGCCATATAAACGCAAAGAAGTTTTATCAAAAATCGAGATGGAATTCCTTAAATTACAATCAAGATTTTAGTAATACTATTATAGAAGAGACCAATTCACAATTTTTAGCAAATCCAAAATTTAATTATCATAATATAGCAGCCTCAGCTGGTATCTCTTATAAATTGAATTTAGAAAACTCTCTACTATTTAACTATGGCTTATCAAATAGAGCGCCAAACCCATCTGAATTGTTTAGCGACGGGTTACACCACTCAGCATCTAGAATTGAATTAGGAAATCTGCGTATTCAACCAGAAACATCTCATAGAGTTTCTGCTTCTTACAAGTATAATACTTCTAAAATAAAAATTTCTTTAGAAACGTTTTTCAATAAAATTAATGATTTTATTTATCTAGAACCAACTGGTACAGAAACAACTCTTAGAGGTGCTTTTGTAGTATGGGATTATAAACAAATTAATGCTACTATCTTAGGAGTAGATGCCGATATTGCTTATGATTTTAATGAAAATTTCCGATTTTCTAATCAATCATCTTTATTAAAAGGGAGAGACTTAACTAATAATAGGCCTTTAATTGACATGGCTCCTTTTAAAACAGTGAATACGATACGTTTTCAAAAAGAAAAATGGAATAATTTTTATGCTTCTATAAAAAGTGAGTATAATTCTAGACAAAATGAATACCCAAACAATAATTTTTCAGCTTTTATCGCAGAAACACAAACCAATGAATTAGTAGACATTAGCACGCCTCCTAATTCGTATCATTTATTAAATTTTTCTTCTGGATTTGATTTCAACATGTCTAAAACAAAAATTGGAATTAATTTCTCTGTAAATAATCTTTTAAATACAAATTATAGAGATTATTTAAACAGACTCAGATATTTTGGAGATGATTTAGGAAGAAACTTTAAACTTCAAATTAAAATTAACTATTAACACAATTATAAATCTAAATTAAACAATTATGAAATCAATTAAATTATTAGCAATTCTTTTTATCGCTACATTAACATTTACAGCATGTTCTGATGATGAAAACCCTATGGAAGAGGTTGAAGAAGAAGTAATAACTACGATGAAAATTACTTTAACACCTGATGGAGGTGGCACAAGTGTTACTATGGAAAGTAAAGATTTAGATGGAGATGGACCAAATCTTCCTGAAATCACTGGTGCTATATTAAGTGCAAATACTACTTATAATGCTTCTATTACTTTATCTAACGAAACTGAAAGTCCTGCTGAAGATATTACTGCTGAAGTAAGAGAAAAAGACGAAGAGCATCAATTCTTCTACCAAGTTTCTAGTAGCTTAAATGCAACAGCTGCCTATGCTGGGAGTAATGATTCTAATGGTAACCCTGTAGGTTTAAATTTTACATTAACTACAACAGATGCTAGCAATGGTGGTATTATTGTTACTTTAAGACATGAACCTAATAAATCTGCTTCTGGTGTAAAGAATGGAGATATTACAAATGCTGATGGAGAAACAGATATTGAAGTAACTTTTCCTGTTACTATTCAATAATTCACAATACTATATTGTAAGAAATAGGCTGCCTTTTAGGGCAGCCTATTTTATTTTAAAATAATATGTCTTTATCAAAAGAAATTATACGGTTTACGAAAATTCGCTTCCTATAATGCATTTCTATTTTTTAATTGAAATAGTAGAACAACTCTCCTCATTTTTTTATAAAAAATAAACTTATTTACTAAGTAAAAAACCCCGCTCTATAAGAAGAGCGGGGAAATTGCTATGAAAAAGAGTATGAACGTCTCCATACATTACTTATTATATCAAAATATATGCCAAAAATTTCAGTAAACAATTATAAACTAGAGAGGTATCGATATAATTATTTTAATGCTAAGAAACAAAAGAAAAGCTATCACAATAGTAAAAACTATTTTATTTCTCCATAGAGTTTTGAAAAACTCAAAAAAGAAAACAAACGGATTTATTAGTATTAAAAATAGTACAACTAGTAGAATTTGAATTAGTTTATTCTTTACAAAATCAAAAAAATTATACAATTTCCTATTTGAATAGAATGGTTTATTCCTTTTCATAAAGTAAATATAAAAAATAATCGCAGCTTTTAATTCTGATCTATTACAATTACATATTTTTAACAAATAGTATTTTGTTTATTGTATTAGTACTCATCTTTACGTTAAACAACCTTCAAAATTACTATTTTCGCGTCTTTAAAATTAGGCATACATGATTACAGTAGATCAGTTAAAAGTAGAATTTAGTGGTAATACTTTATTTAGCGATGTTTCGTTTGTTATTAATGAAAATGATAAAATTGCTTTAATGGGTAAAAACGGTGCAGGAAAATCTACGATGATGAAAATTATTGCAGGAGTTTCTTCCCCAACTAAAGGAGCTGTTCGTTGTCCAAAAGACACTGTTATTGCCTATTTACCACAGCATTTGTTAATGGAAGACAATTGTACTGTTAAAGAAGAAGCTTCCAAAGCATTTCAGGCTATTTTTGAAATGAAAGCTGAAATGGAGGATTTGAATAAACAGTTAGAAACACGTACCGATTACGAATCTGACAGTTATATGAAAATTATAGAACGTGTTTCAGATTTAGGTGAAAAATACTATGCTTTAGAAGAAATTAATTATGAAGCGGAAGTAGAAAAAGCGCTAAAAGGACTGGGATTTAAACAACAAGATTTTGATCGGTTAACCTCTGAATTTAGTGGTGGCTGGAGAATGCGTATTGAATTGGCTAAAATTTTATTACAAAAACCTGATTTAATTTTATTAGATGAGCCTACCAACCATGTTGATATTGAATCTGTAATTTGGCTAGAAAACTTTTTACTAAACAAAGCCAAAGCTGTTGTTGTTATTTCTCACGATAAAGCCTTTATTGATACTATTACCAATCGTACCATAGAAGTTACTATGGGTACTATTCATGATTATAAAGCTAATTATTCTCATTATCTAGAATTACGTAAAGAACGTAGATCTCATCAATTAAAAGCTTACGAAGAACAGCAAAAATTTATTGCAGATACCAAAGCTTTTATTGAACGCTTTAAAGGAACCTATTCTAAAACGAATCAAGTTGCTTCTAGAGAAAGAATGCTCGAAAAGTTAGTTCCTGTAGAAATTGATGAGGTAGATACTTCTGCTTTAAAATTACGCTTCCCTCCTTCTCCTAGATCTGGAGATTACCCTGTAAAAGTAGACGGTTTAACTAAAAAATATGGAGACTTAACTGTTTTTAAAGATGCTAGTTTCTCGATTGCAAGAGGCGAAAAAGTATCTTTTGTTGGTAGAAATGGAGAAGGAAAATCGACCATGATAAAAGCGATTATGGGAGAAATTGATTTTGAAGGTGAAGGTGGCTTAGGACATAATGCTAAAGTGGGATATTTTGCACAAAATCAAGCTTCTTTATTAGATCCTGAATTAACTATTTTTCAAACCGTAGATGAAGTTGCAGAAGGTGATGTAAGAACACAAATAAAGAATATTCTTGGTCGTTTTATGTTTAGTGGTGACGATTTAGAGAAAAAAGTGAAAGTACTTTCTGGAGGTGAAAAAACTCGTTTAGCAATGGTTAAACTATTATTAGAACCTGTAAACTTGTTAATTTTAGATGAACCTACCAACCATTTAGATTTGAAATCGAAAGATGTTATAAAAGAAGCCTTATTAAATTACGATGGTACGTTAATTTTAGTATCTCACGATAGAGATTTTTTACAAGGTTTATCTGAAAAAGTATTTGAATTTAAAGATAAACGTGTTATTGAACATTTTGAAACCATTGATGCTTTTTTAGAGCGTAATAATATTAAAGCTTTGAAGGAAATTGATTTATAAAACTCGAGTTATAAACTAATCAAGGGGTTTAACTCCCTTGTATTCATAAAAAGTACTAATCAAATATTTTAAAATTTTATAGTTTTTTCTAAAAGTAAAACTATTCCTTCTTCGGGACTATCTATATTACTACTTTTTTGCCAACTTTTACAAAACTCCTCTTTTGAATATTTTACTTTTCCTAGAGCTGGATCTGCAACCCAAACTTTATTTTTTTTTATTTTATATACAACTATAAAATGATTATTATTCCAATGTAATATCGCTGGCAAAGGAGCTTTTCTATATAGTTTTTCATACGATAACTGTATTCCTACATTTTTTAATCCTAAACTATCCGCAGCATTGCTTAACCCAAGAAGTGAAGTTCCTCTTTTATCCATTCCTGATAATTTTTCTAACTCTTTTAACTCTACATTTTTGCCATAGTATTCACAAATCATTTTTAAACATACAGGACCACATTGAGCCGCTTTTTCCTGAAGTATTATGGGAAAATCATTCTTCTTTGTAAGTCTACCAAATCCAATTAGAATTGGAATAGTTACTATTAAAATTATTAATTTAATTTTCATGCTAAATAATTATTCAAATTAAACAACACTTTTTATATTTAAGCCCACTGTTACAAGGACAAGGGTCGTTTCTAGAAATATCTATACGCTTTAAATGTAAATTTTTATCATCCATATCTTGTTTGAATATTTTCTCTAACAAACTATACAAATCTGGATGTTTTTTTGCTAATAACTTCGGTCTTTCAAAAAAATATTCGCTTGCTACCGAGAAAAATTCTGCATTATTAGTTCCTCCATATGGATTGATATCTGAGTTTTCATCATATATTTCCTCCATTTTTTTATTCATTAAATCTAGCCAAGGAATTATGTATTGTTTGTCTAATAATACTTTAGGAATACCGTCGATTTCGCCATCTAATTTATCTATTAAATGAACAAACTCATGAATTGCTGTATTTTTTTTATCCGATTCATTTGCAAACCCTAAATGCAACGCCGGTTTCGATAAAATCATTTTACCTTCTAAATATCCATTACCAACCATTCCTAAAATACGACGATCTTTCCCAGTAGTTTCAAAATCTTTATTAAACATTTTAGGATATAAAATAATTTCAGAAATATTTGGATACCTCCATCTAGGAAAATTAAAAATAGGAATTACTGCACTAGCTCCAATTAATAATCTATCTGTAATATCTACAGAAACATCTACCCCTATTACCTTACAGTTTAAAATAAATTCATGAACTTTATATTCGAATAACTTTTTCTCTTCTTTATTTAAAGCATTATAAAATGCTACTTTTTCTATTAATATTAGTTTCCATTTTTCTAAAAAAGAGGTCTTAGGCTCTTTCCATTTTGAAATGGCTTCTTTTTTTGAAAATGAACTAAAAAGAATAATAGCAATAAGTAATAATAATGAAAAAAATAGCAACATTTTATACCGACTAATTAGAAATACAATATTAAAGTAAAAAAATACATGGTAGCATAAAAAGTTATGAACTTTTAATATTCAAAACTCTTTTCCATAATTACATAATGAATTCCTTCTTTATCAAATGTCTTTAAAGTTTTCTTCATTCCAACTTTTTCATAAAAAGAAGTTTTATCTACTCTAGCATTACACCATAACTTTTTCACCTCTTTGTTTAACACAAAAGCAAGTAAATGGTTTATTAAAAGAGTACCAAATCCTTGTCCTTGTTCTGCTGTTTTTGTAGCAAATTTTCTGAATTGTGCATTACCCTGTTTCATAAATAAAGATACTACAGAAATAAGCTTTTCGTTTTTAAAAAGTCCAAAATGTATCCCTTCCTCATCATTTTCAAGCATCACAAATTCCTTTTCCTTATCTGGCCACATTACTTGATGTCTTAGTTTATAAGTTTCTTGGGCTTGTATTTGTTTAATTTTAATATTCATTGAAACGATATTTATAACTCAAATACTATCCAATGAAATTTGTATTGTCTTTTTCTATTGCTTGTTCTAATAATACAATAGCTTTATTATATTCTTTAGAATCATAAAAAATAAGCCCCTTTTTATATAAATCAATTGATTCTGATTTTTGAGCAAACAAAATAGATATGCTAGTATTAAATAATAATAGTGCACTAAAAACTATATTACCGTTTTTCATTTTTATAAGTTTTTACTAATTCCATTTTTTGACTGTTAAATGACCAGAAAACAAATGAATTGGAAAAATTTCACCTTTTAAAAGTTACAACAATGTCTCTAAATAATGCGTATCTATATGATATAATTCTTTTAAACTTTTAATTTTTGCTTCTATTGCCTCTACATCTCTCTTTTTAGTAGATTTACTACCAATTAACATCACATTTTTACGCGTATGTTCGTTACTTATAAACTCAAATACTTTCGTATTGTAATTATTTTTTTCTAAAATTAAAGCACGAATAGTATCTGTTACCATTTCAAACTGACGTTCTTTGAAAATTCCATATTTTAATAACGGACTCTCTTGCTCTAGTCCTTTTACTTGTTGACGAACTTGTTTATGGCAACAAGGAGCACAAATAATTAATTCCGACTTTGCAGCTAAACCTTTATAAATAGCATCATCTGTTGCGGTATCACAAGCATGTAAAGCAATTAAAATATCTATTTTATCGTTGTCGTATTCTTGAATAGGTTTTGCCACAAAATTTAATGAAGAAAAACCACATTTTTCAGCAATATTGTTACAATAACTTACTAAACTCTCTCTTAATTCAATTCCAGTTATGGTTACTTTGTACTTTTTGGTATTCACTAAATAGTCATATAAGGCAAAAGTTAAATAGCCCTTTCCAGATCCCATATCTACAATATGTAGCTCTTTATTTGTATTTACAGAACTTAATAAACCTTCTATAATTTCTAAATACTTATTAATTTGACGGTATTTATCCGCCATTTTAGGAATTATATTATTATTTACATCTGTTATATTTAAATATCTTAGGTATTCTGCTAATTCTACTCTCTTTTCTTTTGGTTTATCGTGCGTATCTGGCAATTTGTTTTTAAAACTTGGAATAGTACTTTTATAGCTAATTTTCTTTTTCTTAGACACAAAAATTAATAGATCTTCAGAAAGGGTAAATAATGTTGCTGCTCTAAACTTTTCTAGCAACAATTCTTCTATTTCTAAAATAGCTTCTTCTAATACAAAGTTTTTTGTTTGATCGTTAGTAGTATATCTATACGTAAACTGAAACTGCTCTTCTCCTTTTATTTTTACTTGACGTATATAAACATTAGCTAAATTATCGCTCTTACGAACGGGTTTACTTAATGTTATTTTAACAAAATTAGCTTCTAAAACACTTTTACTTAGTGTATCTCTTACTTTTTGAAATTCATTCATACCACAAAAATAAACAACATTCTTTTTAAAAAGTATCTTTATTTACAATTACATTTTACGATTTACTTTTGATATAGTAATTTTGCGCTTATGGAAAACATAAAACAGGTAACAAAAAAATTACAAAAGTCAGTAGCAGAAGCTATTCAACAATTTGCTATGATTGATGATGGAGACCGAATTATGGTTTGTTTATCTGGCGGAAAAGATAGTTACACATTACTAAATATGTTATTGTATTTTCAAAAAGTAGCTCCTATTTCTTTTGAAATTATTGCGGTTAATCTAGATCAAAAACAACCTGGGTTTCCTGAAGAAGTGCTTCCTACTTATTTAGAAAAACTGGGGGTTAATTATAAAATTATAGAAAAAAATACTTATAAAATTGTAATGGACAAGACTCCGGAAGGAAAAACTACTTGTAGTCTATGTTCTAGATTACGAAGAGGAACCTTATATGAGGCTGCTAAAGATTTAAATTGTAACAAACTTGCACTTGGACATCATAGAAATGATATTTTAGAAACCTTTTTCTTAAACATGTTTTTTTCAGGAAAAATAGAAACAATGCCTCCGAAATTTGTTAATGATGCTGGAGATTTAATTGTGTTAAGACCTTTAGCATTTTGTAAAGAAAATGAAATTGAAATGTATTCAAATGCAATGAATTTTCCTATAATACCTTGTAATTTATGTGGTTCTCAAGAGAATTTACAACGAAAAAAAGTAAAACAAATGATTACTGATTGGGAAAAAGAATTTCCGAATAGAAATTCTATTATGATGAATGCACTACAAAATGTATATCCTTCTCATTTATTAGATCCTAATTTATATGATTTTAAAAAACTTGAAAACACCATTTTAAAAGAATCCTAAATTATATATGAACATAAAAAAAGCCCAAGTAAAAACTTGAGCTTTTTAGATATGATTTAAAGTACTATTTTATGTTTTATGGTAATAAAACTGTATCTACTGCATGAATAACACCATTTGTTCCTTGAACATCATTAGTTGCTGCTCCTACTAAAATATTTACAGTTTGCATACTCGATGTTTTTATTTGAGCTCCTGAAGTTAAATCTATAGTTACCGTACCTCCTAAAGTAGTTACATCTCCATTTGTAAGTTGATCTGCTTGAACGTTAGCTCCATTAACTACATGGTACTTTAATACTGCGTCTAAAGTCGCTATTGGTATATCTCCTATAGAATTCCACATCATATTAGAATCAAGTAACGCTTGAAAAGCATCATTTGTTGGTGCAAAAATTGTGAATGGACCGTTACCTCTTAAAGTTTCTACAAAATTTGTAGTGTGTCTAGAGTCTGTTAAAGCAGCTACTAATGAAGTAAATCCTGCATTATTTAATGCTAAAGTTACTACATTTGGAGGTAACATTACTTTATCTATAATATGAACCACTCCATTGCTTCCTTGCACATCTACAGTCACAGGTTTTGCATCTCCATTAAACTCAATTGCTCCAGTAACTTCTACTTGAAGAGATAATGGCTCGTCATTAGGTCCTGTAGCCAAAGTATTTACATAAGTATCCGATAAATCTGTTGATTTCACTTCTCCACTTAGCACATGAAATAATAATACCGATTTTAAAGTTTCTACAGGAATATCATCTAATGAACTCCAAGAAGCATTAGAATCAAGTAACGCTTGAAAAGCTTCATTTGTTGGTGCAAAAACAGTAAATGGTCCATCTGCCTGAAGAGCTCCTACCAAATCTGCTTTTTGTAAGGCTGCTACTAGAGTACTCAATTCTGGTGTTTCAATTGCTAAATCTGTAATATCTTTTGGTAATACATCTGTCAATAATACTTCGTCAATAACATGAATTACTCCATTAGAAGCTTGCAAATCTGCATTCGTAACAGCTACTGATTGTCCTGCCGCTGTTGTTAATTTAACTCCACTAGATAAATCTACAATTAATTTTTCTGTGTTTAAAGTTTCTAACTCTTGACCATTACTTAAATCACTAGAAAAAGCTTTCGCTGAAACAACATGATATAATAAAACATCTTTTAAAATTTCCACAGGAACATCATCTAACGAACTCCAAGCTGCTTTGGTATCTAATAGTTTCTGAAAAGCTTCATTTGTTGGTGCAAATACTGTCAATGGTCCTTCTGCCTGTAAAGCTGATACTAAATCTGTTTTCTGTAACGCTTCTACTAAAATTGAAAAATCGCTGTTACCAGAAGCAATTCCTACTATATCCATAAATAAAGCATTAGGAAGTAATACTTCATCTACTAAGTGTATCACTCCATTAGAAGCATCAACATCTACTGTATTAACAGATACAGACTGATTTGATTCTGTTTCTAATTTAACTCCAGCTGATAGATCTACTGTTATTTTAGCACCATTTAAAGTTGTTAATTCCTGATCATCTGATAAATCTGTAGACAATGCTTTTGTAGATACTACATGATATAGTAATACAGCTTTTAAAGTCTCTACTGGAATATCATCTAAAGAATTCCACATGTTATTTGCATCTAATAATTTTTGAAAAGCTTCATTTGTTGGTGCAAATACAGTAAAAGGTCCATCTGCTTGCAAGGCAGATACTAAGTCCGCTTTTTGTAAAGCTGCTACTAAAGAAGTTAAATTATCTGCTTTAGATGCTACTACAGTAATATCCTCTTTTGGATTTTCTACTACAGGATCGTCATCGCTACATGAAATTAAAAACCCAATACTTAAAAATAAACTAAGAATTAGCTTGGTTCTGATTTTTTTGATTAACATTTTGATTGTTTTTAGGTTATTATTGCCTTTTAATTTTTTTGTCTTTTATGGCTTAACTAAGACACTGTTTAATATTTATCGATAAAAAGCAAACAAAAATAAATTTGATCTAAAAAAAACTCTAGAGAGCTATAAATCAAATATATAAATTTTGTTTAAATAATTAACTAAATAATTAAACAAATATTGTTTAGAAATTTAAATCTCTCTTAAAAAGGCTTTTTTTAACATTAATTTAAGAGTTGACTTATTTTAAATTATAGAAATCTCAATCTATTTTTATCGCAACCTCTTTCTATTAACTATATTTCCAATACATTACGATAATCAAAAAAATGATATTGTAACTTTTAAAAAGCGTACTAAAAAATTCGTTCTCTAAATTATTCTTTTACATTTATATTAATACTTTTGTCTTCAAAATAAAATTATGCAATTACTTAAAAGAGTTGGTTATTATTTAGTGGGACTAACTTTCGGAATTTTGGCTGTTTCTTTTTTTTGGAAAAATAAAAAAGTAACTTTTGATTATGGTATGGATGCTAGAACTTTAAAAAGTATTCGTATTAGAAAAAGAATCTTTTCTGATACGGCTAAAGAATCAATGGCAGCTAATAATATAGATACTTCGAAAATTTCAGAAATTTTAAAAAATGGTGATGTAAATTTTGGCAAGAGTAAGCCTCGTTTAAAACCTTGCGCGGAATATTATGTAACTAGTGAGAAAATAGATTTATATGTTATACGATGTGATAGTACGTCTACCATAGATAAGGTTTACTTTAAAGAGAAGTAATATTTGAAAACGTAAAGTGCATTTTTATTTAAAAAGACTTCTTATTTTCTGTACTTATCGCTTAAACCGACACCACTTAAAATCATAGGAATTATTTTTTCTAGTCTCTTTTGTTTGGTTGTATCTCTTTTTGCAGAAATAAGATATTCTACAAACTCTCTTTTCTTACTAATTGTTAATGTTTCAAACCTTACTTCTAATTTTTGATTTCTATCTAACTCTTTTTTTAAAATATCTGGAATAATTATAGGTTTTTTGTTTTTTGTAGGCTTCAATTCTTTTCGTAACTCTGCATTCTTCATAGCCTCATACACATAACTCTTAATAAGATCTTTATCTATTTCTTTTATATGGGAAAACCTCCATTGCCGAAGGGCTTTTGTTTTATTTTCTTGTGCGTTAACCAATTTTTTTTGATTGTCATTTAAAAATACTCCCTGATGAAACCACAAACCAAAATAATTTTTAAACGCTACCATACCAATAATATTTTTATTTTTATATACATAAGCAGGCATATTCCATTTTATAGTTTCTTCTAACAGTAATTCCAATAACAAAGAACGCAAGAGTTTTAATTCTTGCGTCCATTTAGTGTTATCTATATATTGAGTTACTTTTTCGTTCACTAGATATTAGATTGAGATGCATCATTTAAAGAAATCATCCATTGTACACCATATTTATCTCTTAACATACCAAATTTCCCTCCCCAAAAAACAGTTTCAAAAGGCATAAAAACAAAACCACCTACAAGTAAACTATTAAAAATTGTAATAGCTTCATTTTCATCATTTGTGTTTATATTAATTGCAAAATTATTTCCAGTTTTAAGTTCCTCATTTTCGTTTAAAAAATCTGAAGCCATTAAAGTTAAATTTCCTGCAATAAGTGTGGCATGCATAATCCAATTTTTTGCAAAATCTGGTGCAACAAAAACATTAGATGGAGCATCTTTAAAATACATTTTTTGAGTAATTTCTCCTCCCAAAACATCTGCATAAAAGTCTATAACTTCTTCACAATTGCCATTAAAATGTAAATATGTACTTGCTCTCATCTATATTTAATTTTGATTAATTTGCTACATCACTTGTAAACTTAATACGCATTAATCGTAATTCATCATCGTCATAATCTCCATCAAACTCGTCTAATGCTTCTTGAATTTTATCTGATTCAGCTTCCATAAAATACTCAGAAATTTCTTCCTGTTGATCTTCATCTAACAAATCTTCAATGGCATAATCAATATTTAATTTAGTTCCTGAAAATACAATTGCTTCCATCTCTTTTATTAAATCACTCATCTCTAAGCCTTTAGATTTTGCAATATCTTCTAATGGTAATTTTCTATCTGTATTTTGAATAATATATAATTTCAATCCAGAATTAACTCCTGTACTTTTTACTACTAAATCATCTGGTCGAGTTATATCGTTATCTTCTACATATTCTGTAATAACTTTGATAAAATCTTTTCCATATTTTTTGGCTTTACCTTCTCCAACACCATGAACTTTAGATAATTCTTCTAAAGTAATAGGGTACTTTAATGCCATATCATCAATAGAAGGATCTTGAAAAACAGCAAATGGTGGAACTCCCATTTTTTTACCTACTTGTTTTCTAAGGTCTTTTAAAATTGCTACTAACTTAGCATCTGCAGCTCCTCCAGAAGATTTTGCATTAGTAATAATAGAACTATCGTTTTCAGAAGCATAGGTATGATCTTCCGTCATCATAAATGATTCTGGATTTTCTATAAATTTTTTACCATTAGCGGTTAATTTAACAACACCATATTGTTCTATCTCTTTTCTAATTAAATCTGCAACCAACATTTGTCTAATTAAAGCCATCCAATAATTAGAAGTTTTTTCTTTACCTATTCCAAAGAATGGTTGTTGTGTTGTTTTATGCGATTTTAGAAGAGCATTTTCGTTACCTATTAATGTATTAACCACTTCTTTTGCTTTATACATTTCATTGGTATTCTTTATTACTTTTAAAATAGTAACCACTTCATCTTTTGCTTCGTGCTTCTTTTTCGGATTACGCATATTGTCATCCATTTCAGCTCCTTCTCCATGAACAGCATCAAATTCTTCTCCAAAATAATGCAGAATATATTTTCGACGATTCATAGATGTTTCTGCATATCCTACCACTTCTTGTAGTAAGGCGTGACCAACCTCTTGCTCTGCAACAGGTTTGTTAGCCATAAATTTTTCGAGCTTCTCTATGTCTTTATACGCATAAAAAGTTAAGCAATGTCCTTCTCCTCCATCTCTACCTGCTCTACCAGTTTCTTGGTAATAACTTTCTAAACTTTTAGGTATATCATGATGAATTACAAATCGCACATCTGGTTTATCTATTCCCATTCCAAAAGCAATAGTAGCAACTATAACATCGCAATCTTCCATCAAAAACATATCTTGATGTTTTGCTCTAGTTTTAGCATCAAAACCTGCATGATATGGATATGCATTTACTCCATTTACTTGTAAAACTTGTGCTATTTCTTCTACTTTTTTTCTACTTAAACAATAAATAATTCCAGATTTTCCTTCGCGTTGTTTAATAAAACGAATAATATCTTTTTCTATATCTTTTGTTTTAGGGCGTACTTCATAAAATAAGTTCGGTCTATTAAATGATGCTTTAAACACATTAGCATCAGACATTCCTAATGTTTTTAAGATATCTTCCTGAACTTTTTCTGTCGCAGTAGCTGTTAAAGCTATGACAGGCACGTTATCTATTTGTCTAATTATAGAACGAAGATTTCTATACTCTGGCCTAAAATCGTGTCCCCATTCAGAAATACAATGCGCCTCATCTATCGCAACAAACGAAATAGTTTGCTGCTTTAGAAACTCTACATATTCTTCTTTTATGAGCGATTCTGGCGCTACATATAGTAGTTTTGTAACTCCACTAGCAATATCAGTTTTTACTTGATTAATTTCTGATTTGTTTAATGAAGAGTTTAAAACATGAGCAATACCATGAGTTTCTGAAATTCCTCTAATAGCATCTACCTGATTTTTCATCAAAGCGATTAAAGGAGAGACTACAATAGCAGTACCTTCTTTCATTAATGCTGGTAATTGATAACAGAGTGATTTACCTCCTCCCGTAGGCATTATCACAAAAGTATTCTCATTATTTAAAATGCTTGTTACGACATCTTCCTGCAGTCCTTTGAATTGATTAAATCCAAAAAACTTTTTTAAAGCATTGTATAAATCCATTTCCATATATATGTTTCCCGTATGCCAAATTTAAAAATTCAAAACAACTCTCAAAAATAAACATACTAAAGTTAACGAAATTTTCTTAAAAAAGGGTTTATCTAGTAGCTAAAATATTCCTATTTTTACCACTAAATTAAACCTATTTCGTTTGAAAAATTCAGATTTAATAATAGCTAACGCTAAAAAAACAATTGAGCTTCAAAGCAATAGCATAGCTAATTTAGTTAATTTTTTGGATAATTCCTTCGCAGATGCTGTTAACTTCATATTAAATTCTAAAGGAAGAGTTATTATTACTGGAATAGGTAAAAGCGCTAACATTGCTACTAAAATAGTTGCTACCTTTAATTCTACTGGTACACCAGCTGTTTTTATGCATGCTGCAGACGCTATTCATGGAGATTTAGGAAATATTCAAAAGGAAGATGTTGTTATTTGTATTTCTAAAAGTGGTAATACTCCTGAAATTAAAGTGTTAATACCTCTTATTAAAGCTGCTAACAATAAAATAATAGCAATTACAGGAAACTCTAGTTCTTTTTTAGGTAAAAATGCAGATTTTACTTTAAATTCTTATGTAGAAAAAGAAGCGGATCCTAATAATCTTGCTCCTACTACTAGCACAACAGCTCAGTTAGTTCTTGGAGATGCTTTGGCTGTTTGTTTATTAGACTTGCGTGGTTTTACCAATAATGATTTTGCAAAATATCATCCGGGTGGGGCTTTGGGAAAAAGACTTTACTTAAGAGTTTCAGATTTAATTAAAAATAATGAGATACCAAAAGTACTTCCTACAGATGAAGTTAAGAAAGTTATTGTAGAAATTTCTGAAAAACGCCTAGGCGTTACTGCTGTTGTAAATACTACCAACAAAATTGAAGGTATTATTACAGATGGCGACATACGTAGAATGTTAAATAAAACTACACAAATAGATAATTTAAGAGCAGTAGATATTATGAGTAAAAAACCTAAAGTTATTCATGTAGATGAAATGGCTGTAAGTGCTTTAGAAACTTTAGAAACAAATAATATTTCACAAATATTAGTAAATGATACTACTGGCAACTATGTTGGTGTTGTACATTTACATGATTTATTAAAAGAAGGAATTTTTTAGATGTCAGAAGAAAAAGAAATGTCATTTTTAGACCATCTAGAAGAATTAAGATGGCATATAGTTAGAAGTTTTTCCGCTATTTTTATCGTAGCTTTATTAGTATTTATTTACATTAAGGTTATTTTTGATAAAGTATTATTAGCACATTTAAAATCTGATTTTTTAACCTATCAATTTTTCTGTAAAGCTTTTTCTGCTATTGGTATTGATAGTAATTTTTGTAACATACAATTTAAACAAACACTACAGGTTTTAAATCCAACTCAACAATTAATGACCGCTATTTGGTCTTCTTTAATTTTAGGTTTTGTCATCTCTTTCCCTTATGTTTTATGGGAAATGTGGCGTTTTATATCACCTGGTTTAAACAAAAATGAACGAAAAAAATCTAGAGGTTTTATTTTTTATGCTTCTCTTCTTTTCTTTTTAGGAATACTATTTAGTTACTTTGTTATCATACCAATGTCTGTCTATTTTTTCTATAATTTTTCTATAGGAGATGCCATACAAAATAACTTTAAACTAGAAGCTTATATTAGTCTTGTAACAAACACTTTAATTGGTGTAGCATTCTTTTTTGAATTGCCAATTATTATTTATTTTTTATCTAAAATAGGTCTAATTACCCCTAAATTTTTAAAAACTTATCGCAAACATGCTTTGGTTATAGTTTTAATACTATCAGCAATTATTACACCTCCAGATATTGCTAGTCAAATAATTGTTACAGTACCTATCATGTTTTTATATGAAATAAGTATTCATATCTCAAAATTTGTAATTAAAAAACAACTTAAAAATGTCGAAAAAAGTCCAAGAGTTCAATGAGTATCGCTCAAAAATGAACGAAAAAATTCTAGAGACTGATAATAAAGTAATTAAAAGGATATTTAATTTAGATACCAACGTGTATGCAGCAGGACATTTGCCTGTTAAAACAAAAGAATTATTAGGTTTAGTAGCTTCTACCGTTTTACGTTGCGATGATTGTATTGCCTATCATTTAGAAACAGCATATAAAAATGGAGTTACTAAAGAAGAAATGATGGAAACCATGTCTGTAGCAACATTAGTTGGTGGAACTATAGTAATACCGCATTTGCGTCGTGCAGTAGAATTTTGGGAAGCTTTAGAAGAGCAAGAATAAATTAACAAGCATTTAGCTAATTACCTCATTTATTAACTATTAATTTGTAGCCTATTTTATTCTATGATTTTAAAAGCAGATAACATACAAAAGATTTATGGAAGTCGTAAAGTTGTAAAAGGAATTTCTTTACAAGTAGAACAAGGCGAAATTATAGGGCTTTTAGGTCCCAATGGTGCTGGAAAAACAACTTCTTTTTACATGATTGTTGGAATGATTAAGCCCAACCATGGAAAAATTTTCTTAGACAATTTAGAAATTACAGAAGATGCCATGTACAAAAGAGCCCAAAAAGGAATTGGCTATTTAGCACAAGAAGCTTCTGTTTTTAGAAAGTTATCTGTAGAAGATAATATTTTATCTGTTCTAGAATTTACAAATCGTACAAAAAAAGAACAAAAAGAACGATTAGAGGAATTAATAGAAGAGTTTAGCTTAGGTCATGTTCGAAAAAACAGAGGTGATTTACTTTCAGGTGGAGAACGAAGAAGAACTGAGATAGCACGTTGTTTGGCTTCTGATCCTAAATTTATTTTATTAGATGAGCCTTTTGCTGGGGTAGATCCTATTGCTGTAGAAGATATACAAGGTATTGTAGCACAGCTTAAAAATAAAAACATTGGTATTCTTATTACCGATCATGATGTACAAGCTACACTAGCTATTACAGATAGAACGTACTTAATGTATAATGGTGGTATTCTAAAAGAAGGAACTCCTGAAGAACTAGCGGCAGATGAAACCGTACGAAAAGTATACTTAGGAAAGGATTTTGAATTAAAGAAGAAAAGGTTTTAATACTTTAATCAAGTGTAAAAGTTTGTTTTTAATACTTTTACCGTCTTTTCACCTTTTCTAACAAACAATAAATAGTGTATTCAGAAGTTATCTATTTTCAGAAAGGATATTGTGAGAAATTTTTAAGCTAAAAAAATTATTACAACTCTTTAAACTAGTAATTATGGGTAATCTAATTATATACCTGTAAGTTTTTGGAATTCTTTTAAAATAAATAAAATCACTTCCTTTAATTAGAAGGTTATAAAAAAAAACGGTAATGAACACAAAGAATATCCATTTTTATTTGCTGAAGTTAATACCTAATTCAAAAAGTTTTTTATGGCTTATATTCCTTTTTTTAGCTTTTATATGTGGAACTCTTTTTGGACAAAAAGTGAAGGTAAATAAATGTGATTTTACATTTAATGTGAAAATAAAAAAACAAGATTCTATACCTTTAAAAAATAAAAAAGGGAAAATTATTAAATATTGGACTCAATCTGAATTTAATTATATAACGTCTTATTTAACCATTGATAATAGCACTAGTAATAGATCTAGAATTAAATCTATAGATGAAGTAATTGTTAATTATGGTGATAATTTTTATACCAAAAACCAGATAGAAGTACTGAATAAAACTATTTCTGGACTCTGGATTTCTAATGATTATTTAACTACTGATTTTGCTGAATGGGTTTTTATAATGAATAGAGGCTCTTTAAGTGAAAGTAGCAATCCTGATAAAAAAAATTATTTTTTCGTTTATTCGAAACCTACTCCAAAATCAACTAAAAAAACATTAGACATTAATAATTTTTTTGAAGAAGGCAACAATACTACTTTACACAAAATAAATATATTAGAATGTAAAGGTAAATGGACTAAAGTAAAAATTTCTGTAGCCAAACTAAATATGGAAATTGTAGGTTGGATGCCATGGTATAATTTCTGCTACAATATCTTAACCACCTGTACAAACGACCCTAAAACTTTGATTGAAAATGAGGAGTAAAAATAATAATTACTAATAGTTTAAATTGTTTTTAGTACTAATCATAGGTAGTTTTCTTTTATATTTTATTAAAACTATATCTTTTTTTAACTCTTTTTCATCTGTCAACATAGATGGAAATTCAAGTTAATTCATTAACTTTATAAATGAGGCAATTTTCTATAACTTGAATAATTTTTATAGTTAATTAGCAAAACAGTTAGAAATAGTTCTAAAAACACATATAAAACTACAACAATATGAAAGAGCATATAAAAATATTTACAGGCACTTCTATTTTGGTAAATAGATTGGCTTTTCTGTTAGAAGAACAAAATATACCTTCAATAATTAAAAACGATAAAGAATCTGGCAGGCTTGCTGGTTTTGGTACTACTGGAAGTAGCGTAGAATTACACATTCTTAATACAGATATAGAAAAGTCAAAAAACATCATTGATTCTTTTAAGTTAGAAATAGGAATGTAAAAGTTTCGTGTTCTAACGGTAATCAAGTTCACTTTTTTTAATCTTTTTAGTTATTATTTATGTAATCTTGCTTCTTAAAATACTATTTATTGAAATTAAGTGAAATACATACAGTACCCGTATTAAAAAAACCTATTCGTTTACAAGAGTATGGTGTAGGTATTTTTGCTACCAATCCAACAAAATCAGGACTTAAAAAAGCTATTAAAAAACAATTAGTTTATGTAAACGATAAAATAGCTTCTACTGCCCTTTATATCAAAGGAAATGAAACTATTAAATTATTTTTAGAAGAAGAAAATAAAAACAAAAAACAATTTATTTTTCCGTTAGAAGTTCTTTTTGAAGACGATTATTTAGCCATTATTTATAAGCCTCCAGGTATTTTAGTAAGTGGAAATTCTTTTGCTACTATTTATAATGCTTTAGAACAAAATTTAAAAAAAAGCACTCAAAAAGATACAGTTCGTCCTCGTCCTGTACATCGATTAGATTATCCTACAAGTGGTTTATTGCTTATTGGAAAAACGAATATAGTAACTATTTTGTTGAATAAATTATTTGAGCATAAAGAAATTCAAAAAACATATCATGCAATTACCATTGGTAGTATGCAAAATTCAGATACTATTTCTTTAGAAATAGATGGTAAACAAGCAACTACAGATTACCATGTATTGAAATCTGTAACTTCCGAACGTTTCGGTTTTCTAAATTTAGTAGAATTAGATCCAAAAACTGGAAGAAGACACCAACTAAGAAAACATTTGCAAGCTATTGGAAATCCTATTTTAGGGGATAAAGAATATTTTATCAAAGGATTGGTTTCTTTTGGGAATGGATTGTATTTACATGCTTCAAAATTAGAATTTACACATCCTATTACGAATAGAGAAATAAGCATTACAAAAGAACTTCCGAAGAAATTTAAGCGAATTTTCAAATAATCACTAGCATTTAATCATGAATTTAGTGGGTAAAAAGAAGTAAAACGACAGTGTTTTTCATTGAATACTAGCAATTGTAGATTGTAACTTATTTATTAAATCGTAAATTTCATTTTCGTTATAACTAGCAAATCCCATTCGTATAGAATTATGTCCTTCAGAAAACAAATCATAACGTTCATAATTTGGTATTGCTAATTGATATTTTTCAGCAGCTTTACTAAATTGTTCCCATGAATATTTTTTATGTAATCTTAGCCAAATAGCCATTCCTCCTTTTGGTACTTCAAATTGAAAAATAGCCCCACATTCTTCTTTTAACAAACGACAAAACAGATCTCTTCTTTTTTTATAAATCTTCAATACCTTTCTAATATGTCGATCTAAATCTCCCGATTTCACAAACTCTGCAAAAGTTAACTCAAGCAACGCATCTCCCTGTCTATCAATAATTCGTCTTAATTTAGAAACCTCATCTACAAATTCTTTAGAAGCAATTAAATAGCCAACTCTAAAAACTGGTGCCACCGTTTTACATATAGAACCAATATAAATTACATTACCATTTACATCGTGGCTTGCTAAAGGTAAAATAGGTGCATGGTTATAATTAAAATCGTAATCATAGTCATCTTCTATAATAGCAAAATTATATTCCTTTGCTAAATTCAATAAATGAATTCTTCTTTTGGCTGATAAGGTTACAGTAGTTGGATGATGATGATGAGAAGTTACATACAATGCCTTTATTTTATGTTTTTTACACAACTCTTCTATTTCATTAGTATTCAATCCATTTTCATCTACAGAAACTGTTAATAATTTACTTTTTTGATGTTTAAATGTTATGGTAGCTGAGGCATAATTGGTCTTTCCTATAATAATTTTATCGTCTTCTTTTAACAACAATTGAGAAGATAAATAAATCCCCATTTGACTACCTCTTGTTATTATCAAATTTTCTTTTTCAATAGTCAATCCTCTCGTTTTATTTAAATATTCAACTAGCACATTTCTCAACGTCTCATTTCCAAATGTGGTACCATACGATAAATATTGATCGTTGTTTTTTTTACTTGTTATTCTTCTGTAAGTACGTGTTATTTCATCTATTGGTGTGAGTCTGCTATCGGAGATTCCATCATTAATATATATCCAATCTTTTTTGAAGTTTGTATACGCATTTCCTAAATTATCTTCTTTATAAAACGAGAATCCTGCTTTATTTTTAGCGTTATTTATAAAAGATTCTTTAAAGTTTTGCTGCTGTAAAAAAGGTAAATTAGTGTGTACAAAAGTACCTTTTTTAGGCAAACTTTCTGCCCATCCTTGTAAAACCAATTCTTCGTAACAGGCAACAACTGTTTTTCTGTGTAAACTTAATCGCTCCGATAACTCTCTACTACTTAATAATTTTGTGCCCGATGGTAATTTACCTTCTGTTATATATTGAATAAATTGATTTGCTAATTGCAAATATAAAGGCTGCTTACTTTTTCTATTAAAATTAAAACTGGTTTTATAAGGAAACATCTGGACTACTAATTGTTTTTGTTCTGGACTAAAATAACAGTCCATAAATATAGTATTTTTGAAACGTTATTAAAATTTCTTAATACTATTTTGAATGAAAACACCAATAATACGTTTTGTAAAACCCAATGATTTAGTTCAATTAGTACATTTATGTGAATTACATGCTAATTTTGAAAAATCTGAATACAATTCAAAACATAAAGCTGTTTTATTAAAAGAAGCTCTTTTTAAAGAAAATCCAGATCTTTATTGTTTAGTAATAGACTCTGGAGAAAATAATTTAATTGGGTATGCCACTTACATGAAACAATACTCTACATGGGATGCTTCTTTTTATATTTATATGGATTGTTTGTTTTTAAAAAGTGAATCGAGAGGTTTTGGATTAGGAGAAAAATTAATGAATCAAATAAAAAAAGAAGCAGTACTGTTACATTGCTCTATAATACAATGGCAAACACCTAAATTTAATACACGAGCTATAAAATTTTATAATCGAATAGGCGGAGTTTCAAAAGATAAAGAAAGATACTTTTTAAACACCAACAAATAAAAAATAATGTTAGATATAAGACCCAATTGTGAGCATTGTGGTAAAAATTTACCAAACACTTCTACAGAAGCAATGATTTGCTCTTTTGAATGCACATATTGTAAAGATTGTGCTTTAATAGTCTTTGAAAATGTATGTCCTAGTTGCACTGGAAATTTTGTAGAACGACCAATTCGTCCTAAAAAAATGTTAGAAAAATATCCAGCAACAACTAAAGTAATTTTCAAACCAAAAGATATAGAAAAAAGTAAAAAAATATCAAAAAAACATAAAAATATTCCTGTCGAAAAAAGATAAAAAATGATTGACTTTAAATTAGCAACCACAAAAGATGTTGAAATCTTAGCCCTATTAGGTAGAATAACTTTTAAAGAATCTCATGGTACATATATTGAAGATAAAACAAATTTACAATCGTACCTAGATACTGCTTTTTCTACACAAAAAATAATAGAAGATTTAGAAAACCCAAATACAGTGTATTATATTATTTATAATAATAAATTTCCTGTTGGTTACGCTAAACTTGTTTTACATGCTACTATTGAATTTGTTTCTTCAGAAAAAAGTTGTCGATTAGAAAGAATTTATATTCTTAATGAATTTATAGCAATGAAATTTGGGCAGCAATTTCTTCATTTTATCCTTAAAAAAGTAACAGAATTACATTTTAAAGAAGTATGGTTATCTGTATATATAAAAAATACAAAAGCTATTAACTTTTATTTAAAAAATGAATTTAAAAAAGTAGGTAGTATTTCTTTTCAAATAGGAAATCAGGGGTATGAAAACCCTATTTTATCCAAAAAACTATAACGTAAACATCAATTAAAACAGTGCTTTGTAAAATTTTATTACCATGAAAGAATATCAAAAATCAAAAATAAACCGTGTAAAAAGAGGAGCTAATAGAGCCGAGTATGATGTTGAAAAAATAAATACCATTTTAGATGCTGGTTTTATTGGATACGTTGGTTATATCTATGATGGGTACCCTATTACGATTCCTATGGCATATGCCCGTAAAGAAGATAAAATTTATTTACATGGTTCTACAGCAAATAGAATGCTTTTATCTATTTTAGAAACAGGAAAAACCTCTATCACTGTAATGCATTTAGACGCCTTAGTTTTAGCTCGTTCTGGTTTTCATCATTCTGTAAATTATAGATCGGTTACTATGTTTGGTAGTGTAAAGAAAATCGAAGAAGATAAAAACAAATGGGATATTTTAGAACATATAGTAGAACATATGATAGAAGGTCGTTGGGAATCTCTACGTACCATGAATCAAAAAGAATTAGATAGAACTTTAGTTATTGAATTTACTATTGAAAATGCTTCTGCAAAAATTAGAGACGTTGGTGTTAATGATGAACCAGAAGATGAAAATTTACCAATTTGGGCTGGGCTTGTTCCTGTTAAACAGACAGCCTTACCTCCTATTTCTGATGATAAATTACCAGAAAACGTAACAATTCCTGAACATGTATTAAATTATTATAATAAGCATCAATAAAAGCATCCTTGTTTATTATAATTTACAACTATCTGTACAATATTCTTATCATATCTTAAAACTAAAAAGAGAATTAAAATTTTACTTAGCAGTAAAATTTTAATTCTCTTTTTAGTTTATTCTAAATTTGAACATTTATTAGTGTAAAAATTAATTATAACTGTATTCTTATATTTTTGTGGTTAATAAGATAATCGAAGTTTTAAAATTATTTCCATTTATTTTTATATTCATATTTAATTTAGATTCAGTAGGTATCCCTGTCTTTTTATCTATATCTATTTCACCTTTTAAATCTCCTTCTCCTGAACCAGATATTTTGCCCATTACTTTTAGTGCAACATTTTTAGGGGTTATAGAAGTTACTGTATAAGTATAATCAAAATCTAGTCCATTTTCTTTTTTTGTTGAATTCCAAGTATCTCCAATTTTTACAGATTTTTTTGGGTAAACTACATTGTTGGTTTGGCTTGTTAAATTACTATTTTGAGGTAAATTAGGAATCGTTTTTGTTTCTATAACGTTTCCAAGTTTATCTCCTTTTACTATTATTAAAGTATTTAAAATTGGATCTATTTGAGGTTTCATCATCTTAGCCATTGCGTCTAATTCTTCTTCTTTTTTACTAGAATCATATTGTATAGATACGCCAGCTTGACTAACATTTGCTACTATTTTTTTTATTTTTGCCTCTGCGGTATATTCTTCACTTGTAACATTCTTTATCTCTTGATTCATCATAAAATTCATATTCATAGAATTTGAATTTCCAAGGTCATTCATCATTTTCATTTCTATCTTATAAACATCTCCTTTTTTATAATTTAATCGTAATAAAACTTCTTCTTGAGCAAAACTTAATGCAGAATAACCTAACATTAAAAAAACGAATAATTTTTTCATTTAAATAATTTTTAATTTCAACAAATATATACAAAAAAAGAGAGGTACTTTACACCTCTCTTTTTTATTGAATTTTACGATTCTTTTTTAAAAATCTTGGTTAGGGTCCCAAGCTTCAATTATGTCTTTAAATGTTTTTATAAACATACCTCCTAAAGCACCATTTACTACTCTATGGTCGTAAGAGTGAGATACAATCATTTTATGACGAATACCTATTAAATCTCCATGAGGAGTTTCTATAACCGCTGGTTTTTTTACTATTGCTCCTAATGCTAAAATTGCTACTTGTGGTTGATTTATAATTGGAGTTCCAGTAATACTACCAAAACTTCCAATATTAGTCACCGTGTAAGTACCTCCTTGAATTTCATCTGGTTTTAACTTATTAGCTCTAGAACGACTTGCCAGATCATTTATCTTTTTAGTCATTCCTACCAAGCTTAATTCATCCGCTTTTTTTATCACAGGAACTATTAAATTGCCATCAGGAAGAGCAGCTGCCATTCCTAAATTAATAGTACCTCTTTTTATGATTTTATCTCCACTTAAAGAAATATTAATCATTGGGTGTCTTTTAATAGTTTGTGCTACTGCTTGCATAAACATAGGAGTAAATGTTAATTTTTCTCCTTCTCTTTCTAAGAATGCTTTTTTTACTTTATTTCTCCAGTTTACAATATTTGTTACATCTACCTCTATAAAAGATTGAACATGTGCAGAAGTTTGAATAGAATCTACCATATGCTTAGAAATAAGTTTCCCCATTCTACTCATTTCAATAATTTCATCTTCTCCACTCATAG
Source organism: uncultured Tenacibaculum sp. (assembly GCA_947498055.1). Lineage (GTDB taxonomy): Bacteria > Bacteroidota > Bacteroidia > Flavobacteriales > Flavobacteriaceae > Polaribacter. The sequence continues at coordinate 94,562 of CANMJA010000009.1, forward strand.
AAACAGGCGTTTCTACAACTTTCTTCGGTTTTTCTATATCAAACTGAATAGAATTTTCAGAAGTATTAACTCCTTCTTTTCTATTCTCTAAATAAGCTAAAATATCACTTTTAGTAACCCTTCCTTCTTTTCCTGTACCTTTAATAGACTCTAATTCTTTTGTTGAAAGAGCTTCTTTTTCAGCTATACTCTTTACTAACGGAGAATAAAAACGTTCACTAGCAGAAGTATCGATAGGGTTTGAAATCATTTCTTCTACTTTCTTAATCGCATTTTCTACCTCTGTTATTGATGTAACCGCTGTAGCAATACTATCATTTTGTTGTTCTATATCACTAGAAATATTTGAGTTTTCTCCTTCTATTTCAATAATAGCTATTGTTTGCCCAACTTGAACAACGGCATCTTTTTCAAATAAAATTTCTACTAGTTTCCCGTCTACTTCACTTGGTACTTCGCTATCTACTTTATCTGTTGCTACTTCAACAACCGTATCATCCATCTCAATTGTATCTCCTACTTCTTTTAACCATGAAGTAATTGTCGCTTCTGCAACGCTCTCTCCCATTTTAGGAAGCTTTAACTCAAATCTTGCCATAGTGATATTTAGATTTCTTTCGTTTTGCAAAAATAACAAATTCTTCTCACTTTATTTTAATAAATTCAACCAAAAACAACAATCAATTTAATAATAACATAAAAAAACAATACAAATAAGACCTTTTTTTGTATTTTCAACAAAACACCTTCTTAAACGAATCTCCTAAAAAACAAGTATTTATAACAAAAAAATTAAAACTTGTTTATACAGATACATTGATTTACAATCATGTAGAACACCAACTATTCCTAGTTTCATTTTTATGAAATACATAAATCTGTAAAAGTAAAAAGAGGTAACAGTTTAAAACTGCTACCTCTTCGTTTTTATTTAAAACTTACAAAAAATTAAATAATTGTAAGTAAGAAATTAAGCTTATTAATTTCTAGTTTATTTTTTAAATAATTTAGTAATATCTTCTTCCGTTAATAATCTTGATACTTTTACAGCATTTTCAGAACTTCCGTCTCCTTCAGTTTGTTGAATTTGTAAAAAAGCTTCTCCATCTTCTCTAGAAAATTTTAACCAAACTATTTCTCCGTTTGCTTTCATTTTTAAAGGATCTCTAGGAACATCTTGAAAACCTTTCATAAGAATTTGATACAGTTTATCTATATCATTATTTATATTCTTAAAGCTAAAATTCACATACTCATGTCCAATGGCATTAATGTTTTTGTAAAAAAAGTTGTATTCATTTTCACCAACTTTTTCTAAATACACATAACTGATTTTTCCTACTACTTCACTTTGTTCTGTTTCTACTAATTCTATTTGTGCAGAAGCAGATACAGACGCTAATAATACCAAACCTAAAAATAGTTTTCTCATAAATAATTGTTTTTGGGAATTTATATTGTAAATATATTCATAATTAACACATCTCAAACGAATTGATTCAAAAAAAATTGTCTTTAGTATATAAATAACACCTATTTATTTATCTCTATTTTGTATGAATTGTTGTTTACTAGTTTATTAATCATAAAAAAATCGCCTAAAATTAGGCGATTTATAAAATGAAATTTTTAATTATTAGTTTAACCTAAAACCTATTTTAAAAACATATTGGCTAAAGAAAGAAAAAGTATAATTCTCTGCTTTTCTACCTAAAGCACCTGGTCTTGGTTTTTTATTATTTACTAAATAATTAAATGTTACAGGCTTCACATCAAAACCAATAAATAAATCATTTGTTAAATAATAATCTAAACCAGCGATACCTTGTACCCCTACTCCAAACAACTCTACATGTCTTATTCCATAATTAACTCTATCTGGATCTATTGTCGGATCAAAAACAGAACTTCTAGAATAATCAAGAGGTAAAGAAACTCCAACATAAGGCAATAACCTAGGTCTCTTTAATTCAAAATACCACTGCACACCTGGTGCAATATGCACATCTATATCATCTTCTCCTATAACAGCACTGTAGGCTGGTACTAAAACATCTCCGTCTGTACTTACCACTCCTGGTATATTAATTTGTTCTGGGGTATTTCTGTAAGTAACACCTCCTGTTAAGGAAACTGCCATTTTACTTGAAATAAAATACTTTCCTTCTAAACCTACCATATTTGCTAAACTATTGTTATTATTATCTAAAGCACGGTAAAAAGGCGCATTTCCATTAACGGTATTTGTTCCTATATTTCTTCCTGAACCAGAATCTAAATAAGCTCCTCTACCTAATAATAAGGATACAGTTAAACTATTCTTTTTTGGCTTATAATTAGTATCTACTTTTTTATCTTGAGAAATCACTAACTCAGAACTAAAAAGAGATATCAATATTATTAATACTATTTTTTTCATAATACAAATCTTTAAGAAATTAACTTATTTGTTTTTTAGTAGTACCCAAGAACTTTTCTTGGGTACTTTCTATTAAATCTTAAAGAGAGTTTTAAGATGCTAAAGCTTCTTCCATTAAGCTTTTAAACTGTTCTGCTAACACTTTACGTTGTGTTATTTCTGCTTCTGTTTTCTGAATTAAAGCTTCTAAATCTGCAATATCAGCTACTCTTGTTTCTTCTAAATTAACTTTATCTTGCTCTAAGTTTTGTAATTCATTTTTAGCAGATGCTATATTTTTTGTAGTTGCTACAATAGTAACTTCTTGATCTTTTATTTCATTTGCTATTTGTTCCATTCTTTCCTCATAATCAGAACCACTATAGTTACTTGCCTCTAATTCTAATTGTAATCCTTCAAAATAAGCGATATCTCCTTGTAAGTCTGAAATTACTTTTTGATCTAAATCAACCTCTAAAGTCAATGTATCTATTCTATCTAATAAAGCTACATATTCTGCTAACATAGTATCGTTTACAAGTGCAGATAAACGTGTAACCTCACTTTCTGCTGTTTGTAACTTCTGCTTCGCTTCTTCTAAATTTCTTTCAGAAGTAATAATTGTATTCTCTAAAGCAGTTATTGCTTCTAATTGTGTAACAATATTTCCTGCTAATTCAAAGGCAGTAACTGCAGCATCTCTCTCTGACCTTGCATTTTCAACTTGTGTTGTTAATGTTGTATCAAATTCTGCTTCCTTCTCTCTTAATTCTGTTAACTCTGTCTCGTCTTTCGCTAAATTTGCCTTTGCATTACTTAAATCAGTTTGTGCATTTACAAGAGCTGCTTGTGCATTATCAAACGCTACTGAATTAGTTACAACAACATCATCAGCTTCTACATTAAAGTATCTACCACTAGTTGGTGTAGCTGTTATTATTGCTGCTGGCGGAAGATCTGCTGCACTAAAATAGGCTGGATTTCCATAAGATATTGGATTCGAATTTGCATTTAATACTAAACGATAAGTAACTGTTGAATTATCATTTGGGTTCCCCGCTTTTTCATCTGCTCCTATATCTGAAACTGTTTTTCCTGAAGGGTTAGCATCAAATAAAGATTTTTTAACATTATAATCCGCTTCTAAAACAGATAAATTGCTTTCTATATCCGTAATTAAAACATTATTTTGTGTTATTCTGGCAGATACTGTTGCTATTTCATTAATAAGATCACTATAATCAGCAGCTAAAGACGAAACTTCATTAAAAGCTTCTTCTTTTTCTTCTTTGGTTGTTTCTGCATTTGTCTTATTTAACAAAGCTTGCTCATAACTAATAGTAGCACCACCTGTTAAGACATTTAATTCTGTAGTAGCTTCCATAAGTGCTTTATTAGCATCTGCTAATGCAACTTCACTAGCTTGAATAGCTCTTTTTTCTGCTTCTACATCTGTTTTAGCTTGTTGATAAGCTGTTACATTATCTCCAAACTCTGGTAATTCTGTACTTGTTATTTCGTTTATTCTAGAATTTCTTTCTTTGTTAGCTGCTTTTAATTCATCTATTTCTTTTTGAATTGCTATTACTTGTGCACCTACTGAAGCTGGTTCTGATAAAACTGCTTGTAATAATGCTAACTTACTTTCATCTTCTGCTAACTTACTTTCTAACTGTGCAATTTCAATATTTTTTAAAGCAATAGCTTCATCTTTATCAAATACACCATCTAATACTGCTGCATTTAATTTTGCTAAATCACGCTTTTGAGTTGCTACATCAGACTCTAAACCAATAATAATTCCTGTTTCTGCTAAGTATTTTCCTAAATACTTTTCTGCTTCTTCAGATTTTGTTGCTTGTACTTCTAATTTTAGTTGAAGTAATGCCTTTAAATGCTCTTCTCTAGCTAGTTCTAAAGCGTTTTCTGCGTTTAAAACAGCTAATGCATTTTGTGCTGCATCAGCTGCATTTTGTGCTTCTTGTGCTTGATTTAATAATTGTTGAAATGTAACTTTTGCCGCCTCCAAATCAGCTTCTGCCTGTACTAAGCTCGTTTGTGCTGCTAAAAAAGCAGCTTGGTTTTGATAAATTGCCTTTACTTCTTCTGATACTTCATCATCTACACATGATGTTGTTATCCCTAGTGAAGCAAACATTAGTCCCCCTACAACTAATTTTCCAAAATTTTTCATTTTTTAAATAATTTAAAATGTTTAAAATGTTTTTTTGATGTTTAAAATAAATGAGATACTATTTCTTTTAGCAATTATTCATCTACTTATAAATTATCGAGTACAAACCTAGAGGGAAGAAGTTATATTAGCTATACACAATCTATAAATGCGCTATAAAAACATCCTATCGTTAACTTTCAACATATATTTGCTTTTAAACAGTATAAATAAGCTTGACTAGCAGAACCACTTCTTTGCAAATTAACAATTACATAATTTTAAAGCCTTAAAAATGTATTTTTAATAAAGAAAACGATATAGTAGTAAGTTGAGTTTATTTTTTTAAGAAAAATAAAGAATAAAACCTAATATTCGTTTTTTTGTTTCAAAATTAATAGTACATTTATCCCGATGGAATTAAGCAAAAAAAACATCTTTTCTTCTAAAAACGTAATTGATACGTTTGCTTTTCCACGCACTATTATTTCTACAATTATTATTACCCTTTAGGGGTTATTTATATACATATCATTTCGGTTACCATTTTCAAAAATTTGAAAAGTAAGAGTTATTAAATCAAGTATTCCATTTCAATTATTTATCTAATGAAAGTATTAAAATTCGGAGGCACATCTGTTCAAGATCATCAAAACATAAAAAGAGTTTTACAAATAATTAAAGAAAATTCTAAACAACATAAAGTAGCTGTTGTTGTATCAGCCTTTGGTAAAACAACCAATAAATTATTAAAAAGTGCTACCCTTGCAAAACAAAAGGATGCTAGTTATTTACAAGTATTAAAAGAAATTGAACAACATCACTTTGATACAATAAAACATTTAATTAATGATAATGTAGAAATTGTAACACAAAAAACCACAGAGTTATTTACACAACTAAAAACATTATACAAAGGTTGTTATTTATTAGAAGAATTAACTCCAAAAGCAAAAGCTACTATTAGTAGTTTTGGAGAGCGTTTATCTTCTTATATCATCTCTGAAGCAGCAAAAGAAAGTTTACATGCTACTTTTAAAGATAGCCAAGAACTTATTATTACCGATAATAATTATTTAAAAGCGCAGGTAGATTTTACACAAACTAATACTAATTGCGCCACTTATTTTAAAGAAAACAAACACCAAGTCGTTGTTTTACCTGGCTTTATTTCAAAATGTTATGACGGACAAACGACAACTTTAGGAAGAGGCGGCTCTGATTATAGCGCTGCTATTTATGCTGCTGCTGTAAATGCTGAAGAGTTACAGATTTGGACAGATGTTAGTGGAATGTTCACTGCCAATCCTTCTGTAGTAAAACAAGCAAAACCTATTTATAATATTTCTTATCAAGAGGCCATGGAAATGTCTCATTTTGGTGCTAAAGTAATCTACCCTCCAACTATTCAACCAGTAAGAGAAAAAAACATTCCTATCGTTATTAAAAATACATTTACCCCAAACGATAAAGGAACTTTTATTACACTACATACCGATATTTCTACTCCTGTGAAAGGAATAAGTTATGTAGAAAATATTTCATTGTTAACTGTAGAAGGTAGCGGAATGGTTGGAATCTCTGGTGTTTCTAAACGTTTATTTAAAACACTTGCAGATAATGACATTAACATTATTTTAATTACGCAAGCTTCTTCTGAACATACTATTTGTGTAGGTGTTTTAGAAGAAGATGCAGAAAAAGCTGTTGCATGTATTTCAAAAAAATTCTCTGATGAAATTATGCAAAAGAAAATAGATCCTATTACTCTTGAAAAAGAATTAAGTATTATTGCTTTAGTGGGTGACAATATGAAAAACCACCAAGGTTTAAGTGGTAAAATGTTTAGTACTCTAGGCAAAAACAATGTAAATATTAGAGCTATTGCACAAGGTGCTTCTGAAAAAAATATTTCTGCGGTTATTAAAAATACAGATGCAAAAAAGGCTTTAAATACCTTACACGAACAGTTTTTTGGTGATAATTACAAACAGTTAAACCTATTTGTTACAGGCGTTGGTAATGTGGGCAATCGATTTTTAGCACAATTATTACAGCAACAAGAATATTTACAAAATCATTTAAAACTAAACATTAGAGTTATTGGGCTTTCTAACTCTACCAAAATGGTTTTCAATGAAAATGGTATTGATTTAAATAATTGGAAAGATGTATTAGTAAATAAAGGAGAAGAAACTACTTTACATAACTTTTTAAACAAAGCAAAGCAGCTTAATTTACGAAATAGTGTTTTTGTAGATAACACAGCAAATGAATCTGTTTCAGAAATGTATGCACATTATTTAAAAAATAATATCGCTGTGGTTACTTGTAATAAAATTGCCTGTGCTTCTAAGCTTCAAAATTACAAACAATTAAAAAGTATTTCTAAAAAATACAATGCTCCTTTCTTATTTGAAACTAATGTAGGCGCTGGACTACCTATTATTGATACATTAAAAAACTTAATTACTTGTGGAGATCGTGTTCAAAAAATACAAGCCGTTTTATCGGGGAGTCTAAATTTTGTTTTCAATAATTTTAACGAACAAAATTCTTTTCATGATGTGGTTTTACAAGCGCAAAAAGAAGGATACACAGAACCAGATCCTAAAATTGATTTAAGTGGTGTGGATGTAGCTCGAAAAATTTTAATTTTAGCCAGAGAAAGCGGTTACGATTTAGATTTAAGTGATATTGAAAATGATTCTTTTCTTCCTGAAGAAAGTTTAAAAACTTCTAATAACGAGGACTTTTATGCCAGTTTAACAAAATTCGAGTCCCATTTTCAAAAAATATATGCAAATGCTAATGATAAAGATTGTAAATTAAAGTATGTTGCTGAATTTTCTGACGGTAAAGCAAAGGTTGGTTTACAACACATTCCTAAAGATCATCCTTTCTATAATTTAGAAGGAAGTGACAATATTGTGTTGTTTTTTACCGATAGATATCCAATACAACCATTACAAATTAAAGGTGCTGGTGCTGGTGCAGATGTTACTGCTTCTGGTATTTTTGCAGATGTCATCAGAGTCGGAAATAACTAGGATTAGGATTTCGACTTCGCTCAATCACCAAAAAGAGATAATCGATCTTTGGTAATTGAAAAAAGAACTGGTAACCGAGCGGAGTCGAAGTTAGAAGTTAGAAGTTAGAAGTTAGAAGTTAGAAGTTAGAAAAATGTAGTTTTACAACCTCACTTCCTAAAAAACAAACAAATTAAACACATTTCTCAACTCTAAGACTTTGATAATTTAGACTTTAGACTTTAAATATAAAAGATAAAAAATGAACGAAATAAAAATATTTTCACCAGCAACTGTAGCGAATGTTTCTTGCGGATTTGATGTATTAGGTTTGTGTTTAGATACTGTAGGTGATGAAATGATCGTTAAAAAAATAAAAAATAAAAAAGTAACTATTTCAAAAATTACGGGACATGATTTACCTTATGAGGCTGAAAATAATGTAGCCGGTGTTGCGGCTTTAAGTTTGATGGAATATTTAAATCCTAATTGTGGTTTCGACATAGAAATTCATAAAAAAATTAAACCCGGAAGCGGTATTGGTAGTAGCGCTGCAAGTGCATCGGGAACTGTTTTTGCTATAAACGAACTTTTAGGCAAACCATTAACCAATAAAGAACTGGTTCCGTTTGCTATGAAAGGAGAAGAATTAGCTAGTAAAGCATTACATGCCGATAATGTTGCACCTGTTTTACTTGGAAATTTCACCTTAATTAGAAGTTATGAACCTTTAGATATTATTGCTATAAATGCTCCTAATAATTTATTTGTAACTATAATTCATCCACAAGTAGCGATAAAAACCTCTGAAGCTCGAAAAGTAATGCCTACATCTATCGAGCTAAAAAAGGCGATAAAACAAACAGGTAATATGGGTGGACTTATTAGTGGTTTATTTACTTCTGATTATGAATTAATTGGCAGATCGTTACAAGATGAATTTGCCGAGCCATATAGAGCTTCTTTAATTCCTAATTTCAATCAAACAAAACAAGCTAGTATGGAAGCTGGTGCATTAGGCTGCGGAATTTCTGGTTCTGGTCCTTCTATTTTTGCTTTATCAAAAGGAAAAGAAACTGCCCAAAAAGTAGGAAACATAATGGCAAAATGTTTTAAAAATACCGATATTGAATATGATATTCATATCTCAAAAATAAATACAAAAGGAATAAAAATTTTAGAAAGTAAGTAACCATGAATTATTATAGTCTTAACCATAAAGCACCCAACGTTTCATTTAAAGATGCTGTAGTAAACGGATTGGCTCCAGATAGAGGATTGTATTTCCCTGAAAATATTACTCCTTTACCAGAAGATTTTATCCAAAATATAGATCAATTTACCAAGGAAGAAATTGCTTTTAAAGCAATAGAACAATTTATAGGAGATGAAATTCCGAAAGATATTTTACAAAAAATTGTCGCAGAAACTATTTCCTTCGATTTTCCTGTTGTTCCTATCGATAAAAATATTGGTACTTTAGAATTGTTTCATGGTCCTACCCTAGCCTTTAAAGATGTTGGAGCTCGTTTTATGGCTCGTTGTCTTGGGTATTTTAATCAAAAAAACACTAATAAAGTAACTGTTTTAGTAGCTACTTCTGGTGATACTGGTGGTGCTGTTGCCAACGGTTTTTTAGGTGTAAAAGGTGTAGATGTTGTGATTTTGTATCCTAGTGGAAAAGTAAGTGATATTCAAGAAAAACAATTAACCACTTTAGGACAAAATATTACAGCCTTAGAAGTGAATGGTGTTTTTGATGATTGCCAAGATATGGTAAAATCTGCTTTCTTAGATACCGAAATTAAACGCCAACTAACTTCTGCAAACTCTATCAATGTTGCTCGTTGGTTACCACAAATGTTTTATTATTTTTTTGCTTACAAACAGTTATACAAAAAACATAAAAACATTGTTTTTTCGGTACCAAGTGGTAATTTTGGAAATATTTGTGCAGGTATGATGGCACAAAAACTAGGATTACCTATTAAACATTTTATAGCTGCTACCAACGTAAATGATACGGTTCCGCAATTTATGAAAGACGGAAAATACGAACCAAAATCATCGCAACCAACCATTTCTAATGCTATGGATGTTGGAAACCCAAGTAATTTTATTAGAATTCAGCAGTTATTTGACAATAATTTTTCTTCTTTAAAAACAGGTTTTTCTTCTTTTTCTTTTTCTGACACAGAAACCAAAGAAGCTATGCAAAGAATTTACACAAATTCTAGTTACATTGCAGATCCGCACGGAGCAGTTGGATATTTAGGGCTTGAAAAACACCAATTAAAAGCAGATGAATATGGTGTATTTTTAGAAACTGCACATCCTGTTAAGTTTTTAGATGTAGTAGAAAGCACACTGGATAAAAAAATTGCAATTCCTGCAGATATTAAAGAATTAATTAAAAAGGAAAAAAAATCTATTTTAATTGCATCTTATAAAGAGTTAAAAGATTTTTTGCAATAATTAAGAAAATTAGTTTCTCTTTTTTTATTAAAAAACATATTTTTACTTATAATATAAAAAGTGCTGGTAAATATTCAATCCTATGAAACATGTAATATTGATTTTTTTCTTGAATTTCTTATACTCTAAAAATATAAATTCAAAAGCTGATAATTTCATTACAAATACACTAGATAAAGAACATATTAACAGCACATTAACACATAAAAACAAGTCAATTTCAACATTAAAAAAAGATTATATGTCCGACTACGTATTAAAGTTTTGGCCTAAAGAAAATGTAACTGAAATAAAAACTGATAAAATAATATCTCAACTTACCAAATCTAACATAATAGGTGAAACAACAGAATTTTGGGGAAAACCTGCATTTAAACCAGGTAAAGAAATTAATTCTTTTTTCGAACCAAAACTTAATGATGAATGGGCAGAAATTTATTTTTCAACTATTGCAATAATAATTTCTGAAAGTGATTATGGAGTAATTCAGGGAAATGAAGACTTTGAGTATATTGACAGAAAAAATGTTATTAGTATTAAAGGTGGTGAAGCCACATTTGAAAAATGGAATTTAATGTGCGAAAAGTTGAAAGAAATAACAGGCGATGAATATCAAGGTGGTTGGGAAATATTGTAAAAATAATTTAGCGCTGTGCTTTTTGTGATTTGAACAAAGGAAATTTTTGCTTTTGTAAGGATGAAGTTACAAGTTTTATCATTTTAATACCAAAATTTTAAAAATTAAAAAGTATAACACCTTCTATCTTCCGAAAATCAAAGAATTTCTATACACAGGTGTTAACATTTAATGCCTACAGACATTAAAGACCTTATTAAATTATTTAGAATATTAAAACATAAAATGAAATATTTTTTTATTAGTATTATTTTTTACTTCAATGTTTTTGGAATAGAAGCACAAACTCTCGATTGTCCAAAACCCGTTATTATTGGTAATCCATCTGATAGTAATTACCAAGTTATCTTTCCTTTAGGATGGTCTGAAAAAGGCAATTTCTCATACATACACCAAGATATAAATGTTTTAGCAGGAGCTGGTGATTTTCAATATAATTTCATCGTTCAAAATATGAAAACGAATAAAATTTTACACAAAAAAGAATTTTATTATAATTCTGAAAGTAAATACTTTTGGAAACAATTTTCTACAAAAATCGATTCACTTGCCCATAAAAAAATGGCTTATTTTGATTATGCTTTCTTTAAAACTATCGCTTGGAATAAAAATAGAAATCAAATATATGATATACTTGCTAAGTATAAAATTAAATTGAGCAATCAGGTTTTTAAAAATATGTTGAATCTTCAAGAAAAAGGAATTACGGTTGATGAAAAGAGTAATCTTGTCAACTCTAATAATAGAACTGTTACAACTGATTACAAAATAACACTTCAATCAAAAAGTAAAGAAAAAAAAATAGTTTACCATTGGTACTGTAAAGAGAAAAAGTGCTCAAAAAATAGCAACCTTATGTATATGCGTTTTATAGTTAAAGGCTATTTTGAAAGTCCATTTAAAAATCAAATAGCAATTATTGCTTTTAAGGAAACAAATGGGTATGGAGAACTTGATGAATTCCCTTTTGCTGTTGGTGCTAATTTAGAAAATTAAAATAAGGAAACCATCCTTTTACATTTTCAAAGAAAAACAATAACATTCTCAGAAATTTTAGAAAATGATAATTAGAAAGGCTAAAATAGAAGATTCAGTTGAAATTGCAGAAAACTTATTTCTCGCAATGGAAGATATTCTCTATGAATTTATTGGAATAAAAGATACTAAAGAAGCTAAAAAATTCCTACTTTATTTTGTTGAGAACAAAAACAATCAATATTCTTATGAAAATTGTTTTGTAGCCGAAAATGAAAAAGGTATTGAAGGATCTATAAACATTTACAATGGTGCTGAGTTAAATAGATTAAGAATGCCAATAATTCAGCATATAAAAGAACATTATAATAAAGACTTTTGTCCAGAAAAGGAAACACAGCAAGGAGAATTTTATATTGATTCTTTTGGCGTTAATCCGAAAAGTCAAGGAAAAGGAATCGGTTCTAAATTATTACAATTTATAATTAACAATCCTGATTTTAATCAACAAACATTAGGTCTATTAGTAGATGAAGAGAATCCAAATGCAGAAAAATTATATTTAAATTTTGGTTTTAAATCCATTGGTCAAAAAAAATTGGCAGGTAAAAAATTAAAACACCTTCAAAGAGAACCCACAAAATAAAATTAGAAACTTCTGCCAAAAATGATTTTTATGAAAAACACTAACAAGTTTTTATAATTTAACACCTTCTTTTTAATCCCTAAATAATAGCATATTACCCTTATTGAAGTATTCAATTTCAATAGTAAAAATCACAAAATTGATTACAAAGAACCCTTTATAAAATAAAAAGAAACTTCACTTATTATAATGGAATTTCTAAGATGACAGATTAATATAAAATGAATTAAAAAGAACTTAAATATTTTTTACTTTTGTTTGTAATCATTAGTTGCTTTTTTTATTAAAAAGAACATGTTTATACTTATTACATAATAACAAATAAAATTGTTTTTATTCCTTTTTACCCTAAATTAAAAAAATTGAGAATTACAACACGAAATAAAAATTGGTCTAAGAAAAGTGGAATAATAATAATTGCCATTTGTTTAAGTGCAATATTTTTAAATTATTTAGTTTAGCCTTTTCGTGGAACTTTGATATATCAATACGGAAGTATCATTTCATTACTTGTATTTTATGGAGGAATATTTTGGTCTTTATTAAATACTATTTTTTTAATTTCGAAACACAAACCTGACTTAAAAGGCAACCTAGTTTGGATTTTTATAAGTGCAATACCTTTCTTGTATATCATAATAATGATACTGTTTGTTGTAATAAATAGAACTCATTAAATGAATATAAGTTTTGATCTGGATAGTACTTTAATTCCTAACGAAAATGAATTTGAAACTGAATATAGAAGTTTAATAGCAAAATTATTTGGAATTGAAAAAATACGGAAAGGAACTCGTGAACTTATTTCTGATTTACAAAATCAAGGACATAAAATTCATATTTACACAACCTCATTCCGTACTAAGAGAAAAATAAGATTGACTTTAAGATATTATGGAATAAAAGTAAATAGAATTGTAAACGAAAAAGAAAATAGACAAGTTTTAAAGTTAAAAAAAATCAACTCATCAAAGTTTCCACCAGCATTTGATTTCGAATTACATATTGACGATTCAAAAGGTGTTGGAATTGAAAGTGAAAAATTTAGTTTTAAGACTATTCTTGTTAAACCAACTGACAAAAATTGGACTAAAAAAATAAAAAGTAAAATAATAAATATTGGCTAATCAAAGTAACCAATGTCCTCTATAATTTCACAAAAAAAGACTTATTTTTTGTGAAATTGAGCAATCCACACAATAGCTATAATTAACACAGATTTTGGTTTTAAATCAAAAGTTTAGTGTATTTTTATATTGATCACCAAATCTTTTGATTTTGCTTTATCAAAGAAAAGATAAAACAGAATTGAAAGTTTTACTTAAATATGAGTTTTGACAATTTCAGTTTGCTTATTAACATAAACAAAACATTGATGGTAATTTCTTACAGTTTTCAACAACCTTTTAATACTATTAAGAACATTTATAAAAGAAAAACACAAAATGTAAATTATTGATTTTCAATACTATATTTTTAAAATGATCGAAATTAAAACAAATTAAGCAATGAAAATTAACATAATTGATTTCTTCTTAGTAGTTGCATTTATAATATTTCTAAGCGCATGCAAAACTGAGAAACCTAACACAAAAGGCAATAATTCTTCAACTAAAGAAAATTTTTATTTTGGTCAAAAGCCCCCCAGTCTAACACCTGAAATTTTTGCTCCTGGAATTATTTCAATCAAAGGAAGGAATGAATCGAACATTTCATTTTCTCCTAATTTAGACGAAGTATATTTTACAGTTAATAAAAAAGAGGAAGAAATATCTATTTATTTCTCAAAACTTAAAGATAATAAATGGACTCCTCCCAAAAGAGCTAATTTTACCAATGGTAGAAAAAAAGAAGAATTATATCCATTTGTTAGTTTAAATAATAAAAGGATTTATTTTACTGCTTTAGATTCTATTTTTTCAGATGAGAAAATTTGGTACGTAGACCGCTTAGAAGATTCTTGGAGTAATGCAGTACAATTAGACTCACCTTTAAATGATGATCTAGTTTTTTATATTAATCAAGCAAAAAACGGAGATCTTTTCTATACAAATATCTCAAAAAGGAAAATGTATTTTGCTCAAAATAAAAATGGTAAATTTCCAAAAGCAAAAGAGGTTGAAATTGATTTTGGGCATCACGGATTTATTTCTCCATCTCAAGACTATTTGTTGGTATATACTCAAAATAAAGAAATTGAAAAAAGAAAAGATTTTGATCTTTATGTATGTTTTAAAGAAAAAGATGGAACATGGAAAAAACCAGTTAATCTTGGAAATGAAGTAAACTCTAAACTTAACGAAGGATGTCCGAGTATCACTCCAGATGGTAAATATTTGTTCTTTACCAGATCAGATGACAAAGACGAGTTATCAAATTTATATTGGGTAAGCACAAAGATTATAGAAAAAATAAGACCGAAGCAGTAAAATAAAAAATAACACTAGCAAGAACAACGATTATGCAATACTATCATTTTTCTTGATAACTCTTAACACATAACGTAAATAGTAATTTGTAAAAAATGGATTCTTATTAAACTTATTTTTCAATTTAACAATAGAATATTCTTCTATATTAATCCAGAAAATTAGCGTTTTTCACATATTATATTTCATACAAAAAACAAAGCCTTTGTGCATAAAGTAAAAAATGAAGTGAAAGAATTTCAAACTATAAAGAACTATTATAAACCAATTCAGCCAACTGTAAAATCTGAAAATGGAAAAATAATTTACCAAGAATTCAAACCTGCTAAAGAAATAGAAAATTTCGTACATTGTTTTTGGCAACTAAAAACAAAAAAAACTCTAAATAAAAAATTCATCTATAAAGTTGTTTCTGATGGATGTATTGATATTTTTTTCGACCATAATCAACCGAGTCAAAACTTTATAATGGGGTTCTGTAATAAATATACCGAGTTTTCTATCGGTAAAACATTTGACTATATCGGAATTCGATTTTTACCTTGTGCCTTTCCAATCTTATTTGGTATAGATGCAAAAATCTTGAGTAATCAATCACAAGAATTAAAATATATTTTACCTGACATTTCAAATTTAATTTCATCTGAAATCAAGTCATCTCTGTCATTTAAAAATATTATCAAATATTTGAATCAACTATTAATTAACATAACTGAAAAACAAACCTTTTATTTAGACCAACGTTTTTTTAATTCTCTACATTTAATTTTCCAAAAAAATGGATTTTTAGATACTGAAAAAGAACTTGATACAGGTTTGAGTTCTCGACAACTTCGTAGAATTTTTAATTTCCATATTGGCACAACTGCAAAAAGTTTTAGTAATGTTGTACGATTTCAGTATATTTTAAATATGAAACCTTCAAAACAAAGTCTTAAAGAAAACAAACTATATTTTGATGCTGGATTTTTTGATCAAGCTCATTTTATCAAAAGTTTCAAAACATTTTACGGTGTAACACCTTCTAAAGCCTTTTATTAAATTTTGTCCGATTTTTACAATTTCCACCAAAAATCTCATTCTAAATTTGCTTTAATAAAACATAAAATATGAGAGTATTATTATTAATCATATTTGTTCTTATTGGAAATTGGACAAATGCACAAACACAAAATAAAATGAAACTAAATGCAGGAATAATTACCGAAAAACTAACTGAAACGAAAGATTTTTATACAAATGTATTAAACTTTGGCGTAAGCTTCGAAAACGACTTTTACCTTTTGATGCACACACCTGATAAATCTGCTGAAATAAGCTTCTTAAAGCCAAATCACCCAAGTCAAAAACCAATTTTTCAATCATCTTTTAATGGAAAAGGTATTTATTTAACTATTGAAGTAAAAGAAGTAGATACATTTTATCAACAAATTAAAAATAAAGGAATAGCTATTAAAATTGAAATTAGAGACGAACCTTGGGGAGATAGACATTTTGCCATCGTTGACCCTAACGGAATTGGAATAGATATTGTTACTTACACCAATCCTGAAAAATAAAGTTCGATATATAACAATATTAATCGTTTTTTATGGAGCCAGTTCAACAAACTACGTTTAAACTATTATATTAAGGTCTTCTACGTAAAAAAACAGCAACACGTGCATCACCTATAACACCATTCTCATTTACTGTTCTAAAACCAATAGATGTACCTGCCGGAATAGTTACGGGTGTTGCTAATATTTCTGTGTAAATCATATTATCTACATTCCCTCCTGCTGTTGCCGTAAATGTAAATATATTTGTATTGGTTCCACTATTTGTAATTGCTATTTCTACACTATCATTAGCTCCATTAGTATCAGAATCAAAACTAACTGCATATGCTTCCCATTCTTCAGGTAAAGGAATACCTATAGCTCCTTGTGCGTTGTTACCAAAAGACCACTCTAAAGTATTATCAGATAAAGCAGCTGCTTCTTCTGCCCAAATCACAATTTTCTCATAGGCTACAGGTACTCCTGCAGTTACAGGATCTACTTGTACTACAGAACCATCATCTTCTACTCCCAATAATTTTGTTGGCGAATTATTATTAAATGCTGTTGAAGTACCATAACCACCTAATTGTAATTGATTATTCTGTTTTATTCTAAATGGTGTAAAAAGACCTGGTCCACCAACCAAAGTACCATAATTTCTAATTTGAAAACTATTATCACCATCATCATTAATAAAAGCCCAGTTTTGTAACACTGTAGTACCTGTGTTATTCATATTCACAAAAAAGAAAAAAGAATCATTTCCAAATCTATCTAATCGTATTCCTCCATTGGATCCTGCAACATGAAACTGACGAGCCGGTGTAAATGCTACATTAGAAATCCCTACATTACCACTATTATCATCTATAAAAACACCTTCTGTATCACCATCACCACTAATCCAGTTTCCATTTGTTTGTAAATTTTGAGATGCGATATGATTTCCCAAATTATCCATACTTAACACCACCCACGCAATACCATTGTAAACATATAACACGTTATCATTAGAACTATACATTAACGATCCTTGGTTTGCTCCAGTAATAGCTAATATTTCTGCTGTTGTTGCATTAGGTATTCCCAATACAGAATCTGCATCTTGTGCTTGCAATTCATATAAAAAACTGTAGATAATTATCAAATAAAGTATTTTTTGCATTTTGACTATTTTTATATGGTACTAATTATACAAATAATTAACAATAAAGCAAAATTTTAACGTGAAAAATAAAATAACAATTACAATAACTTATTGTTTTTGAATAATTAAAAATAGTACAATTATAAACTATCACATAAAAAAAATCAGTTGAAGAAATTATTTCTTCAACTGATTTTTTTTATATAGTCTTTTTATTATTTAGTCATCGTTACAACTCTTTGTGGTAATGGTGCTTCGTAACCAGCATTTCCTAAAGCTATCACTATTTTTTGACGAGTATCCCAATACACATCCCAATAATTTTCACAGTTAACATATGGCAAAGCTAATAACTCAACACTATTTATTCCTAAATTATGTACTGCTACTCTTGGTTGCTTCCCTTCTTCTTTTAATACATTATTATCATTCTTTAAAACATCTAGCACTATCTGTTTCGCTTTCTCAATATCAGCTCCATAACGAATAGCAAATGGCATATCTACTCTTAAATTTCCTATTGCTGTTAAATTAGTAATCTTGTTAGAAGTAATTGCTGAATTTGGAATAATTTCTGTTTCATTTTGAAAAGTTTCTATAACTGTTACAAAAACAGATATCTCTTTTACAAATCCAAATGCACCATTTGTTTTTATTAAATCTCCAACCTTAAAAGGTCTAAAAATTAATAACATTACCCCAGAAGCTAAATGACCTAAAGAACCATTAAAAGCACTACCTATAGCAAAAGCAGCAGCAGCAATTAGTGCTGCAAAAGAAGCCGTAGGAATTCCTACAATACCCGCTATAGAAATTAGCACCAATGTTTTTAATCCAAATCCAATTAAAGTAATTAAAAATGGTCTTAACGTTTCATCTACATGTTTTGTTTCAAAAAGTCTTGAAACAGCTTTCATTATGATCCTTACAATCCATAAACCTATAATTAAAGCAGCAAAAGCTCCTAATAATTTTAATCCCCAGTCTCCAAAACCAGCAGCTATTGTATTATAAAAATTTGATAGTGATTGTGATATTGTATCCATTTTAGTTTATTTTTTAATTTGTTTTTAAGACACTATAATTAATAATAATGTCACTATGTTTTTTATAAATTGTAAATTTGATTTATGAATTTTATAAAAACAACAGAACAAGACTCTCTTTATAACGGTTTAGAAAAAATGAGTACCTCAGAATTACTAACCAATATTAATAAGGAAGATAAAAAAGTAGCTTTTGCTGTTGAAAAATCAATTCCAGAAATTGAAAAATTAACAGAACAAATCGTACTAAAACTTAAAGATGGTGGTCGATTATTTTATATTGGAGCTGGGACTAGTGGTCGATTGGGAATTGTAGATGCTTCTGAATGTCCTCCTACATTTGGTGTTTCGCATGATTTAGTTATTGGGTTAATTGCTGGTGGAGATACTGCGATAAGAAATGCTGTAGAGTTTGCTGAAGATTCTAAAGAAGAAGGCTGGAGAGACTTGAAAAAATTTAAGATTTCAGAAAAAGATATTGTCATAGGAATTGCCGCTTCTGGAACAACTCCATATGTAATTCATGCTCTAGAAAAATGTAATCATAACAATATTATTACTGGGTGCATAACTTGTAATGAAAAAAGCCCTTTAGCATTAACAGCCAAATACCCTGTAACTGTAATTGTAGGTCCAGAATTTGTTACTGGAAGTTCTAGAATGAAAGCTGGTACAGCTCAAAAACTAGTTTTAAATATGATTTCTACAACAACCATGATACTCTTAGGTAAAGTAAAAGGAAATAAAATGGTAGATATGCAATTATCAAATAATAAATTAGTAGATAGAGCTGAAAAAATGTTAGTTTCTGAATTAAATATAGACAAAGGTATTGCTAAGCTATTAATTAAAAAATATGGTAATGTTAGAAATGCTTTAAAAAACTATACTAATGAGTAATAAATCTTATGAAAAACCGATTAGAAAGTTACTTTTTCTAATTAGTTTATTAATTATATCTCCAATTATTTTAACTTTAGCTTTCAAAGCACAGAAAATTTACGTAAATTTTCCTGAAGTAACTGTCTTTTATGTACTCATAACAATAGGAATTTGTTTAATTTTGTTTACTCTTTTTTGGGGTTTTAAAACATTTCAATCTTTTTTAAACATACTCTTTAATGAATAATTTTGATAAAAAAAATTAACTTTAATAAAATAACAAACTGGGAATATTGGCCTTCATCTATGTTTTATTTACCAAATATTCCTTATGCTGTTTATTTAGCAATTAGAGCTAAACATGCAGCTTTCTTTAGTGCTGCAAATCCTGCATTAAAAAGTTCTGGAAATGGAACTGAAAGTAAGTTTAAAACCATTGAGTTAGTTCCCAAAAAATATCGCCCAAAATCTATATTAGTAACTCCAAAAACTAATTTTTCTACGGTTGTCAAAAAAATTGAAGAAGTTGAAATCAATTATCCATTAATAGCTAAACCTGACATAGGTTTTAGGGGGCTTTTAGTTAAAAAAATAAATTCTTCTACTGAATTAAAAGAATATTTAAAGAACTATCCAATCGATATAATTGTTCAAGAGTTTTTAGAATATGAAAATGAATGTGGCATTTTTTATCATAGAAATCCAAATAATAATAAAGGATTAATCACTTCTATAACATTAAAAAAGTTTATATCTGTTATTGGAGATGGTAAATCTTCTTTAAAAAATTTAATTTTAAATGATGATAGAGCTAAAATTTATTTCGATGTATTTAATCAAATGCATCAAAACGAAATAAATAATATTCCACCTAAAAACAAAAAAATAAAACTAACTGTAATAGGCAATCATTCTAAGGGAACTCAATTTATTAATGGCAATCATTTAATCAGTAAAAAATTAGAAATTACTTTTGATCGTTTAAGTAAAGAAATAGATGGTTGGTATTATGGTCGTGTAGATTTAAAATATAATTCTTTTGAACAACTTGAAAATGGTAGTGATTTTAAAATATTAGAAATAAATGGAATCATAGCAGAACCTACACATATTTATGATTCAGAAAATTTTACTTATTTTAATGCTTTAAAAGCAATAAGAAAACATTGGAAATATTTATTTAACATATCAATTACTAACCATGAAACCAAAAACATCCCATACAAAAGTTCATTTCAATTTATTAATGAAATGTTTCAATTAAAAAAATACATTACATCGATAAAAAAGCTTCATTAGAAGTTACAAATTGACTCTTCGTCGATACAAAATAAACGTAAAAAACTCATTGTGACTATATTACATTTTATGTGTCTCAATATTAAAGAGTTTTTCTAAATTAATTAACTCTATTAAAATCAACATAAACAACTAGTTATGAGGAAAATAATTACTCTATTAATTTTTTTAACTGGTTTTTTTGCCTTTTCACAAGTAAAAGTAGGTAATAATCCAAATACAATTGACATCAACTCTATACTTGAACTTGAAAGTTCTAATAAAGTTTTTGTGATTACAAGAGTTACTTCAACTCAAATGAATGCTATTGTCCCTCTTGAAGGAGCATTAGTCTACAATACAGATTTAAAATGTATTTTTCAATACAATGGTAATTTATGGGAAAGTTTATGCTCTCCTACTCCTTCTGGATCTGGTAATCAACAATTAAGTTTTAACAATACCACCAATGAATTGACATTACAAAATGGAGGCACTGTTAATTTAAGTTCTTTAATTGTTGATAATGATAGTGACCCTACCAATGAAATTCAAATATTAACTTTTGATAACATCAATAATGTTTTAAATCTTTCTAATGGAGGTTCTATAAACCTAAATGACATAATTACAACTCTAGAAACACTTACTTCTGTAGTTGAAAACACTAATGGTACTTTCACTTATAATGATGAAAATGGAAATCCTACAATAGTTGATATTAAGAACTTAGAAACATTAACTTCTATTGCTTTAAATCCTGATAATACCAATATCGATTATACCGATGAAGATGGAAATACAACTCAGTTAAACCTTACCAATATTGTTCAAAACTTACAAACACTTACTTCCGTAGTTGAAAACACTAATGGTACTTTCACTTATAATGATGAAAATGGAAATCCTACAATAGTTGACATTAAGAACTTAGAAACATTAACTTCTATTGCTTTAAATCCTGATAATACCAATATCGATTATACCGATGAAGATGG